>VXYK01000069.1 GCA_009845995.1 Acidimicrobiaceae bacterium | reverse complement strand
TCCCCGCCCCCACCACCAAGACGTCTGTGCTGTTGCTTTTGCCGGGCGTAGCCGGAGCCGCGTTGGCGGCGGTGGCGCTGGGAGAGCTGTTGTTCACGGGGTAAGTATGGCGGGTTGGGCGGGTTAGTCCTCGAAGAGGTGGTACATGGCCGCGGTGGCGCTGCCCATCATTGCCACCCGTTCCGAGCGCTCTACCGAGGCGGCGAATTTGAGGCCGTCGTCGGCCAGCCAGCGGCCACCCTCGCCGAGTGCATCGAGAGCAGGAGCAACGACCGTGCGCGGATCGACTGGCGGGCCTCCCATGCGGTCATGATCCGGATTGCTGGAACGGAGAGCCGGGGTGTCCATGCTCGGCGCAACTATGGCCAGTGTGTCGACGCCGGAGTCCTTGAGTTCCCAGCCGATCGCCTCAATCAGGTTGATCGAGAACGCTTTGGTCGCGCTGTAGAGGCCCACACAGGCGGTGCCCGCCAAAGCAGAGCCCGAACTGGTGACGACGAAACCGCCACGACCGCGCTCAACCATGGCCGGCAGCGCCCATGAGGCTAAGTCGACAGTTGCCCTGCAGTTGATGTCGAGGGTCTTGCGGCGCATCTCCGCGTCCATGTCGAGGAAGGGGAGAACGTATGAGACGCCGGCGTTCGCCACGGCGATTCCGATCTCAAGTCCAGCGGTCTGCTCGGTGAGCACATCAACCCATCCGGGATCGCTGACATCGGAAATAACTGTGCGGGTCTTCCCGCCGAGGCCGGCAGCGACTTCGACCACTCCCGGCGAGATGTCAACCATCACAACCCGGACTCCTCGGGATATCAGTTCCTCGGTGTACGCCAACCCTACGCCGGCCCCGGCCCCTGTCACCACACCCCACGGACCGTATTTCTCAGCAAAGTCTGTCATGCCACAACCTTGCCAGAGCCCGCACCGATCCGTCGAAACGGGTACCGGGGCCGTGGCCCGAGCGGCCCGGTGAGCGAAGCGAACCAAGAGCGGGGAACAGCGGGATCCAACTCGAAGTCTCGCCTATTTGCGCGCTCTAAGGCCACCAGCGCCATGTGGTCACGTCGAGGGCGATCACAGGACCAGGCGGTCGTGTGGAGCGATACTGCGGGTACTTGGCGGCGAGCAGGTCCAACGCCCTGTTGCGCTCGTCGCCGTCGGTCAGGACCCGTGCGGTGCAGTCCAGTCGTATCCACCAGAGCTCCGACCAATCGTCTTCGTAGTGATCAACCAGCAGGCAAGCCTCCGGGTGGACGGCGAGGTTGTCCAACCGACGCAATGCCAGCGTCGACTTCGGTTTGGCATCCACGGCCGAGTACACGATTTCCCCGTCGAGCACGAAGCAACACGGCACCGCATGCGGCCGGCCGTCAGCGGTAATGGTGCTCAAAACCCCCGACCGAGCCTCCGACACCCGTCGCCGCACCCCCAGAAGTTCCATCCCCCAACCCTACGAACCAAACAGACACAATCAGGAATTGCCCCGGAATCATGCGTCGTCTGGTCTCAGTTCAGCCGCCCAAGACGCGGTAACTGTCGTCGACAACCAGGCGGATGGAGGCATAAAAGCCCAGCAACGGGCACAGAACCCAAGGTGCGTTGGTCCCCCAGATCAGAATGTAGAGCTCGCTTCTTGTGATGCGACGATGCCTTTTGGCGACGAAAAAGCTCATCCAATAGGCCGATGTCGCGTAGATCCATTGCCAGAACATCATGATGCCGAGGACACCTGCCGCGATCGGCGGCAAGAACTCCGTCGTGATAATTGCGTACAGGATTACCAAAGGAACGACCGTGACGAAGCCGTTGCCGACATCCACGTTGAACCCATAGGTTCGACGATCAGCAAATGATCCGTCGTAAACGGAGTACGTCGCCCACACGTCAGCCCACACTGTCGGCGAGAGAGCAGCCTTCAGTGGAACTTTGGACTTGAGAAACTCGACTGCTGGGCTCCGACCGGTTTCTTGCTGTCTTTCACGCCAATAGTCAGTGCGAGTTTCGATGTAGTCCCGCCGGAAGAAGAGGCAGATCTCCCAGTAACAGATCACGAGGTTGGTCGAAAGAAACAAAGCCAGGACCAGATACATGATCCCGACATCGGGGTGCCAGTACTGGCGAAGTGCGATACCCAAGGCCGCGATCAGGGCAATCTTCAGTGCTGCCAACAGTCCCGCCGGCAAGGTCAGCATGCCGCGACGATACACACCCCCCGCGCGCGGCACAACGACCCGCAGCCGGCACCACCGCCGTTATGTTGTCGGGCAGGCGGGATTTGAACCCACGACCTCCTCGTCCCGAACGAGGCGCGCTACCAACCTGCGCCACTGCCCGTGTTGCAGAACTGCGAGTTTACCGGCTCTCGGTGAGCGACGCGAGCGCTTTGTTGATCGTTCGCAAGGTGCTGAAGGCACTGAGCGGTTTGATCAGCCACCCGTCGGGCGCAGCTCGACTGGCCAAGAAGACATCGGCTTCACGGTCGAGCAGCAAATAGATGACGCTCGGGTCGAGGCGACCCGCCTCCTCTTCTTGGCGAACCGCCAGACAAGCAGCTACGCCGCCCATATTGCCGATCTGAAAATCAAGCAACACAAGATCGGGCTTGATCGCGGCGATGGCAGGTACGACGTCGGCACCGTGGCTCACCCGGTGAATGAGGTGGGTGCCCCCGACGGCGGCCTCGATGTCGTCAACCAACCAATCAGCGTCGGTCGCAAGAAGGATGTCGGCCACGCGCCGAAGCGTACACCGCGGCAGCGACGACCGTGATGTCGGCGAACCGCAGAGACAACAACTTGACAAAACGGGATACGATGCGCTTGTGCTTGAGATCTCCGCTAGCCGTGTAAGCGAAGGAAATTATGTTGTGCTTCGCCCGGTAGGCGAACTCGATGCTTACTCCGTCGCTCAATTCCGTGAAACTTTCGCCCAGGTTTCTGAAGAGCAGCGGCTGTTGGTGGACCTCTCGGGTGTGCAGTTCATGGACTCGGCTGGTCTTGGAGCTTTGATAGGCGGCATTCGCAAGGTTCGCGACAACGACGGCCGGATCTCGGTGTTCAGCGATCGTGCGGCGATCTCTCGGTTGCTTCACACGACCGGGTTTGATCGCATTGTCCCCGTCAAAGAAGACGTACTCGAAGCCGTAGCTGCTCTCAGCGAAACCTAGAGCGGGTCTTGAGCGAGCAGTTCGGCGATATCGCTGAGCGCGGATATGTCATGCACGTCGCTTGACAGCAGTGGGACTCTCGACAGCGTGGCGTTGGGAACATGTGCCATTATTCGTGAGACCCTGTCTTCGTCGCCCGCAGAGGCGTGGACGTGGTCGACGAGAGCCTGCGCCGCGCCGGCTAGAGGGCTTGCACCCAACCTGGCTTGAAGCCGTGCGGCCTCGTCGGCTGAGGTCGACAGAGCAGCGAGCATGCGATTTATGACCACTGCATGCACCGACAAGTCGGCATCGGCCAGCCTGTTGAGGAAATAGAGCGCTTCGGCGATCGTGTCGCTGCGGGGCGAGGCGACGAGTACGAAAGCAGTGTCGTTGGAGGCCAGCAGGGCCCGGGTCTCGTCGGCTCGTTTCTTGAAACCCTCCTCCATGCCCTGAAACGTCTGAAAAAACTCGATGGCGTCATCAACGACCTCGGCACCGACTACCCGTGACAGACGGCGAACCACACCGCCCGCAGCCCTGTTCACGGCCCGCAGGACTCCTGGGCGCGGAGATATCAGCAACTTGTAGATGGTGTTGTTCAGCAGCCTCGTCAGCAGCTTGGGGGCCTCGAAGAAGGCGAGAGCATCGCGGGTTGGCGGTGTGTCCACCACCACGAGATCCCAGTCCCCCGAAAAGTGCAGTTCGTTCAGCTTCTCGACGGCCATGTAGTCCTGAGTGCCGGGCAGTTCTGTCGACACATTCACGTAGAAGCGATTGCTGAAGATGTGTTCGACCTGGTCTTTGCTGGTGGCATGGCGGGTGACCACATCATCGAAGGTGGCCTTGCTGTCGAGCATCATCGCCCCGAGAGTCCCCGTCCAAGCGCCGTCGATCACCGTCGGGGTGTTGTCGAGCGCATCGATCCCGAGGGCGTCGGCGAGACGTTTGGCCGGGTCGATCGTGACCACCACGGCGCGCCGTCCGCCATGGGCCGCGGCGACTGCTGTGGCCGCAGCGACCGTGGTCTTACCGACGCCGCCGGTGCCGCAGGCAACGATCACCCGCTTCTGGGCAACCAGGTCGCCGTAGTTATTGGGCGTGGTGCTGCTGGTCATGACGCTCGACGGTGGTGTGCCACTCATGAACCGGCCCACTGCTCTATCGCTTCAATGGAAGCGGTCGCCGATTCGGTGAGCGTCTTGAGTTCGGTCAGACCAACCGAAGTCGTGAAAAGATGCGGCAGGCGTATCTGTGCGAGAGGCAGCTGTTGGGCCAGCGAGGCGAGTTGATCATTTTGCAATGACAGCCGATCACGCCGAAAGTTCGCTGCTGTGACCAGGTCGCTGATCTCAGGTGCACCCAGCCCGCTCTCAGAAGCCCCGATGTCTGACACGTGGAGCTCAGAACTCGTGTCAAGTGCTTCGATTGATGGAAGCAGGCCGTTTACGACGACGGGGCCGAGGGCCAGACCCACCTCGTCCTCAATCGCGAATGCTGTTTCGACCAACTCCTTGATCGGGGTTTCCTCTGCGATGGTGACTAGCAGAGCTCGGCATCGTTCGCTGTCGCTCAACATTTCCAGGGCTTCTGTTGCTTGGCGTCGCAGCACACCGGTACGTGCCGTGTTGTGCACCGCCAGCGGTGCTTTCAAGAAATTGAGTGCGTGGCCTGCCGCGGGAGCATCCACAACAATGAGATCGGCTACGCGACTCTGTTCAAGATGTTTGATCTGACCCAACACCAACAGTTCCTTGATGCCGGGCGTAGCCGTGGCGACGATCTCCAGCAATCCAGACTTGGACATGCGCCTCACGATCCGCGCGAAACCGTGATTGCTCAGCCAGTCAACGAGCGCTGCGTCGGGAGTAATCGAGCGGCAGCGGACCCGGCCGCGGCCGGAGTCGTTGTCAACACTGTGGTCGTCAACACTGTGTTTGTAAACACGGTGCTCGTCGTAGCCTTGTGGATCGACACCGAACATCGGTGCCGAATCCAACCGGCCGGCCACCTCCACAACCAGGACGTTGCGGCCGGTTTGAGCCGCCGCCAAGGCCAAGCTGGCCGAGGTGGCGGTCTTGCCCACACCACCTTTCCCCGCCACGATCAGGATCCGCGACGATGCGAAGAATTGACCGGGATCCATTCCCCCCCTCGAAGCGATTGACACGATGGACACGGCTGCGTCGTTTGGTCACGCTATCGTCTGCGGCCGCACTGCTAGCGATGTCGCTGCTTGGCTGGTTCATGCCCGCGCATGCTCAGCAAGACTCAAGCCTCGCTCTACAGACCTCGACGGCCGACGAAACCCCGACGTTCGACGTCATCGAGATCCCGGGCTTGATCGATGAGATCATCGCCGATTTCATCGAGGACTCCATTGCCAGGGCCGAAGCCGATGGATCGGGTGGCGTGGTCCTTCAGGTGAACAGTCGCGGGCATGTGGTAAGCGATGAGCGGCTTACAGAGGTGGCCCAGGCGATTGCAGACTCAGTGGTCCCGGTGTACGCCTGGGTCGGCCCGTCAGGCGCCAGCGCCCAGGGTGGGGCAGCTCAACTGGTGGCGGCTACTGACGAGTTGTCGGTGGCGGTGGGTGCTCGGTTCGGGAACACCGGCGAACTGATCTTTCCGGAGTTTCTGTCCGATCAGTTCCTGCAGGTCGCCGATGCCCTGGAGAACGGCACGGTCGATGAAGACACCGTTGTCGAGCAGGGTCTCGCACACCGCGATTCACCGACGCTTTTGTTCTTCATGCTGGATTTACCCGGTTTTGCCAGCACGGTGGACAACAGCGGTGAGGAACCAGTGCGCGTGCCGGACTCACAAGTTCGTTTCTCCAAGCTTCCCCTGATCGACGGTTGGGTGCACGGCCTCGCCAGCCCTGCCATGGCCTATCTGCTCTTTTTGATCGGGGCGGCGCTGCTCATATTCGAGTTCTATACCGCAGGTGTTGGCATCGCCGGGGCGATCGGAGCGGGCTGCTTTGTGGTTGGCTGCTATGGCTTCGATGTTCTTCCTGCTCGGAATTGGGCGATCGCCCTGCTCGTCGTGGCCATGTTCGGCTACGCCATCGATGTGCAGGTGGGAGTGCCGCGGGTCTGGTCGTGGATAGCGACGATCTGTCTGATTGCTGGATCGTTGTTCTTGTACGACGGCATGGCGATCTCGTGGATAACGCTGCTGGTGGGCATCATCGGCATTGCGCTCTCGATGATCTCGGGTATGCCGTCGATGATCCGCACCCGCTTCGGAACGCCGACGATCGGCCGCGAATGGATGGTGGGGATGATGGCTGAGGCCACAGAAGACATCAAGAAGGAGGGCATCGTCAGTGTCGACGGCGCCCCCTGGCGGGCGCGGGTGAATCGCACAACGCCGATCTCAGCGGGTGATCAGGTCCGCATCGTTGCCATTGAAGGGCTCTATCTTGAGATCGAGCCGGAAACCGGTGGTGCTCGCGACTACCGCGAGATGTGACATTGATCCACGGCATTGATCCATTGGGATCGAATCATTTAGCTGTTGACCAAAAAACTACTGACAGTGGTTATTTTTCTTCGGTTCGCGCTCAAAACGTTTGCCCAACCTCGTTCTGTCTGGTAGGCCAAGCATCTGAAGAAAAGGAGTGCTGATGATCAAGCAATTTGACGCTATCGATTGGCAACTGCGAGCAGCTTGCCGCGGACCTCAGTCGGCGATCTTTTTCCCTCCTGCGTCGCCTGAACGACGAGATGAAAAGCGGGCCCGCGAAAGGCATGCAAAGGCGATCTGCGAAACCTGTACCGTGCGCGACGACTGCCTGGCCCATGCCCTCTCCATTCGTGAACAGCACGGCATATGGGGTGGACTCAGCGAGAGCGAACGCCGTCAGCTGTTGACGGTTTAGCCAGAACTCGCTAGGCCGATTCACCCTGTGCCGATTCACCGAGTGCCGATTCACCGAGTGGCGGCAGTCGGGGTCCTCCGATCCGTAAATCACCGCGACGCCTGGTGATCCCGTTGTTATCGAGATACGACAACAACGGAATTGCGTACTTGCGGCTCGTTCCCCACTCGTCGCGGACCTCGGCGACCGTGACTCCGTCGGGTCGGCGGCTCAGCAGACCCGCCACGACCCCTGCGGCCGCCGCGACTGCGCTCGCCGCGAAGTAAACCCCGTCGGCTTCGATCACGTCACCTCTCCGAACCAACTCACGAAGTTCCGCCCGATCCACGCCGGTGGGATCCGGAGGAGCGAACGGCGACGCCTCCAGAGCATCGATGAACGGATGTCCGGTCAAGGTGTCGACGGCGTCGACGGCCTTGGCGTGACCGTGGTCCACGGTAACCCCCTCAAGAGTGTCTAGAAGCGCTCGGCCGAAGTCGTCGAGCGTTGCGATGTCGAGTCCCAGCGGCCCCGCAGCGGCGATGGCCTCGCTGAGTTCGACATGGCGGGCCCGCAACACCGTTGGGTCCACCGCCCAATTCCCCACATCGGCGTCGCGACGCTCGCCTGTGAGTCGCAGGAGATGGTCGACATCCACTCGACCTCGTTCGGCGATCACCCGGTCCAAGCTGCGATCAGGCCGGGCTTTGGCAGCGGCGACTATCGGATCGACATCAAGGATCTCTCCTCCGCCGAGCGTTTCGCCCCGGCCCGATTCACGAAGGATGAACCGATCACCGGGCAACAGAGGCAACCCGACGGGCAGGTGAAGACGAACCGCACCCTCCGAACCGGGCTGAATCTCCGAAGGACCCAGCACACGGACCCGAACCGGGAACTCTCCAGAGCCCAGATACGCCATGTGAGCGCCTCGCCGAGTGACCGGATGGTCAACGACGTCAAGAACCTTCAACAGACCGTCGATCCGCTGGGTGACATGCCACTGGTCGGCTCTGATCAGCACATCGCCGCGGGTCAGCTCGTCATGGCTGACACCGGACAGGTTCAAAGCAACCCGGTTCCCGGGACCCACCTTCGATCTCTGTGCATACAAGCTCTGCAGCGCTCGGACCCGCACGGCTCGCCGCTCCGGCAGCGAAGTCAACTCGTCACCGACCCGCACCCGCCCGCCGGTGAGGGTTCCTGTAACCACCGTCCCCGATCCTTTTGCAGCGAACACCCGGTCAATCCAGAGCCGGGGCCGCTTGTGGTCGACCGCGGTCGGTGTGCTCTCAAGCAACTCGTCAAGAGCCGCCTCGATATCGGCAATACCGGAGCCGTCCAGGGCGTCCACTTCAACGATCGCAGCACCTTCCAAAAACGTGCCCTCCACACGTTCTTCCACGTCGAGTCGTGCCAGTTCTCGCAAGTCCTCATCGGCAAGACCTGTCTTCGTCAGCGCCACCAGCCCGTGCTTGATCCCCAACAAACCCAGGATCTGCAGATGTTCCTCGGACTGCGGTTTCCAACCCTCGGTGGCCGCCACAACAAAAACGCAGGCGTCGACACTTCCCACCCCCGCCAACATGTTCTTGAGGAAGCGGACATGGCCGGGCACGTCGATGAACGCCACCCCTCTGCCGGAGGGAAGTTGCGTTGAAGCGAAGCCCAGGTCGATGGTGAGTCCGCGGGCCTTCTCCTCAGACAGTCGATCCGGGTCGGTGCCCGTCAGTGCCTTGACCAGGGTCGACTTGCCGTGGTCCACATGCCCGGCCGTCGCCACCACATGCATCAGTCAACGCCCTCAACGTGTGGTGAGCGGATCATCAGCCAGAGCCGGAGGTCACCGCAGCGGCAATCTCGGAGTCATCGTCTGGGTGAACGGTGCGCAGGTCAATGATGGTGCGTCCGTCGATGACCCGGGCAATGATCGGGTGCCGGTGGTTCCGCAACGCGCTGCGCTGGTCGCCCTCGACGGCCACGCCCGCTGAGGGGATCTCCACTTCGGGCAGAGTCCCGCCACCCGGTGTGGAAGCCACGTCCACGACGATCCCAACGCCGATTTCTTGGGCTCGGGAGCGCAGCTCGTCTTGGGACAGAGACGCCATTCGCCAGAACGGGATGGCGTCACCGTCGCGATTCAGGTACGCCAGAGCGGTGGCCTGCAAAGCCCCGAGCACCAGGGCACCGGGTCTGAGGGCACGGGCCAGCGGGTGAGCCGAGCACGCTGCCACCAGATCAGCCCGGCCCGCAATGATGCCTGCTTGTGGCCCACCGAAGAGTTTGTCGCCGGAGAACGTGACCAGATCGGCACCAGCTTCAAGCGTCTGACGAGCGGCTGGTTCGTTGTCCAGCCATCCAGGCGGCCCGCCATCGAGCCAGGAGCAACGACTGTCGACAAGCCCCGAACCGATGTCTGCGACCAACGGGCGGTTGAGCGTGGCGAGTTCCGCGGTCCGGGGGGCTTCGGTGAAGCCGACGATCTTGTAGTTCGACTGGTGTACCTGCAGCACTAGAGCGGCGTCTTCGCCGTGCTTGTCGATTGCCCGTTTGAAATCGGCCAGCCTCGTGCGGTTGGTGGTGCCGACCTCGATGAGTCGTGCTCCCGAACGTGCCATTACGTCGGGAACCCGGAAACCGCCGCCGATCTCCACCAACTCGCCCCGGGAAACCACCACCCCCTTGTCCTCGGCAAGACTTGCCAGGGCGAGCAGCACCGCTGCCGCGCAGTTGTTCACGACAATCGCGGCTTCAGCCCCGCAGACCTGGGCGATCAGTGCAGGAGCGGTGTCCATGCGCGAGCCGCGTTCGCCAGTCGTCAGATCGAATTCGAGATTCGAGTATTGCTCGGCCTGCTCCCAGCCCATCGGGGCACGACCGAGATTGGTGTGCAGCAGCGTGCCGGTGCCGTTGATGACCGGGCGCAGCAGTCGTCTGGCCATGTCATTTGCGATCTGGCGTGCGCTGTCGGGGGTTCCGGCGTTGATCGCGGTGCGAGCCGCCTCGACCAGCATCGGATGCGGAAGGCCGGTGTCGTGCAACGACCGGGCCAGCCGGTCGACCGACGGAGGGCGTGAAGTTTGTTCAGTCACGGCCAGATCAGCCTAGAGCCCCAGTGCCGTCGGTGGGTTCTGGGGCGCATGGACCCTGGATGCTCCTAGGATGGCTGCATCTTGGGCATCCTTTTTGTTCTGTTTCTCGTGGTCCTGGTCGGCGAGGGCTATCTGATCCTCGCGTTCGCCGCTGCCTTGGGTGGATGGAACACAGTCGGTCTGATTGTTCTGACCAGCATGGTCGGCGCCGTTCTCGTCAGACGCGAAGGTCTCAGCGTGCTGCGGAGAGCCCAGGAGTCGCTCGACAGAGGCCAGATTCCGACCAACGAGTTGATCAACGGGGTGTTGTTGCTGGTAGCGGCGGCGCTGATTCTGACACCGGGGTTCTTCACCGCTGGTGTCGGACTGCTGCTGTTGTTCCCACCTACCCGCGCAGTCGTGCGGGAAGTGCTGAAGCATCGCTTTGCAGGTCGTGTGAAGGCCGCCGGCACGTTTCGCGGGCCCGGCGTGCGTTTCGGTCAATGGACCGATGTGAGCGCAACCGACATCACCAACGCTGGTGAAGCCGGCTACGGCGACGGCAGCGGCTCGGCGATCGAACTGGGCGCGGTGTCTGAGGAGGACGCCGGCCCTGATGACGACAGCTCCGACGCAGGTCCCGGACGACGCTGACAGACGCCGGGTTCAGCTGGGGTTCGTTTCGAGTTCGTCGAGTTCGTCGAGCGCAGCCATGGCCGCTTCAAGCATGCGAGCCGAGCAACCCGCCATCTCCACGGGCGGGATGTACTCCTCAGCAATGGCCGCGGCGATGGCCCTGATGGCATCGGCTGCGGGGCTGGAACCGAGCACCGCCGGCGAGCCGCTGTCGCCTCCGACTGACACCTCAGCT
The DNA here is from genome assembly GCA_009845995.1 of Acidimicrobiaceae bacterium. GTDB lineage: Bacteria > Actinomycetota > Acidimicrobiia > Acidimicrobiales > Aldehydirespiratoraceae > VXYK01. The sequence continues at coordinate 26,221 of VXYK01000069.1, read as the reverse complement.
TCGATCGGAACCGATCCGAGCAGTGGAACACCCACGTCGTCGGCGAGCTGTTGGCCGCCACCGCTTCCGAACAGGTCGTGTTCGCTGCCGTCGGGGGCGACGAAGCTGGTCATGTTCTCGATGACGCCGACTATCCGCAGGTAGTTCTTGCGACCCATGTCGGCCACCCGCGCGGCAACCTTCTGGGCGTTGCTTGCGGGGGTGGTGACGATCAGCATCTCGGCGCGGGGCAGCAGTTTCGCCAAGCCCATCTGCACATCACCGGTTCCGGGCGGCATGTCGATCAGCAGGTAGTCGAGATCGTCGGACCAGGCGACGTCTTCGCAGAAGTGCCGGACCGCACGGTCCAACATGAGCCCACGCCACATCAGGGCGGAGTCCTCCTGCGCGACTAGGAAGCCCATCGACACGATTTCAAGGCGGCCGCTGCCGACTTTACGGATCAGAGGAGTGATCTTGCCTTCATGGGCGACGAGGTCGCCGTCGACCCCGAGCATGCGGGGAACGGAGAATCCCCAGATGTCGGCGTCCATCACGCCGACCGCGTAGCCCGTGTCGGCCAGCGCGGCTGCCAGGTTGGTCGTGATTGAAGATTTGCCGACTCCGCCCTTGCCTGAGGCGATCATGATGACTTTGGTGGTCGGCGGGATGGCCGTGGCCGGGGCGTCTTGGCTGACGTTGAATCGTGCCTTGGCCATGGCCTCAGACTTCTGCTCTTGAGTCAGCTCGCCCCAGTTGATTTTTACGCTGGTGACCCCGGGGAGCGACAGGAGACGGCTGCGGATGTCCTTTTGGATCTGTCCCCGCAGTGGGCAGCCACTGGTGGTCAGGGCGATCTCCAGAGTGATCCGGCCGCTGTCGGCGACGTCTACGGAGCGGGCCATGCCGAGTTCGACGATGTCACTGCCCAGTTCAGGATCAATCACCCCGCGCAGCAACCCCATCACGTCATCAGCAGTCGGCAGCGCAACGTCTGTCACCCCCCGAGGCTACCCCCGCAACCCGAGCGCTCAGACAGTGAGCCGAATGTGGGTGGCAGCGGGTAGGGTGGAGGCAGTATCGTAGTAGTTCTTCTAGAGAGGAAGTCCTGTGATCACACTGACAGATTCCGCCGTGTCGAAAGTCGACGAACTCCTCACCGCAGAGGGGGAGGACGGGCTGGCCTTGCGTGTGTCCGTGCGCCCCGGTGGCTGCTCCGGTTTCTCCTACGAGATGTATTTCGACAACGAAAAAGCCTCCGACGACACGATGGTCGCCTACGGCCCGGTGGACGTCGTTGTGGATCCGTCGTCTGCCCAGCTTCTCGAGGGTGCCACTCTCGACTACAAAGACGGCCTCACCGATGCCGGATTCTCCATCGACAACCCCAACGCTCAACGGACCTGCGGCTGCGGCCAAAGCTTCAGCTGACTCCCTGAGTTGAATTGCGAAGCCCGTCGCTGAGCGGCGGGCTTTCGTCGTTGTTTGACTCGGTTGGAGGTGGCGCTACGGTCGCGGCATGACTGAACGACCCTACGACCCGGAGTTGCTTGAGATTCTGCCGTTCCTGCCCTCACTGACGGGGATGTCCAATCTCGAAGAGGTTGTTGCCAGGCGAAAAGTGATGGGTTCATTCTTCACCCAGGTCGACCCTCGTGATGACGTGATCCGTGAGGACCGTGCGGTGCCGGGCCTCGCCGGCGACCCCGATGTACCGATTCGGATATACCGTCCAGAGTCGGCACCCTCAGGTCTTCTGCCCGCGGTGCTGGAGATCCACGGCGGCGGGTTCATGGTCGGGTCGATCGAGATGATGGACCCTTGGTGCGATCGCATGGCTGCTGCGCTCCCTGCGGTGGTGGTGTCGGTGGAGTACCGCCTGGCACCCGAAGACCCCTTCCCAGCGGCAGTCCACGATTGCTACGCGGCGCTCTCGTGGTTGGCCGACAATGCCGCGGACCTGGGTGTGGACCCTGAGCGCATCGCCATCGCCGGTCAGAGTGCAGGTGGCGGGTTGGCCGCGGGCACAGCGCTCATGGCCCGCGACCGAGGCGGGCCACCATTGTGCTTCCAACTGCTGGAAATACCCGAACTCGATCATCGCCTTGAGACCCCATCCATGACGGAGTTCACCGACACGCCATTGTGGAATCGACCCAACGCAATCTGGAGTTGGAAGCACTACTTGGGGCCTGACCACGAAGGGCCTGTCTCGCCCTACGCATCTCCTTCGGTGGCCGAAGATCTCTCAGGTCTGCCGTCAGCGTTCGTGTCGGTGATGGAGTTCGACCCGTTGCGTGATGAGGGACTGACCTACGCGATGCGGTTGCTCGAGGCGGGCGTGTCGACCGAGATCCACGCCTACCCGGGAACGTTCCACGGTTCGTCCATGGTGGCGACCGCGCAAGTCAGCCTCAACAGCGCCCGCGACGCCTCGGCAGCTCTGCGCAAGGCGCTCGGCACATAAACAGCCAGCTCGGAGGGAGCAACGTTTTCCCAAGGTCTGAGCAGCAACGGCGAGCGTTTGAGTATTCGCCGGTTCACCGCGGCGGTCACACTCGCCATGGTGACAATGTCCGGTGGCATGCTTCCCGACGATCCCGAGCCTCGCTGGGCGAGGCCTCGGTGATGGCGTGGGGTGCCTTACCGCCGTATGTACGACCGCGGGGAGTTGATCACCGCGGGCGGTCGCGTCAGCGATATTCCGGCGTTGTTGGCCGAAGTGCCGGCCGGTGTCGGCTGTCGACGGCGATTGTGTGTGACCGTTGGCGTGAGGCCGAGCTTCGCGATGCACTCGACGCGGTGAGGTTCCCAGCCGCGTCGGTTGATCGTGCGGGGCCATGGCTACCGCGACGGTGGCGAAGCCTGACCCCGTATTGCGGCGGCCATTCGCACGCAAGTACCCGATTTGCGGCCCGGGCCACACGCACGTACTGTCTCGATCTCATGATCTTTCGTCGCAAGCCCCGGAGCGCGACTGTTGATCTCTGGGACGATCCCGAAGCTTGGCCGCCGTGTTGGGTCGATGCTGTTGGGGAATCCCACTATCAAGACCAGATCCGCGAGGTGGTGGATACAACCGCGCGCGCGAATCCGACTCTTCTTCCCGTCCGGGACGGTTGGCAGATTGTCGGCGTGCATTGTTGGCTGCTCCATGAACCTGAGAACGAGTACGACCCGAACGCGATAGCGGTCTTGTTGGGCAAGCGGACGAAGGCGCAGCCCCTCAAGGTGGGATATCTGCCCGCGACGTATGCCCGGCGAACTATCAAGCAGGGTCAATTCCGCGGGTTAGCCCACGTTCACGGCGTTATTGTCGGGCGCGACGACAACTTTGGCGTGAAACTATCAGCCGATGACGTGTTACGAGCCGGTGTCCACGAAAGCATTTTGGACGCCTAAGGCGACATCTGACGATGCCGCGCCTATCCGAGTACGAACGCGAGCAACGTAGCCGAGCGCTGCTCGACCTTGACCAAGCGCTCAAAGACCGCCACCAGATCGAGTGCAACGTAACCCGCTGCATCGAGGCCGCGGTCGCTGCTGTTGTCCCCGTACGTCGAGTTCGCGCGGCTCACCGCACCGACGCGGGACTCTGGCCGACAGATACGGCCACCACTGCCGCAAGTCTCGACGCTGGGCGCCGTAGAGCGCCAGAGACGTGTTCACGTCTAGCGGTGCCGCACGGGCTGATTGAGGCGTTCTTGGCGGGTCTGGTGGCCGACGGTGGCCCCTCGTTGCGGTGCCCATCCGCGAATCGGTACTCTCCGGAACATGGATAACACCACCGCCGAGCGCCGGCGGCGGGCGTGCGACGCTCTGCGAGACGCCAGCCGTGCCAATCTCGTCGCTATGGAGACATTGGAGACCGAGGACCCCTACGCTCTCAGCTCCCCGGCATCAGACGAGGCCACCGAGAACCTTAGGCTCGCGGTGATCGCCCCCCGTGCTGTCGACGTGCCTTATTCCGATATCGCCCTTATCCTCGACGTGCCGCTCGATGGCCTAATCGACTTTTATGAGCACGGCGGCGGTCTTGACCCGGAATACGATGGAACCGAAATCTGTTGGGTTTGCTACCTCAACGGCGATCCGATCATCGACGCGACCACAACCCGCCGGATCGAAGAGATCGACAAGATCAACGATGTCGATATCTGCGACGATTGCGCCAAACTCATTGACGCTCGCGGCCGCTGAGCGCCGCTATGCGGCGTTCTCGTAGCTGTGGCAGGTTTCTTACTGCGGCTGTGGCACCATTCTGAAAACGCCGGAGATAGTCCCTCCCCATGAAAACCGGAGGACATCTCGTGACGAATGCTCAACGACTCGCCTTCAATTCGAGCGAACTTAGACAAGGACTGAACGCTCTCGCCGCCGACCCTGAAGAAATCAAGAGCGTGAGCGCCAAGTGCAAGCAGACCGAAACCCGACTTTGGGCGGGCTGCTAGCTGAGACCGACGACGAAGCCAGCGCCGGGGCCGCGGACAAAACCGAAGCCGCCGCCGACGGTGGTGACACCCTGGAGGCCCGAGAATGGCCGATCTGCGATCTAGGGCCGCGCTTGGGGCCATCTCGTCGCCGCGTTTCCGTTTCCAGGCCCGTCGGCGTTGAGGCCGACTACGCCGCCGCCGAAGACTGTTCCGGTATTCCGCTGAGCCTGTTGAACGACGACCGACGACTTCGGGTTGTGTTGCCCGCGCTGATAACCGGAACGGGTGTGAACCTCGATCCGATAATCCAGTCGATCTTTGCGCTGCCGGTCACTGGGATGCTAGCGTCGTTGCCGCGGGTATCGTCCGGCACCTGCAGCACGGAAACGATCACGACGAACCTCACCGCCGACGCGAAGGCCAAGGGCGACGATATGGATGCGGCCGCCGCGGAGATCACTACGAACACCACCACGCCGCACCGGATCAGCGCCGGTTGAACATTACCGCCGCGGATGTCACCGTGGTCGGGACGGACAATTTCGAGGCGATCCTCCGCCAAAACTTCATGCTGACCCTGAGCGATTCGCCAGACCAGTACATGTTGACGTACTTAAGTCCACACTTAAATGAAAATAGTTATGCATTTACATGTGTACACTGGCGATATGAGGACCACCGTGGAGTTCGACGACGACACCGCGCGGGCACTAGCACACCTTCGCAGCGAGAGCGGCATGGGTGTGTCGGAGGCCGTCAACACCCTGGTTCGGCGCGGACTGCTTGCCGAAGCGCCTGCAGCACCGTTTGTCCAACAGACGCGCCGACTCGGCATTCGAATCGACGTGACGAACGTGGCCGAGGCGATCGATCTGCTTGAGGGCCACGAGGCTCGCTAACAGCGCAATGCTGGTAGATGCCAATATCTTGCTGTACGCGGTGGATGAAGACAGCCCATTTCACGCTGCCGGGCGGAACTGGATCGAGGAGGCGTTGAACGGGCCGAGGCGAGTTGGGTTGCCGTGGCAGTCGTTAACGGCGTTCATGCGCATCTCTACTAATCCGCGTGCGATGACAAGTCCACTGGCACCCGCGGAGGCATGGAAGATGGTGGAGAGCTGGTTGGACGCTCCCAACGCCTGGGTGCCTCAACCGGGCCGCGGTCACCGGGAGATCTTGGGTCGCCTCATACGAGACTTGCACCTTGGTGCCAACCTGATTCCCGATGCTGCTCTGGCGGCGCTCTGCATTGAGCATGGGCTGTCGATCGTGTCAGCAGATTCGGACTTCGGTCGGTTCACCGAGCTTGAGTGGTTCAATCCCGCCGCGCCGCCGATGAGCTGACCAATCCAGCCCGCTCTCGCTCAGTCGAGGAGGAATTCGGTGGCGTTGTGGTCGCTGATCGCGGTCATGGCACGGTTGAACATGTCGACGATGAGCGCTCGGGCCCGGTCATTGACGAGTTCGATGTTCCCCGCCTGGATGGGATAGCAGAGGCAGAACATCGCGGTCGCGCGGTAGTCGTCCATCAACATGTCGCGGTCGTGGTCGAAGTCGGCCGCTCGAAGCTCGTCGAGGTAGGCATCGATAAGTGCAGCCTCATGAGCCCTGCGGTCGTCGATGGTCAAGCTCTGAGTCATGAAGTAGGCGAGGTCGTAGGCGAAGGGTCCCTTGGCACAGACCTGCCAATCGATGGCCGTGACCCTGCCGTCGGCGGTGAAAAACAGATTGTCGAGCCGGTAGTCGCCGTGGACCAAGGTGATCGGGCGTCCTTCCTTGACCGTCAGCAGGGTGCGGACCGACGGGCCGAAGCGTTCCATGATCGCTGCCAGCTCTGTGGTAACGAGTTCGGGGAACGACTCCTGGAACGGTCCCCAAGAGTCAGCCATTCCCTGCACGACACCTTCGGGGGTCGGCGAGTCCGACCCGAAGGGCACCCAGGCGAAGTCCGCATCGTCGAACAGCGCCGAATCAGCGAAGGCTGCGTGGTGGCGAGCAAGGTTTCGTACGGTGGCCAGGGCCGCGTCTGCCGAACAGCCGTCCACCTGACTGTGTACCGTCGCATCGCCGACGTCCTCCAGCAGAAGTGCGAAATCGTCGGTCTCGGGGTCATACTCGTTGGCATAGCAGGCGGTCGTGGGAATCGGGGTCAACGGCGCGAAGTCGCGATAGAAACCGACCTCCTTCTCGTAGAACCGGAAGATGCGCGCCATATGGCGGGCTTGAGGATCGTTCGATGCGAGCTTCAGCACCACCGTTGCGGGACCGGCAGCGTCATTTTCGTAGCGCAGCGACAGGCGGTACAGGAGGCCCATGATGCCGATCCCCATGCCGATCGGTTCGATGTCGAACCCGGTGACCTGCGAGTCAGCGGCCAGCACTCCCCCCGAGCGCAGCGACTGAGTGAGCCACTGCGTACCCACTTCGTCGATCTGAGTTGGGAACGTTGCCATTGCGCCCGAACTCTAGTCGTTACGATCAATTGGTGGAATTGGATCGATCCATCGAGCTTGTCGTGAACGGCGCTGCGGTCGCGGTCGACGGTGTGACTGCCAAGACCGCGACGTTGCTTGACGTCTTGCGTGACGAGCTCCGCCTCACCTCGGTCAAGGACGGGTGCAGCCCCCAAGGGCAATGCGGCTGCTGCACGGTGCTGGTCGACGGAGCACCGCGGGTGTCGTGCGTTACCCCGGTGCGGAGGGTTCGTGATCGCACCGTCACCACCCTCGAAGGTCTCCCCGATGATCTCAGAGCGGCGTGGACCGAGTCGTTCGCTGCTACCGGCGGAAGTCAATGCGGGTTCTGCACCCCGGGCATCATCTGCCGCTTTGAGGGACTTCGGGCCAAAGGCGGGGACCACAATGACCGAGAAGCCGCGGCGAAGGCGCTGCAAGCGCATCTGTGCAGGTGCACAGGTTGGCGGACTGTGGTTGACGCATGGGAGGCGTTCGACGACCACCACCGGACCCCCGAAGTTCGTGTCGATGTCCTCACGCTCGACCGAGACGGCGACGCGGCTCGCAGAGCGACCATCGAAGGAGGCGTCGCCCAGTCGGTAGGTCCAGCGGTCGCCGCGGGACGAGGTGGTTTCGCGGACGACTCGGCCCCTGTCGATGCTCTCGTAGCGGTTCTGAACGAAGACGGGCACTGGGTACTTGCCGAAAACCGTGCTGAGGCCCTGCGCCTTGCGGACAAAGTGCAGGGCCGCCGCACGACTGCGGTGTTCGAGCCGCCGATCGCGATGCCAGAAGGCACCTTCGACCTTACGCTTCGCACTTCGTGGGTGGAGCCTGCATACCTCGAAACCGATGCATCATGGTGCACTCCGGGAGGCGAGCCGGTGTCGCCGTTGGCGAACGGGGGAGCGTTCGGGGCGAAACAATCGAGCGAAGTCGCAGAGGTTGCGCGGCGTCTGGCCAACGAAGCGGGGCGCCCGGTTCGGGTGCTGTACTCACGCGAAGACTCCGTGCGACGCGGTCCCAAGCGCCCACCGCTCGCGGCTGGAATCAACCGCGACGGAACGGGCGTAGTACGGGTCGCTCGGACACCGGGTATCAGCGAAGCGATCACCAGTGTCGCCGGTGGGTTGCTGGTGCACGAAGTGGATGTGGTTGGTCCGCCGACCAGTGCTGCCATCCGTGGTGCTGGTTGGGTCGAAGCAAACGTGCTGCAAGCCGGTGTGAAAGGCGAGGTCGGTTGGATCAAAGCACCGGGGGGAGGCACGGCGACCGCTTCGGTCGGAGCAGACGGAACGCTGTATGTGTCTGTGCGCGCCGGAGCGGTGCTTGACGAGACCGTTCTTCGCTCATACTGCACCGGAGCTGCGCATATGGCTCTGTCATGGCTGACAAGCGAGAGTCTCGCCGTCGACGAGCACGGCGAACTTCACGATCTGACGATCCGTTCCTTCGGCGTGTTGCGCGCCATCGACACTCCCCGTATCGAGATCACGGTCGAGCCGTCCACCGACGATCCGGTCAATGGCTCAGACGCAGTGTTCGCTGCGGTCGCTGCTGCTGTGTGGCTGGATCGAGACTGCCCGCCACAGTGGCCGATCGGTGACCCATGAGCATGGTGCTTTGCTAGTCTGCGAGACGCCCGGAAACTGCGCAAGGAGCACATCATGAGCACGCCCGTCGGTCCGTATTCGCCGATCATGAGAGGCGGCGACTTCCTGTTCACCGCCGGCCAGATCGGTATCAGCGACGGCGTACTCGTCGAAGGCGGGGTGGAGGCCCAAACCCGACAGGTATTCGTCAACTTGCGCGCAGTGCTGGCATCGGCTGACGCCTCTCTTGCCGATGTGGTCAAAGCCACCGTGTTCCTTGTCGATATCGACGACTACGCGGCGGTCAACAAGATCTACTCCGAAGAGTTCGACGGACACCGCCCGGCGCGGTCCGCCGTCGCCGTGACCGCGCTGCCACTGGGCGCTCAGGTCGAGATTGAAGTAATCGCCGCCCGCCCGACAGATCTGGCAGACTGAACCAATGGATCTGGGAGCGGTGGTGATCGTGGTGCTGTTGGTTGTGGTGATGCCCGTGGCGGTGCTGATGAGCATGGCCGGGTTGGCGGGCGCGCTCGGCACCTTGATTGGGCGTGACCGCGACCTCGACAACGTCACCGAAGACGGTGAGCCCAACGAGTACCTGGCTCTTTCTGAGACCAACCCGTATAGCGGTTAGCGCCTGCAACTAACCCCAGCGGCTGCGTCCGAAGGAATAACCGACGGAACGGACGGTTTGGATCAGATTGGCGTGCTCCTCGCCAAGTTTTGAGCGCAGTCGCCGCACATGCACATCCACGGTGCGCGCTCCGCCGTAGTAGTCGTAGCCCCAGACCCGGTTGAGAAGGGTCTCGCGGGTGAAGACTTTCCCGGGATGCGCGGCCAGGAATTTCAACAGTTCGTACTCCATGTAGGTCAGATCGAGCGGCTTGGAATCGATCGCGGCTTGATAGGTCTCAAGGTTCATGGCCAGCGGGCCGTATTCGATCAGCTCGACATCGTCGGCTTGCCCACCCCGCCTGAACAGATGCTTGAGGCGAATCTCCAGTTCCAGCGGATGGAACGGGTACAGACAGAAGTCGTCGAACAGATCGTGATAGGGGTCGAGCGATTGGAGATGGCCGCCGTTGATGAGCAGGAGAAGCGAGCGGACGTTGACCTCGCCGTTGTGAACCGATCGGCAGAAACGCAGTGCCGGTTCCAGATCCGAACCTGCCATCACAATGGCGCCCACCCAGCCGTCGGCCGGTTCATCGGCCCGAGCCGCGGTGACATCAACAGCGGCTTTCCAAGCCCAGCCTCCGATGTCGAGAGTCTGGGCCAGCTCCGGGGGTACCGGGTCGGGATAGACGAGTAGCGGTTTCATTGCTTGCAGTTGACGTATGTGGGGTTGAACACGTCTGCGACTATATGCATAACTACCAGGTGGGGAGGTATCGCTCTAGCTCAAAGGGGGTGACCGTGGACTGGTATTGGGACCACTCGGCACGTTTGTTGCGCAAGAACCATTCGAAGATGTGGTCGCCGAGTGAAGCGCGCACAAGCTCGGAACTCTCCATAACGTCGAGGGCTTCGTCGAGCGATCGCGGCAACGGTTCGATTCCCATCTCGGCGCGTTCGTGATGGTTGAGTTCGTGAAGATTGACGCTCGTTTCAACTGGCAGTTCGTAGCCTTCGTTGATCCCGCGCAAACCAGCCGAGAGCACCAACGAGAATGCCAGATAGGGGTTGCACGCCGGATCCGGCGACCGGTACTCGATCCGAGCCGAGCTCGGTTTGCCTCTTCGCCGCACCGGCACCCTGACCAGCGCTGAGCGGTTGTTGCGCGCCCAGGCAATGTAGGGAGGCGCCTCGGATTTCTCCGACAGACGCTTGTAGCTGTTGACCAGTTGGTTGGTGACCGCGGTTATCTCACGGGCATGATGCAGCACACCTGCAGTGAACTGGCGACCCACCTCGGAGAGTCCGAAGGCGTCGCTGCCATCGTGGAAGATATTGGTGTCGCCAGAGAACAGCGACAGATGGACATGCATCCCGGACCCCTGCACGCCGTTGAGCGGCTTGGGCATGAACGAAGCGTAGGTGCCGCTCTCCATTGCGATCTTTTTGACGACTAGTCGCAGCGTCATGATGTTGTCGGCCACATCGAGCGCTTCGGTGTAGCGAAGGTCGATCTCGTGCTGGCTGGGGCTGTCTTCGTGGAACGAGTATTCGACGGGTATCCCCATGGCTTCGAGCATGTGAATCGTGCGTTTGCGGAGATTGCTTGAGACGTCAGCTGTGGTGAGATCAAAATAAGAGGCGCTGTCGAGCGGTTGTGGTTTTCCCAGAGACGGGTCGCCGGACGCGAAGTAGAAGAACTCGACTTCTGGTGCAGCAAAAAACGAATAGCCCTGGGCTCGGGCCTCGTTGAGATTGCGCCGGAGGACCTGGCGTGGATCACCGTCGAAGGGAGTCTCGTCGAGATTCTGAATGTCGCAGAACATGCGGGCCGACGGTTCGTCCTGGGTGGCCCAGGGGAGCAGTTCGAAAGAGGTTGCGTCCGGGCGAGCGAGAACGTCTGATTCATGCACGCGAGAGAAACCGTCGATCGAGCTGCCGTCGAACTGCACACCTTCATCGAATGCGGCTTCGAGTTCGGCGGGAGTGATGGCGACCGACTTGAGTTTCCCGAGGACATCGGTGAACCAGAGTCGGATCAGGCGTACGCCGCGTTCTTCAACGCTGCGCAGCACGTATTGCTGGTCGCGTTCCATTTGTACACCCCCATTGGTGGCCAGACTGGTTCGCTTCCACCGTGCCACACCGCAAGCCGGATTTGGCTGTGTGAGGGCCCCGTTCACACACTGTTAACAATTGTGCAACCGCGTAGAAACTCGATTCTTGGACCCTAGGATCAATCTGTTGGCTAACCTGACGCTGTTTGCATCAGGCGTCGCCAAACAGTCGACGACCAACAGTTAAGAGAGGTAATTTTAGTGGCTTATCGAGCTGAATATCTGTGGATAGACGGAACCGAACCGACCAATGAGATTCGGTCCAAGACGAAGGTTCTGGCCGATGGTGAAGAGCCGGACATCTGGGGTTTTGACGGTTCCAGCACAAACCAGGCTGCCGGCAACGATTCCGACGTCGTCCTCGAACCGGTGTTCCAGTGCCACGACCCGATTCGCGGCGGCGACAACATTCTTGTCATGTGCGAAACGCAACTGACAGGGACCTTGGCACCCCATCCGAGCAATACGCGCCAACAGGCCCGTGAGGCTTATGGCAGGTACTCTGATCAGGAGCCGATCTTCGGGATGGAGCAGGAGTACACCCTGCTTGATCGGACCACAGGCTGGCCGGCAGGGTTCCCGCCCAATGGTTTCCCCGCCCCGCAGGGTCCGTACTACTGCGGTGTGGGTGCAGTGAAGATCCACGGACGTGAGTTGATCGAGCGGCACACCACTGCCTGTATCGAGGCGGGTCTGTCGATTTCCGGAACCAACGCTGAAGTCATGCCCGGGCAGTGGGAGTTCCAGATCGGCCCCATCGACACCTTGGCGATCGGCGATCAGATGTGGGTTGCCCGTTATCTCCTGTATCGCTTGGCCGAAGAGTTCGGTGTTGAGGTGTCTCTTGAGGCCAAGCCGATGAAGGGCGATTGGAACGGTGCCGGAATGCACACGAACTTCTCCACCAAGGCCATGCGCGAGTCGTTCCCCCCGATCATCGCCGCGTGTGAGGCGATGGGCGCCGACGGAGTCCCGGAGCGACATATTCGGGGTTATGGGGTTGGCATCGAGGACCGTCTGACTGGAGCGCATGAGACCGAGCGGTTCGACACGTTCTCGTATGCTCCGTCCGACCGCGGTGCGTCCATCCGCATTCCTTGGCAGGTGGTGCAGAATGGCAAGGGCTATATCGAAGATCGTCGCCCCAACGCCAACGCCGACCCATACGTCGTGGCCGCTCTGGTCACCGACACAATCTGCAGCGCCCTCGCGTAATCGGTAGGGGCCCGCGTAATCAGTAGGGGCCCGGCCCGGGGTCTTCGCAGAGCTGGACCATCGCCTTGCCGGTGTTTCCACCTGTGAACAGCATGTTGAGCTGGTCGACGCAGTTCTCGAGACCGTGTGCCATCTCTGTGCGGTAGCGCATCTTGTTCTCCGCCTTCCATTCCCACATCTGGTTCCAGGCCTCGTCGTAGCGACTGACGTAGGCCATCCCCTGGTAGCCGACCATTTTGGCCTGCCGGTTGATGAGGTTCAGGTAGTTCGACGGCCCAGGTGGTCGTCCCCCTTGGTTGTACATGGAGATGGCGCCGATGATCACCACCCGGCCACCTATCGCCAAGCGTCGCAGGGCCAGGTCGAGAATGGGACCGCCGACGTTGTCGAAGTAGATGTCGAACCCTTTGGGCCGCAGTTCTTTGAGACGGGCCGCCAAGTCATCGGTTCTGCGGTTGAGGCACGCTTGCGCACCTAGTTCCTCTACCCAACGGCATTTCTCGTCGGATCCCGCGATGCCCACAACAGAAGCTCCGAGATTCAGCGCTGTTTGAACGGCGACAGAACCCGTAGAACCGGCTGCTGCGGAAACGAGCACGGAATCGCCGGGCTGCAACTCGCCGAGTTCTTTCAGACCGAAGTAGGCGGTGGCTGCCGGTGAGCTGATCACCGCCAGTTGGAACAGCACGTCCCAGTCGGGTGGATACGGGTTGACGATGGGACTGTCGCCGTCGGCGATGGCGTATTCCTGCCAACCGGGCAAACCTCCACCACACCACATCCCGACCGTTACGTCTGGATGCTTGCTGGCGATGACTCGCCCCATTCCGCCGCCTCGTACCGGTTCCCCGATCTTGACCGCGGGTAGATAGCCCTCTCCTTCGTCGAGCCAGGACCGAACCGCAGCGTCCATCTGCAGCCAGACCATCTTGATCAGGATCTCGCCGTCTTCCAGTTCCCGAACGGGTGCTTGGACTATCTCGACGTCTTGGTTCGTGAGCATTCCCTGTGGTCGTCGCCGCAGTACGACCTGTCGATTGATGCGTTGGGCGTTCATGCTTGCTGATTCTCGCGTATTTTGTATTCGCTTGGTCAACTGCGATTTTGGGGCGACATGCTCGCGACCGCCGTGGTATCGGCAGATCGCCGTACCATGAAGACATGGCTTCGAATGCCGATTTCCTGCGAGTTGCCGTTTGCCAGATCAACCCGACTGTGGGTGATCTCGACGGCAACATGGTGCTGGCGCTGCAGGCGCTCGCAGAGGCCGAAGAAGCGAACGCAGACGTGGCGGTCATGCCGGAAATGGCTATCACCGGCTACCCGCCCGAAGATCTGGTGTTGAGGCCGGCGTTTGTGGCTGATTGTCGGGCAACGGTGGAGAAGTTCGCGGCGCAGACCTCGCGTTGTGCGGTTGTCGTGGGGTTCGCTGACGGTGATCCTTCGACCGAGCGCCCTGTTGCTGATCGTGCTGTGGTTGACGACGAGGGCCTCGGCTACAACAGCGGGGTATGGAACGCTCTGGCTGTCTGTGTCGGCGGCCGTGTGGTCGGGACCTACCACAAGCGTCATCTACCCAACTACGACGTATTCGACGAGCTTCGCCATTTCCAGCGTGGTGACGATCCGCTCACGCTGTATGAGATCGCCGGTGTTGCGGTCGGGGTGACCGTGTGCGAGGACTCGTGGATCCCCGACGGCCCCGTCTCGAGGCTGGCTTCGGCGGGTGCCCGAGTCGTGTTCAACGTCAACGGTTCACCGTTCCGGACCGGCAAACAGCAGGTTCGGGAACAGGTCATCAGCGAGCGTGTGGCTGAAGCGGGAGTCCCGGTCCTTTATGCCAACCTCGTCGGCGGTCAGGATGAACTGGTTTTCGACGGCGGCTCGTTTGTGGTCAGTCCGACACCGCAAGGGCCGAAGGTGACGGCGCGTTGTGAGCGTTTCGCGGAGCGAGTCGAGGTCATCGATATCGAATTGCCCGCTCCAGCGGAGCAAACCGAGGAGGCTCCGGTGGTGGTGGTCTCGGCTCCGCTCGGTGGGCACCGCCGCAAGCTCGCCTCGCCGCTGGTGGAGCCGCTGGACGAGTTGGCCGAACAGTGGCGTGCTTTGGAACTCGCCACACGTGACTATGTCCACAAGAGCGGGTTCAGCGATGTGTGTGTTGGTCTTTCGGGCGGGGTCGACTCGTCGATCACGGCCACGATTGCCGCTGATGCGCTCGGTGCGAGCCATGTGCACGGCGTGTTGATGCCGTCGCGCTATTCGAGCGATCACTCTCTGGCCGATGCTGAAGCTCTGGCCGCCAATCTCGGTATCGACATTCGCACGGTTGCTATCGAACCTGCTCATGCTGCGTTCACTGAGATGTTGTTCAGCGACGCCGCGACTCCGGGGAATCTGGGCGATTTGACCGATCAGAATGTGCAGTCCCGGATTCGAGGTGTGTTGTTGATGGCGCTGGCCAATGAACACGGTTGGTTGGTGTTGACGACCGGGAACAAGTCGGAGGCTGCGGTCGGTTACTCGACTCTCTATGGCGATACGGCGGGTGCTTACGCGGTGATCAAAGACGTCTGGAAACTCACTGTCTACGAGTTGTGCCGGTGGCGGAACAGCCAGGGTTCGCTGGTGATTCCCGAAGCTGTTCTGCAGAAGGCGCCGTCGGCGGAGTTGAGGCCGGATCAGCGTGACGACCAGTCGCTGCCGCCCTACGAAGTGCTGGATCCGATTCTGCGGGCCTATGTGGAGGACGATCTGGGGGTGGCTGAGATCGTGGAGTTGGGCTTGGGAGACCGCGATCTGGTCCAGCAGGTCTGTCGCCTTGTCGACATTGCCGAGTTCAAACGTCGCCAGACCCCTATCGGGGCTCGACTCAGCAACAAGGCTTTCGGTCGTGATCGCCGGATGCCGATAGTCAACCGTTACCGGGGCTGAGGAGCACTCTAGCAATGAGCACTCTACCCATGAGCACTCTACCCATGAGCAAGCTGCCATGAGCGGACAAGCAGGTCAGGTGAACCCAGACCAAACATTGACCGTGGCTACGACCGCTTCTGTGGTGAGCGACCTTCACTGGGCCTCGACGAGCTTGTTTGAACTCTTCGTGTTCTGGGCGAGTGAAGTTGAACCCGACCACGGTGACATCGCTTCCTGGTTGTCGAGCACAGGGCACCACCTAGGCGAGCAGGCTCAGAATCTGAAGGGATTGATGCCGGATTCTGTGCTCCTCGCCGACTTGACTGATTTCGCATCGCCGTCCCCGCAAGCAGAGGAAGCTCTTGGCGCAGTTCGCGCGATTCCGGGTTCGGTGATGCGTTTGGCGATCGCGCACCGGGTGCTTCTGGCCCAACTGTCGAATGCGTGTGAGTCGCTTCAACAACTGGCAAAACCCCATGCAGATGCGCCATTGCTTCGGGCAATCGGCTTCTTGCTGCTCGACTTGGGCAATGATCGAGAGCAAGCCGAACTGCTCTTGGGTTCATCGCATGACCCGGATGTATCCCAACAAGTCGACAGAGCGGTAATGGAAGCCAAAAGTCACCTGGCGTCCGCAGGAGGTCTGGTTCCCGGAATTGTGCTGTACTGAGGGATTGTGCTGTAGTGAGTTCGAATATGGAAACCGAGGTCGACATCCTCCTGATCGAATTCGGAACCCTCGTCCTCGGTCTTGCCCTCATCGCACGCGCGGCAAGATGGCTCGGTCTGCCGGTCCTGCCGGTCTATCTGCTTGCAGGCCTCGCGTTCGGCAAGGGTGGAATCGTGGATCTGGGCGCGTCCAGCGATTTCATCGAGGTCGGAGCGGAGATCGGTCTCATCCTGATGCTGTTGACCCTCGGACTCGAGTTCTCAGCCCATGAACTCATCGACAACGTCCGCAAGTCGGCCAGTGCCGGGATCGTTGACCTGGTCCTCAACTTCCCGCCTGGTTTCGTCGCGGGCCTGCTGCTCGGTTTCGACCCGATAGTGGCGGTGCTGCTGGGTGGAGTGACCTATATCTCCTCGTCGGGAATCGTGTCCAAGCTCGTCGCCGACCTGGATCGGGTCCAGAACCGCGAAACACCTGTGGTGTTGAGCGTGCTGGTGATTGAGGACCTCGCCATGGTCCTGTACCTGCCTGTCGTGACGGCCGTGCTGTTCGGGGATTCGGCGTCCACAACGGTCATTACTGTCGTCATTTCTCTTGCGGCGGTCACCGCGATCCTCACCGTCGAGTACTTCTACGGAGATCGGATCAACTCTCTGATCTTGAGCAACTCCCGTGAGGTGCTGTTGTTGACCCTGCTCGGAGCCACCCTGGCGATAGCGGGGCTCGCTGAGCGAATTCACCTGTCTGCCGCGGTGGGAGCATTCTTGGTCGGCGTGGTGCTGTCGGGCGAGGTCGTGTCCCATGCCCGCGATCTGCTCCTGCCATTGCGGCACCTCTTCGCCGCTTCGTTCTTCGTGTTTTTCGGACTTCAGGTCGATCCGGGGATTATTCCCGATGTCGCCTTGCTCGCGGCAGCGTTAGCGGTCCTGACCGCTGTCACCAAAGTCGGCACGGGATGGTTCGCCGCTCGTTCCAAGAAGCTCGATACGTCCGAGAGGTTCCGTGCAGGTTCGGCCCTGATCGCTCGTGGGGAGTTCTCTATTGTCATTGCGGAACTCGGTGTTGGGAGGGAACCAGACCTTGGCGCACTCTCGGCGGCGTACGTGATCCTGCTGGCCGTCACAGGGGGGCTCTTGTACCACTTCGATAACGCTTTGCCTCGTATTGCCCGGCGTTGGTCCCGCCGTTGAGTCTTGGCAATCCGCTGGGAGACAACGTCCTGGGACACGAAGACTTTCGCCTATTTGGGCGCGTTCGGGAGAAATCCATCGGTATCGTAAACCGAACGGGGCTGAAGCGACGAGAGGGACATCCGTGGCGAAGGAGCGTGTCGAGAGGGACGAAGAGGATCTAGTCCGGCTGTATCTCACGGACATAGGTCAGTATCCGCTCTTGACCAAAGAGGGCGAAGTTCGCCTAGCTCAAGAGATTGAGGCTGGGATTGAAGCACGCCGCGAGCTGGCCGAATCGAGGCCTTCGCCGACGCGTCGCCGCGAGCTTCGTCGACTCTCCCGCAAGGGCGAAGCTGCGACCCGCACTTTCGTCCAGTCGAACCTGCGACTTGTTGTCTCGATCGCCAAGAAGTATCAGGCCTCGGGATTGCCGTTGCTTGATTTGATCCAAGAGGGCAACCTCGGTTTGATGCACGCCGTCGAGAAGTTCGATTGGCGCAAGGGATTCAAGTTCTCGACGTACGCGACTTGGTGGATTCGCCAAGCCATTACCCGCGGAATCGCCAACACTGGCCGCACGATCCGCTTGCCGGTGCATGCCGGCGACACCCTGGCGCGCCTGCAGAAGGCTCGAACCCGCTTGGAGCTCAAGTACGGTCGACCCGCCACGCTCAGCGAGCTGGCTTTTGAAGTGGAGATGCCTGAGGACAAGGTGACTGAGGCGCTGCGGTTCGCGGCTGAGCCGTTGTCGCTTTCTGAGCCGTTGCGCGAAGATGGGGATGCCGAATTAGGCGATGTCGTGGAGGACCGCGGCGCCGATTCTCCGTTCGAGGTGGCGGCGACGGCTCTGTTGCCGGAGGAGATCTCTCGACTGTTGTCTCCACTCGATGAGCGGGAGCGTGAGATCCTCAAACTTCGTTTCGGCCTTGACCGGGGTGAGCCTCGAACTCTTGAAGAGGTCGGGGAGCATTTCAACCTCACCCGTGAACGCATCCGTCAGATCGAGGCCCGCGCCATGTCGAAGCTGCGCCACCCCTCCTCGGACACCGGCGCTCGCGACCTGCTCAGCATCTAGCTAGTCGCAGAAATCCCTTCGGCCATCTTGGATCGAGGTCGTCGACCGTGCGCCTCGGAAATGCCGCGTGTGCGTTGGTGTGGCCGTTGGCGGGGTGGGTTGGCGGGGTCAGCCGTGGACACTCATGGAGGTGGCGGCTGCCTCGCGGTTGCGACTGAAGAATCCGACTTCGATGGGCATGCCGGTGTAGCGTCCTGTCACGACGAGCGGGTCGTTGTCGTGGTCAAGGCCACTTTCGACCGCGGTGATCAACTCGGCCATCACATGTCCGGCAACGGATCCGTTCTTGTACTGGTTGCCGCTGGTGCCGATGGCCACGTAGAACCCGTCGAGGTCGGTGCGGTCATAGATCGGCACCCAGTCGTCGCTGACGTCATAAAGGTCGACGACACCCTTCTTCTGGTGGGGGACCCCGAGTCCGGGAATCCGTCGACCGGCACGAAGCACCTGGGCCTCCCACTGGCTGTCGCTGATCCGGTTGTCGTAGTCGTCGGGGTGAACCCATTGCTGCTCGTCGCAGGTCGGGTCGCCGCTGCCGATCAATATGTGGTTGCCGACCTCGGGCCGGTAGTAGACCCCGGTGTCGTCGTCGGCGGCGGTGAACCCCTGTGTCTCGTAGTCGAACCCGTCGGGGGCGGGCACGTGATGCACCTCGTGGCGCAAGGCTCGGGTCTTGATCTTCATCGAGTCGTAGACGCCGGCCATCTGGTTGATCAGATACGAGTGAGGTCCGGCGACGTTCACCACGACCGCAGCGCTGATTCTGGTGCCGTCCGCCAGCGTGACGCCCGAGACCCGCTCTGGCGAGCGCAAGATCTCGACGATCTGCGAGTTGAACATGAAGCACGCACCGGCAGCTTCGGCAGCTCGCTGCAGGTTGTGGACTGACAGCTGGGGGTCGTTGACGTACCCGGCCTCCGGTGAGTAGATCGCGCCGCGGAGCTGGGCTGAAGGCTCTTCCCAGAACTTGTCGTCGGACGGCAGTTTGGGCGGACCGTAGCATCCCTGATCGAAGATCGGCAGATGCCGAGCCAGGTCTTCGGGAGTCCAGTCCGAAAAGGGGATGCCGAGTTCGTGCCACAGGGCCCGTACTCGTTGGGGATGGTCGGTGTCATCGCTGAGCAGCACCACCTGTCCGCATTGGCGGTACTCGATCAGCCCGAGTTCATCCTCGACGCCTATGTAGTCACGCCAATTGAGCCAGTAGTGGAGTCCTTCCCAGGCCAAAACGACTCCCGGCTTTGTCGAGTAGCTGAACCGCACGATCGCACAGGAGTTGACGGTCGACCCAGCACCGGCGCTTGCAGACTTGTCCACGCACAACACCCGCCACCCCCGCCGGGCCAGTTCGAGCGTTGTGGCTGCGCCGATAATGCCGGCGCCGATGACCACCGCATCGTAACTGTCGCTGCTTTCGGGTCCGGCAGGACCAACCGGCTTGGAGTTCGAATTCATCACGGGATCATACCCGTGTCGCGATTTCAGCCCCATGGCCTGAAGACGGTTGGGGATTTAGGATCACCTGCGTGGCTGCGACTGGCCCATCTCGGTGTCTGCTGGTGGTTCGGGGGGCTCGTGTGGACGCGTAGGGGCTTCATCAAACGAGGTCTGGGAGCGGCCGGGCTTGCAGCGGCCGGCCCTGTGCTCGGCGCTTGCGCCAGCGGCGGCAGCCAAGGTACCGAGTCCGGCTCAGAGAAAAGCGTGTTGATTGTGGGCGCCGGTGTCGCGGGCTTGGCCGCGGCTGCGGAACTGCAGACCCAGGGCTTCCACAATGTGGTCATTGTCGAGGCCCGCGACCGTATAGGCGGACGCATCTGGACAGGCACGATCGGCGGCGACATACCCGTGGAGCTTGGCGCGACCTGGATACACGGCATCTCGGGAAACCCGGTCCATGAGATAGCTCGGAGCAACGACATCTCAATGGCTGTGACCGACTACGACAACGAAGTCAGATACGACGAGGCGGGTCATGAGCTTGAACCGATCGACAGAAAGCTCCGACGCAGCTTCATCGACTTGGCCTACGAACTGCCTGACGAAACCCTGCTGGAGGTGTTTGAGCGCTTCGCTGTCGTCAACGACCTCGGCCCCGACGAGCGCCGAGACTGGAGACAGTTCCTGAGCTCGATGTTCGAACACGAACTCGGCGCGGACATAGCCGACCTGTCTATCGTGAGTTATGTCGGCGGCGGCTACCTGCGCGGCGGTGATGTCGTCTTCCCCGAGGGATACGTGCAGATCGTCGATGCGCTGTCATTCGGGCACGACATCCGCCTAAACCATCCAGTCGAACTGATCGACTACTCGGGCGACAAGGTCTCGGTCAACACCAGTTCAGGCGAGGCCTTCGAAGCAGACCGGGTGATCGTCACCGTTCCTTTGGGGATCCTCAAGGATGGTCTCGTCTCCTTTGAGCCGCAGCTCCCCGCCCGGACCCAGCAATCGATCGACTCGCTGGCCATGGGGGTTTTGAACCGGACCTGTCTGCTCTTCGACGAGGTCTTCTGGAAGCCCGACATCGAATGGATCGGCGTAGTCGGCGACAGGCCCGGAGCTTGGGCCGAGACCCTGAACCTGTATCCGTACCAGCAGCAGCCGGTGCTGGCCATGTTCAACGCAGGCAGCTTCGGCACCGAATTGGAGCAGTACTCCGACCAAGAGCTGGCGGAGCTGGCCGTGGATGTTCTCGAAAGGGTATTCGGGGATGTGCCTGCGCCCGTCGACTCGGTGAGCACCCGCTGGCGGTCGGACACGTGGACGAGAGGTTCGTATTCCTACGTTCCTGCCGGAGCCTCTTTCGACAGCTACGCCGAGCTTGCAAGACCGGTGGGCGAGCGGTTGTTCTTCGCGGGGGAGGCGACCCACAACCGTTACCCGTCCACCGTGCACGGGGCGCTGCTGTCAGGCCGCCGCGCCGCCCGTCAGATCATCGCAAGGTTGTAGAAGGCGGGAGCCCTCGGTGCTCACCGTGGAGACCGACGACGACGGGAGCGTCTGGCTCATCGTCGGAACAGACTCCGGCTTCGAGGGACTTACCCGGCTGTACTACGACCGAATCGCCTACACCCTGACGCGTGTCGATGGTTGAGAAGCGGCTACGCGCTTTGCACTTCGGCGATTTCCTCAAGGCCCAACTCGGCTATCGAGGTCTCGCGCATCTTGAACTTCTGGATCTTTCCAGTGATGGTCATCGGGAATGAATCGGTGAATTTGATATAGCGGGGCACCTTGTAGTGGGCGATCGTCCCCTTGCAGAAGTCCTTGATATCCGCGGCAGTCGTGTCTGCACCGTCTCGCAGTTGGACCCAGGCCATGATCTCTTCGCCGTAGCGAACATCGGGCACACCGATCACTTGGACCTCCACGACATCGGGGTAGGTGTAGAGGAACTCCTCGACTTCTCTGGGGTACACGTTCTCGCCACCGCGGATGATCATGTCCTTGATGCGGCCAACGATGTTCACGTAGCCCTCGTCATCCATCACCGCGAGGTCGCCGGTGTGCATCCAGCCGTCTGAGTCGATGGCTTCACTAGTACGGACCTCGTCGTTCCAATATCCAAGCATCACCGAGTAACCCCTGGTGCGGAACTCGCCGCCGGTGCCGCGGGGAACGACCTCGCCGGTTTCGGGGTCCACGATCTTGATCTCTACATGGGGATGCACCCTGCCCACCGTGGTTACTCGCTTTTCGAGGGGATCGTCTGCGGAGGTCTGGGTCGATACGGGGGAAGTCTCGGTCATCCCGTAGGCGATTGTGACCTCGTTCATGTTCATGCGCTCCACAACCTGGTGCATCACCTCGATCGGGCAGGGCGAACCGGCCATGATCCCGGTGCGCAGCGATGACAGGTCGTAGCCGGCCAGGTCGGGTTCGCCGAGTTCGGCGATGAACATTGTCGGAACACCGTAGAGGCTGGTGCAACGCTCACTGTCGCAGGCTTGCAGTGTGGCCGGAGCGTCGAATCCCGCCGCGGGTATGACCATCGCAGAGCCGTGCGTGGTGCAGGCCAGGTTGCCCAGCACCATCCCGAAGCAGTGGTAGAAGGGCACAGGGATGCACACTCGGTCGGCCTCGGTGTATTTGCAGGCCTCCCCGATGAAGTAGCCGTTGTTCAAGATGTTGCGATGGCTCAGCGTCGCACCCTTGGGAAAACCTGTGGTGCCGCTGGTGTATTGGATGTTGATGGCGTCACCGCTGGCCAGTTGGTTGGTGCGCTGATCCAACTGTGCCATCGAAACCCCAGCAGACGCCTCTAGTAGATCGTCCCAGTCCGAAGTGTGGATGTAGATCACTTGGTTTGCTGCCACCCGATCCCATACCTCTTCGATCATCGAGCGGTAGTCGTTGGTCAGGAAGGATTCCACGGCCACGAGCACCGAAGTTCCCGACTGGTTGAGCACATACTCCAGTTCCGAGGACCGGTAAGCCGGGTTGATTGTCACCAGGATCGCTCCGATGCGGGCTGTGGCGAACTGCACCAGAACCCACTCGGCGTAGTTGGGGCACCAGATCCCCACCCGATCGCCCTTGGCAACCCCGATGCCCATCAGCCCTCGGGCTACTCGGTCAACCTCAAGGGCAAACTGCGCGTAGGTCAAGCGCAGCCCCTGCTCAACCGACACCAACGCATCGCAATCGGCGTACTGGGCGACGATACGGGCCAGATTCTGCGGGATCGTCTCCTCCAGCAGCGGTACCGTGGTCGGCCCTGAGTCCGATGACAGCTTCATGGTGTGCTCCTCCATTGTCTGTGTCTCATGCTTCGGGTTTCTCGGGGATGGTTCATCTTGGGTCTGGTCGGCTTAGAGAGCCAAATACTCCTTCTGGAGTGCGCGGTCGCGGCGTAGTTCCGTGGTGGATACTTCGGCGATGATTTCACCCTTTCCATGATGAGGGACTGCCGGGCGATTCGGACCGCGAAATCCAGGTTTTGTTCTACTGCGAGTACCGCTATGCCGCGTTCGGCATTGATTCTGCCGATTACCTCGGCGATCTCGTCAAGGATCGAGGGTTGGATGCCCTCTGACGCTAAAGGACCCGCTTCAGCACCCGTGCGGATGTGTTCGCAGAGGTGGTGCTGGGCTAGTTCGGCATGGTTCTCAAACCGGGCAGTCGGGGCTGAGGGGGTGTTGCCATCGGAGGCCTGGGAATCGGCTGAAGTCCGAGTTGGTCGTCACGAATGTGCAGCTGTGCTCAACCGCTACAGCAGCATGCTGGGCGTCGGCTGCGAGCTTTCCTGCGGCACCGGATTGGCGACATATCGTCTCGAAAATGTCGAGATGGTCGGGTCCGGGGCCTACGATGCGCGCGTTCGGACGTCCCGTGAGCGCAGATATGAAGGCGAACGCCTGGTCGAGAGTGGACGGCGGTTCGAAGACTCTTGGGTTGGTTGCGACGCGAACGAAACCGGACAGGACGAGTACTGAAGCGCGAACGGCTCTGGCCCTGTCGCTAGTCGGGTCACCCAGTCCGCATACTCGGCGTGCTCGGGAATCGAGTCCTCGACGTGCGCATAGATCAGAACGTTCACATCGGGAAGCAGCATTGTGATCAGCGATTCGCGCGCCCGAAGCGTGACTGGTCCTCGTGCGCGTCGAGAGCCCTTGGCTGGTCGAGGTCAACCCACCGACAGGTTTCACGCCACTCACGGTGACGAGGTTGAAAGGAGGCTGTTCCGACGGTTCGCGACGTTTGAGCGCGTCGTCCAGAATCGACGCGATGAAAGCGCTCATGCTTATTCCGCGGGCTTCGGCCTCCCGCCGTACCTGCTTTGCGAGTCGCTCATTCAGCGAGATCGTGGTTCTCATGATGCATAACATAACTGCATCAGTGCATCACCTTGTTGGCCCGCCCCGCTAAGAATTGGAGGTGATCGCGTCAGCCGTGGCTGCCTTGCGATCGACGGCGATGTCGCTGCCGCCGGAATCGCCGATGCCGAAGACAGATATCTGAGGTAGCGAGATTGGTGGTTGACACCAACGTTTGCCCTACTAGCGTTTGACGGACATACGACTTCCCCCGTCGAGCGTCGAGTTCCGGGAGTTGTCGTGTCTAGTGTTTGCTGTTCACCCAGGTGTGTGGCTCGGCGGTACGGCCTGCCACCCTTTTTGAGATCGTCATTCGGGATCGGTGTGTGGACAACGCCAACCGTGTTGTTGACGTGGTGATACCTGCGGCGCGCTTTCCTGCACTCAAGGCACGCGAGGTTCGTCGGTTGCTCACCAAGTTGGGATACCAAGAGGCGCGGCGCCGTGGCTCTCACCGCATTCTGGTTGCTACGGGTCGCCTCCGAATCGTCTTCGCGTTCCACGACAACGTAGAAGTCCCGCCGAAAGCGCTGCGTCACATGTTGGTCAATAGGGCTGGACTGACAGACGAGGAGATACAAGACTTACTATGAGGAACATCCCTCAGAGGAGGAATACTATGCATCAGGTGCGGGTGCACCTCAACCAGGACGAAGGCGTTCTGTGGTGGGCTGAGGACGACAGCGGGTTCACCGGTGGTGCTGAGCGACTCGACGAGCTAGTGGATTTGATCGAGGAATGGGCTGATCTGGAGGGGTTTAAGGACGCTTTGGAGATACGTCTTGTTCCAGCTTTAACCGAAGCTCCGGCCCCTCCTTCTCTTTCTTGAGCTTCCCGCCCCGGGCCGATACCTAATCGCCTTCGCAATCGTGGGTGGCGGCCGCTCGTCTGGCACGGACGGTCGAGTTAAGTGGTTCGCTCCGTGTGCTTGTTGACACTAAGCGCTCCCCATGTGGCCCACACGGCTGTGCCCGCCACAACAGCGACGAGCCACCCGCCCCAGTGCCCTGCTACGAACCCGCAGGCGGCTGTCACGACGAGCGCCGATGCCAGAAAAATCCGTTGACAGGCGATAAAGGCGCGGCCCAAGTCTCAGCTAACCGCCCGAGCGAAGGGCAGTCTATCTCCGCAGGATCGGCGGCTAGCAACGCCGCAGAGCAGGCAAACGGCGCAGATTAGAAGGAACGCAAGAATCTTGTGCTGCAAGAGCATCACCGCTAACAGTATGACCAACTCGGTGACCATAGGCTGATACTAACCCCGACAGTCATCCGAGCCGGGGACCGTAGCGACCCGTGTGGTGGGGTTCGCTCACCGTCGAGTTCCCGCTGTACCAAGACGCAGTTGCTCCTATGATCAACCAGACTCGATCGACCGCGTACAAGTCACCTTCGCGGGTATGCGCGATTCACGCCAGACCCCGTGAACGTTGAGACGCGGGCGGGAAACCACTCCAAGATTTTCAGGAACGTTGAGGCCGCAATGGTGACGCGACAAGGCCTACCAGTAGATGGCGATGATCTCGGCGTCAAGGAACCGCACAGCGGCGCTAACGCGCGTCGAAGGCGGTGACGGTTCCTGGGAGTTGCCCGTACCTAGACTGCTAAGTTCCGCTTCCACTAGGGCTGCCCCTCGCAGGTGACAGGCGCTCTCTGGGGTCGTCTCCACGCCAAGCGCTGAGTCAACTCGGTGAGTCACTTCCTTAAGGACTGAGCGGCGTTCGTCGATTGTCTCGGTCCAACCAGCGGGCGGTTCCACGGCAGCGACCAAGTCGGCTACCTCATTTGGGTCGAGTACTTGACCGTGGCTTTCTACCAGCATTGTGATGTATTGCTGAAGCAGGGGATCTTCTCGCTCCCCTGAGAGCGATTGTGGTTGTTGCGATGCGTCTACGGCCACTTCCATCGCACGGAGCGCGGTTTCGCCCAGGTCTCCGATCTGTTCGCCAAACACGGGGTGTATGTCATGGAGGACATCCATGAGCTTGATGGGACGCCACCGGTCTTGGAGACCCTCGCCACCGAGCCTGCAGAAGACGGTGAACCGGCTGCCTGAGAACAGCACGCGGCGGATGTCCTTCCAAAACAGGTCCCGTTCAGCGACGCCAACCACGACGGCATCGCTTAGCCTGGATCCACCGGTGGGGGTTGGGTGTGGTGGGGGTT
>VXYK01000065.1 GCA_009845995.1 Acidimicrobiaceae bacterium | reverse complement strand
CGAGCAACCAGCCCCAACGATGCCACGCCAAGACCACCCAACAAAGTAAAGGGGGCCTCGGCGCAGAGCGTGCCTTCCTACAGTCCATCGCACTCGGGCAAGATCACGCTGGAGGTCGGGCAATCGGTCCCATCCCGCACTTGGCCGACCCTGAGTCCAAACGAATGCATCTCCGTTAAAGGCCACCAACTATACACGGTGGTGAACAGTGTCGAGACGACGCAGTCAAGCCATAACGGGTTCGACATAGGTCGAACTGGTGGATACATGGGTCTGAGCGGCACGGCGGCGGCTGAGGCGGCGACGACGAGGTACAAGCTCGAACTGGATTGCCGGTATCGGAGTGTAAGCATTCTGCATCCGTACAAGGCGTCGTTCACGGTCGATGTGGAGGTCGTGGCGGCGACAATGAGGTTCGCGTCGGGCAGCTTGCGCCATGTGGAGCTGGCGAAAGGCCAGGCGCTGGAGTCCGACGCGCACAAGAACCGACCGATCAGTCCGCCGACGCTGCGCAACGCAGAGGGCGATGTGACCTATGCGGTGTCGCCAGCTTTGCCGACGGGTCTGAGCTTGGACACGTCGACGGGAGTGATCTCAGGCACGCCGACGGCGACTCAATCGCAGGCGACCTACAGCGTGACCGCGACCGACTCGAGCTCGCCGACGGCGCAGACTGCGTCCTACACGGTGCCGATTTCGGTGATCGAAGCAATGGCGTTCGCGTCGGCCAATGTCGCGGACCAGACGTTCAAGGTAGGCGACCCTGCTGACACCGTGCATATCGCTGCGCCGACACTCCAGAACAAGCCCGGCAGCAGCACCTTCAAGGCTACGGTCAACCCGGATCTGCCCGCAGGCATGAGATTAGCGTCGTTCTCCACTGCACTCGGTGGCATTGAGAATCAGGTGTCACTCTCAAAGGCGTCGGCGAAGACGACCTACACGGTCACCGTGATCCAGGTGCCGGACCCCAGTGTGACGTACGACCGACAGCGGCATCAGCGGGCGAGCTACACGGTCAGCATCGAGGTCCTCGAGGACGACCGGGTGGCCGTGGCGTTCGCTGCTGGCGGTGCAACCGTGGCTGAGGGCAGTTCGGCGACATACGAGGCGAACCTGGAGGGCGGTGCCGTGGCACCCGCCGGTGGTTTGACGCTGCCGATCACGGTGAACGCGGGCACGGCGCAAACCGGCGACGCTTCGTCGGCTGACTACGGGACGGTGCCCGCGTCGATCACGATCGCTGCGGGACAGTCGATGGGCTCGGCGTCGCTGTCGATCACCGACGACAACTTGGACGAGTTGCGCGAGCGGGTCAGGTTCGCGCCTGGGACGCTGCCTGACGGGTATCGGCTGTCAGGTGGTACCTTCGACGCGTCCACCTCAACGGTCACAGTGTTGGACCAGGACGCGACGGTGGTGTCGCTGTCTGGTGGAGGCACTGTGACAGAGGGAGACACGTCCACGTCAACGACGGTGACGGTGTCGCTATCGCGTGCATTGCGCGCAGATCCGTTGAATTCACCGAACGCAGAGACATTGGCGGTGCCGCTCACCCTGACTGAGTCGGGCGCGGTGCGGGGCACCAACTACACAGTGTCGTGCCCGTCGCCTCTGCCGACGGGGGTGACGTGCGCGAACTTGACCTCGGGGACGCCGACGGTGACCTTCACCGGCTCAGCGTCGGCCGCGTCATCAGTAGCAGTGACGTTCACTGGCGGCTCGACCGCGGACTCCGACACAGCGAACGGCTCGGTGGGGGTGGCGCTCGGGACGCTGACGGCGACGAACATGGACGGCGGCGCAGCGAAGCACGCCACCTCGACCTCGGCAACGGTGACGGTATCGGACGCGACCAGTCTTCCAGAACTTACGGTCGCTTCTGACGGTGACGTGGTGGAGGGCACCGATGCGTCCTTTACGGTGACCGCAAACCCGGCGCCGGCGGGCTCGCTGTCGGTGCGCTATTCAACGACGAAGCTGCTGGGCCTAGTGGACTCAAGCAACGTGGGGACGTTCACGCTGAACCTGGACCTGTCGGGCGGTACCGCGAAGATCACGGTCCCCACCGTCGACGACACGACGGTGGAGCACGACGGTTCGGTGCGCGTGAGCCTGGACACCCGCCCGCACTACACGCTCGGCAGCCCGTCGTCGGCGGAGGTGAACATCTCCGACAACGACCCCCAGCTCACGATCGCCTCGGACGGCGACGTCACCGAAGGGTCGAACGCGAGCTTCACGCTCACCGCCTCGGGTTCGCCGCAAGCGGCAGTGACGGTGCATTACACGGTGACCGCGACCGGCGGTTATGTGAGCTCTGCGAACCTTGGGAACAAGTCGGTCACCCTCAGCGGCGCGTCGCGCAAGATCACCGTTCCCACCGAGGGCGACAACGTCGAGACCGCCGACGGCTCAGTCACAGTCACTTTGGTCGCTGCTTCCAACAAGACCGACTACAGCTTGGGCTCAACAGCCGCAGCGACCGCGAATGTGGCGGACGACGACGGCACGGGGACGCTGCCGGAGTTGTCGGTGCTAGCAGGTTCGGCGGTTACCGAGGGCACGGCTGCGTCGTTCACGATCAATGCGTCGCAGGCGTCGGCGAGTGCGGTGACTGTGGATTACACGGTCACCCAGTCGGGTAGTTTTGTGACCGCGGCGAATCTAAGCATGAAGCAGGTGACGTTGGCGGCGAACGCGACGTCGGTGGTGGTGTCGATACCGACGGAGGGCGACTCAATTGATGAGGCGGTGGGGTCGGTGACGGTCACGATTGATGACGGCACGGGTTATACGGTGAGCGGCACTGAGGGTGCGGGCACGGTGGCGGTGTCTGATGATGACGCCACGACGGTGACGTTGTCGGTGCCGGACCGGCTGGCGTCTGAGGGTGATTCGTCAGCGACGGCGACGCTGCGGTTGGCGTTGAACCGGGCGTTGGCGGCAGGTGAGTCTTTGGCGGTGCCAGTGGCGTTCGCGGGCGGGACTGTGGGCACTGATTTGTCGTTGGCGTTGTCGGGGTCGCCCACAGGTGTTGCGTTGTCAACTTCGACGGTGACGTTCACAGGCCCGTCGGCAGCATCAGCCGATGTCACAGTGACCGCGATCGACGACGTCGATGGTTCTAATGAGCGGGTGTCGGTGTCGATCCCGGCGTCTTCGTCTTCTGGGTCTCCGAGGTTGACCCAGACCGGGTTGAGCGCAGCAACAGGCAACAACCCGGCTAATCCGTGGTTGTTGATCGACGATGACGACGAGTCGGTCAGCGATCCGGCTGCGGTGTCGGTGCCATCGGACTGGGGTTTGGTGCCGTCAGGGTTGAGCGCCGGTGACCGGTTCCGCTTGTTGTTCATCTCCTCTACCAAACGCGATGCCTCTTCGGCTGATATCGCTGATTACAACGCCTTCGTGCAGGCCCGCGCGGCGGCAGGCCATACCGATATTCAGTCCTACAACAGCGGGTTCAGGGCAGTAGCGTCCACCCCGTTTGTGGACGCGTCAGCGAACACCGCAACGGCGAGCAGCGACACCACCAGCGCGATCTATTGGCTCGGCGGTCCCAAAGCCGCTGACAACTACAACGATTTCTGGGACGGGTCGTGGGATCACGAGAACACGCCTTTGCGCGACGAATCGGGTTCGCAAGTCACGTTCTTGTCGACGAACCGGCCTTGGACAGGCACCGGATCCAACCGTGTGAAACACTCCACCGCACATCTAGGCACCGTCACACCAACTGGCAGCTCGCTGCAAGCCAACACAGGCACCCCCGGCGGCGACCCGGGCGGCCCGATCGACGGCGGCGCCGCGCAGCGAGCAGGCCTGGACACGCAGTTGACGCTTTATGGGCTGTCGCAGATGTTCGAGGTCGCAGCCTCAGGCACGCCGCTGGTGTCGGTCACAGCGGGAACATCGCCGGTGACTGAGGGCACCGCAGCAAGCTTCACGCTCACCGCGTCACCCGCGCCAACAACCGCGATCACGGTGTCCTACACCGTCACCCAGTCGGGCAGTTATGTGACCTCGGGCGGCACAGGAAGCAAAAGCGTGTCAATCGGCACCTCGGGCACCGCGACCGTGACTGTGCCCACCCAAGACGACAGCACCGACGAAACCAACGGATCAGTCACCATCACCATCAACACAGGTGCCGACTACGCCCCGGGAAGCTCATCCACAGCGACAGTCAACGTCAACGACGACGACGGCGGGGGGACGCTGCCGGTGCTGAAGATGGAGCCGGGCTCTGTGACTACGGAGGGCTCAACGGCGTATTTCAGCGTGTCGGCGTCGCCGTCGGTGTCGGGGACTTTGTCGGTGTCCTACACGGTCACCCAGAACGGCGCGTTCGTAACGTCGGGGAATCTGGGCTCCCAGACAGCCGACATGACCGGCGCGTGGCTGGGCTTGGAGGTGCCCACCGTGGGCGACAGTACGGATGAGACGTCGGGGTCGGTGACGGTCACGCTGAACGCCGGGTCGGGCTACACGGTGGACGCGGGCGCGGCCTCGTCGACGGTGCTGGTGCTCGACGACGACGGCGCGACGGAACTGACAGTAGCGGCCGATCTGGCCGAGGTGGACGAGGGCAGCGACGCACGGGTGTTCGTGCACGTACGGCCCAAGCCGACCGCCGCGGTGGACATCCCCTTGACGCTCACCTTGGGCACCGCGGAGGCTGGCGATGTGGGCACGGTGTCGACGGTTTCGTTCGCCAAGGGGTCGCTGAGTGAGTCGGTGACGATCTCAACCAGCGAGGACACCGACGAAGACGACGACACGTTCACCGTCGGGATCGGGTCGCCGCTGCCAGCGGGTTATGTCGCGGGAGCACACTCGACTGCGACGTTCACGATCACCGATACCGGTACGACGGTTAGCGGTGATCCTGAGCTGTCCATCGCGCCAGGCGCGCAGGTCACCGAGGGTACGGCAGCGTCGTTCACAGTTACCGCGAGCCCAGTGGCGTCGGGGTCGTTGACGGTGAGCTACAGCGTTGCACAGACCGGCGACTACGTGTCGGGGACCAACACCGGCAGCCAGAGCGCGTCGCTGGACCTGTCGAGCGGCACCGCGACGATCACGGTGCCCACCATCGGCGACAGCACCGACGAGACGGACGGCACCGTCACGGTCACCATCAGTGCCGGCACCGGCTACACCGTCAGTTCCACCGCAGCCGGCGCGACCGTGAATGTCAATGACGACGACGATCCGGGCGCGGAGCCGGATTTGACCATTTCTAGAGTCACGAGTCCTATTGTGGAAGGTCAGGACGCGTCGTTCAGAATCACCGCGTCAGAAGCCCCGACGAGCACTCTCACGGTTCGCTACCACGTCACCCAGTCGGGCAGCTATGTGACCTTGGCGAACCGCGGCACCAAAACGGTCAGCCTCACCGGCGGGTCGACCACCGTGACGGTAACGGTGTCCACCGACGACGACAGCACCGACGAGGACGACGGTTCGGTCAGCGTCACGATTTTGACCGGCACCGGCTACGGAATTGGCAGCCCCCAGTCCCACACCGTCACTGTCAACGACAACGACAGCGGAGATGGCGGTGGTGGTCTGCCCCCAACAACTATCGAACCCATCACCAACACGGGTGGCGGTGGTGTGCCACCGCCAGAGGTGACCCTGCCTGCCGAGGATGATCCTGCCCCCGGCCCGGGCGGACCCACTGTGCCGGGGAGACTGGTGCTTGTCCAAACCGGCGGATCGACAATCGTGGTCTCCGACGCGGCGACAACCGACACGTACACGCTGACGCTCGCCGGACGTCCCTCAGCCACAGTACGGGTTACAGCGTCGGCGTCCGGTGGTGTGGTGCTCACCGTGCATGGTGAGTCGAGCTCTACGAGAGTCCTGACGTTCAAACAAGACGATTGGGACGAACCACAACAGGTGACTGTGTCCGCCGTGCCACCGCCTACTGTCGGGGGGTATTTCGACGTTGCGGAGTGGGACTATTTTTCCGAGCCGGTCCGCTGGTCGGCAGGCGCCGACATCATGGGTGTCGGTGGTGTTTGTTTCGCTCCCAACGCACCTGTCACCCGCGCCGACGCGGCGATATACCTTTGGAACGCCGCCGGCCGTCCAGACGCCCCGCCGCATTCTTTCGCCGACGTTCGTGCCGACGAAGCCAACGCAGCGGTGTCTTGGATGTTTGACGCGGGCATCTCCACCGGCACCAGCGACAGCAACTTCAGTCCCGACGGGGTGCTGACCCGGGCCGAACTCGTCGCTTTCCTATGGCGTTTGGCAGGAAGGCCGTCAGCTCCTGCACATGGTTTCAGCGATGTCGTCAAGCCTTGGCAACAGGACGCGGTCTCCTGGGCCGCGCACATCGGTATCACCACCGGTACGTCACCAGTGACTTTCAGCCCTGACATGTTGCTGAGCAGAGCGCACGTGGTCACGTTCTTGTGGCGTTACTTCAAACCCGTCACCCCCGATCTGGAGGCGTCGGTAACCCACAGTGTGTCCTCGGCGGATCCTGGCTACGGCGCGCTACCCGAGGTTACAATCCAGGTAGCCGTTGATGCTGTTGACCCTTATGCTGCAGTGTCACGCGCCCAAGGTTTGTTCCGCGCCTGGGACATGGCCAACCAGCCCTTCGACATACCGGCTCACTCCTTCGACGACGTCGATGAGATTTACGACACAGCCGTCTCTTGGGCAACCTACAGAGGTCTCGCCGCTGGTACCAGCGACAGCACCTTCAGCCCCGATACTCTGTTGACCCGGGCACAGCTGGTCACGATCTTGTGGCGTCTGGCAGGCCAGCCCAAAGCTGGAGTCCCCCCGCATTCGTTCGACGACGTTGATGAGATTTACGACCCAGCGGTCTCATGGGCGGCTTACCGCAAGATAACCAACGGCGCTTCGCCCACATCCTTCAATCCCGACGCTACCCTCACACACCGCCAGATCCAGGCGTTCCTGAACCGCTACAACAAACACACTTGCAGCTGAATCGGGCCACGAGCTTGACACGACCCCGTTTGTGCGGTGGGTTGTCATACTCGACCCATAGGGTCGATTTCATGAACGAGAATTTGCCTCGACCCAGTGAAAGGGATCGCCCGCCGAGGGGGCAGCGCGATGTAACGTTTGTTCCGATGGCGCCGTTACCTGGATTTGGCTCGGAGTATCCGTATCGGCGGGTGAGCGCGGATGACGGGTCGCCGCTGGGTGAATTGGGAGAGTCTCTGCTGGTATGCGGGACGGCCTCAGCCGGCCTGGATCTGTTGCCGGATCGCAGCGTTCGCACGGTGGTTACTTCGCCGCCGTACTGGTCGTTGCGTGACTACGACATGGAGGATCAAATCGGACGCGACGATGCTCTGGGTGATTACGTCAAGAGCATTGTGGCGACCTTCGACAAGGTGCGCCGCGTGCTTAGCGACGATGGCACTGTGTGGCTCAACGTGGGTGACAGTTACACATCGGGTAACCGCCGGTATCGAGCGCCTGACCGAAAAAACCGTGCGCGGGCGATGAATGTGCGTCCGGCGACCCCAGAGGGCTTGAAGCCCAAGGATCTGATCGGGGTGCCCTGGCGTCTAGCGTTCGCGTTGCAAGACGCGGGGTGGTGGTTGCGCTCGGAAGTCATCTGGAACAAACCGAACGCGCATCCCGAGTCAGTCCGCGATCGTCCGACCAAGGCTCATGAGACGGTTTTCCTGCTGTCCAAGAGCGAGAGATACTATTACGACACGGACGCCGTTCGGGGACCGAACGGGCGAAGGTTGCGCACGGTATGGGATGTCAATACTGAGCCTCGCCGTCGCAGTGACAGCGGAGTGGACGACCACCCTGCGGTGATGCCGATGACGCTGGCTACTCAGTGCGTGAGCATCACCAGCGAACCCGGCGACATCGTGCTTGATCCCTACGCGGGGTCCGGCACGACGCTAATAGCGGCCCGAAAGCTCAAACGTCGCTGGGTCGGTATCGAACTCAACCCGGGATTCGTTGACCTCATCGAACGTCGCTTGGCGTCGTGAGCGATCGCGAAGCCGTCAAACGGCAAATTGACAAGCTCTCGCCAATGGGCGTTCGGTTCGTTGCTCGCATGGTCGACTCGATGTCCAACCCGCCTCAGCCGCAGCTTGCGTCGAAACAGACTTGGATCACTTCGGAGGCCGATTGGATCGAGTACTTCGGGTTGGTGATTTCCGCTCACCATGGTCACACAGTTGAACCGTTGGGGTTGTTGAGCTTCGAAACTGGATTTCGCAGCGCTTGTGAAGCAGTGGGCTGGAAGGTCGATCCGCAGGGCTCAGCGCCGCAGCGTTTTGTTGACCTCACGGTCCACACGGCTAACGGGTCATCAAGGAAACTGTCGCTTAAATCGACCGCGACGCGGAACCTATCGAAGACCTCCGTCCACATCTCGAAGCTCACCGAAGCGGCATGGATCCAGGACGTCAGGTCTGCGCGTGATCGGAGAACTGAGACGCTGAGACTATTCGACGAATACCGTAACGCTGTTGATTCGATCGTGATGCTGAGAGCGTTCCGCTCCGGCCCGAGCAGCATCCCCGCTTGCTATCAACTCCTTGAGATTCCGAGCGCGATCTTCACTTCGCTCGCCAATGCCAAGGTGTCGGCGTTCAAGGCTGACGGCCCCACTATCGATTGTGCCTATGGCGGTCATGCGGTTGCGGCTCGTGTGTCGCTCGACAGATCTGACGCCAAGATCACGGTAAAGCAGATACTGCTGGCAGCTTGCGATGTGCACGCTGAATGGGAACTCACCTGATCGGTACGATCAGTGTTCGGACCGCTTAGGGTGCGGCGGCGATCACGGTCCAGTCGAGGATCTTCGTGCCGTCGCTGCCGGTTGTCGGCAACCCTTCGGTGTCTTGGCGCTGAGCGATGCCTTCGACCTGCACCGCAAAGGCCCGACCGCCTTGGGCTGGCGTGACGTCGAGCAGCGTGTGGCGGAACGACAGAAGGTCACCTTCGAACGCCGGCCCGGTGTGGTCGCATTCGTGCCAGCCGACAACGGTGGCCATGCCCGGCAACACCCGCGACAACGACGCTTGGGCGAGTCCCACCACGTGACCGCCGTAGACCAGCCGCTGTGGATACGGAGACTCTTCGGCGTCACGGTGGATCATCGCCAGGTTGTGGGTAAGGCGCACCAGTGTGGTGGCGTCGGCGATCACGTCCCTAGTCGGATCGGTGATCGTCTCGTTGACAGGCCAGTCGGTCGGTGGCCCAAGGGCGGCAAGGTCCCAGTCCGGAACCAACTCGGCGTAGGAACCGAGGTCGAGATCGCCGGTTGTGCCCAGGTCGTCGGCATGGCCGGGCACTGCATCGTCGTCGAGTTGGGGGAGCATCGGGCAACGCTGGTAGACCACCGCGGGCTCGCCGTTGGCATAGGTGACGACGTCGATGAGCACCTTGCCGCGCCGTGCACGGCCCGGTTGGTGCGAACCGTCGGCGAGGCCCGCAACAGTAACCGAAGTCTCCAGTGAGTCGTCGATCATCACCGGACGCAGCAGGTGCACGTCGCGGTAGAACAGGTTTGCGATGGCCCGACGGCTGACCGTGGTGCTCTGGCCGATGGAGAACTGCATCACCAATCCTGGACTCGCCAGTCGACCCTCCGCGGAGGTGACGGCCCGGCTCATCCGGTCATCGAGCACCGTCGCCAAACGTTCGCCTAACAGCGACTGATAAAGAGCGGCGACGCCGTCGTCGATGGTCACCGAAGGTTGGCGCGGCAACTCCTGACCGACAGCGAGTTGGTCATAGAACGGGCCGTCGAGAGGGATCACAGATTGGCTATTTCGTTTTCGATTCGGGCTTCGATGTGAGCTCGGGCACCCTGCATGAGGCTGGGAATATGAGCTGAGGGCCACAGCCCGTCGTGCGGTTTGTACTGCTTCAGGACGGTTTTGGCAATGGTGTTCTTGTGCACCTCGGTGGGTCCATCGGCGATTCCCATGACGGGCACAGCCATCCACATGTTGGCCAAGGGCATCTCGTCGGTCACGCCGAGAGAACCGTGGGAGTGCAGTGCCCGGTAGACCACGTCCATCAACACCTTGGGTGTCGCGACCTTGACTCCGGCGATGTGTTGGCGGATCTTGGCGTAGTCGCCCTCCTTGTCGATCAGCCAGGCGGTGTGCAAGACCTGAAGCCGGAACTGCTGAATCTGGATCCAAGAGTCCGCCACCCAATGTTGAATCGACTGCTTCTCCGCGATCAGCGACCCTTTCGTCTCTCGCGAGAGCACTCGTTCGCACATCATGTCGAGCGCGCGCTGTGCCATGCCGACCGAACGCATGCCGTGATGGACCCGCCCGCCGCCGAGTCGGGTCTGGGCGATCTTGAAACCGCTGCCCTCGTCGCCGAGAAGGTTCTCGGCGGGCACCCGCACATCGTTGAAACGCAGGTAGGCGTGACCTGCGCTGTCGGCCGATGCGCCACCGCCGACATGGCTGTTGCGCACCAGCTCGAGGCCTTCAACCCCGTGGGGAACGAGCATCATCGACGAACCCTTGTAAACCGGCACATCGGGGTTCGTGATCACCATGGCGATGAGGAAGTCGGCGAACTTGTAGTTCGAAGCGAACCATTTCTCGCCGTTGATGACCCACTCGTCACCGTCTCTGCGGGCACTGCAGGTGAAGTAGCTCGGGTCGGACCCGGCTTGAGGCTCGGTCATCGCATATGTGGTGGAGATCTCGCTGCGCAGCAGCGGTTCGAGGTAGCGACGCTTCTGCTCGTCTGTGCCGTAGTGGGCGAGGACCTCGGCGTTGCCGGAATCGGGTGCCTGACAGCCGAACACCGAGGGCGCCCAGCTCGACCGGCCGAGGATCTCGTTCATCAGCGCCAGCTTCACCTGCCCGTAGCCGCGCCCGCCGAGTTCCGGGCCGATGTGGCAGGCCCACAGTTCTTTTTCTTGCACCTGTTTCTGCAGCGGTCGAACCAGAGCTTGGGCGGTTTCGTTCTTCTTGTCGTACGGTGACGCTTCACCGCGGAAATAGAGGTCGAGGGGTTCGACTTCTGTCTTGACGAACTCTTCGATCCAGTCGAGTTTTTCTTGGAACTCGGGTTCAACTTCAAAGTCGATGGCCATTGTGCGGACCTCCTCGCGCTGGGGCGTCGGCAGCGCTGCGTCAGCAGCGGACATTACCGCGAGTTGCCGATCCGAGCCTTTTCGAGCCTGATCGATTTCGCTGGACCGGTGCTCGCCGGGCTAGTTGCCGGGCTAGTCGATGAAGCGGGTCCGGTAACGTTCGAAGGACCGCGATATGTCGGTGTTGTCCAGACCGAAGTCGCTCGGTTGGTATTTGTGCGCTCCTGCGGCGTCCTCGCGCACTTCTTTGGCGACGATGTTGCTCGAGAGCCGGCCAGCGGTGGGATCGACACCAATTCTCTCACAGATCGAGGCGACAGTTGCGGGAGTGTCGGCCACCAGGTCCTTGAACGAAACGTGGACGGTGCGATCGGGTGGCAGGACATTCCGATCCACATGGTCCACAAGGGTGTTGAGGCTGCGTTGGTAGAGCGACTGGTGGTAGCGACCGATCGAAACAACGTCGACCGAGCTGCTGAAGGCGGATCGCAGCGTCGCCACCAGGCTCGACACCGAAGCGAGAAACTGTGCCGGTTCGCGATGGGTGACGACGAACGAGGCGTCGGGGTAGGTGGCGACGAGGGTCGGCACTGCCTGGAGGTGAACCGGGGACTTGAGGACCCAGCGGGCCGGCGGCATCCGCTGTTGCAGTACGCGCAGGACGCGGCGGTGCATTGCGTACGCAGGGGCCATGTCACAGGTCCGCAACCAGTCGACGTAGGAGGGCACGTTGTAGCGGCTGATGAACTCCTCTGTGCGCGTTGCGAACGACATCGCCGACAGACACTCCTTGGGCATCTGCGCGGAGTAGGTGTGGATGGAGCGAAGCCCGGTCGCGACTGCCTGAGGGAACTCCAATTCGTCGGCAGTCTCGAGGATTCTCGGGTCGTGTTCGTAGGTCTCGGGGTCCGGTGGTGGAAGTGGACGCGTGAACTCCCATCCCCTCGACACTCGATGGCCCGCAACGGCCCCGAGATGCCGGTGCAGCACGGTGGTGCCGCTGCGGGGCGGGCCGATGACGAAGATCGGCTCGACAATGGCCTCGTCGGCCAGTGCTGGATGGGCAGCTTCGTGAGCTTCCAGTTCGAGTCGCACGTTAAGCAGCCGCCTGAGGTATCGCTGTGTGGCCCAGCGGCCCAGGGGAGTGAGCCGGGCCGTTTCTTCGAGGGCCTGACAGAAGATGCCGAGCGGTTCGACGAAGTCGTCGTCGGCGAATTCGTCGGCGATTTGGGAACGCTCAAGCGCATCTTCGATCAGCGCGGCGGCGTTGAACGGTCCCGGGATCGGGCGGAACTCGGGGCGTTCGCCGCGGTTGGCTTCGGCATCCCACGATGCTTGTGGAGCCACCGACCATGCCATGGGAGTTACGATACGCGACGTGACCGACAGCGGCGATTTCGATTCAGCAGGCGCCTTCGAGGCCGGCGACGGGGATCTTGCGGGACGGGTCGTCGTAATCACTGGGGGCACCAAGGGGATCGGGATTGGATTGGCCCGTTATCTCGGCGGTTGCGGGGCCCGGGTTGCGGTCACCGGACGAAAGGAGGCCGGCGTCACCGCCGCCAGCGCCGAGTTGGCGGGCCTGGGCATCGACCACCTCGCTCGATCCGTCAACGCCGCAGACGCCGACGCCACCGCCGAGTTGGTCGCGGATGTTGTTGAGCGCTGGGGGCGAGTTGACGGTCTGGTCGCCAACGCTCAGAGCTTTCGCCCGACCACGCCGCTGATAGACGTGAACGAGTCCGACATGGACCTGCTGTACAACACCGGCCCCAAAGGAACTCTCTGGGCCATGCAGGCTGTGTATCCGCACATGCGCGAAGCCGGTTTTGGCCGGATCGTCACGATGGCCACCTCGATGGGCTTCACCGGGGCCGCCGGATATGGACCGTATGCGGCTTCCAATGAGGCGATCCGCTCACTGACCCGTACCGCGGCGAACGAGTGGGGCCGTGACGGCATCACCGTCAACTGCGTGCTGCCGGCGTCGGTTGCTCATCGGCTCGATCCCGCGTCGGATCCTCAGCGGGCGGCTGCCTTTGCAGCGATGTACGACAACCACCCCATCGGCCGCGACGGCGACCCGGAGACCGACATCGCCCCCGCGGTGGCGTTTCTGCTCTCGCCAGGCAGTCGTTATGTCACCGGCCAGACGATCAGCGTCGACGGCGGCGGTCTGCTACGACCCTGAGCATTCGCGTCGAAGGGCAATGAAACGGCCAGTTCGTAATGGATTGTAGCGCCCACCGCAACCGACAAAGCGTTGCGACAGTATGATATTGTGATATCATACTGTCATGACAAAACAAACAACTGTGCGGTTGCCGAATGAGCTGGCCGACGCGGCCGAGGCGGTGGCCCGCGTCCGGGGATCAAGTGTGAACCAACTCATCGTTGATTCGCTTCGTGCGGAGTTGAAACGTGTGCGGGCTGACGAAGACTTCACCGCTCGGGCGAAGCGGCTCATCGAACGAGACCGAGAGCTTCTTGAACGCCTGGCCAAGTGACGAGGTATCTCAACCTAGCTGAATACCTTTGGCTTGCTGAGCAGGTAACCGGTGTTCCGG
Source organism: Acidimicrobiaceae bacterium (assembly GCA_009845995.1). Lineage (GTDB taxonomy): Bacteria > Actinomycetota > Acidimicrobiia > Acidimicrobiales > Aldehydirespiratoraceae > VXYK01. The sequence goes on along the minus strand of VXYK01000065.1, from coordinate 24,618 downwards.
CGGAAGACTTGTCGAGGACTGGTCGCATCGACTTGGCCGACTCTGCCCTGCACACGCCGATGGCCGGCTTCGGAGATGAGGAATTCTATCCCGACGTTTTCGACAAGGCCGCTGTCCTGTGTTGGAGGCTCGCTCGCAACCATCCCCTGCCCGACGGGAACAAGCGAGCGGCCTGGGCCGCTCTGGTCGTATTCGTCGATTGCAACAATGGGGTCTGGGATCCTGATCCTCCCGATGTCGATGACGCCGAACGGACGATGCTCGCGGTCGCCGCCGGGGAAATGGACGAACAGGGTCTTGCCGGATGGCTTCGGGAGCGAGTCGGCTTCATTTCCTGACAGGACTCGTGGTTCAGCTTCGGAAGCGCCAGCGGAGGTGGGCTTGGCGGGCGTTGGTCTCGCTTTGGCGTTGGGCTGGGGTGAAGGTCGCCGTGTCGGCGGGGAGGAGCGAGCGGACTTCGTTGACACCGACGACGGTGGTGAGTGGCTCGGGCCGGGACTCGCTGTGGGGCCAGAACCAGCGCAGAGTGCACAAGCCGATGCGTCGGCCGGCGATGTCGAGCCAGTTGCGCACACCCGGATCGGTGCTGCTCAGCACGAACCGCACCCGGCCATCGGCAGAAACCTCGACTTGACGTTGATTGCGACTGCTGATGTGGCCGTACGGATCGACCGGTTCGAAGTTGTGCATGGTGTAGAGATGTGCGGACCAGTAACGGGCGTCGGGTTGCTCGCACTCGATCACCAGCGCTTCATCGGCTGCGAGGTCCCAGAAACAGAACTCGTAGCGGGCAGCCGCGAGCCCCTTGCCGACATCGACCGTGCGATCGGCGAACGAGTTGTCGGTTCGCCGGGCCCGATTTGTGGCCAGATAGTCGTTCCAGTAGCTCATCGACTCTTCGATCTCGGTGAGTGATTCGGCCAGCCGCGTCTCGAAGGCAGCGGCGGTGAGCGCCGCGGGCGGCTCCGGGTCGAGGCACTCGATGGTGAACGTCGCCGGTTCGAGGGGTCGCCAGTCGTAGTAGTACTCGCGGATCGAGACCATCACCGCACTGTCTGGCAGTTCAACGGCGCCTTCGCTGTCGCCGCCCAATAGCAGCTCGAAGTCGTCGCCCTCGTTGATTCCGTGGTCGGTGGCGGTGAGCTGTGCCACCGTGCCCCAAACCGGGCGGTGCATGAAACCCGCCCGGATTGCCAGCAGGAACTCCTCACAGGAATGCATGCGACCGACGATCCGGTAGCGCCGGTCGGGGTCTATGCGAGCGTGCCGGTAGGTGTTGTCGTTGTTGGGTCCGCCCCATTGGCTGACAAGGTCGTTGTGGCGATGAAAGAAGGGCCGTGTCGCATCCGCGTGCAGCGTTTCCCAGGCGAGCCAGAGCGTGAGTTGATCGGCGAGATGTTCAAAACCTTCGAGTTGCCCTACAGGGTCGACGGCGAACGGTGCCTCGGTGAGTTGTTTCCCGAGGGCTTTCAATCGCTCGCATGCCGCGTGCCAGGCGCTCAGCGGATCGCTCACGTCGGCCTTCTGCTGGCGGAGCGGATGTTGCACTGCAAACAGATGCCGCTGACGTTTGAAGCTTCGTCGGAGGCGAGCCAGGCGACCGTGGACGCGATCTCTTCGACTTCGCTGAGTCGAGCCAGGTTCAGGTCCGCGGTGTGGGCAGCGACCCCGCCAGGCTGGTTCTTGAGGTATTCGAGCAGCGGCTCGGTCGCGGTAGGGCCCGGTGTGAGCGAGTTGGCGCGGATGCCGAGGTGACCGTATTCAGTGGCGACCGTCTCCATCAGGGAGATGACGCCTGCCTTGGCAGCGGCGTATCCGCCGAGTCGGTACTGTCCGCCGATGCCTGCGCCAGAGGAGATCGACACGATGCTGCCGCGGCGCTGGCGCTCCATGTGGCGCAGCGCTGCACGGGTCGCGAAGAACACGGTGTCGAGAGTGAGTTGCTGTTGAAATCGCCAGTCTTCGTCGCTCAGCTCGCCGATGAGTCCCGTTCGGGAGACGCCGACGTTGTTGTAGAGCACGTCAATGCGGCCGTGCTGCGCGGCGGCTTCGTTCACCCAATGTGTTGCGAACGCTGAATCAGACATGTTCCCTGCGAGTCCGCGGCCCCCGGTTTCGGCCACGATCGCTTCGAGTGCTGTGGGGTTGAGGTCGTTGAGCCAGAGAACCGCGCCCTCGGCGGCGAATCGTCTGGCGACCGCGGCGCCGATTCCGGCACCGGCACCGGTGATCAACGAGACCTTGCCCTCGAGCAGCCCGCTCATGCCGACACCGATCGGTGGTCGCTCGCCGCGTGTCTTGAGTGTCTGCGGTTGGCTATCGGTTGAAGTCTGGCGTTTCGCATGGGGGTCTCGGTCATAGTGAGGCGGGTCGGGTGGACAGTATGCGTGGCGGGCCGTCGGTAACAGCGATCACATCACGATGATCGCGGTGGCTGACGCTCAATACCATTCCGGATTCGAGAACCTCGCGGTGTCCGTGACCCGGGTCGAGTACGGGATTCTCGAATCCCATGCCGAGTCCTCGCACGAGCCAGGGCCCGGCCGCTGCGTTGGCGAGATCGGCATGGTTGGCCCCGGAGCGGCAGGCGTCGACGATCGGCGCTGTTGCCTGGCGTTGTCCGTAGACAAAGGTGCCTCCTACGCCGCCTTCGTAACCGTCGAGCAGAACTCCAAGGTCGATGATCGTTTCGTCGCCGCGGCGCAGCACGGTTGGCGCCGATGCGGGGACGGTGGTGCCTGCCTTTGCCATGGCCACGATGGCCGTTCCAATCGGGTTTGGGTTGCCCGGCGTTTGGAGAACTGCTTCGACGCCCGACCAGGCCACCGCGCAGGCAGCCTCGACCCGCTCGATCTCTTCGTCGAATTTGATTCGGCGCACCTCAGCCATCAGATCATCGGCCGGGACGATGTCTGCGCGCGGAGCGATCCGTGCCATGGCTCGTTCAAACGAAGGTGAGACTTCGTCGACTCCGATAAGCGTGGATTCGGCAAACCCTTCGATGGCTGCGAGGTGGCCTGCCATGACCTGCGGGTTCCAGGTGAGGGAATAGAGGTCTTCTTTGGTCATGGTTTCGGGGAGTCCGGCGTCGGAGGTGGACAACACATGGGTGCGACCGGTTTCGGCGATGACCACGCAACCTGCGCCAAACGGACGCGTACCCGCGGTCCACAGCCCTCTCATTCCGCTCGCGTAGAAGGTGTTGTCGGCGCGCCCGAGCACGAGCGTGTCCAGTCCGCGGGCAGCCATTGCTTCCAGCACCCGGTCTCGGCGGCGAAAACTCAGAGGCTCGGTCATGAATCGAACGGGGCGTAGCCGGGGAACGATGACAAGGTCCGGTTCCCGTCGTCTGTGACCAAGACGATCTCCTCGGCGCGGTAGCCGGCGATGCCATCGTCCCAGATCACTGGTTCGAGCACGAGGATCATGCCAGGGGTGAGGACGAAGTTGTCGTCGAATTCATCGCCGAGGTCAGTGCCGATCATCGGCATCTCGGCGCTTTCGAGACCCACTCCGTGAGCGAGGTAGAAGTGGGGCAACCACGGCCGGGTTCCACCGTTTGCTGCGATCGCTTGCCGTGCCACATCGCCAAGCGTCACCCCTGGTTTGATGGCGTCGTAGCACGCTTGGGTGATTGTGAGCCAGCGGTCGAAACAAGAACGTTCCGCCGCCGATGGTTCACGCCCGACGATCCAGGTTCGCCCGTAGTCCGAGGCGTACCCTTGATAGCCGTGACCAGAATCGACCCACACCAGGTCGCCCTTTTCATACGTGGGATTGCCGACACCAGTGGGGAAAGCTATAGCTCCACTTGAGGTGTAGGGCCCGTCGCTTTGGGCGCGCGGCATGGGCTGGAAGATGGGATCGATCTCGTTGTGGTCACCGCCGGAACCTCGTAGCGCTGCGAGGAAGACTCCGGCTACGTCTCTGCGTGTGGCACCGATGGTGCATGCTTCCCGTGCGGGTTCCATGGCCCACTCGGTGAGGATCTGTGATCGCTCGATGCAGGCGATTTCGTCATCGGTTTTGACGAGTCGGGCAGCTCCGAGCACTCGATTGGAGTCAACGAGTCGGGCGCCGTCGAACAGACCGGAGCGGGCCATCGCCCCGTTCACCGAGTCGATCGTGATCCGCTGACCGGCGAGGTCGCCCGCCAATTCCTGAACGGCGGCACGCATCGCTTGCATGTCATCGTCGAGTTCGGGCCATAACGCCGAGCCGGTCTCGCACTCGAGGTCCGCTGTTTGGTTGTGCGTGTGCAGTCGCACACGGTCGCAAGTAACGATCGCCACCGCCCGTTGGTACGTCACGTGGCTGGCGTCTACGGCGTCGGGCACGAACCCTGTCGCGTAGGTCACATTGGGTCCGTGCAACAGAACCGCAGCGTCGACGTTCTGATTTGCCATCTCGGCGCGCAGGCGTGCCAGACGCTGCTTGCGCATCCGCTTGAGGTCACACGATGGCGATACGACATCGGAAGTCATCGCCAACAGCATGCACCATGACTCCGGCGTCCGCCTTTTCGGCGCTGCGTCCGGCGCTCTGGACTAAAACAGGGGCTGTGACGCTCGACGATATTGATCGCTCATCGCATTTCGTGTTGGCGCGTGAAGCACTTGCTGACGGTGATGTTGACGAAGCGCGAGATCAGATCGGTCGCGCCGAGCGACAAGCCGATGTGCTCAAGCAATACTCGATTCGCTGGATCGCAGAGCTGCTGTCGTGGATAGGGGAGACCGAGGGAGAGGCTGCGGTCGAAGCGGCCCTTCGGCGGTTCGGTGAGCGCAATCTCACAAGTCGCGCGGAGCCCGAGAATGACTGGTGGTCGGTGCCCGCAGAGGTCAGGGCGAAGGTGGTCGCGCGGGCGATGCTGGCGAACGGCGCAGAGATTGAATTGGAAGAGGATGACGAGAAGATCGTAATGTCGTTCCGCTGCGGCACCGGAGGAATGCTCATCGACTCCGGTGCATACGAAGGCGATGCGGCGCTCCTGCAACTGACAGAGCCCGGTCCTCGCACATTCGGCCGGGACTTGCTCTGGGTGTACTGCGCCCATTGTTCTGTCAACAACGAGATTCGGGCCGTGGAGATGACGGGACGGCTCACAACCGTCGAGTTCCCCCCGGAGCGTGCCGGAGAACCGTGCGTGCATCACGTCTATAGACGTCCGCAGGACATTCCCGAAGAGATTTACGTCCGTATCGGCAAGACGAAACCGGCCTCTGACTGCTGAGCGCCGGCGGGGCACGCCATCAGGCTTGGAGTTCGCTGACGATGTCGGAGATGAGTTCGGTTGCGACCACCGAGGGCTCCCCGGCTGCGGCACGCGCCACATACATCGAGTCGGGGAGCGGGGGAATCGACTCGGCTCGGGGCCAGCGGATCAGGTCGCCTCTCACAGAGCACTCCGCGAGAACGGCCACACCCAGGCCCGCTTCTGCAGCACCGATCACACTCGCCGCGCTCGGTCCGGAGAAGGTGATCGTGAACGGGATTCCCGCGTTGGTCAAAGCTTGTTGTGCGAGCGGGCGGTAGAACCCGCCCTCGCCGAAGGTGATCAGGGGGACGGGTCCCTCTTCGTAGGCGCAGTCCGGGGCGCAGACCCAGATGAGCGGGTCTGTCCAGAGGATCTTGTCCTCCGGCCTCAGGTTATTTTCGAGCACCTGCAGCACGGCGACGTCGAGCTCGCTGAGGGCCAGCATCGAACTGAGCCGAAACGAACGGTCCACGAAGAATTCGATCGACGTCTTGGGGTGGATGCGGTTGAAGCGGGAGAGCACGGCACAGATGCGCTCGGCGCTGATCTCCTCGGGAGTGCCGACCTTGACGGTGCCGGTCAGTTCTGAGCTTTCGAGACGGCGAACTGCCTCGTCGTGTGTGCCGACCATGGCCCGTGCGTAGTGGAGAAGTTCTCGCCCGTCGCGCGAGGGACGCAATGAATGACCTTCACGAATCAGCAGGTCACGGCCGACTTTTTCTTCTAACCGTTTGATCTTCCAGCTGACCGCGGACTGGCTGACCTCAAGGGATTCGGCGGCCCGGGTCATGCCGCCCAGGTCTATGACGGCAATGAAGGTTCTCAGTGATTCGATGTCCAGTTGCATTGGGTGAGTACCCTAGTCGAAACATGACAACTATTGATGAAAACTACAAAGAATATTTAGTTGTGTCATATTGATTTCTGGCCGATAATTCAGTCATGAACATCAACCCGAATCCATCCTCAGTTACGGCTACGACACTTCGCTCGGCCTTTGGTCCGGGTTATCAGTTTGGTGGCGTGTCGGACTACACGCTTCGCGTCATCAGCCGACCTCCGGTCGTCCACTAACCCTCGGCCTCAGATCTGGCGGTGGGTGATCCCCCCAACCCCACAGCCAAAAAGGTAGCGCTTCGCCGGTCCCGCCCCCCAGCAAAACCGGCGGGCGCTACCAGATTCGTCTGGCAGCGGCCCAGCGACTCAGTTCGTTGCGGTTCGAGAACTGCAGCTTGCGGAGCACCGCGGAGGCATGGGTCTCCACCGTCTTGATCGAGATCGACAACCGGCGGGCGATTTCTTTGTACGTATAGCCGCGGGCCAAGTGTCTCAGAACTTCTTGTTCTCGTGGTGTGAGGCGGTCGAGGTCGTCGTCGGCCTCCTCCTCGCTCGGGCCGTTGCCGACGGTGAAGGCGTCAAGCACGAATCCGGCCAAGCGGGGTGAGAAGACTGCGTCGCCGTTGCTCACCCGGATGATGGCGTCGACCAGGTCGTCCCCGGAGATCGATTTCGTGACGTAGCCACGAGCGCCTGCCCGCACCACGTTGATCACGTCCTCCGCGGCGTCAGACACTGACAGAGCCAGAAATCGGGTGTCAACCTGGCCCGACGCGACCGCTTCGATGACTTCTCGCCCCGACCCCGACGGCAGGTGGACGTCGAGCAGCACCACATCGGGCTGCCACTGGTCGATGACAGAGACCGCGGAGGCCACATCGTCGGCCTCGGCCACGACATTCACCCGATCCCCGAGTTCGACCCGCACGCCACTGCGAAACAACCGATGGTCATCGACGATGACGACCCTTGGAACTGCAGCACCCATACCCCCACCGTAGCGCCCTGGCACCACCGGACCGGCGGTCGTCGTCGGCCGGGATCGACGGCTCAGGTCGGTTGCGAGACTCAGGCTAGGAGCGGGCGCGAGCGGCCGCTCTGGTTTGCAGTCAGACAGGAATCTGTCCGTCGCCACTAGCGATCTTCGATCAGGGGGACGAAACGGACCCACCCGAGGGATTCGGTAGTCGACTGGTCGCCGGTTCTCCTCAGGCGGGTGAGGTGTTGGACCTCGCCCAGCGATCCGAGCGGGATTAAAAGGCGTCCGCCGTCGGCGAGTTGCTCAACCAGGGGATCAGGGATGGTCTCGGAGGACGCCGTGACCACCACCGCCGCATACGGCGCGCGAGCGAGATAGCCGAGCGACCCATCGGCATTGAGCACGGTCACATTGTCGTAGCCGAGTTCGTCCAGCATCTCTCGGGCCGCGTCGGCCAATTTCTGGTGGCGCTCCACAGTCACAACATCCGCTGCCAGTTCCGATAACACCGCAGCCCCGTAGCCCGAGCCGGTGCCCACCTCCAACACACGGTCGCTCGGGGAGATCTCGGCGGCTTCGGCCATCAGCGCCACCATGTAGGGCTGCGAGATGGTCTGACTGGCCGGGATGGGCAATGGGTGATCCGCATAGGCCTGCTTGGTCAGCATTTTGGGCACGAACCGGTGCCGCGGCACGGCCGCCATGGCTGCCAGCACTCGCGGGTCGACCACGCCCCGTTTCTTGATCTGCTTGTCGACCATGGCAAGACGCCGCCGACGGTGGGCTTCTTCACCTCCAGCGCGGCCGTTCTTCTTGCGCAAGCTCCGTCGGCTTCGGTTCTGCTCGTCGCCTGCACTGGCCATGCTCCATCTTCGCCGATTCGTTCGGCGCTCGCCGGGTGACGGTGTTGCCACACCGGGGCTGGGCGTCAGTCGGCTTTGAGTCGCGGACGTTCTTCTGGGGTGCGACCTGACATGGAGGAGACCCCTCAGGAGGGTTGTTGTCGGCCGTGAGGTCTGCCGCGACTACCGGCGGCCCGAAGCGTGTAGCGATAGGCACCACACCGGCCCACCAGGGACCGGCCATGTCTTCGGGGTCGTCTATCGGGTCTCCGCTGCGAACTTTGGCTGATGATTCGGTCAGCGGCATCTGCAACACCAGCGTCTTGCGCAGGTCGGTTTCTGAGGGTGGACGCCCGGTGTCCCAGATCTCGGCGATGTGGTTGGTGACGAGCTTGAGCGCCGCGAGTTTGTGTTCATCGTCGGTGATGCGCTGGGCCTTTCCCCGCACCACCACCGAGCGGTAGTTCATCGAGTTGTGGAACGGTGTTCGCGCCACTACCAGCCCGTCGACGCAGGTCACGGTCACACAGATCTCTTGGCCTTCGCCCTCACCGAGCAGATGGTTGGCGACGGCACCGTGAAGGTAGAGGTTCTCGGCGTCATGTCCGTACGCCATGGGCAGTACCAGCGGCCCGTCAGGGGTGGAGACACCAACGTGCGCTATCAGCCCGGCGTCGAGGATCTGCAGCACGTCGGCCAGCTCATAGCGGCCCCGTTCGCCATGGCGCCCGCACTGTTACCCGCTCCGAAGCCGGCTCCGTTGTGTCGGTAGTGTGCGCTGCGTCCATCCCGGGAGACTAGCGATCAAGCGTGTCGGCGATGACCGCTTTGTTTCTCTGAGTAGATCCCTTGGAGTGTTCAACGGTGTGCCAGTAACTAATTTATAGTATGTTTCATGTTATGTCAATGATTAACAAACCGAAGAGTGCTGGTGAGGGTTTCCAATCTGCAGCGAAACCCGCCACATCATCAACGGCTAGCCTTGGTGCACTGAGTTTCGGCAAAGAACTGGACGAGAAGATCATGACCCCGCAAGTCAAACCCGGAGACGTTTCGGGAGGTGTCGGCCAAGGCACCGAACTCCGCGGTGGCTCGGCAGCTGAACAGCGTCGGCAGCCGCTCGCAAAGAGAGCGGACCGCTACCTGGCAGATCTTATTGAGGAGGTTGGTGAACCGTCCGACGAGGCGATTGCAGAAGCGAAGGCGTTTTGGGATCGCATTGAGAGCTCCCGGGCGGCACGCGCGTCTGAGTGATGCGCTTGGTTCTCGACTCTGGGGCCGTTTCTCGACTGTCGCGTCGGGACGAAAGAACGGCCGCACGGTTAAGACTCCTCAAACAGGAGGGTCCTTGGCCACCTGTTGTCCCGTCTGTCGTCCTTGTCGAGTGTTTGTCTGGACGCCAGCGTGATGATGTACTCACCCAGCGATTCCTGAACGAGGCATGCGATATTGACGAGGCATTGCCGTGGCGCTTGGCTCGCAGGGCAGCCGAATTGAGAACCCTGTCTGACCGGGTGTCAACGATCACAGCAGTTGACGCGGTGATCGTCGCCATGGCTGAACCCAACGGAATAGCACTCAGCACTGATCTCGACGATCTCAGGGCGCTCGCAGCACACGCTCCCGGCGTGGTCGTAGCGTCCGTCTAGGTCGTGGCGTGCCATGGTGACCGCCGCTGGCTTGTCTCGAAAATGTCTGATTCACCGGTGTTTCTGGTTCAGGCGAAGGAGAAGGACGACCGGGTAGATACCGAGTGGGTAACGTCGACGGGGTGCTGCGTTGAGAGACAGCGGATCCAGCAAGGGGGAGTCCAGCAGTGAATCGAGATCTGTATCTGTATGAGGTGATCGACGTTGTCGGGCAGGGCCAGTATGACTACATGGAGCACCTGTGGCAGGACCCGGTGTTGCGGATGCCGGAGATGTTCGGACTCCAAGGCGCTTTCTATATCCTGGGTGCGGGAGGAGGTCGCTGGCCCCAGGTCATCAACATCTGGGACATTGGATCGCAGGGTTGGAAGGGCATGGCCAAGAACCTTGATCGGCTCAATCTGAAGCGGCGCAAGGCGTTCTACGGAGAATGGTGGGACGAGGCTGCCCAGTGGCGTTCCGGCGGCTTCGACCGACTGTGCGGGGGAGTGCCGGGTAGTCCGAGCACAACCGAGATAGCCGAGGCGGGCATCAAAGGCACGCTGTTCGTGAACGAGATTCTCACTGTGCGGCCGGGCGCGCCGCTGGAGTTCCTGGCTGCGGTGGTAGAGCAGCGGGTTCCGCTCATGGCCGACTACGGTCACCGTCCCACCGGCCTGTACGAGGTGCTCAACAACCAGCACGAGGTGGTGATGGTGTGGGCTACCGACATCGCCTCGCATGTCACCTTCCATCAGAACCGCGACACGACTCGGGGTCTGTGCGATGAGGGGACCGCCGATGACCGGATCATTGACTGGGAGCGACTCTCCGCCGAATTTGTCACCGGTGGCGACACCCACCTGATGACTCCGCTGCCCCGCACCGTGTATGGCCCCGACGACTGGGAGGACGCCAGTCTCGAGGACTGGCTGAACGCCCAAGCACCCGACCAACACGACCAGGTTTAGCGCTGGGGTAGGTCAGCGTTTGCGAATTGCGATCAGGAGTCCGGACACGAATCCGACGAGTTCGATCAGTGCCAAGTTGAGCGCGGAGTGAAAGAAGATGGATTCGTGCTCGCCGACGACGTTCGAGTGCAGGTCGGGGCTGTCGATCACAAAGTGCAGCAGGTATCCGAAGAAGAAGGAAGCGAGCATTGAAACGGCGAACAGCGAGGCTCCGAGCCGTACGTCCCTGCGAAAGGCCACAGCAACGGCAACGAGCGGCAGCACGACAATGACGGTAAGGATGAAGACCCATTGCACGGCGGTGTTCGGCACGTCTGCGACGATGTGGCTGTAGCCGTGCGCCAGTTGCACAACGACATGTACCAGAGCGACAGCGAGCAGTGTCAACTGCTCAAATCTCACCCGCGTCACCGTTGCACCCCGGCCACGAAAAAGAGGCTACCTGGATCACCCTCAGGAAGGTTGAGTTGATGCCGGTGTACGATCTGGGCTGGTCGAATTGGAGGGTGAGCGATGCGTGAATGGGGTGAGGGTTGGATGGGAACCTCGTGACGCTCAAGTTCGACGATCTGGCTGCGGGGATGCGGCTGGAGGGTGTGGTTGCGGATGGCGAAGTGACCGTTGTGGCAGTGGAGATGCACGGCCCGGGATCGGCGACTCTCACCTATCGCACGGGTGACGGGCGGCTCGGTGATCGGATCATCGGAGTAGCCGATCTGGCGGGGTTTGGTGCGGCGAATCAACGGAGGTGGAGTTTCGACGCCGACGGAGCGATGTTCCAGCTCGCAGCGGAGGCCCAACGGTTGCAGCAAGCCCATCTGGCCGACCCTTTCGCAGCGGTCGACACGTCCAACATTGAGCCATACCCGCACCAGATTGACGCGGTCTACAACCGGATGCTCGAGCTTCGGCCGTTGCGCTTCGTGCTGGCTGACGACCCGGGTGCGGGCAAGACGATCATGTCCGGGTTGTTGATCCGCGAGTTGATGTTGCGTGGCGATGTGGTCCGTTGCCTGATCGTGGCACCGGGGAGTTTGGTGGAGCAGTGGCAGTACGAGTTGTGGGACAAGTTCGGGTTGTCCTTCGAGTTGATGTCGCGCGCCGCGGTGGAGGACTCGCGTACGGGAAATCCGTTCGTTGAGAAGAACCTGTTGATCGCACGGGTCGATCAGCTTTCTCGGTCAGACGACATGTTGGACAGGGTCAAGGGTTCTGAGTGGGACTTGGTGATCGTTGATGAGGCCCACAAGATGTCGGCGCACCGCTATGGCGGGGAGTTACGCCGCACGAAGCGGTTTGTTCTCGGTGAGGCATTGCGTGAGCGCACCCGGCACCTGTTGTTGCTGACCGCGACTCCGCACAACGGCAAGGACGATGACTTCTTGGCCTTCATGACTTTAGTTGATCCCGATATTTTCGAGGGCCAGCTGCGAAAGCGTGGCAACAGCGACGAGGCGCCGGAGATGCCCGACACCTCTGGTGTGATGCGCCGGATAGTGAAGGAGAACCTGCGTACGTTCGAGGGTCGTCGCTTGTTCCCTGAGCGTCATGCCCGCAGCTTGAAATTCGAGCTTTCGCCGCGCGAGACCGAGTTGTACGAAGCGGTCACGAATTATGTGAGCACCGGCATGAATCGGGCCCTGCGGATGCAGGAGGGCGGCGATCGTCGTGGGTTGATGGTGGGATTCGCTCTGGCCGGTCTGCAGCGTCGGCTGGCGTCGTCTCCGGCGGCGATCTATCACTCGTTGCGTCGCCGTCGGGACCGGTTGGCCGATCAGGAGGCGGAACTGCGCCGGCTGGCTGCTTCGGGTGATCCTGTTCCTGTGGTCGACTTGCCGCGGGGCGTGCGGATCGCAGACCTTGAGGACTTCGATTTCGACGACTACAGCGATGATGAGTGGGAGCGACTGGAGAGCGAAGTGATCGACGCTGCTACCGCGTCAGGCACCGCCGATGAGCTTGCGGCGGAGATTCAGGAATTGGAGGGATTGGTTGAGTTGGCCGACGGGGTTCGTTCCAGTCGTGAGGACACCAAGTGGGTCCAGCTCAGGGACTTGCTGCGTTCTGAGCGCTTCGCCGCTTCCGACCGGAGCGAGGACGGGACCCTTGACGACGCGGCCGCGCACAAGCTGATTGTGTTCTCTGAGCACAAGGACACGCTCACCTACTTGGAGGAGCGGATTGCGGCTGAGTTGGGTCGTCCTGACGCGGTGGTCGTCATCCACGGCGGGATCAAGCGCCACGACCGGCGCGCGATCCAGGACCGTTTCCGGGTGGATCCGACAGCACAGGTGCTGGTGGCGACCGACGCCGCTGGTGAGGGTGTCAACTTGCAGGTCGCCAACATGATGGTCAACTACGACCTGCCGTGGAACCCGAACCGCATCGAGCAGCGCTTCGGTCGAATCCATCGCATCGGTCAGAGTCGGCCCTGCCATATGTGGAACCTGGTGGCGCACGAGACTCGGGAGGGTCAGGTGTTCCAGCGCCTGTTCGACAAGATCGAGCAGCAGCGTGGCGTGTTCGGTGACCAGGTTTACGACGTGCTCGGCGATTCGCAGATCAACGTTTCGCTGCGGGAACTGTTGATGCAGGCCATTCGTTCGGATGCTGATCCAGCGCATGCGATCTGGATGGACGAGGTGATCGAAGGCGATATCGGGGTGCAGCTCGAGGGCGTGTTGAAAGAGCGGGCTTTGGTATCGGGTGTTGGCGATCCAGCGGCCAACGATGAGATTCGCCGGGCGATGGCCGTGGCTCGTGCCCGCAGATTGTTGCCATGGTTCGTGGAGACGTTCTTCTCGACGGCGCTGCGTTTGTACGGCGGACGGATAACGGGCCGAGAGAGTGGCCGGTTCGAGATCACCCGTGTCCCGGCGGCGGTGCGGGCAGCCGCCGATCCTGCTCTCGGGCCGGTGCATGACCGTTACTCCCGAGTGACTTTCGACAAGGCCCACATTGAACCCGACCGGTCTCGCTCGGATTCTGGTGGAACGACTACCAATCCGGCGGCGAATGTTCAAGCCGAACTTGTGTCGCCGGGCAGCCCGCTGCTCACGGCCGTGCTTCGGAAGGTCAGAAAGGACCATGGGGAGACTCTTCGGCGGGGCGCGATTCTGGTCGACCCCAAGGATTCTTCCGTGGAACCGAGGCTGCTGGTCTTTCTTGACCATTCCGTCACCGATGGACGCTTGGTTCACGGGAGCCGTCAGGTGGTGTCTCGGAGGTTTCAGTATGTGGAGATCGACCGGCACGGCAGCGCCCGTGATCCTGGAGGTCAGCCCTATCTCAACTATGCGTCTCTGAGTGGCGAACAGGAGGCTTTGCTTGAGGGCCGTCTTGATCTCGATTGGGCTGGACACACAGCCGAGGTCGGTGCTCGTGATTGGGCGATCGAGAAGATGGCCAATCCGCATTTTCAGGAGGTGCGCACGGTTGTTACTAACCGGACTGCTCGGGTTGAGGAGGCGGTGAGGGAGCGGTTGGAGGCAGAGATTCGGTACTGGGACGTACGAACTGAGGAGATCAAGGCTCAGGAGATTGCGGGTGGCAAGCCTCGGTTGAATTCGGGGAACGCGCGCGCTCGGGCTGACGCGTTGGTGGCTCGTCTGGCGCAGCGCCGCTTGGAGCTTGCTTCTGAGGCCGATCTGCATAACGGCCCTCCGACTGTGGTTGGCGCTGCGCTGGTTGTTCCTCAGGGTTTGCTCGATCATTTGGAGGGGAAGCCGTCCGATCCGGAGCCCACCGCCGACAAGATGGAAACTGATCGGCGCGCCGTGGCCGCGGTGATGAAGGCGGAGCGGGCGCTGGGCCGCCGGCCCGAGGAGCAGGAGCACGGCAATCCCGGTTTCGACGTGCTGTCGTTCGACCCGGTCGAGGGCGTGCATTACCTCATCGAGGTGAAGGGCCATCTGCCCGGCACGGAGCAGATCAGCGTCAGCAAGACTCAGGTCGGCCAAGCCCAGTGCAGCCCCGACGTGTGGCGGCTGGCCGTGGTTTCGGTTCCCAACGAACCCGACGCCGAGCCCGAGGTCCGTTACCTGATCCGCCCCTTCGAGGGCGTGACGATGCACGAAGCCCAACCCACCGTCCCGCTGCGCGTCGCCGATCTCCTGGCCAAGTCCATTAGCCCGACCTGACCAGTACTTCACCTAGGGCGTTGAGCGAGAGGGCGTCGATTATTTTTCGTGTGCCCGCGTCGGCCGGATCTTGCCCACAAGAGGGCGAGAATATTGGGACCCCGTGCGTTCCGGGATCCCGTTGCAAGCGGTATGTCGGCTGCATTCGGTTTGCACCTACTAGCCGGACCGTCGAGCAGCACGGATGATAGCGAATTCTCTCCGTTGCAGCCGTCGAATTAACCCACCATCAACGGCGGGCTGTTGTATGGAGTTCAGGGGCCGTTTGGTGGGTTGTTGGGGTTGATGATTTTGAAGCCGGTCTTGGTCTTGATGACGATGTAGCCGTGGTCGTGGATGTTGTGGTGGCAGTTCGGGCATGCCAGACACATCTTGTCGATGTCGGTTAGTCCGCCGTGTTCCCAAGGCACGATGTGGTGGATTTCGCAGCGT
Organism: Acidimicrobiaceae bacterium; assembly: GCA_009845995.1. Lineage (GTDB taxonomy): Bacteria > Actinomycetota > Acidimicrobiia > Acidimicrobiales > Aldehydirespiratoraceae > VXYK01. The sequence continues at coordinate 9,533 of VXYK01000065.1, read as the reverse complement.
TCGGGACCTGCCGCGCAGCCCGTGCAGTGCTGGTCGCGGGCGATGATCGCTTTGATCTGGGCTTGGGTGGGGAACCGTTTGTCGCGTCCCACCCAGATGGGTTGTCCCTTGCCGTCAAAGACGACTCCGGTGACGGTTGAGATGCACATCAGACGTTCCAACACGGACTGCGGCAGTGCTTCACCGCCGACTATCTCAGCGACACCTGTCGGGTTCTCGGCTCGTAGGCGCTCGATGTCGGCTATGACCGTGAGTTGCATTCGGGTGCTGTTGGGCCCAGCGCTGTTGGGGTTAGTGACCAGCGAGACGAACGCGTCCGCACGGCGTTGTTGTGGTGTGCGGACATCGTCGGGGGTGCCGTCGCGTCCGCCGTCGTCTCGCCACAACCGGTCGTATTCGGCGTTGATCGCTTTGCGCACGGTCTGATAGCTGGTCGGATCCAGTTCAGCAACCAACACACCCATACCGTCCTCGTTCACCCAGTCCTTGAAACAACGGTTGCGCCGCTGACGCTTATGCAGCTCTTCGCCATCGTCTGACTGGTTGCGGTTCACCCAACGCCGAGAATGCTCAGCGAACATGTCAACCGACGCACCCTCGGCAATCCCTGACAGTTGCTCGTCAACTTGTTCAGCAGAAGTCTTGGCAGCGGCACCGACCGCTACCGCCGCATGCTCAGCTGTGATCTTCCCGCCAGCCAGCGACTCCGCCAACTTCGGCATCTCCGCGAGCCCGGCGGCGGTCTTGGCGACCGAATTGGCGTTACGAGTGGACATCCGCCCGGCCTCACGCAGCACCGTCTTGGAGTTCACGCCGCCATCATCCAACCCATCGATCTCAGTGGCGCAACGTGCCTGCAGCGAAGTCATTGCCGCGACCACCCGCCCCGCGCCCTCGACCACGGCCGTCAACTCCGAGCGGGTCAAACCCGCAACCGCCAAGTCTCTGGCCTGCCGAACCATCAAATCGAACATGACTATAACTTAACCAAAGGGTATGACACTGCATGGCACATCCCATGTGTCCTCTGCCGACCAGCGTCCCATGTTCAATACCAGGTCGTTGAGGAGCGAGGGACGAATTGTTGACATATTGGGACAAACTAGTGGACAACGATATGGACAAAATAGGGGTTAGTTAGTAGCATCCGGCGAATGAAGGCGTACGAAGAGTCGCACCCGTGGATCACGTTCAGCGCGACGGACGTGAACAATCTGCCGCCGAAAACGTGGATGCTCCTAGGCGAGGCGAGGGCTGTCTGTGAGCAGATTGCCGATACTCCGTTGAAGCCCGACGTCGCCCAGCACATGAATGAGGTCGCTCTGATCAAGGGCGCCCAGGCCACCACCGCCATCGAGGGCAACACCCTCAGTGAGGATCAGGTCGCCGGCATCTACCGCGGGGAGTTCACCGCACCGCCTTCGCGGGCCTACCAGGAACGCGAGGTGCGAAACGTTCTCGATGCTCTCACCGACATCGCTGCGCAGACGGCGAACGGGACGCTAGGTCCTGTCACCACGGAGATGATCTGCGACTACAACCGCCGGGTTCTGGCTGCGACCGAGCACAGTCCCGATGTTGAGCCGGGGGCGTTTCGAGCCCATTCGGTGACAGTGGGGAACTATCGGGGAGCGCCGGCCGAGGATTGCCGTTATCTGACTCATCGACTGGCTGAGTGGCTTGAAAGTGACATCTTTGGTTCTGATGATCCTGAGACTGGCTTTGCGCTCACCGTCGTCCAGGCGGTATACGCCCATCTGCACATTGCCTGGATCCATCCGTTCGGAGACGGCAACGGGCGGACCGCTCGGTTGCTGGAGTTCATGCTCCTGGCCCGATCCAGACGAATGCCCCTGTTGGCGGCACATCTGCTGTCGAACCACTACAACCTCACTCGGGATCAGTACTACCGGGAGTTGGAGGCCGCCAGCCGTACGAAGTCGGCGCTTCGCTTCGTGGCGTATGCCGCGCAGGGGCTGATCGACGGCCTGCGAGAGCAAATTAGACGGGTGCGTGCACAGCAGCTGGATGTCTCTTGGACCAACTTCGTACATGAGACGATGGATCAGTTCCCAACCAGCCGAGCCAACGACCGCCAGCGCGAGTTGGTTCTAGCGATGCTTCCTTTCACGGGAACATTACGAGAAGACCTGACTCTGCTCTCCCCGGTTCTCGCCGCCCTCTACGCAGGAACCGGCCCCCGAACCCTGAGTCGCGACCTCAACCGACTCCGCATGGCAGGTTTGGTCACGCGAAATGGCCGGTTCTGGGGTCCGAACACAGAGATCATGTTCACCTTCATGCCTCCCATCGCTGCTACGTGAACGACCGGATCTGCGCCTCCCGGTCGACAACGGACGCGCCGCATGAGAGTGTCAAGGGGAACCGCCCCTGTCTGGGACGATCCCCCTTCGTAGATTGGATATTTGCGAATTCACATTTCTTACAGTAAATTGTGTGAATGTTGTTACTGAGCCAACGGGCCCTCGGAACTTCGGACATCGATCACGCCCTGTTTGTTGATCGTAGCCTGGAACTGAGACGTGTACGACGGGCTCTGAGACTTGGACTCAACGTCTACGTGCACGGACCCCCTGGCATCGGCCGGACATCGTTCCTTAGACAAGTCCAGCGGTACAGTCCCGAAGCCCGCTATGCCCGGTTGATGGGTTTCGACGGACTGGCTGAGCGACTCGACGAGATAGAGCGGCGGATCATCAAAAAGAGCGTGCTCAGTCGGAGGGTACCGAATCCACTTACGTCTGCGGTGGAGGTATTCGGCGGCACGAAGTCGCTGGTAGCGGAGGATCCGTTCCGCTATTTGCGAGCAGCTGCGAAACAACAGGACGACCAGTCCCTGTACGTGGTCCTCGTTGACGACATCGACCAATCGAGTGTCCATGAACTGTTCGGTCGCTGGCGCGACAGCGTCTGGGAACTGCCTATCCAATGGGTCGTCGCGGGCACAAGCGCGCATCTTCAACCACCTGCTGACTCGTTTTTTGATGTAGCGGTCGAGCTGACTCAATTCGACTGTTCAAGCCTGGAGAAAATGGTCCAGTTCCGAGCCGAGTCAGGCACACCCGAAGAAAGACGTGATCTGCAGCAATTGGCCGATTCGGCGCTGGCTTCTCTCGCTCCCTGCACACCCCGCGCGGCACTGTCGGTAATCCGCGATCTATACCTATCGGAAGACCGTGAGCGCGAAGCCAACGAACTTCAAGAACTGAGTGCGGTGCGCGCGGGCCTAAAGGCGACGCCTGCCAAGGTTCTTGACGCTCTCGTCGTGCACGGACCGACGCACGCAGGCGACGACCAACTCCTTGCAGAGGTCAACGTCACCCGTAGTCGCGTGGTCCAGGTCCTCGCTGAACTTGAGGCGAAAGGTCTAGTGGGAGCCGAGCGCGTAGGTCGACGCAAGCTCTATTCGGCCTATCCGAAATCCGCAACTCTCAGGAGGAAGGACGAGAACCTTCCGCAGACGACAGTTGAGCCACCATCGAAGGACTCGAAGTGACCCTCCGTTTGCTCCGGTCACTGGCCGAGGCGAATGCCTTTGATCCGACCCCGAAGTACAGCGACGTTGGCGTGTACCACGTGCGATTCGAATCGATGGGAACTGGAGTCCAAGTCGAAAGCAGGCTGCTTGACGGCGCGCTGCGGGGAGAACGTATCGCTTTGATAGCCGATAGCGGTTGTGGCAAGACCAGTGTCGTGTCCCACGTATTTGGACCAACAACCGAGCAAGTTGCGCCGATCCTGGTTCCCGTACGTTCGCTTGAAGAGGAAGCGACAAAGGCAGAACAAGTCGCAGACTCGATTCTCTCACAGCTACGGCGCCAGACTGAAGAAAGCGGTCGGCTCGCCCCAGACACCGGGAGTCGGCTCGGTCGTCATCGACACGTCACGAATGTGAACCGGAGAAGTAAGAGCTTCGCTACTCCGCGTTGGCTGGCGAACGCAATCCTCGCATCGCAAATTGAGCAACAGATCACCACGACTGAATCGAACACGCTCGAGGACAAGATCGACGTGATCCGGCTGTGCCTCAATTTGATACAAAATGATTCGCTCATGCCAGTCTTCGTATTCGACGACACGGATCGTTGGACCGTGGGTTCAGACGATTCGACAATTGAGGGCTTCTTCGGTGAGGCCATCCGCTGGCTCGCCGAAATGGATGCTGCGGTGGTCGTGGCGACGCACAGCAGGTACCTAGATGCGGGGCTTGGAGATCCAGAGTTGCTTACGTTCCTCGACACGAGAGTCAGACTTCCCCGAGTACCGACAGCCGACGATCTCGCCAAGATTCTGGACCGACGAATCCAGGCTCACTTGAACGAACATGACCCAAACGAGCGACTCGACGCGGTTGTGGATTGGTCGGCGATTGAAGAGTTGTTCAGCGAGTATCAGGAAGGCGCTTCAATTCGCAAGGTGATGCAACTTGCCCACATCGCGTTGGTCGAAACCGTGGACGTGTGCGCGGACAAGATCACTGGTCGCGCGATCAAGGCCGCAGTTCAAACCTGACGACCGGGAACTGACATCTAGTGTCAACGACACCAAGGATTGCCAAGCCCGGTCGTGCCCCGTGGGATAGCGTCTGACTTTGGTGCATCGTCACCCCTTCGAAGGACGCGTTATATCATCTTCACGTTTGGCTCTCCATCAAGGATGCGTTCTACGCGGTCGATGACCTTGTGCAACCCCGAACTCTTGTAGGTCTCACCCCAGCATGCAGCACGACAGGTCAGGCTGTGGTCGATGGCGCAAAGTGCTAGATGCAGATACACCAAGAAGTCGTAGTAGTCGATCGACGGTTTTCCTCCGTCCGAGTTCCAAGTGCTTGTGATGGCAAGAGCTTCTGAATGGGCGACCCCGCTCATCCGAGGGTAGGCGTCGAGTCCTTGTGGCATCTCCATCTCGTCAAAGAGCATCTCGCGAATCCTCTTAGTCGAACTGGGAACCTTCTGTGATCGCTCAGGTAGTGGTCCGCTTGTTGGTTCGAGGCCAGCGTGGATCCCCCGGACAGCCCGCTTGACACCCAGAAGCTGAATATTTCCTTCGCTTCTGACTCTGTCCATCTCCGCGACGTATTCCGAATCCAATTCGTCGGAGTGATCCTGCTTGATCGCTCGGAGTGACCGGAGCATCTTCTCGAGCGATTGCTCTCTGAGCAGGAGACCTCGCAGTATCCGCTCTCCAGGTTGGACCTTGGGGTCGAATACCCAAGCGGCGAACGCGCAGGCTTCAATGGTTGATCGACTCATCACGTAGACCGAATAGACGCTGCGGGTCCGTGCGGTCGAGCGCAACCCTGCGAAGTAGTCCTGCGCCGCTTCAAGGCGCAGTTCTCCCTCTAGCTTTGCCAATTGGGCGAGACTTAGCGAGTTGACCCTCTCGAAGTTTCGTCCGAATATCTGCGTCTGCTCCCAGGGTGAGCCAACGGTGGGTTTTGGCGATTCCAAGAGCCAGACATCTGGGTTGCGGCGCAGCTCCTTCATTCTCAGGCCGATTTCCCACATTCGGAGCTTTAGCAGCATGTGCCTTGAGATCGGCTTGGTCTTTACGGGTGTCATCCGCACTTGTCACTCCAAGTCGACCGTTTGTGGTTGCGGGGTGCCAAGCTGCGATGTGTTCGGGGATAGCCGGTCATGCGTGGGTTCCAGTTCGACCGGATCAGAGTCTTGCAAGGCGGCGCAGGACCGTGCGGTACTGCTGGATGAAGTCGTCCGGCAAGGCCTGACCGTCGTAAAATGCAGAAGAGTCAATTCCGTGCGGTTCGTCGAGTTCAAGTTCGGTCCTGATCTTGTTTATGGTGTTGCGTGCAACTTCTGTACCGTCGCCGCCCCAAGCAACGTGAGTTTTGAGCCGTTTAGTCCGTTTTCTCCCTAGTCGGCTTGGCCTCGTAACTTGGCGCTGAATGTCGAGTTGGCTTCCTTTGCTGGCAGGGCTGATCTCACAGTCAAACTTTTTCAGAATGCGCCTCAGTCTGAGCCAGGGGATCGGTCGTTCGCCCTTCTCAACTCGTCTACTGTTCGCCTTGATCCAATCGGCTATTTTGAGCACCTCGCGATCTGCGAATTGGTCACAACTCAGCGGTACGAGCCCATGTTGGGCCACGAGGAGCGTGAACTTGAACAGATCATCTTGGTCGCAGGTTGCGATCACATTATTGCGATCCAGGAAAGCGAGCATGGAAACTAGCCCTGTGCGCTTGTTGCCATTGTGGAATGCGTGATTCTGTACGACAGAGTGGAGCAACGCAGCTGCCGCCATCTCAACCGTTGGATACTTGAGATGATTCCCGTGGGCGGTCTGCGGGCGAAAAACTGCCGAGCTGACGAGCTCTGGGGATTTGACTCCTGGAGGAGAAATCGGATCATCGTCCAATGCGAAGTCCTTGACTAGGGCCTCGTGGATGTCTAGTAGATCTTGCTCTTCAAGAAACGTGAGTTCTCGACGGACTCCAATGTCTACCCATTCGAACGGAGGACAATCGTCGACAGGAGCAGCGGGTTGCTCTGCTGGCGGAGCTTTCGGATCCATCGGAGGTTTCGACTCGAATCGCCGACGAACGCGGCGCAGGCCCCCTTCGGAAGGGTCTTTACGTTGGGTTTGATTCGCACGCCGATCTGAGCGACATCCTCGACGAACTCATCGCGTGTCATGCCCGTTCGTTTCAACCAGTAGTCGATTCGAGTCTGCCGTCGCGGGTTCTCGATCCCAAGCGCGGCTTCTGCGGTCTTGAGCAGCTTCGGAGGTATTACATCGTCAGGATCGTCGACCTCGTCTATCCCAGCACCCCACAGGCTCACGAGCGTGTCGTCCAGGTCCAGGTCGGCACGGGCCGCGAGCTGAGCCACAGTCACACGTCTACTCATCAGGTACCCATAGAGTGGTTTCGGTTGTCCGTCGGTCGGGCGAGAATATTCATCACACGTGAAACTGTACTTTCTGGGTGTGACAGAGCTATGGCGCGTTACTTTGCTCGCTTGGCCTGCGATCCAACGTCAGCCGCTCGCCGCCTCATCTGCCTAAGCGCCCGTTTCCGTTCTCCCACGGCCCAGACTCAGCCACCAATTTGCTGATTCTTGAGGCTCATGATGATTCCTTGATGCTCTGGCGAGCATTCAGAGTGTCCAACAAGAAGCAACAGTAGGTGTGGGCGGCCCCCACCGCGAGTTGAGCATGTCGCGGCCCGAGGCCTCCGCTTGGCCGTGTGCGCCCGTGGTCGGGGCCGTACTCGTTGCGCAACTCTGCGATTCCCACGGTGACCTGCGAGAGATTCGACAAGATCCGCACGATGGTTTCTCGACCCTTGGCCGTCGGCGCGATCGTGTCGGGGCTGACCTTTAATGTCTTTTGTACCGATCTGACCAGGGAGGGGATATCTGCCTTGTCGTGGTAGGGCGTCCCAAGTTCTTCAAGCACATGTTTGCAAGTTGCTTCAACGAGCGCCTTTGCAGAACTGATGGCGAGTGGGGGATCGCTTGGGTCGAGTCTTCCGAGATGCTCCACTATCGAAGTGGCGTCGCGAATGTGCTCGAGCGGTAGCTTCGGTTCCCAGTGATAGGACGTTTGTCGGATCTGACGCTGGTCGTCGAGGGTGTAGCCGTCGTGATCGAGCAAACGACGCAGCTTGCTTAGCGTCTGTTCGTCTCCGCCGTTCAACCAAGACAGGATCTCCTCAAACACCCGAAGGACTCTGCTGACCTGCTCGTAGTCGGTCCAGTCGATGTCGTTGGAGTAGGCATCGAACAAGCCCCGACGCTGTCCGTCTTCGTCGGATGCATTGCCCGCGACGAAACCTTCGGATTCAAATGCGTCTCGAATCAGACGGAGCGTCCCCCACGCGGACGACAATTCTCGGAACTCCCGGCGCACCCGGGGGTGTATCAAGTCAGTACTCACAATACAGCGACAGTAGTCAGGACGCGCTACAGGTGCGCGGACAACTCACGAACGGAAGCGAAACGGTGGATCCATCAAATCTAGACTCTTTCGCTGACGGCTCCCAGAGCCAATTCCTGTGGAATTACGCGGTGGAAAGCATGTCGATGCGAATCGTAATTGCCTTGACACTCTCTGGAGAGGACAGCCAGTACATGGCGTCTTTCCAACTCTTGTACGTCCGAAAGACTTCGGCGGGATTGCCATCGTCGCTCCCTATCGCTGATTGATATTCGCGAAGGAAATCGTCCTCTTTAAGGTCTGGAGGTGGGAATTCGTTGATATCGAGTTGGGTAATCGATGCAAAGTCGAACAATATGGCCTCTAGATCCTTTACGTCTTTGTCGGCTACTGAAGGCTGACTCGCGCCCATAGGCGTTAGAGACTGTCGTACTGCAGCTATTGCTTGGAACCCGTCGATTTGGCCCTTGGTCATACTTTGGTAGGAATTGCGGTCAAGCGCGCGGAACGCGATCAAAGCCGCAATGGAATAACGGAGGTTGTTCGGATCTCGGAGAGGTGTCGTGCCATAAGTTGCGATTACCGCACTGTAGTGATGAGCTGCCTGCTGGATGTCGCGGAGACCGCATCCTTGGGCCTCGCCCACGAGCGAGAGCATTTCCCATATTCCACGATAACCAAGTGAAGACTCTCCAGCCTGTCCGATTAGTTGTTGGAACAGAGGAATCAGCGCCGGCTGAGTCGGTCGCAGCAGTTGGACATGCAGGTCCGCAAATCGGCGGAGATAATGGTCAGCGCTGAAATTGGGTCCGTAGACGGACTGCACGCTGTGGGCGAGCTCGGCTCTGTTGATCGCTAGGACGACGATGACGCCGGGTACATCAAACAAATGCCTGACGGTCGACAAGAGTTCGAGCGCGTAAGTCGGTTTGCAGCGGTCTAGTTCGTCGATGAGCAGGATCAGCCCATCAGACTTTGCCGCGGCTCCGAGCTGACTTTGGAACTCGTTCCTTCCCTGTTCGGTCTGTTCCCATGCGGCTGTCAGCTCTTGGTTCTTGTCGTCGGTCAATGCCCCTAGGTCGAGCGCGCCGCCGCTGGCTGCCCTGATCATCTGAGAAGCCCCTCCGGCTATCAACTTGATCGCAGTCTGGATCAATCTCTTGGAGGGGTCGCTGATCTCAGCAGATATTGCCGACACCAGGTCTACGAGCGGGTTACCGGTGTGGCCTTGGTGCCATGCGTTGAACTCGATGACTCGGACCGGGCGCGTTTCTTGGACTTCTGACGATCGGAGATGAGCGGCGCACATCTTGACGAAGGCGGTCTTTCCCGACCCCCACGGGCCGTCGAGGGAGACGACGGCATGGCCCTCCGCGCCGATCAGCATCTGGCAGAAACTCGTGACCTGCGCCCTTCGCCCGAGCTGGTCGTTGGCGAACGGATTGTTGGGTTCGGCCGTGAACTCGCGTGGGTGTAATTTCATCCGTGTAGCTTAACGCTAGCTCGTGTTTCTGAGTCCTGGAGCGGCTGGGGTAGGGTGTGCGGTCGTGGCAGACGATGGGGGACAGCGGCCGAAGTTGATTGAGGTGGCGTTGCCGTTGGGGGCGATCAATGAG
>VXYK01000050.1 GCA_009845995.1 Acidimicrobiaceae bacterium | reverse complement strand
CCCCGACACCACACCAACCCCCAACGACCCCACACCACCAACAACCAACCCACCGGTGGATCCAGGTTAAGCGCCCGTCGATTCTCGCTTCCGTAATGACAACTGAAACCAGGCTAGCGGTGGGCGGGGGCCATGTAGAACCAGAACGGGAACGGCGCGTCCTGCTCCTTGAGTTGAGCGCGGGCCGCCATCATTGTCTTGCCTGCTTCGGTCTCGTTGTAGAACCAGGATTCGACTGCTCGGCCACCCGGGGCCGGCCCTGTCGCCAATTCGAGGGCGGCTTCGCTGTAGTAGGCCCGGATGTCGTGGCAGACCGCGATCGTGATCACGCCCGGAAGCGGAGTTTCTTTCCATGACGCACCTCCGGCCCATTGATGCAGGACATCGAGCGCGTCAACAACGTTGTCGGCGTCGATAGCGCGTCCGACCGAAGTGACACCTCGAGCCTCTACCGATCGGTCATAGGCCGCTCGCAGACCCTGTGCTTCGTCGACCGCGGGCGGCAGTGACGCATCGAACCGGGGTGGGATCGAGCAGGCCAATGGTGTTTCCTCGGACTCGATGACCAGCGGATAAGTCTCAAATACCGGCTCGTCCGATTCGAGCAGTGCCAAGGCGCGGTTCAAGACATCAAGCTGCAGCTCAACGTCGTCAGGCCGACCCAGCGGACGGCCCAGCGGGAACTCGCAGTAGAGCGTGCGCGGCGGCATCATCCGCTCCGCGACCTCTTTCATGGAGGCGAGTACGATCGTCGACAGACCTTCAGCTTCAAACACATGGGCGAGCGCACTCACGGTGCGCGTGCACTCTGGTCAAACCGGCGTCAGCACCACCACATCGACCGCATCGGCCAACATCTCCTTCGCGCATGCCGGACCGGTGTCGAGACGCAGTTCGCTGACTGTCTCAGGTTGGTTGCCGGCGAACGCGAAATGCCGGGGCGCCACATCACCGAGGACGCCCTGAGCGGCCAGTTCCTCGAGTCGGTCGATCGGATACACGACATTGAGGTCGATTTGAAAGCCCGTGTGATCGAAGTTGGGGCTCCAGTGTCCCATGATGATGTCGCGGTCGGTACGGTCGAGCGCCCTGAAACCGCTGTCGGCCGGAGCGAAGCGATCCTGGTCGGGCCGGTGCAGAGCTGCTGAAGTCACTATCGCAACACGAGCTTGCGAGAGTGGCTTGTCGAGCTTGGTGAACGCCGGGTCTTCGAACGTCGGTACCGGTTGTTGAGCCCCGTAGGAGCGCATTACCGCATCTCCACTAGTCATGCTGTCAGTCCTCCTCGGCCAGCCGCGACTCGCGAACCGGCCCGCTCGGTATCATTTGCCAGTTGAACACGCATAACGTACTCCGAGATTTGGACCTCAGCAAAGCGGGTTGAACCGATTGACACGGCTATACCCAGACCTCGAGGTGGTTCACTCGTGCGACGCGCCGAAGTGTCCGCAGGTCCAGGAATGCCTCCACCTCACCGGCCCGGAATACCTCACGCACCCGGGTTTGATCGTCCGCGTCGGCAGCGGCAAGGTCGTCATGGAGGCGCTGGAGCAACCAGAACCGATACGGCATGACGCTGGTGGTGAGCTTCTGCCCACGCCAATCGAAGGTGGCGGCGCCGCGCCCCGTGAGTCCTCCACCGCCGGAAAGCCCACGAGCTGCCGGGTTCTTGAGACCGTTGGTCCCAGGTTTGATATCGGGGTTCTCTGCGAGCCATTCGTTGGCCCTGTCGACATGCGCGGTCATCTCGGGCAGATACTCCTCGGCTACGAAACGCATCATGGCAAGCAGAGTTTCCGGGATGGCCGTGTCATCAACCAGTTCGCTCGAGTCGCCGTATTCGTGCAGGTAGGGATCGCTGGTGGTCATGCGCTCAACCCAGCGCCCCACGCGGGGGGCTCGGCGTTTCACCAGCGCCTGAGGTGCAGGATCACGGAACAAATGGGCCCACATCGCCGCGATCAGGCCGAAATCCCCGATAGTCGGCTGTCCACCGAGCAGGTACGGGTGATCCACCAAATGCGCGCTGAACAGGCCCAGGAACTCTGCGAACGCAGCCTCGATTGCAGGGGCGGATTCGGTGGTCACACCGAAACCCACTGCTGCCTTGCGCATCCGGCCGCTGCTGTGGAGGAATGCTTGTTCGGCCTGCTCAGCGCTCAGTGAGAGCGGCGAGAGCAGCGCGAATTCCGAGATCAGGAACTGGAGGTTCTCGTCGTCGAAGTTCCATCGATAGTGCATCGCGGGGCGTAGCAGACCTTCGCCTCCGAACAACTCGAACAGATGGGCGACAGCCAGCAGGACCGCTGAGTCCGGGTACGCCGAGAAGCGACGGAGCGACCGGCCGTCCCCCTTTTCGAAGTGGTCGATGATGTCTGCGCCGTCCTGGATGATGGTGCCGTCGGGGGTCTCGAGGCAGGGGATGATCCAGCGCCCGACCGTGGGCGCGACGTGGTTCAGGTAGCGCTCGCTGCCTGGTGAGGTCTCTACGAAGTCGATGCCTTGGGAACGGAGGTACGAACGGGCCTTGCCGGAATATAGAGATACCGGCGCGCCGTAGAGCGTGTAGGTCATGCTGTGCCGAGGTTAACTAGTGCGTCTCTGACTGGCAAATGTTCGGGTGCATCGTTAGGGTTCGCCTATTCGGGTTCAAGCTGATCGAATCGGCACTGCAAGCGAAGGGGAATATGTCGTGACCGACCAACCGATAGTGCTAGCCGGCCAGTACGGATCGCCGTACACACGCAAAATGCGAGCGGTCCTGCGTTACCGCCGAATCCCTTTCCGCTGGGTGCTGCGCGGCTCCCGCTGGGACGACCTGCCAGAAGTCCCCGTACAGATCATTCCAGTCATCGCCTTTCTTGGGGCCGACGGAAACACAGACGGCCCCGACGCCGAAGTCATGGTCGACTCCTCGCCCCAGATCATGCGGCTCGAAGCGGAGTACTCGGGTCGGAGTGTCGTCCCGGCCGATCCCGCGCTGGCGTTCATCGACGCGCTGATTGAGGACTTCGCCGACGAGTGGTTCACCAAGGCCATGTACCACTACCGCTGGGCGTATGAACCCGACATCGACAAGGCCGGGAAGATCCTGCCCCTATCGCAGGACCTGCAGGTGAACACTGCCGACGCAGCCGCAGCTTACGACATGTTCACCTCGCGCCAGATCATGCGAAGGGCGCTTGTGGGATCGACCGACACCAACCAGCCCATCATCGAAGGCTCTTACCGACGAGTGCTCGACATCCTGCAAGCCACCTTCGATGAACGGGACTTCCTGCTCGGGGACCGGCCGGGACGCGGTGACTTCGGACTGTTCGGACAACTGACGCAACTCGTCGGGTTCGACCCGACATCGACGGCTGTCGCCGTTGACCGGGCACCGAAGGTCATCAACTGGGTGGACCGGGTCGACGACCTCTCCTGGCTCCCGGTTGCGGGGGGAGCCGACGACGGTTGGCTCGCGCTCGAAGACACGGGCACCGTGGTACAAGAGATGCTGCTCGAGGCCGGACGCACCTACACGCCGTTCATGCTGGCCAACGCCGCCGCTTTGGAGTCCGCCGCAGACGAGGTCGTGTGCGAGATCGACGGCCGCGAGTACCGGCAAGGTCCGTTCAAATATCAGCGAAAGTGTCTGGGCTGGTTGCGAGACGACTACGCAGCGCTGTCCGGTGACGACCGCGGCCGTGTCGACGCATTCCTTGAAGGCACCGGATGCGAAGCCCTCTTCGCGTGACCCGCAGCCCTGTCCCCACCATCAACATCACTCGTCTGCTTCTCAGCTGTTCGGAAGCGTTCCGAGCGACGCAATCGCGCCGTAACTGATCAACCGAACCACCAGCGATGCCTCGCTCAACTGTTCAACGCCGAACGCACCACGGTCGACCGCCAGCACCGGCAGACCCGCGGCAACCGCCGACGCAATACCTGCAGGCGAATCCTCAACGGCGACCACCGTCTCACAATTCAGCGCCGCCGCCGCACGGCGATAGATGTCTGGAGCAGGTTTTGGCGCATCCACTTGATCAACACCTGCGACGAAGTCGACCAGGTCGCTGAGCCCGGCCCGATCAAGCGACGAATGGACCTGAGCGGTCGTCGAGTTCGACGCAACCGCAACCGGCACACCTCGCTCGCGGAGTTCGACGATCGACTCCAGCGCGTCCGCGTAGGACTCGGTCCGATCACGCAGCGCGGCTGAAAAAGACGCTTCGAACTGCGGCCCGAGCTTGGCGAGTTGATCCGGTTCCAACCACCTCGAGAAGTACGCAACGCTCTCTGAATCAGTACAGCCGGTTACCGCTCGGAGGTCGCTGAGCGTCAGCTCAAAGCCGTAGTTGAACGCCAGCGATCGCCACACTTCCCAGCCGATTTCCTCGGTGTTCACCAACACCCCGTCGCAGTCGAACACCACGCCCATCATCGGTTCAAGTGTACGGTTGACTTCCTTCTCGGCGTAAACGCCGAAGAAGAAGTCAAGGCGAGAGGTTCATTTCTCCGGCATAGAACTGCGCCGAAACTCCATGTTCCTGCGTCGCGGCTAGGTGCGACCTGTGCGGCGGTGTTGTGCGTAATGCGGCGGTGTTGTGCGTAATGCGGCGGTGTTGTGCGTAATGCGGCGGTGTTATGCGCTAAGGTGTGGGAGTGGGACTAGCGGACATCGTTGAGCGCAACCCGTTCTCGCCAGACTTCGGAGAGTCGCCGCCCGCGTTGGTGGGCCGCGAAACGCTGCTCTCCGCTCTATTGCGAGGGTTGGCCTCCGGTCCAGGCAACCGCGAGTTCACATCCTTGCTGTTAGGCGTCCGCGGATCAGGGAAGACGGTGCTGTTGAAGCATGTCCGAGATGCCGCAGAGAGCTGTTGAAGCATGTCCGAGATGCCGCAGAGAAAGATGGGTGGATAGCCCTTTCGGTCAGTGGAAGCAGCCGCAATCTCGGAGACCAGATCGTTGAGTCTATTGAAGCGGCGAAAGCAAAGTACGAGTCGATTGAGGAAGCACCAGAACAAGACTCGCGTATCACAGCGTTTCGATTCGCCGGGGTTGGCCTGAGTTGGACTCGCGGAGACCAACCTGCAAAATCTGTTGGCCGTCAGTTGCGGGAGTTGGCAGATAGCGCTCGGCGGAACGGCACGTCCGTGTTGTTGACCGTTGATGAGCTTCAAGGCATGGACCGAGAACAGGCCAGAGAACTGGCCCATGACCTTCAGGACATTGTGAAGTTGGACCATCTGCCGCTGGGGTTCGTGGGTGCCGGTTTACCCGAGCTTCAGTACACCTTGCTTGAGGACAAGAAGATCACGTTCCTTCAGCGCTGTCACCGTCTTCGCGTACCGCCGTTGACCGTCACGGATGCCATAAGAGGCTTAGAGCGGCCAATCTCAGAGTTCGGCGGTGACATCGACCGTGGAGCTTTGCGGCTCGCAGCCGAATCTGTGGGCGAGTCTCCGTATCGCCTTCAAGCCACGGGACACGCATGTTGGAACATCGCCGGCACGCGGCGCACCATTGAGACATGGATGGTTGAAGAAGCCATTAACGAAGCGGATCGGCTGATGATCGACAACATTCACCTACCCGCGTGGCATTCGTTGAGCGAACAAGACCAAGTTTATCTCGGAACGGTTGCAGCTCTCGGCGGTTCGGCGGAAGCCGCCGAGATCGCTCGTCGAACCAACTTGCGTGCTCGGCGGCTTGCTGAAAGCGAACGGCGCTTGGAGCTTTCCCAGTACGTTGAGCGGGTGGGCAACAGAGTGCTTCTCTCCGGTCTTGTTCCCGCTGAAGTCGCGAATGAGGAGACCCAAAGAGTGTTGGATTACGAACTCTCCGATGCCGCCGCTCCCGCTCCGCAAGCCCTAGGCGCGCGTTGCGGGCAGTTCATGCCGAGAGCCAAAGCTAGTTGCGTCCTGCGCCGCGGACACAAAGGCGGACACAGATCGCGGCTATGAGCGCCTCGCTGGTGTCCTAACGATGGGGGTACCCAAGGTCGACGCGCGCTGGCGCGTAGAGTCGCCGAGCGAGGACTTCCTCCGCCTGAGCGGAGTTCCCACGATTGAGTCGATGGCGTGTCCGAGCGTTGAGTCGTTGGCGGGTTAGGGCAGCGTGTTGAACATCGGACGTGGCTGCAGAGGAGCTGAAACGCAGCCGGGCCGAGAGCATTCGCCAAGCTTTGGAACGATATCTGGAGGACTACAGCGATCTCGAGGTGACCCTTGATCGCCTGCGAGATCCGGCCGAGCCGCGCTCGATTGGATCCAGGTCAGACGCGAGCTGCTCGAGTCTGATCGAGTGACGGCTGGTCCTCGTTGTCCGAGTAGCTCACCGTCGGGAGATCTATCGTCGCCGGTAAGCCGAATGGTCGTCGACTACCCGCAAAACAAGAAATTGTGATGAGGTCCCGCATTGCTCAAAATAAACAGTCGGTTTCTCAGGGGCTTGACCGGGGGGGGGGGGTGAGGGATAAAATGCGGCTTCTCAGTCTTTCTTGTAGGTTTGAGATGAATCTATGTCGCCCGGTTTCCGGGACACGGC
>VXYK01000018.1:33638-41017 GCA_009845995.1 Acidimicrobiaceae bacterium | reverse complement strand
CACCACACCGACACCAGCAACCCTCAATCCCACGTTAACGCGAAGGACCGACAATTCATTGAGCAGCGCGCTCCGCTTGCTGAGATCGGCACGACGGTTGAAGCGATCCGGTCCTATAAACCCTCGTAGGTTCAGTCCCCCCTGTTGGACAGGTCGTCAATGATCTGTCGAAGTTCCTCAACTGTGAGAGGTGTTCCCTTGCGTTTGTGATGGAGCATAGCGTGACAGTTGGGGCAAACGGGAACGAGGTCCTTTATTGGATCAAATGTGTAGTTATTGAGCGTATAAATTCGCGAGAGCGGAATGACGTGGTGAACCTGGATGAATCCGCGTCCAAGTTCGCCGTAGCGCTCCTCGAAATCTAAGCCGCAAACTTTGCAGTTTGTTCCGTAGTGTTCGATGCACTTTGTTCTTGCGCTGGCCCTGCGCTCGTACCTGTTGACTTCAACTCGGATCCGAGCACCCTCCGGCACCTCGTCCAGGGGTCTGACCCCCGCTTCATCACCTGACATTGATTCCATGTTGCGATCGCATAGCTTCTGCAGCACTTGAGGAGCATGGTTGGGCATCGCGACCACAGCCTGCCGGTTCTGTATCGAACTCCTAAGTATTTCAGGCACGGAGGACTCGGACACAGCCATAGTCATCCAATCCACCCTGCGGCGAAGTCGTGCGTCACGATCCAACTCGACGTCGATCCATGCGGGCCCCTGGACCTCTCCAATAGCGATCCACTGCTCGTCCGATCCGTAGTTCATAAGAGGCAGTACGACCAGATCGCCATTCTTGATCTTGACGCAAAACCTCTGAATCCGCCCGCTGATATGACCTCTCGTCCCGGGCTTTTTGCGAGGGAACTGCTGCTTGACAAGTTTCTTGACCAGTTCGTTCAGATCAGCGAGTTGGGCTTGTTGGATTCTCCGCAGCGTCTCTGGATCGAGCCAGTAGCCCCATCCGAGTGTCATAACTTCGTGGTCCAGATTGTGCTGCACCATCCCGCCATCTTTTCCGCCGCGAACTACCCACGCTCTGACAGCTGAGTCGCGATTCATCTGAGCATGCTAGCTCGGCAGAAGTAATCGGCAGGATCCGCCGATACCAAAGCCTCGGCTCTCTTGGGCGTCTGTCCCGGAGAGAAGCACCAGGTCTTGGACACGCGGCCAAGGAAGGGCCTCGGATCAATCGAGGATCGCCTCGGCGACGCGGTCCTCGCAGGTTTGTTTGTCCCACCAGCTCAATTGGAGCTGTTTGGCTCGACGGAAATAGAGTTGGATGTCGTATTCGAGTGTGAATCCGACTCCGCCGAAGACCTGTTGGGCCATGGCCGTGATGTCGCGGTATACCTTGTTGCTGAAGAGCTTGGCCATCGGCGCGAGGCGCGAGATGTCGTGGCCGACTGATTGAGCCCAGGCGGCTTCGTAGACGAGTATTTTGCCTCCGTCCAGTTCGGTTTTGGCATCGGCAAGGTAGTGCGAGATTGCTTGGAACTCGGCTAGCGCTTTGCCGAATTGTTCGCGGTCTTTGGCGTATTGAGCGGTCGTTTCCAGCGCATAGTCTGCGCCGCCCATCGCCTGCGCGGAAGCCAAGATGACCGCTCGGTGCATTACTGCTTCCCATGTGGCCCAGCCGCTGTGGGCGTCGCCGAGCCGGTTCGCCGCGGGGACGCGAACGTCGTTGAAATCGACTCGATATTGAGTGTCGGAAGCGATCGACATGCGTTGGTCGAGTGTCAAGCCTTCGGTATCGGTGGGAACCAGGAACAGGTCGATCTCGCTGTCGGCGGAACCGGTGCGGGCCAGCACCAGCAGCTGTTCGGCGGCGCTCGCGAAGTAGACGTGCATTTTGCAACCGTTGAGCAAGAAGTCGTCACCGTCCGCGATGGCACTGAGTTGCACTCCTCTGGCTGAGTATCCGCCGTCAGGTTCGAGCCATGCCGGGGTGACGATCGTTTCGCCTGACGCGATAGCCGTCAGCAGCGAGGCGTGTTGCTCGGCGGCGGCCTGGTCGTTGTTGGCCGACTCGAGGATCGCTCCTGCAGCCAGAACGCAGCTCACGAAATGGGGAACCGGTGCCAGCGAGCGGCCCAGTTCTTCATAGAGCACCACCCCTTCAAGCAGACTCATTGCTGACCCGCCGTATTCTTCTGGCAGCATCAAGCCGCAAATCCCCAGTTCGCCGAACTGCTCCCACAGTTCGGCGGCGACTCCGTTGGGATCGTCCTCGAGTTCGCGGACCGTGTCGATGGGTGACAGCTGCGCGCAGAGCCCTCGCACCATGTCGCGCAACATCTCCTGCTCTTCGGTGAAGTCCAAGTCCAGCATCAGGGTTTCCAATCGTCGCTTTTTCGTGCCCAAGGGTTGTCGTTCTTGTCGGTGGGAAGCGCCACGCGGGCCGTGCAGTTACAGCACAGTCGGTCACCGACGCTCACGGAGATGTCGAGGCTCGCCCATCCGCAGCCGGTTTCATCAATTTCCGAGCCGCTCACGTTTCCGGTGAAGACCATATGGTCGCCGGGGAATACCGAATCGCGCATTCGAAATGTCATCCTCCCGATACGGCCCCGGGAGCCGGTCCAATCGGTGATGAAACGCTCGAACCAGGCGGCCAGATTAGGGGTGTTGAGGAATATGTCGGGTGTCCCGTTGCGTTCGGTTGCGAACTTGTAGTCATGGTGCATGGGCCTCCAGTCGCGGCTCGCGAGCGCGCCCAATACCACCGTGGTCGCACTTACGTCATAGCTCAGCGGTGGGAGCACCGTTCCCGCTACCGCTTGATCGAGCGTGATCCCGGCTGTTCCTGTTTGGTCTGTGGATGCGCTGGTGGGCAGGTTCATGAGTTCACCTCGCTTGCTGAAGGCGTTGTGCTTGCTGAAGGCGCAGTGCGCCTGTAGCCGAAACCGGTGTAAGACTCAACGCCGACCAGTTCTCGGTTTTGATTGTGGTACTCCACGTCGATCACCCAGAACCTCCCGGTGCCCAGCTTTGTGGTCTTGATATCGCTGATTGAGCGCAGCACCTGGTGGTGGCTGATCACATCTCCAGGTCGTACAGGTTCATGAAGGATCATCGTGTTGTCGCTCATGATTGCCTCGGGCAGATCGAGTTGTTCTTTGAGATCGAAGTGGGCTTTGAGTGCCACCTGCTCTTTGGTGGCACCGGGTTCCCAACGGTGCGGGCGCATCCACAGCGAGAGGGTCGACACAGGCATGGTCATCCCGTGTGTCAATCGGTCGGCAACGTCAGATTCCCAATAGAGGGGATTGCCATTCTCGGTTGCCGACAAGGTGTTGTAGGCGTAGCTCATTTCGACCGGGAAAGTCGCGGTCTCGGGATATTGAGCTTTTCCGATGAGGGCAGCTATGTGATCAGGCAATGCGGCGTTGCCCGGCAATCCGGGGACTTGAGCGGGTTCAGTCACGCGATTGCTCCTTTTGTGACGAGTTCGGAGATAAGTGTGTCGGCGTATCCTGCGGTGGCCAGCAATTCGGCAGTGTCGGTCAGACTGCTGTCTCGCACCGGGTATGCACCGTCAACTTGAGTGGTTCCCGACCAAACCGGGCCGGTCTGGCGGAACCTGCCCTCGGTGACATGATCGGCTTCAACAACGAGACCTCGGGCGATGTACTGTTCATCTTCGACTGCTTCGGCCACGGTGTTGACCGCTGTCACGCAACAGTCCGCCGGACCCAACTGCGCTGCCCACTGATCACGGGTCTTGGTAGCGAGAACCTTGGAAATGGCCATGCGTACCTCGTCCTGAACATCGTCGTCGGTCTGGCTGTCCGCATATTTCTCGAGGCCGAGTTCTGTACAAAGGTTGCGCCAGAACTGGGGTTCGATCGCGCCAATAGAGAGATGGCGGCCGTCACCGCAGGTGTAGACGTCGTAACAGGCGAACCTTCCGGTGAGGATGTAGTGCCCGGGTGAAGGCTCCGTGCCGGTGGCGAGGTACTCGTCCACGTAGAGCGACATAAGGCCGAAAGCGCCGTCCGCGATGGACACGTCGAGGTATTCCCCGAAGTTGGTCTGGGCGCGCCGCAACAAAGCCGCCATGATCGCCATTGCGGCATGCATCCCGCCTGCGGCGATATCGGCCACGGTGGCGCCGGGCAGCGGTGGCGATCCATCGGCCCGACGGCCCGTGCAGTCCAGGTAACCCGAAAGGGCCAGATAGTTGATGTCGTGGCCGGCCCAGTGGCTGCGCGGACCGCTTTGGCCGAAACCACTGGTTGAGCAGTAGACGATTCTGTCGTTGACGTTCTTGACTGCGCCGTAACCGATGCCGAGCCGGTCAACCACACCGGGCCGAAAGCTCTCAAGCACTACGTCTGCACCCTCGGCCAGCGCCAAGAAAGCGTCGCGGCCGTCGTCCGATTTAAGGTCGAGCAGCGCCCGCTTCATCAGACGGTGCCCCGAGTAGGCGTAGTGGGGTGGGGTGATTTGGATCGTTCGATCGGCCGGGACTGGTCCGAGCTTGATGACTTCGGCACCGTAGTCAGAAAGGATGCGTGAGGCGCGCGCGCCAGGCCCGACTGACGCGAAGTCGAGCACCCGTACGCCGCCGAGCGCTCCGACCGTGGTCACGATGTCCTCATCGCCTGTGCTCATTGCCTCAGAAGTTCTTGGCTCATAACCACACGCTCATCTTTCAGAAGTTCTTGGGGAGTCCGAGGCCGCGGCGAGCGATGATGTTCTTCTGGATTTCCGAGGAACCACCACCGATGGTGTCAATCACGGTGTAGCGGTAAGTCGACTCGGAGCGTCCCTCCATCGGCGCGTCATGTGTCTTGATCCTGAGTTGTGATCCGGGTCCGGAAATATCCATGGCGGCGTCCGCCAGACGTCTCGACAGCTCGGTGGCGAAGAGTTTGTACTCCGAGGCTTCCACGGTCGGTGGCTGGAAGCCCTCCTTGCCGGCGCGCACGCTGTCCTCAACCTTGACTGCCTCGGCGACGAACTTCAGCCCCATCACCCGCGCCACTTCAGCGTCGGTGTGGAGTTGGGCCAACTTGGCCCGAATCCGGGGATCGTTGCGCAACGGCTCCCCGTCGCGTTCAGCGGTGCGGACGTAGTCGGTCAGGACTTCGAGTCGCTGGAGGATCGGCGACATCGTGAACAGGGTGAACCGCTCCAGATCGAGGGCTTGGCTGATGTAGCGGAAGCCGTAGTTGACCTGGCCCACGACGTAGTCGTCGCTTACGAAGACGTCATCGAACCACACTTCGTTGGTGCGCTCGTCTCCCATTGTGTGAATCGCGGTGATGCTGATCCCCTCCTGGTCGAGCGGTACCAGCATCAAGGTGATCCCCATGTGCTTGTTGTCGGGGTCGGTGCGGGCGCCGACCCAGTACCACTCTGCGAAGTGTGCAGATGTTGTCCAAGTCTTCTGACCGTTGAGCAGCCAGCCGTTCTCTCCCGCGTCGCTGGTGACTCGATCGGCGCGGAGTCTCATGGCCGCAGCATCGGACCCGGCATTGGGTTCTGAGTAGCCGACCGCGAACTCGACGTCGTTCTCGAGGATCTGGGGGAGGAACTCCTGCTTCAGACGATCTGAGCCGTGAGCGATCAGGGTCTTGCCGATGATGCCGACGCCTTTGCCGATTTGTGGTCCACCGCGGCTTGCGAGCTGTTCGTTGAGTATGTACTCGTAGACGCCTTCGCCGTCGGATCCTCCGTACTCCTTGGGCCAGGTGATTCCCAGCCAGCCCTTGCGTCCGAGCTTTTTCATGAAGGCTCGACGCTTGGGCGTGTCGACGATCTGTGCCATGTTCTCTCGGCTTACGTCGAAGACCTCTGGGTCGTCGTTGGCGTCGAGGAAATCGGTCACTTCCGCGGCGAAGGCCTTTTGTTCTCCGGTGAACTCAAAGTCCATTTGCGTTGCTGCGAATTGGCGGCTCCTGTGCCGCGGATTCGCAGTTCCCTCCTTCGTTGTTCTGTGGTCGGTGTGATCTTATGGCGCTGTTGTTCGGCCTGACTCGTTGGGTGGTGCGGTCTTACTTGATGACCCCGCGCCTGCGCAGTTCGGCGAGTTCGGCGGCCTCGATGCCGAGTTCGCTGGTGAGCACTTCGTCGGTGTGCTCGCCCAACCACGGGACCGGAGTTTCGGGGCCTTCGGGGGTGCGTGACATTTTGATCGGGTTGCCCGGTACGAGAACCGGATCTCCGCCCTCGTTCGGCATCTCGACGAGCATATTGCGCACCCGGACGTGCTCGTCTTCAACGATTTCGCGGCTGGAGTTGGACTCGCCGGCAGCAATACCCGCGCCCGAGAGGATGGTTACCGCCTCTCGGTGGGACTTGTCGGAGGCCCATCGTTCGATTCCCGGGCGCAGGATTGTCTCGAAGTGCTCTTGCCAGCCGGCGTGGTTCGCCAGTCGTTCGTCACTGCACCACTGCTCGTTTCCAGTGATTTCAGCTACTTTCTGAAACTGATGCTCACGCACGATCTGCATGACGAAATGCCCTTCGTTGGCTTCGAAGGTTTCAACTATCCCGACCCCGCTGGCAGCTTCATCGGGGATGCCCATCGAATAGAAATTGGCGACTATGTCGGTCATGGCGATGGTGGCGTCGAGCATGGCTATGTCGATGTACTGTCCTCGACCGGTGATGTCTCGATGGCGTAGAGCAGCCAAAACCCCGACGACGCCGAAAAGCGCGCTGCTGATGTCTCCGAGCGCTCCGACCGGATTTGCGGCCGGGCGCTTTCCTGGGCGCCTCTTGTATTCGTAGATTCCAGACATTCCCTCCACTATCGAGGCGTAAGCGGCGCGATCCATGTAGGGGGACGCCGGGTCGTTTCCGAATCCCGACACCGACAGATAGACGACCTCTGGGTGATGTCTGGACACGTCTCGGTAGCCGATACCGAGACGATCGGCCGTTCCGGCTTTGAAGTTCTCACAGACGACGTCGAATCTCGGCGCGAGCCTACAGAACAAATCGACGCCTTCGGGTGACTTGAGGTCGAGGGTCAAGCTGCGCTTGTTGAAGTTGTTGCGCAGAAACGTAGCGCCTACGTCCAGACCGTCGGGATCTTTGATGGTGGGTTTCGAAAGGCGGCCGCTGTCGCCGGTGACGGGATGCTCGACCTTCACGACCTCGGCACCGAGCCTCGCCAGGAGTTGGGTGGCGAAGGGGAGCGCCGCCATCTGCTCTGCGGCCAGTACCCGGATTCCCGACAGTGGTCGAGGTTCCGAGAGGTATTGATCGTTGACCACATCGCCGAGCTTCATGTGAGATGGTGCCGGTTCGGTCGTAGCCATAGTGCAAGTGTGGACCACCGCAGGCTCGGTTCCAAAGTCGCGTTACTAGCGCCGGGCGTAGCCGGAGCCGCGCTGTGTTGTTGCCGGGCTCTGTTGTTGCCGGGCGTGGCCGGAG
>VXYK01000018.1:6204-33628 GCA_009845995.1 Acidimicrobiaceae bacterium | reverse complement strand
GCCGGAGCCGCGCTGTGTTGTTGCCGGGCTCTGTTGTTGCCGGGCGTGGCCGGAGCCGCGCTGTGTTGTTGCCGGGCTCTGTTGTTGCCGGGCGTGGCCGGAGCCGCGGTGGGTGGTTGGCGGGTGCGGACTGCCTGTGTCCGGGGACGGGTCGGCGCGGCTCCGGTTGCGCCCGGCTGAAGCACAGTCGGTAGATTCTCCAATGTGGAGTTCAACCAGAGCTTTCCTCGTCGTGACACGCGCCAGATCACGGTCGGCGATGTTGCGGTTGGCGGGGGAGCGCCCATAACCGTGCAGTCGATGACGGTTACCAAGACCGCAGACCACGAAGCCACGCTGCGCCAGATTTATGCGTTGGCCGCAGCCGGTGCGGATATTGTCCGCTGCACCTGCAACGAACCGGCCGCAGCCGAAGGTTTGGCGCGGATCGTGCCGCGCTCGCCGGTGCCCATCGTGGCCGACATCCATCACCAGTATCTCCGAGCGCTCGAAGCGTTGGAAGCCGGTGTGCATTGCCTGCGGCTCAACCCGGGCAACATTCGCAACCCCAAGCACATCAAGCTGGTCGCGAGCGAGGCCCTGGATCGCAGGGTTCCGATCCGAATTGGTGTCAATGGTGGGTCTTTGCATCCCGATCTGTATGCCAAATACGGGGGGAAGGTCACCCCGGAGGCGATGGTCGAGTCCGCCCAACAAGAAATCGCCTACTTCGAAGAGGTTGGGTTTGACCTGATCAAGATTTCGGTCAAGGCCTCGAGTGTTCCGCTGACGATCGAGGCGTACCGGCAGTTGGCCGAGGTGACCGATTATCCGCTGCATCTTGGTGTCACCGAAGCGGGGCCACCGCCGATCGGCACTCTCAAGGCGACTGCAGGTATGGCGACGTTGCTCGCTGAGGGAATCGGCGACACGATCCGCTACTCGTTGACCGCAGACCCGGTTGAGGAGGCAAAGGCGGGGCGCCAACTGTTGGAGACAATGGGTCTGAGGGAGCGAAAAAACGTTGACTTGATCGCTTGCCCGAGCTGCGGGCGCGCCGAAGTCGACGTCTTCGCAATCGCCCAAGAGGCGATGGAGGCATTTGGTGAGAAGAAGATCCCACTGCAAGTAGCGGTCATGGGATGCGTCGTGAACGGACCTGGGGAGGCCCGAGACGCCGATCTGGGGATCGCTGCGGGCAACAAGAGGGGTCATCTGTTTGTCAAGGGACAGAACGTGATGGTTGTTCCCGAAGATGAGATGGTTGCCACTCTGATCGAATGGGCTGAATACATCCACACCCATGGGGCGCAAGCAGCTCTCGACCGGGCATCGTCGACACGATCCGCCGCACGCAGGGCCGCGGCACAAGATCGCGACCGGAATCTTGATCAGCGCGGGGAAGATGCAAACAACGCCGAGGCGACCATTGCCAATATCCGGCTCGCGTCCAAACCAAGGGATGAAAAGCGACGCGACAACACTGAAGAATGTTAGACTGAACTCCAACGTTCGTTATCCCGCATGGATGAGGCGTGGCCCTAGGGCCACGTTTTTCTTTTCTTGGGATTCGAGTGTCAGCTACTGAAAACCACGCACACGAGAGGAGGTCGGAGAAATGGCGATCGTCGACCGGGTGCGAGAACTCGTGACTCCGATCATTGAAGCCGAATCAGTGGACCTCTACGACGTGGAACACAACGGCGGTGTCCTGCGGGTGCTTGTGGACACCGACGGCGGAATTGGCATCGACGACATCAAACGCATCAGTCGAGCAGTGAGCAGACGGCTCGACGAAGCGGACCCGATGCCGGGTCGTTACACACTTGAGGTTTCGAGCCCCGGCCTCGAACGATCGCTACGCACACCGGATCACTTCCGTTGTGCCGTCGGCGAGAACATCAAAGTCAAAACGATGCCGACCCTCGATGGTGCGCGTCGTCTCAACGGAACCCTTTTGAGCGCGGACGACGGTGGGTTCGACCTGCAAACAGACGAAGGTCAGTGCCGCCTGCGCTACGAGGAAGTATCGAAAGCCCGCACAGTGTTTGTTTGGGGCCCTGCGCCCAAGCCCGGTGGCGGGCGTCCAGCCGATTCACCGAATTCGAGCCGCGATAGCTCGCCTGATACCAGGGAGGTTCCCGCATCATGAACTCCGACATGATGGAAGCTCTTCAAGCGCTCGCCGCAGAGCGCGGGATTTCTGTTGACGCATTGTTCGCGGCATTGGCCGATGCACTTGAATCCGCCTACAAGCGCATTCCGGGAGCACACGAATACGCGTGGGTCACGATCGACCCTGAAACCATGGATTTCCGCGTCTTCGCTCAGGACTTGGACGAAGAGGGCGAACCCGTCGGCGAGGAGTTCGAGGTTACTCCGGACGACTTCGGGCGCATAGCGGCGCAGGCTGCTCGCCAGGTCATCACCCAGCGGATTCGCGAGGCTGAACGCGAATTGAAGTACGAGGAGTACGCGGGCAGAGAAGGAGACATCGTCACCGGGATGATCCAGCAGACCGATGCGCGCTACACGTTGTTGGACCTCGGCAAGGTCGAAGCTCTGTTACCCCAGGCTGAACAAGTCCCTTACGAACGCCCCGACTCCAACACCCGGGTCAAGGCCTACATAGTCGAGGTCAGGAATACGGCCAAAGGACCTCAGATTGTGGTGAGCCGCACCCACCCAGGGCTGATCAAGCGGCTGTTCGAGCTTGAGGTTCCCGAGATCGCCGACGGTGTCGTCGAGATCAGAGCCTGTGCCCGCGAGCCGGGTCACCGCACCAAGATCGCGGTCTGGTCCAACGACAACAACGTCGACCCGGTGGGCGCCTGCGTTGGTGCCCGCGGTGCCCGCGTCCGCCAGGTTGTCAACGAGTTGCGCGGTGAGAAGATCGACATCGTGCCCTACTCGGAGGATCTCGAAGAGTTCGTGATGAAGGCCCTCTCGCCTGCCAAGGTCAAAGAGGTGAGACCAGACGAGGCCACCGGGGACTGTGAAGTCATTGTCCCCGACTACCAACTGTCGTTGGCGATCGGTAAAGAAGGCCAAAACGCTCGTCTGGCGTCGCGCCTCACCGGTTGGGGAATCAACATCAAGTCCGAGTCGCAGCTTGCCGAAGAAGAGGCTTACGGCGATGTTGAATGGGCTGAGGGTGAATGGGTGATTCATCCGGAGAGTGGCGAGCAGGTGTGGCAACCGGCCGATGGTGGTGAGGTGGTCTCAGCAGACGCTTGGGCCGAAGCCGCTGCTGCCGCGGCGGCGACCGCTGAAGCCACCCCCGAAACGCCCGAGGCCACCCCTAACTGAGCTGCGGGGTGATCCGCGTCAGCGGACGCGAAACCCACCGAGATCGCTAGGCTCATGTAGTCGTGCCTGTTCGGACCGTTCGCGTGCCCGCACGAGAGCTACTAACTCCACGACTTGTGGCGCAATTGCGCCGCTGAACTCGATAACCGACCTCAAGGATATTCGCCAAAACGTGCCATCAAAGATTCGTGTATACGAACTCGCTCGGGAGCTGGGGCTCACCAACAAGGAGACCCTTGAATTGACCGAGGCATTGGGGATTGGCGTGAAGAGCCATTCCTCAAGCATTGTTGACGCGCAAGCGGACCGCGTGCGCCGCAAGGCACAGCGCGAAGGTTTGATTCGCGAAGAGCAGCCTCCCGAACAAGAGCCGAAGACGGCCAAGAAGGCTGCTACCAAGAAAGCCGCTGCCAAGAAGACGACCAAGAAGGCTGCCGCCAAAAAAGCCGCAAAACGCCAAGAACCGGCGGCCGAGACAGGCGCGGATGGCGAGTCTGATGGCGCGCCGGGTGCTGGCGCTGCCGCCAAGACCGCTGCAACAACGGAGGCTCCCGAAGCCGGCGATGCTCCCGCCGCCGGTGATCGTGCCGAAGCAGGGGCCGTTGAGTCCGACGCTGAGGCCTCCGGGTCCAAAGCGACGGCACTGAGCAAACCGACCCAGCGAGCGGCGCTCAAGGGAAGTGCCCCTACCAGCGCTTCTGCAGCTGGGACAACGGCGGATCCGGATTCGGCGACGGCACAGGACAAGAGTGCGGATGCTCCTCCAACCACAGGAACCCCCAGACGCGTCATCTCCTCGAGTGGCAGCGCCGCGCCTCCCAAGCGCGGCGAAGACGTGACCGGAAGCTCGCCCCCCGCAGATGCCCCGGTGGTGCGGAAAGTCGTAAAAAAGGTTGTCAAGAAGCTGGTAGCAGACCCCAACCGGCCGACCAAGGGCGGCCCCCCGGCTTCCAGCAGCGGCAAGCCGATCCCGCCACCGCCCCGCTCGTCGTCCGGTCGCTCGATACCACCTCCGCCCAGCGGACGCCCTCAGGCCCCTATGGGTGGTCGTCGTCTCGGCAGCCCGCCCGCGGGCGGTCGTCCGCCAAGCGGTGTCCCGACAACCCCGCGAGGCCCCCGACCCGGGGGTTCACCTCCCGGGCGCGGCCCCAGTGGTCCCCGTCAGTCGGTACCCGGGGCTGGGGCGGTTCCCGGCGGACCGGGTGGTCCCGGTGGGCGCGGAGGGCCAGGCGGCCGCGGGGGACCCAACCAAGGGCGCCGTCCACCGCGTCGCAAGGGTCGTCGCCGCCGCAGCCGCGAAGAGCTCCAGCCGATGGACGTGCCGTTCTACACGCCTGAGGATGCTCCGGTGCCGACCGAAGAGGTCGTCATTGAACGGGCTTGCACCGCGCAGGATCTCGGCCCGAAACTCAACCGCACCGCCGCTGATGTTGTTCATTTCCTATTGCAAGCCGGCGAGATGCTGACCGCAACTCATTCACTGTCCGACGACATGATCGAGCTGTTCGCCGAAGACGTCGGCGCCAAGATCCGACTGGTCGACCCCGGCGAGGAGCAGGAGGTTGAGCTCCAGAAACTGCTCGACGTAACCGAGGCCGATGGGGACGATGCGCCTTCTAGGCCGCCGGTTGTCACCGTGATGGGCCATGTCGATCACGGTAAGACCCTGCTGCTTGACCGCATCCGCAACGCGAACGTGGTAGACGGCGAAGCCGGGGGTATCACCCAGCACATCGGCGCCTACCAGGTCGAACGTGAGGGCAAACGACTCACCTTCATCGACACCCCCGGCCATGAGGCGTTCACTGCTATGCGGGCGAGGGGCGCCAGCTCGACTGACATTGTCATATTGATGGTGGCCGCCGACGACGGAGTGATGCCGCAGACGATCGAGGCGATCAACCACGCCAAGGCGGCTGAGGTACCGATATTGGTTGCGGTGAACAAAATCGATCGGGACAACGCAGATCCCCAGAAAGCGGTCGCCGGCGTGGCCGAGCACGGGTTGGTTCCCGAGGCTTGGGGCGGAGAGACAATCTTTCAGGAGATCTCCGCCTTGAAGAATCTCGGTATTGAAGAGCTGCTCGATCATCTCCTGTTGTTGGCCGAAGTCGAGGATCTACGCGGCGACCCAGAGGGGCGAGCGACGGGCGTGGTGCTCGAATCGAACTTGGATATCGGTCGCGGACCCGTGGCCACAGTCCTGGTGCAGAGAGGCACGTTGAGGGTCGGTGACCCGATGGTCGCCGGCGCAGCCTGGGGCCGGGTCCGAGCGCTCCTCGACGACCGCGGCGAGAACGTCCTGGAGGCTGGACCGTCTACCCCGGTACAGGTCCTCGGGCTGTCTGATGTTGCCGGCGCGGGGGACGATTTTGTTGTTGCGGCCAGTGAGAAGGTCGCCAGTCGTGTGGCCAGCACGCGCGAACATTGGCAGAGGCAATCGAGTCTGGGTCGGGAGGCCCATGCGCTTTCTGGTGGCGCTCGGCTCGAGGACATTTTCACGCAGATTCAGCGAGGCGAAGCAGCGACCCTCAATATGGTCGTCAAGGCAGACGTCAACGGTTCGCTCGAAGCGGTGACGGAATCGCTGCGAAAGCTCGAGCGTGACGAAGTCAAGATTCGGTTCGTGCACCGCGGCGTGGGAGGCATAACTGAGAACGACATAGCGCTCGCCGCGGCTTCCAACGCCACAATCCTCGGATTCAACGTCCGTCCGGATCGAAAGGCTCGTGAGCTCGCTGAGTTGGAGAAGGTCGAGGTCCGTTCCTACGAGATCATCTACAAGCTTCTCGAAGACATCGAAGCGGCCATGGTCGGCATGTTGACTCCAGAGTTCGAAGAGGTCGTCACCGGCGAAGCTGAAGTCAGGGAGATCTTTCGAGTGCCGAGGGTCGGGGCGGTCGCTGGTTGCTTCGTCCAGAACGGGGTCATTACCCGCGGTTCGGCCGTTCGGTTCTTGCGTGAGGGCACGATCATCTGGAAGGGCGAGATCAGTTCGCTGAAACGATTCGCCGAGGATGCCCGTGAGGTCGCCGCCGGTTATGAGTGCGGGATTGGTTTGTCGAACTTCCAGGACCTCAAGCAAGGTGACATCATCGAGACGTTCGATAATCGCCAAATCGAGCGCACCCTCGACACCTAGGCTGATGGCTGGCAGGCGCAGGGCCCGGGGTCGTCGCTCTGCGCCGCCCAGTCCCGCTGCCGCGACCAGAACCGCTCGAGTCGGCGAGTTGATTCGTCGAATAGTGGCCTCTGAACTCGAGTCAATTGACGATGAGCGACTCGATATGGTCTCGATCACCTCGGTCGATGTCGATCGAGCATTGCACCGAGCGGTCGTTTGGTTCACGACCCTCGACGGCGAAAACGAACCCGCCGCGGCCGAAGCGTTTGACGAGTACGTCGGTGTTCTGCGCAGAGCTGTGGGCTCGCAAGCCCGTTTGCGTCACACACCTCTACTGGAGTTCAGACCGGACACGGTGCTGCGCTCAGCGGAACGTATCGAAGACATTCTGCGCGAGGATCGAAACACCAGCTACACACCGAACGATGGGTGCAACGGGCCAGGCGATGGTTCGTAGCCCAGACAACTCGACTGACGGCGCCCCGGTGTCCACTGGCGCGGTGGCGCCACATGGTGTTGCGGTGATCGACAAGCCTGCTACGTGGACCAGCCATGACGTTGTTGCCAAGTGTCGCGGGGTGTTCGGCACCCGCAAGGTCGGCCATTCGGGGACGCTTGACCCGGCCGCTACTGGGGTTTTGGTACTTGGGGTGGGCAAAGCGACGCGTTTGCTGCGCTTTTTGACTGATCTGCCGAAAACCTACGTAGGAGAAATCGTCTTGGGCGTCGAGACGTCCACGCTTGACGCCGATGGCGAGATCAGCGCGACTCACGACATGTCGGCTGTGACCGATGATCAGGTGCGCGCTGCCGCGCTGAGCTTCGTCGGCCCGATCATGCAGGTTCCGCCGATGGTCTCGGCGGTCAAGGTCGGTGGCAAACGGCTCTATGAACTTGCTCGTGAAGGAAAGGAGATCGAACGTCGTCCTCGCGCGGTCGAGGTGCATCGCTACGACCTTGAACCGGTCGCCGGTGAGTCCGGCGTGTGGCGCTGCGAAGTCGAGTGTTCGTCTGGAACCTACATCAGGTCACTGGCTGCAGATCTCGGCACCGCTCTGGGGGGAGGTGCGCACCTGCGTTCTCTGCGACGAGTAGCGGTGGGTGAGTTCACCATCGATGAGGCAACCAGTGTTGACTCCCCGGTTCTGCGGCCCCTCTCTGACGCTGTCGGGCATCTCCATGCGTGTGTGGTCAGCGACGAAGTAGCAGTTCGTGTCAGCTATGGGCAGGTGCTTGAACGGAATGTGCTCATGGTCGCTGATCACGACGAAGGTCCGTGGGCCGTGGTGAATCCCGCCGGCGAGCTCCTAGCCGTGTACGGACCTAGTCGAGGACTCGCCAAGCCTATGGTTGTGATCTCTGACACGGTTGCGCCGCGCACGCGCTGATCCCTGTACCGTTGACCCCTGTACCGTTGAGAGTCCCCGCTCCGTTAACAGTGATATGAAAATCCTTCGAGACCGAGATGATCGACTGCCAGAGGCGATTTCTGTCGCGTCGACAATCGGGGTCTTCGACGGTGTTCACGTAGGGCACCAAGAGGTGTTTCGCATGGTTCGGGTGGTCGCTGACCGCCTCGGTGTCGCCTCCGCGGTCGTTACTTTCGACAACCATCCCGCCCATGTGGTGCGGCCGCGCAGCGCCCCTCGCTTGCTGACGTCCCTCGAGCAGAAGCTGGAACTGATTGAGGATCACGGAATCGAGTATGCATACGTGGTCCATTTCGATGCCGAGCGAGCTGGTACCCATCCAGACGTTTTTGTTGAGCAGGTCTTTGTTGACGCCCTTCATGCCAAAGCGATTGTCGTGGGTGAGGACTTTCACTTCGGCCGAGGCCGTAGCGGCAACGTGGCGGCTCTGCGCGAAATCGGTGAGGCGTGGGATTTCGAGGTGCACGCTCTGGAGTTGATCCAACACAGTGACGAAGCTCGTGAACCGGTTTCGTCCACCAAGATCCGCCGGGCTCTGGCGGGGGGCGATGTCGCGCGTGCGGCACAAATGCTCGGTCGCCCCTACGAGGTGCGGGGAACGGTTCAGGAGGGTGATCATCGTGGACAGTTGATCGGATTCCCCACAGCCAATATCCCGGTGACCAAGGTGATGGCTTGGCCCGCCGACGCGGTGTACGCCGGGTGGTGTGACCTTGAAGACGGCACCCGCCATCCTTGTGCGATCAACATCGGTCGACGGCCCACGTTTTATGAGCACGCAGAACAGTCGCTGCTTGAAGCGCACCTCATTGATTTCGACGGCGACCTTTACGGCAGTCAGGTAGCTGTGTCGTTTGTGGCTTTCTTGCGCAGCGAGCGTAAGTTCGAAGGGATCGACCAACTGGCCAAACAGCTCAAGAACGATGTTGACGATGCCCGCACGCTTCTCACAGGTTGATGACTCGAACCAGTAAGACCGTCGAGCACGTTGCTGTTGAGCACTTCGCTGCTGCTCGGGTACCGACGACCTACGGCGATTTCGTGGCTCACGCGTACCGGTGTTCGGCCGACGGCGAAGAGCACGTCGCCTACGTGATGGGTGATGTTGAGGGTGGCGAGCCGCCTCTGGTGCGGTTGCACAGTGAATGCTTGACCGGCGATATCTTGTCGTCGATTCGCTGTGATTGCGGGCAACAGCTTCGTGCCGCGCTGAACAAGATCTCTGAGGAGGGCCGTGGTGTCCTCGTCTACCTCCGGGGCCACGAAGGACGCGGCATCGGTATCGGTCACAAGATTCGCGCCTATGCGCTGCAGGATGTCGGGCTCGACACGGTTGAGGCCAATGAGGCGCAGGGACTGCCGATCGATTCCCGCAGCTATGGCGTGGGCGCCGGCATCTTGGCAGACCTCGGCATCACTTCGATGCGCCTGATGACGAACAATCCGATGAAGCTTGGCGGCTTGGCGGATTCCGACCTCGAAATCACTGAGCGGGTCCCGATCGAGATCGAGTCAAACCCAGAAAACCTGCGTTATCTCGAAACCAAGCGGGATCGTCTGGGCCACACGCTCACTGCTGCGCCCTGAGCCAGAACTCCGATTGCTGCACTCGTGAGCGAAAGGCCGAATTGATGCGTTGGCGCTCCAGATGTTGAGCGACTTGTCTGCTGCCCTGGGGAACCGGATGAGCGGCGAGGAATTCAGAGACTGCGGCAACCTGATCGCTGGTATCGAGCATCACGATTCCTTCCAGCATCCGTGCCACTGAATTGCTTGGGAAACGCGTGGTCAACAGATCCCAATGTGACGCCACAAACGCCCAGACATGCCCGCCGACGGTCTGGTTGGTCAACGCCCGGCGAATCAAGTAGGGCCCGTCTTGAGTTCTCACCGCCCCCGAAACGATCGCCTCCAACAGCTCGTCAGCCAGAGTCGTGTCGCGAAAGTCTGCGAGTGCTCGCAGGTTTCGTTGTTCGGTTTGCGGATCAGAAGCTGCGGTTGAAGCGGCCCGAATCTCGTTGAACTCGGATCGTCCGCCGTTGTGCGCTACGACACCCAACGCGGCCGCGGCCAAGGTGGCATCGGAGTGGTGCCTCAACTTCGGTGACGCGGTGATGATCTCGGGATCATCGGCGACCGTCCCCAGCACCGAAACGAGAGTGGCCCGCAGTTCTCGCACTCTGTCATTGCCGGTGCCGGTGTCATCGTCGGTGTCGGCGGGTTGGAGGCCGATGCGGTCCAGTGCGCCACGGGCAAGTTCGCCGACATCTCTGGTATAGCGAGAGGTGCTGTCCGGGTCACCGTCGACGAATCGTCTGAGGGTCCCGAATGCGCCGGCTAGGGCCTGCCAGACGGCCAGATCGTTTTCGTCTACAAATCGGAGAGCGGTTTCGAGGAAAGCCTGGGCGCTCATTCGTCCCGCGACGGTCAGCGCCCAGGCATCGTCGACCACTGCGTGGCGTTCGCTCGGCGTCAGTTCGCCCGACACCGCGGCTGCGATCATCCTGGGGTTGGGGCGCACTCGAAAAAAGCCGGATGCGTCGGCGTTTGCGGTCACGAAGTCGTCGATGGAGCTGCCGGTGAGCGTGGCCGCCGGACCGTCGAGCAGGAACCGTTCGCTGTCGTTGCGGTCAACACGCGACCCTCGCATCCGCAACGGCACGGCCCACGTTCGGTCGTCGGCCTCGGAGGTGTCCAGGGCGCCGGCCGGGTCGAGAGCGAAGGGCCGTTGCGATACCGCTGCGCCGTGTGCCGTCTCGGTGAGTTCGACCAGCGGGTATCCGCCTTGATAGATCCAGCCGTCCATGATCCGGCGTACTGGTTCGCCGCTCGTAGTTTCCAGCGAGTCCCACAGATCACCGGTTTCGGTATTGGCGTATGCATGGGTTGTCAGATAGTGGCGCACACCGTCCCGGAACCGTTCGGCTCCAAGATGTTGCTCCAACATGCGGACGACCGAGGCCCCCTTCTCGTAGGTGAGAATGTCGAACATCCCCTCCGCTTCGGAGGGCGTGACGACGGGATACTCGATGGGTCGAGTGGCTTTGAGCGCATCGGTGGCGAACGCGGCTGAACGACCTCTACAAAAAGTGGTCCAGACGTCCCAGTCGGGCCGGTAGGCGTCGCTACAGGAGACTTCCATGAAGGTGGCGAACGCTTCGTTGAGCCAGATGCCCTCCCACCACTTCATCGTCACGAGATCGCCGAACCACATGTGAGCGAGTTCGTGATTGATGACCGCTGCTGCGGTTTGAAGTTCGGGTTGAGTGGCGCTCTCGGGGTCTATCAGCAGCAGCACTTCGCGGAAGGTGACGCAGCCGAGGTTTTCCATGGCGCCGAAAGCGAAGTCGGGGATGGCCACAAGGTCGACTTTGTCCGATGGGTATGGGATTGCGTAGTACTCCGAGAACCAGCGCAGGGCGTGGGACGCCACGTCGAGGGCGAATGCGGTCAGGTGACCCTGCCCCGGTCTGTGCACGACGCGGACTCCCACGCCGTCTACGTCGGTCGGCTCGGTGAGCTCCAGAGGGCCGACCACGAATGCCACGAGGTACGTCGACATCGGCATTGTCTCCGCGAAGGTGAAGCGGCGCTTGTCGCCCGCGGAAGACGATTCGCGGACGACTGCGGTATTCGAGATCGCGAGGTGGTCTTGGTCAACCACAAGCGTCGTGGCGAAGGTGGCTTTGTACGCAGGTTCATCCCAGCAGGGGAATGCCCTGCGTGCGTCGGTCGATTGGAACTGTGTGGTGGCAATGGTCTGCTCAAGGCCGTCTTCGTCTTTGTACCTGGAGCGGTAGAAGCCCCGTAGTCGGTCGTTCAAGATGCCCGAGAAAGCCAACTCTATGTGTGCTGGACCTGGGTTTATGTCGGTGGCGAGAGTGAGGTGCAGTCGCTCGGTGTCGGTGTTGAGGTGGTACTCGGGTGTGATCCGGCTGCCGTCCGCA
Organism: Acidimicrobiaceae bacterium; assembly: GCA_009845995.1. Taxonomy (GTDB): domain Bacteria; phylum Actinomycetota; class Acidimicrobiia; order Acidimicrobiales; family Aldehydirespiratoraceae; genus VXYK01. The sequence continues at coordinate 21,839 of VXYK01000018.1, read as the reverse complement.
GGCACGATCGAAACTGATTTGATGTCCAGTTCTACGGCGTTGCAGACGATCTCATCGGTCGCCTCGAGTATTTCCACATCTATCGCTACGGAACCGAAGAAGGTGGCAGAGTCGAGATCGGGCTCGAGCTCGATCTGGTAGCGGCTGGGCACGACATGGGTTGGGAGTCGGGGATCGCTCTGGGTCATGGGGTTCCTTTGTTTCCGCTAAGCTCCGCTGGGTCTTGCCAGCTTGCACCAGCCTGTACGAGGAGTGACCGTGGAGCCAAGCCTCGATGTCGTCGGTGTGGGCAATGCCATCGTCGATGTGATCGCCATGGTCGACGACGACTTTATTGAAAAGCACGGCCTGGCCAAAGGTGCCATGACCCTTATTGACGAGGAGAGGGCGACCTCGTTGTATGCGGTTATGCCACCGGCTTTGGAGATTTCGGGGGGATCGGCGGCCAACACGGTGGCCGGGGTGGCCAGTTTCGGAGGGTCGGCTGCCTACATTGGCAAGGTCCGCAACGATCAACTCGGGGAGGTGTTCGCGCACGATTTGCGTGCTGCGGGGGTCGGGTTCGATGTTTCGCTTGCTTCGTCGGGCCCGCCGACTGGTCGCAGCCTGATTCAGGTGACCCCGGATGCCGAGCGCACCATGAACACGTTTCTGGGAACGAGCACTCTGTTGGCGCCTGCCGACATCGACCCGGAGTTGGTGGCTTCTGCCGCGATCACCTATTGCGAGGGCTACCTGTGGGATGTGGACGTGGCCAAGGCGGCGATCCGCTCCGCTATGGATGCAGCGTCGGAGGCGGGCCGCTTGGTCTCGTTGACGCTGTCGGATTCGTTCTGCGTGGACCGGCACCGTCATGAGTGGCTTGATCTGATCAGTGACACGGTGGATCTGGTGTTCGCCAATGAGACCGAGATCTGTTCGTTGTTCGAAGTCGACGACTTCGACGCCGCCGCGGCGCAGGCCGCGGAGATCACCGAGATCGTGGCTTTGACCCGGTCGGCACGGGGTTCGGTGGTCGTGTCGGGGGCCGAGCGTGTGGAGGTTCCCGCGGTGGACGTCGCTGAGATCGTCGACGCCACCGGTGCGGGTGATCTGTACGCCTCCGGTTTTCTGTTCGGTTTGGCCGCAGGCGTTGGTCTGCAGCGGTGCGCGGAACTTGGGAGTATCGCCGCGGCTGAGATCATCTCTCACGTCGGTGCTCGTCCCCAGGCGAGGCTTGGCTCGCTCGGCGGGTAGCGTGGCGCCATGGGATACACGTGTTTTGAGATTGATGAGTCTGAAGGGGTGGCACACGTTCGCTTGTGCCGCCCCGACGAGTTCAATTCGATGATTCCGGAGTTCTGGAGTGAACTTCCCGAGATCATCGGTGAGTTGTCCGACAGCGGTCGCGCACGGGTCGTGGTGTTGTCGTCCACTGGAAAACACTTCTGCGCAGGAATGGATCTGGCGGTGTTCGCCGGAGGGACCGGCGCTGGTGCCGGCGGCGATGCGACCGGTGAAGTGGGCCGCCAGCGTGCCGCTCTGCGTTACAACGTTCTGCATTTGCAGGGTGTCTTCAGCGCATTGGAGCGGGCGCGTATGCCTGTATTGGTCGCGATCCAGGGTGGTTGCGTCGGCGGGGCCGTCGATATGGTCACGGCGGCCGACTGTCGCTATGCGAGCGCGGACGCCTGGTTCTGCATCCAGGAGATCAACATTGGAATGACCGCTGACGTGGGCACTTTGCAGCGTCTGCCAAAACTCATTCCAGAAGGGGTGGTGCGGGAGTTGGCCTATACCGGCCGCCGCATGGACGCGCAGCGGGCCGCTTCGTTGGGTCTGGTCAACGAGGTGTTCGATGATCACGAAACGCTGTTGTCCGGGGTTCACGAGATTGCCGCTGAGATAGCTTCGAAATCACCTTTGGCTGTTCACGGAACCAAGGAGACCATCAACTACAGCAGGGATCATTCCGTCGAGGACTCGCTTGCATACATCGCCGCGTGGCAGACCGGAATGTTCCAACCTGCGGACATGATGGAGTGCTTCCGCGCCAAAGCCGAGGGCCGCGAGCCGTCCTTCGAGGACTTGGGCCCGGTGCGCCGAGGTCTGTAGCCGAAGTACAGTCGCCGGACCGTGCAGCCATCGGCTCGCGGTTCAGGCGAGTTTCAGATCGTCGAGTTGCACCAAAGTTGAGGAGATCCAGCCTCCGAGGGCACTGAAGTGATCGTCGAGGACGGACCCGTCAACGAGCCGCGGTTCGTCGAGTTCGTAGGTACTTTCATAGGAAACTTCGATTGCGTGCCGAACTTCTGAGGGTTGGTTTCCGTAGCCGGACTCGATGGTCGGTCCGCTGCGGGTGAGCTTCTGTCCACCGATGGTGGGACTCTTGATTGGCAACACGCTGAGCACGCGGCTCGGATCGGGCAGTGTCGTGAGGCACTGTGCACGCAGCACTATCTCGATCTGAATGTAGGGTGGTTCGCTGAGTTCTTCGTCTACGTACCAATTTCTGTAAGCGGTCTGAGACCAAGTGGGCCATACGCAGTTCACTTCGGCTTTCACTCGTGGTGGAAGTCCTTCGCCGGGAAGCCCATATGTAGTCTGCCAACTGACATCGCCGAGCAGCACGTCGACCAAGAACTGTTCTTCGAATGCTATGCGCTCAAGTCGAGCCATCTCGAAAGCGTCTCGCAACGCCCCGATCGCGTCGGTGAACACATGGTCCAGCATGTCCGCTGAGGTTAGCCTCCCCAAGCCTCACCTGTCGCCACCCGAATCGCTTCGCTGCTTTCAAGGAGCGATGAGTCATGCGGTGGCTTCACAAGGGTCTGAACCGTGATTTGAGGGCTTCCTCAAAATGTTCTCGGCTGACCGTCTCGGCGGCTTGTAGGCGCATCTTGGAATCTTCAAGTGTGAGCACTTCCCAGTGGTCTCGGATGAGTTCCCAAGTGCCAGGAGGTGTGCGTTTCAAGCGTGCTACGAGCCAGATGATGTCACCCTCGTTAAGGTCATGGCTGTGTTGGGCGCTGGCACCGCCTACTGCTTCGAAGAACGGTCGGTCGACCGCGACGGCGATCTTGGCACCCCAGCGGCGGAGCGTTGGCGCTTTGATTTCGAGTTGAGGCATTAGTCGCTTGGCACTTGACGAGCGCCAATCCGGGCGGCGGACTGCGGTGGGATACGGAGGAGGATCGTTGTTGTCGTCCCGCAGTGCCTCGAATTCGCTTGTCATCCCCGTTCCAGAGAAGTAGACGGCCTGAATCTCGAGTCCGTGCCATGTCATACTCTCGCCCGCCACGTGAGCGACGATCATGTCGATCTTGCCCGCTGGCTTTTCTGTCTCCGTGCTGCGCATGAAAGGAACTTCACTCGCCACTTCGGTTTCGTCGAGAGGAAAGCCAGCGGTCTCTGCCAACCATTTGTTGATGAGTCCGCTTTCTTCGAAGCGGCGCGGACATGTGATAACCGGGGAATCCAAGCGCGCCCCGATACGGCTGTTTTCGCCTTCTTTGTAGCGTTGGATTGAACAAACACCGCCCCTTTTGGAACATGGAGGTTGGGTTGGTTGAAAAGGACACCGAGGGGGTTCAGCGTCTGTTTCGCCAAGCGCTTGCTTGGCGAAGTCCTCCCGCTGTGACGCGTTGAGCGACGTGAAGTCTTTCCCGTACCATTCGGCTATCCCGTAACGGGTTTTGACGTCGTCGGGCATTGTCAGTCGGGTGGCTATGTGAACACCGCTCGGCGGGTGATGACAAGTTCAGAGATTCGGGCGTGGTGGGTGTTGCGCATGACAACTTCGACGGCGTGGAATCCGTGCTCTTCGATGAGGTCTGCAATCTCAGGGGCGCAGTCGTAAGTCATGAGGAACTCTACAGGAGCCTCGGCCAAGACTTTGAACAGCCGTCTGTGGTCTAGTTGGTGGTGTGCGTAGAGCCGGTTGCCCGCTCGTTTTCCACCAGCCGTGTACGGCGGGTCGACGAAAGCAACCGCGCCCGGGAGTTCTGCAAAGGTTTCCAGCAGTTCCATACCGTCGGTCTCACAGAAGGTGATCTGTGATGTGTGGGCCTGGATGTTCCGCAAGCGTCCGATGATGGTGTCCGGATACCAGCGGGAAGCGAGACCTTTATTGTTCTCGCCTGACTTGGTCAATGCAGCGCCGGGGGCGAGGATCCCGCCGCGCCTGGTTCGGTTTAGCACCAAGGTTCGGAACCCGTGCTCAAGCAAGCTGCGGGGAGCTCTCCCGGCGAGATCGGAGACAGCCTCGAGAGTAGGTTCAAACGCAGATATCAGGTTGCGCAACTCGTCGTTGTGGCGAAGTGCAGCGTGCCAGAATGCGGCCACATCGTGATCGAACTCAGCCATGACGCTGCGGTCTACCAACTCCTCACAGACCGCAGTGAGCGCGACTGTGCCTCCGCCGCAGAATGGTTCTATTAGTACTCTGGGCCTTGGCATCAGGGGTCTTAGCCAGGACCGAATGTGGGGTATCAGCCAGGTCTTGCCGCCGGGATACCGAAGCGGTGACCGCTGGGGTACGGAAGCGACGTTGACCGCGGGGATCGGCGAGATCGGGAAGCTAGGGCCGGATGCAGATTCAGTCCGTCCGACCCCCGATAGCCGGGACTGCGCGATCATTGCAGGTACCTGATCTTCTGAGCCTTCCTGATCCTTTGCATTGTCCAACAGCTTCGCACGGCGAGAACCTGCATCGGTGGACCTACGAGTGGAGCGTGTCGATCCGCCATATTGCTCCAGTGTCAGCGACGAAATCTGCATCTGCTCGGTGAGTTGTCTCTTTTTCTCCATGCGATGGAGAGTACGAAGAGGGTACGACAACGTCCGACATCCAAGGCTCAGTGGGGCTGCTCACCCGAGCACTTTGGAGACTTCCAACCAGTAACCGGTGCCGTACAGGTGGTCGGCGAGCGCTCTCACATCGGCGCGCGTCGCCGCGCTGAGCAGGTCTTGGCGGTTGTCGAAAGTCAGCCGGTCCTCGTCGGGGAACCTGATCGCCGCAAGATCGGCGTTGGCCAGACCACTGTTGTTGAAGAAGTTCCAGTCGCTGCGGATGATGTTGTGTGCCTGCTCGAACTGATCTGCCGTAACGCCGCGGGTAGTGATGGCCTCCAGTTCCTCCATAAGCACAGAGCGGATTTCGTCGAGTCGCGTCGGGTTGCCGCTGATCGATATGAATGAGCGGATGTTCGGTTCCGGTTCTCGCCTGAACGAGATGGTGGCTGAACCACCGTAGGAGGCACCGAGCTCCTCGCGGATGCGTTCGATGATCCGGTTGTTGATGACCCCCTGCAGCAGGTTGGCGGTTACCCGAGTCTCGGCTGTGAGTTCAGTCGGTCGGGCATGGAAGACGAACATGCCTCCGTCGGCGGCGCCTTCGCCGAGTTCGACACTTGCGGTTTTTTGGCCGGTCGGCAGTTCGTGGCCGAGATCAACCCACGTGTCCTCCTCACCAACCGGGAGCGAACCGAGATAGCGGGCGGCCAGATCAGCGACGGTACTGCGTTCGATGTCTCCCACGATGGCGACAGCGAGGTCGTCTACTTTGCCGAGTCGAGCCTTGTAGATCTCAAGTGCGGTCTGCTCAGTGAGTGAGTCGAGTTGTTGTTGAGTGGCCGCTTGATGTTGTGACGGGTCGCCGTCGTAGATGAGGTCCAACAGGGTGGTTATCGCGCGGCGGTCGACATGGGTTTGGGATACTGCGAGATTCTGCTCGGCTATGTCGATGGCCGTACGGAAGGCGACTACATCGACTCTCGGCTCGGTGATGTACAGGTGCAGCAACTGGAACAGAACTTCTGCGTCCCGGGTTGCGGATTCCGCTGAGAAGCCCTCTTCTGACTGGTCGATGAAGCTGACGAGCCCGACGGTCTTCGTCGAGAGGAAACGATCCAGCGTCAACGCGTCGTGGGGTCCGACTCCGCCGCTGAACACCGCGTCGATGGCGACGCCGGGGATAGCCGCGTTGGCGCCGGGATGGTTTTGGGGGAAGGTCGACCAGCCACCTGCTGAGGCCGCTCGTAACGAGAATGCGTTGTCCACCACTCTCGAGTGCCGGTGGCTGACCGTCACACCGTTGTCGAAGGTCCAAGTTGTGACCTCGCCGTGGTCGGTGCTTCGTTGGGTTGTGTCGGTTGGCTCCGCGCGGGCGGGGGCGGTCATCAGTTCGTCGATCTGCCCCGCTCCGCCTCCGGATTCCGCCGGCATGAGATTGGCCAGCGCGTCCAGCAGGTCGTCGGTTGTCGGCAGCGTTGATTCGTCGGCGCCGACAGCGATCACGATCGGCCCGCTGATGCTCAGGAGCCACCTCCAGTGATTGGTGAGTTCAGCGGCGGTGAACGATTCGACGGCCGTTCTCTGGCGGGCGATACGTGTTTGGGCTTTGTCGATGTCTGCACCGCCGAGCCAGTATCTCGACAGCAGGTTGGCGTACTGGCTGTCTTGGGTGGTGTTCAGGCCCGCGAGTTGTTGGTTGAAATTCGCGATCATCGTGTCGCGCATCCGCTCCATGTCGTCCTCGCTGAATCCGCCCGCAGCCGCGAGCAGATAGGACATGTAGTCCTCGAGTCCGACCGCCAAGTCGGCGGCTTTGAGGTTGGTCCCGAAGTATCGGAGCTCGCGGCTCACCTCGAACTCGCCGAAGAAAGGTGGTTCTTCGAGTATGAGGTCGCCGCGTTGGTAAGCGTCGTTGAGCCGATTCGTCAACATGATGGCGATGGCGCGTTCGGCGAGCACCAGGCGAGAACCGCCAACGGTGCCGGTGTCCCAAGCAGGTATCGGATAGTCCAGCGACAGGTTGTCCAGCGAGTTGTCGGGGTGCGTGACGACATGTGCCTGAGGTTGGGCCGATATCTCAACTGTGATCGCCTCACGCGGGGTCGGCGTATCGGTCCGCGCTTCAAGATCGCTGAAGTATTCGGTGACTTTAGCTTCGAGTTCGTCGAGCGGGAGGTCTCCGACCACCACGACGGCCATGTTGTCGGGTCGGTACCAGTCGTCATAGAAGGACCGCAGCAAATCGGGTGTGGTTGCTTCGACCTTGTCGGCCTCTCCGATCACGAGGTGACCCTCATATGGAGTTCCCGCCACATAGACCTTGTTGAACTCGTTGGCGATGATGCCGTCGACGGATTCCAGTCGTTGGCGAAGTTCGTCGCGCACGACCCCTTTCTCTGCTTCGACAGCCGATGGTTCGAGGGTCGCCGCAGAAGCCCACTGGGCCAGCACATCGAACGCTGCTTCAACGGCGCCGTCATCTGCGGTCTCGGCCGACAGGATGTAGACGGTCTCGTCGAGGCTGGTGTAGGCGTTGACTTCGGGCCCGAACTCGATCCCGAGTCGCTGGAGTTGCGCCGTCAGTTCGTTCCCCGGGTACTTCTCGGTGCCGTTGAACAGCATGTGTTCGAGGAAGTGGGCGCTGCCGTCGCTGCCGTCTGCCTGCTGTGCCGAGCCAGCATTGACGAGCAGCCGAATCTCGAGATTGGAACCCGGTGAGTCGTTTGAGCGCAGCAGGTAGGTGAGACCGTTGTCGAGAGTGCCGATGCGGTAGTCACGGTCGATTGGCAACGGTGTCGGGTCGGGGTCTGGTGCAGTTACCGGCGGGCGCGCTGCCTCGTGGCCATCTTGGGGAGCTTCGCTGCCGTCGGGTTCGGCCTGTGGGGCGGTTGTTGTTGCGTCTCTGAGCGCAGCTTCGGAACGCATCTCGTTGATCGTGCTGTTGGAGGCACAGGCGACGCCGATCAAGGTCGTGGCGCACAGAACCGCGGCTCGGTGAAGCAACTTTCGACGACGGGATCCGGGTCTGAGCACCAAGCGCATTCTAGGGTTGTCAGGACTCGCCTTGTGCCGGGCGAACTTCAGATTCGAGCGTCTTGAGACCACGCTTCAAGGGGCGCGTAGCGGGGCTTGATCACCTGTTCAATGATCTGCAACCGTTCAGAAAAGGGCAGGAAGCTCGACTTCATTCCGTTGACGGTAAGCCAGCGGAGCCGATCCCAGCCGTAGTCGAATGCGTCGACGAGGGCGGCCATCTCCGAGGTCACCGTTACCCCCGACATCAGTCGGTTGTCGGTGTTGAGGGTCACCCGGAATCGCAGGTCGATCAGTTGGTCGATGGGGTGCTCGGCGATGCTGTCGACGACTCCTGTGTTGACGTTGGAGGTTGGGCAGATCTCCAGGGGAATCCGTCGATCCCGGAGAAAATGGGCAAGGCGGCTGAGTTGGGGTTCTCCGTGTTCATCATCGCTGATGTCTTCGATGATTCTGATGCCGTGGCCGAGGCGTTCGGAACCGCAGTACTGCACGGCTTTCCAGATCGAGCGGGGGCCGTAGGCTTCGCCGGCGTGAACTGTGATGTGGAAGTTCTCGCGCTGGCAGAACTGGAAGGCTTTGATGTGGTCGTCGGGCGGGAAGCCGTCTTCTGCTCCGGCGATGTCGAACCCCACCACGCCTCGGTCGCGCCAGCGGACCGCAGCTTGGGCGACTTCGAGGGAGTTGTCGGCATTGCGCATGGCCGTGCAGATGGCTCGGATGTTCAACTCGGTGTCCGACGATCCGGCTGCGAAACCGTCCAGTACTGCTTCGATCGCGTCATCAAGGCTCAAACCCCGCTGGCGGTGGAGTTCGGGAGCGAACCGCACTTCGGCATAGACGACACCGTCGGCGGCCAGGTCTTCAGCGCATTCGCGCGCCACCCTGTTGATGCTGTCGGGCGTCTGCATGACTGCGATGGTGTGAGCGAAGGTTTCGAGGTACAGCGCAAGGTCTTTGCGGTTGGCGCCCTTCGTCATCTGATCGACAAGCGGCCCGGGCTCGGTGGCGGGCAGGTCGCGGTAGCCCAGTTCATCGGCGAGTTCGATGATCGTGGTCGGTCGGAGCCCACCGTCGAGATGATCGTGGAGCAGGACTTTCGGCGCACTTCGGATTCGCTCCAGTGTGGGAGCACCAACATCAAGCGTCGTCATCGTTGGAGTCTAGCTGTAACGATGTTGGCCTCTATGCCCCTGCGGAAGACGGCAGCGTTCGCGCGTCCTTGACCCGAGGTGACTGCATTGGGTCAGTGAGGGGTCGGTGATTGGCAGTCGAGTGTGAACGGTTGTGGTTGAGTCGAACCTTGAGATGCTCGGATCAGCCCATCCGCGGTCGGGAGTCAGTTGTTGAAGGACCTCGACGAGGTCGGGAGCAAAGAACCTGCGGTTGCGCCGGCCGCCCGTAGGGGTGACGATGCCCGCGGCTTCGAGCGACGAGACTGCCGCCCGCGCCGCCCGAGTGGACACGCCGAGCCGCTGAGCCACCATCGGGGCGTCTAGCACAGGCATCGACGGCAGCGCCTCCAACAACTTTGATGCTGCGCTTCCGCGGCGGAACTTCGCAGTGGTCTGCCATCTGTCGACCATGCGCTCGGCGGTCGTCTTGAGCGATACGGCTTGTCGGTGGGCTTCTTCACAGGAGTGACTGAACACGTCCAGCCAGTTGCGCAAAGCCGTGCTTCGGGCCGCGGTGTCGTCAGGTTCACATGCCACTCGCAATGCGTTGAGTGCGTTGTAATACCTACGGCGGTCGCGGCTCGGAGCAACGCTGATCGGAACAGCCGGCCCCGTGAGTCCAGTCGCGATCAGGGCCGTATGGATGAGCGCGCGGCCTGTGCGTCCGTTCCCGTCGTCGAAGGGGTGGATTGTCTCGAATTGAGAGTGAACGACTGCGGCGCGCAGCCCCGGTCGGTCGGACGGACTTTCCCTCAGCATTATCGTCGCGGGACGGGAGCAGGGAATACGATTGAACTTGTGACCGACAGTACTGCTCGGAAGTTAACGGCCAAGCGCGCGGCAGTCATCGCTGCGGTTGTGGTGCTTCTCGCGGCAGTGGGCGTGTCGGTCGCATTGGTCGTCAGTTCGGGCGACTCAGACAGGTCGGGGGACTCAGGCACGGAAGACACAAGCCCGGAGGAGAAGGCCATCTCACAGGATGACCGGGCGGAGGAGCCTGTCAGAACCGACGACCGAGACGACGAGGCATCCGACAGAGCTGCAGACGAAGCCGACGCCCGAGTCGATGCCACGACCGTGCCCGACGAAGCCGACGGGGGCGTCGATGCCGGTGACGAGACAGACCAGTCGGACGACGCGGAGACGACGGAACCGCAGAGTCCTGACGATCTTGAGGAGTCAGAGCCCGTTGAAGCTGCACCGGAGCCCGAACCGGTTGAACATGCGCCCGCTGAGCCTGCGCCACCGGTACCGGCCCCATGTGTCCACTCAGGCGCCGTGGAGTCGATACCGGTTGGCTTCACGGAAGGCTCGGCGCTGCGGGTCACAACTCTCGCCGGTGCAGATTCAGCTTCGCGGGTCCTCTGCGGCCCCGACGCGGCGCGATTCGAGATCGACGGTGCCGCGCTGCGGTGGGCTGACATCGTCCGTGGAACGGTCCCGGACTTCGAGAGTCCCGCCGACCACGACGGCGACAATCGCTACGAGGTAACGGTGAGCGGGCCAGACGGATTACAGCGGCTGAGCGTGCTGGTAGTTGACCGTGCGGAACCCGGCACGGTACGTCTGCCGCGGTCGCGTCCAGTGGTCGGAGAGCCGCTCGTGGCGCAGCTGACCGACCCCGATGGTGGGGTCAACGAGGTGAGCTGGCGCTGGGAACGCTCGAACGGCCCGGATTCGTTCGCTGCCATTTACGGGGCCACCAGCGCTGTCTATGTGCCGCTGGCAGCGGACTCTGGTCGTCGGCTACGGGCCGTGGCTGTCTACACTGACCGGTCCAGCGGACCGGTTCAGGTGGCTGCGTATTCGACTGCGTCGAAGGTAGTGCTTGGACCGAGACTGATTTCGCTGAGCGCTCAAGTCGACGGAGGAGGACAGCTCGCACCAGCATTTGATCCCGAGGTGTTGCACTACAAGATCGCTTGCGGCAAACGCGACGTCGTCACGGTCAACGCGACGCTGCCTCCGGGCGTGCAGCTAGCTGTCAACGGCGTGCAGCCCAGGCCCGGGGTTGATACCGAAACTTCGATGAACGTGACCGACACCAGCGACATCGGGTTGAGACTGTCCAATGCCGACGGTTCCGCCACCGACTACGTAGTGCATTGCGTGCCCGAAGTTCTGGCCGGGTTGTCCACAAGGGTCTCGGTTGAGGCTGAGCCCGTGCCGCTGTTGAGTGTCGTTGCTGGCCGCTGGATTGCGGTCATCGACCAAAACGGTGTCCCACGCTTCCACCGCGAGAATGTGCCTAGCGACGCGAGCACCGGGTTTTTCCTGCGCTCGTTCGGGACGGGAGCGAAGCGACAGTGGGCCCATACCACCACGGCTGAAGGCGGCGAGAGTCCGAGCCGGGTGTGGAGAATCCTTGATGCCGACTTTGAGACGGTCAGGCAGGTGGGTACCACCACCCCTCTCACCAGGATGGGCCTGCACGATTTCCGGGTGCTGGAAGACGGTTCAGCGCTGGCAATGACCTACGAGCCGGCGGTGCGCGACTTCTCCTGGCTCTCTGAGCTCACCGCCGACGGCGAGCCGGTGGGGGCGGTGCGTTTTGACGACCCGGAAGGTCGCGCCTGGGGTTCGGCCACCGAGACTCAAGATTCAGCGATACAGCTGCTTGATGCCGACGGCGCTGCGCTTTGGACCTGGAACAGTTGGGGCCGCGTGCCGCTCGAGGATTGCGTGGCGCACCGGTTCCCCAACGACTACGCGCATCTCAACTCCCTGCAGATGACGGCCGACGGTGTGCTGGTCTCATTGCGAGGTTGTTCGTCGATACTGATGATTGATCATCGTGCTCCGGCCGGTGACGAGGTCGTGTGGCGGATCGGCCAAACCAACCTCGAGCCTCAAGACTGGAGCGAGCGCGGGCTCGGACCCGCACCGCTGACTGTGGTGGGCGACCCGCTCGGGGCCTTCTGCGGCCAGCATGCTGCGGCGCTTATCGGGGGGACTCCCGACACCCGTCTGGTGATGTTCGACAACGGGGTTGTCTGCGTGATCGACCCCATCACGGGAATGCCGCTGACACGCCCGGGTGGGGATTACAGTCGTGTGGTCGAATACGCACTTGACCTGACCAACCGTGAAGCGGTGTTCGTGCGTGACCACTCCGCTGGGGGTCTGCGGTCTGTGCTCGGTGCCGTCGGCGGTCATGTGGAAGTGCTTGAGGACGGAAGGTGGCTGATCAGCTGGGGCCAACAGAACAGCGGCGGAGGCACAGACGCGGCGGTGAACATCGTCGATCCGTGGACCGGGGCGGAGACCTTCACGATTCTCAGTTCTGGAAACCCGGGGCGGTTGAGGGCTCTGCCCGTCGACATTGGAGCGCTCGATGCAGCTCCGGAGTCACTCAGGGGTGTCTTCCCCGATGCCGAACCGGTCGAGTTGGGGCCGATGGAGTTGGAGCCGACCGCCGGCACCCAGCGAGCCATCGGCGTGCCCATCGCTTTCTCCCGTCCGGTCGTGGATTTCACGGCTGAGACGCCTTCGATCGAGGTGAGCGGCGGCGTGTTGATCGCGGTCGAGCCGTGGGTCTTGTTCGGCAAGCCTGCGAACAGCTACCTCCTGACCATCGTTCCAGATGGGGACGAACCGGTGGTGGTGCGCTTCGTGGTGGACAAGCAATGCGACAGCGGCGGGATCTGCTCTGCCGACGGCTTCACGCTGAGCGATGCACCCAAGGCTTGGACCACGCCAGAGCCCGTCAGCGCCGCCTGAAGCCTCTGGGGTCTCCAGCGCCGAGGTTCACCTACAGGTGTGTTTGTGGTAGCGGTTCAGGAAGATATTCAGTTGCCTGTGGGTGAAGGGTGCGTCGGGGTTGAAGGTGCCGGCGCTGGTACCGTTGGTGATACCTCTGTGGGCAGCCCAAGAGACGGGTTGCTGGTGTGATGGTTCATCCACGTCGTCGAAGGAATGCGGCGGAACCCCGGCTTTGGGCTGGCCCGCGAGCCGCCACAAGATCGCGATCAGATCCGCTCGGGTCAGGTGCGTGTCGGGGCTGAAGGCGCTGTCTGTGGCGCCAGTGGCGACTCCTCTGTGGGCGGCCCATGAGATGGCCGTGTTGTAGATTCCGTCGACGTCGTCGAAATCGTGGGGCGGTGCGCCCGCTGATCGTCCGGCACTGTCCCAAATGTGCAGAATGGCTTGGCCGCGTGTCACCGTTGCAGCAGGGTCGGCGGCGTTGACGGTGATGCGGGTCGATTGGACAGGAGACACGCCTGAGGACACGCGGTAGGTCACAACCGCCGGGTCCGATATTGCAGGCTCATCGTTGTAACGCCACAGGAAAGTGACCAAGTGCGCCCGTGTCAAGGCCGCGTCGGGGTCGAAGGTGGTAGGACTGGTGCCGGTGGTGATTCCGGTGGCGGCGGCCCATGACACTGAGCCTTGCTGCCAAGTTCTGTGGACGTCGCCGAAGGGGTGCGGGGGCGCTGCGGGTTCGCCTTCAAGACGCCATAGCAACGTCACGAGCTGGGCGCGGGTCAACGACCCGCCGGGGTCGAACGTGGTAGGACTGGTGCCGGTGGTGATGCCGGTGTGCGCGGCCCACGAAACGGCTGCGTCGAGCACTGAGGGCACATCGACGAAGGAATGCTCAGGCGCGTCGGGGCGGCCCGCGATGTTCCACATCCACACCGCCGCGTCAGCACGATCAACCACTGCGCCGGGGACAAAACATGTGCCGGCTAGGTCTGTCACACGCTCGGCTGCGGCCCAACGAACCGGCTCAGCGAAGTACTCACCGACGACGACATCACGGTAACCGGCGACACCTGTGGACTCCACTGCCGTCACGGTCACGTCTTGAGGCTCATCCCAGTCAGCTTGCGTGAACGTCAACACCGCGGAGTCACCGGATTCCCCATCAACAGTGAGCAGCAGACCACCGGACACCGACACAGTTATCTCTACGTCTCGATTGGGCGGCTCAGCAATCGTCACCGAATAAACCGCAGCCGACGACGCGTCGGATGCAACGTCGGTTGACTCGTCCGATTCCACGACGACCAAGCCCACAGGCTCAGGCTCGGGTTCTGGCTCTGGCTCTGGCTCAGGCGCGGGCGGTGTCGTCGGTGTCGTTGGAGGTGGCGGCAGAACCGGTGGCGGGAGGACAGGGGGAGGCACGCCGCCACCACCACCTGGTTCGTCGTTGTCTCGGATGGTCACGGTCGCAGTCTGGGGACTGCCGAGCAAATAACCGGTGCCGGTCAACAACGTCACCGTCACTGACCCGTCGGACTCGTCGGCGCTGTCATCGGTGGTCGCGAGGCTGATCGCCGCGCTGGCGCCGCTGAGGATCACGGTCCGGTTGCCGGTACCACCGGTGAGGAAGCTGCCCGACTGAGACACCCGATAACGCACCGTGATCGAGCCGGTGGCAGCAGGAGAAGCGCTTATCGTGAAAGCTGCAGGGGAACCCTCGCTCACCGCGGCGGCGCTGCGCGTCACGCTCAGGCGCGGCTGCGTGGCTGGGTTGTCGTCGTCGTTGACGGTGACGGTCGCGTCCCCGGCGGTGTTGCTGATGGTGTAGGCCGAATCAGCGTCAATCGTGACGGTGACCGAGCCGTTGTCCTCGTCGTTGCTGTCGGCTTGGGTGGGCACCGACACGGTCGCCGTGCCAGACGATCCGATTGTCACCTGTTTGGCTCCGCGGTCCCCGGATGCGACGTAGCTGCCTGTCTGGGTGACCGTGTAATGCACCGTCACGGTGTCAGTGCCAGTCGGCGCGGGCGACACCGACACGGTGAACGACGCGGCCGTGCCCTCGGTCACCGGCGACGTCCCCGCGGTGACCGACGCCACCGGCAGCGACCCGTCGTCGTTGTCGTTGACGGTGACAGTAGCGGAATTGGGGCTGCCTCTTGTGTAGCCGGTGCCGGAGAAAATCGTGACGCCGACCGAGCCGTTGTCCTCGTCGGCGCTGTCGTCCTCGGTGGCCACAGTGAAAGTCACGCTGGTGGACCCGCCCGTGAGATCGACCATCTTGATGCCGCGGTTCCCCGAAGTCACGTAGTCGCCGCTCTGTGAGACGTTATAGCGAATCGTGATAGTGCTCGTCGGGGCAGGCGACGCCGTGATGGTGAACGACGCGTTTTGGCCTTCCACAATAGGACTCGTGTCCCTAGTGATGGTCAACTGCGGCTGCGTGGCTGGGTCGTCGTCGTCGTTGACGGTGACGGTCGCGTCCCCGGCGGTGTTGCTGATGGTGTAGGCCGAATCAGCGTCAATCGTGACGGTGACCGAGCCGTTGTCCTCGTCGTTGCTGTCGGCTTGGGTGGGCACCGACACGGTCGCCGTGCCAGACGATCCGATTGTCACCTGTTTGGCTCCGCGGTCCCCGGATGCGACGTAGCTGCCTGTCTGGGTGACCGTGTAATGCACCGTCACGGTGTCAGTGCCAGTCGGCGCGGGCGACACCGACACGGTGAACGACGCGGCCGTGCCCTCGGTCACCGGCGACGTCCCCGCGGTGACCGACGCCACCGGCAGCGACCCGTCGTCGTCGTTGACGGTGACAGCAGCGGAATTGGAGCTGCCTCTCGTGTAGGCCGGATTGATGTCAATCGCGACGGTGACCGACCCGTTGTCCTCAACTGTGCTGTCGGCTTGGGTGGGCACCGACACGGTCGCCGTGCCAGACGATCCGATTGT
>VXYK01000018.1:4110-6194 GCA_009845995.1 Acidimicrobiaceae bacterium | reverse complement strand
TGCTGTCGGCTTGGGTGGGCACCGACACGGTCGCCGTGCCAGACGATCCGATTGTCACCTGTTTGGCTCCGCGGTCCCCGGATGCGACGTAGCTGCCTGTCTGGTCGACCGTGTAATGCACCGTCACCGTATCAGAGCCCGTCGGGGCGGGTGACACGCTGATCGTGAACGACGCAGCGGTGCCCTCGGTCACCGCCGAACCGCCAGTGACCGAGACTACCGGCAGCGTCACCCCACCGTCGTTGTCCCAGACAGGCACGGTGACTGAGTTCTGTGTGCTGCTCACCCGGTACGTTGTGTGCTTGTTCAGCGTGACGGTGGCCGAACCCGACGACTCGGTGGTCTGGTCGTTCTCGGTGCATATCTGCGCGGTCACCGAACCGCCAGTGAACGAGACAGTCTGATCGCCTTGGTCGGCGTCACACACGAAGTCGCCGGTCTGGGTGACGGTGTAGCCAACGTCGATCGTGCCCGGAACTGCAGGGGTTCCGCTGATGGTCACCGTGAAGTCGGCGCCTTCGGTGACCCCTGTGCTGGCGGTTGCCAAACTGAGCTCGGGACCGGCGTACTCGAGCAGCGGCGACAGGGCGTAGAGGTACCGGGCGTTCTGGTTCGGCCGTTCGCTGTTAACTCCGCTCACAAGGCTCAGGGGAGTGCTCCCCGAGTCTGTCGAGCCGAGGTCGGCGATGCGAGGGGTATCAGTGCCCAGTTCGGATCCGCCCTGGCCAGTGCCGGCAGAGTTGCTGCCGGTCCAGATGCCGTTGCCGTTGAGAAGGTCGCCGCTGTTGTCGACGTCGACCGTGGTCCCGGATTCGTCGACCGCGGCGCGGCTGTCCCAGGTGCCGTCGTAGAAGCCGGCGTAGTCGTCAGCCACCTTGTCGCCGCCGATCCAGTAGATCGGCACGCCCGCTCCGTCGACCGTGGTGTTGGTGTCGGAGTTGTCTGTGGCGTCCACCGCGGCAGTTGAGGCGACAACCCGGAACCCGCTGGCGAAGCCAGCGATCTCGCTGTGACCGGCGGCGGCCCGGGTCTGCACAACGCTGTTGTAGTCGGCAATGTCCACAGACGACGCGGAGTGCTTGGTCGAGGTCACGAACAGCAGCCGGAACCGGTCGCCGTAACCCAAGCCCGACGGGATCAGGCCGGCGCCCTCCTCAAGAATCCCGCCCACGGGGGCGGCCTCGTTGTCGATGATGGTCGCGGTGTGAACGCTCTGGGCGCCCACCGTGTAGCCGCTGCCTGTGCCGAGCGTCAAGACGATCGTCTCGGCGTCCTCGTGGTCGTCGTCGTCGGCGACGGTCAGCGAGATGGTCGCGGTCTGGGCGTTGGCGGCCACCGTGACGCTGCCGGAGGGCGCGGTGTAGTCGCCGCCCGACGTGGCAGTGCCAGAGGTCGTGTAGGCCACGGTCACCGGTGTGGTGACAACCCGGTCAAGGGTCACTGTGACGAGCCGCGGTGTGGTCGCCTCCGATGCGCTCTGCGCGCTCTGGGTGAACGTTGCCACCGGCGCCGGCAGTTCGTCGTCGGTGAGTTTGAGTGTGGCTGAGTTGATTGTGACGCCTGAGAGTTGCCCTGACACGGTGATTGTTTCGGGGGGTTGGTAGGTGTTGTTGTTGGTGGGGGTGAGCGTGAACGTGCCGGTGCCTGATGGTTGGTTGGCGTTGATGGTGATGTCGAAGTTGTTCACTGGGGTGAATCCGACCACGCCGGTTGTGCCGGATCCGGCTACTGACGCGGTGACGGTCTTGGCGGTGCCGAAGCGGGTGGATCCCAGGATCGTCGCGGTGACCGTCACTTGGGTGGCGCCGTCGTTTTCGGTGACTTCGGTGGGGTTGACTGATAGTTCGATGCTGCTTGGAGCGCCGTCGTCGTCGGTGACGGTGAAGGTGGTGTCGGTGACGGTGACGTCAGCGAGGGTGCCGCTGAAGGTGATGACCGCGTCGATCTCATCGGTGGTGTCTGCTTCAGGTGCGACGGTGACGGTGGCTTGTCCTGAGGCGGTGCCGGCGGCGATGGTGATGTTGAAGCCCGCGATGGCGCCGACGCCGACAGCACCGGAGGTTTTGGCGGCTGTGACGGCCACG
>VXYK01000018.1:0-4100 GCA_009845995.1 Acidimicrobiaceae bacterium | reverse complement strand
CGCGATGGCGCCGACGCCGACAGCACCGGAGGTTTTGGCGGCTGTGACGGCCACGGTTTTGGTGGTGCCGAACCGGGTGGCGCCTCCCACGGTGGCGGTGACGGTCACGTTGCGGCTTGTGCCGGACGCTGATTCGGTGATCGACGACGGCGACACCGACAACGCAATGTTTGTCGGGGTGGCGTCGTCGTCGGTGACGGTGAGCGTGGTGTCGGTGACGGTGACCCCCGAGAGGGTGCCGCTGAAGGTGATGACCGCGTTGGTCTCGTCAACGACGTCGGCCTGGGGCGCGATGGTGACGGTGGCTTGTCCTGAGGCGGTGCCGGCGGCGATGGTGATGTTGAAGGGCGCGATGGCGCCGACGCCGACAGCACCGGAGGTTTTGGCGGCTGTGACGGCCACGGTTTTGGTGGTGCCGAACCGGGTGGCGCCTCCCACGGTGGCGGTGACGGTCACGTTGCGGCTTGTGCCGGACGCTGATTCGGTGATCGACGACGGCGACACCGACAACGCAATGTTTGTCGGGGTGGCGTCGTCGTCGGTGATCGTGACTGTCGTCGAAGAGGAGGTTCCGAGGTCGTAGCTCGCCGCGTCGGTGAGGGTGATGATGACAGTTTCGGCGTCGTCGTCGATGCTGTCGTCGAGGACGGCGACGGTGATGTTCGCCGTGTTGGCGCCGGCAGCGAAAGAGACAGAGCCACCCAGCGTGGTGTAGTCACTGCCTGCGGTGGCGGTGCCGGTCACGGTGTAGGCGACGGTCAGGCCGCCGGCGGGCGCGGCTTTGGACAAAGACACTGCCACATCCACGCTGCGGGAACCAGAGGCTTCGCCTGCGCTGTAGGTGTTTGTGGCGATCGAGGCTTCGACGTCGGCGGGCTCGACGCTGGTGATGGCGATAGACCCGGCGTTGTCGGTTTGGGTGGTGCCGCCGGAGAAACCGGTCACCGCGACGCTGGCGATACCGATGTTGAAGTTCTCGGACTCGGGATGAGTGTCGTCTTCAACAGCGGTGACGGTGATGGTTGCTTGGCGGGCCGCCAAAGCAGCGAACACGACAGTCGCGTCCTGGGCCGGGTCGTTGAGGTTGCTGCAGGTGATATTGGCGCCGGTGCAAGCCAACGTGTAGTCGCTGCCCCGTGTCGCAGTACCAGAAAACGACAGTGTCGCGGTGAGCTTCTCGCCGTTGTCGGGCTGACGGCCCAAAGACAACAGCAGCGTCCGCGACGAACCCTCAGCAACCGTAGTGACATCACTGGACCAGGCAAGCGTGACCGGCGTGGAGTCGTCGTCTCTGACTTCCACCTCAGCAACATCAGGGTCACCGACCACATAACCAGTACCGGACAACAAACGCACGCCGAGCTTGTCGTCAGCCTCATCAGTGCTGTCAGCGGTTGTGGCGAGGCTGACCGTCACCGACGCCGTGTTCGCCGGAATCATGACCAAAGCATTGTTGATGCCAGCGGTGCCGCTGTGATACGAGCCGGGGTCGGTGATCAAGCCACCAACGGTGATGGGGTCGGCGGGTGCGGGGTTGGCGGTGATGGTGTAGGTGGCGTTGGAGCCTTCGGTGACTGTCGGGCCGGCGGTGATGGTCAGCGTCGGGTTGTCAGCCACTTTGAACACTGGTGACAAGCCGAACAGTTTGCGTTGGTTGGTTGCTGGTGTGCTGTGAGAGCTGCCCAGCGGTGCGCGTCCCGCCCCCGAATCGTTGAGGTATCCCAGCGTGACTGAGCTTGAGCCGAGCGGGGCCGAAGAAGCGGCGCCTGCTGCGGTAGAACCGGTGAAATAACCGCTAGTGGCAACGGTGGCTAGCGTGCCGGTTTCGTCGCGTGGTGTAGCCTGCGCCGCCCATTCGCCGCGTAGTGGGGCGTAACCGTTGGCGACCGGCAGGCCACCCAGCCAGTTGGTGGTGATCCCGGTGCCGTCGCCGCCGATGCCGTTGTGGGTAGCGGCGTTGGTGGTGGAGGTGCTGGCCAGGGTTTTGAAGAACCCGGCGTAGGGCACGATGTCGGCATGGCCGCCGGTCAGCAAAGAACGGATGAACGCGTCGTAGTCGGCGATGTCAGTTGAGGTGCCGTCGCGCGCGGCGCTGGTGGTGAACACGAACCGGAAACTCTGGCCGGGTTGCCTGCCGGAGGGTTTGAGCCCCCAGGACTGGGGCACAATAATGTCGCCGGTCTCGTCGTCGGTGATCGCGAAGCCCAGCGGCCCGCCAACCTTTGTTGCGTCGCGCACCCCGGTCAACACCAGATCACCAGCGAAACCGACCAGCACATAGGGCTGGGTGCGGCGGGCGTTGTCTACCGGGTCGAAGCGCAGCGTCGCCGCTGACGCGCCGGCGTCGAATTGCAGCGCCGGGTCCTGTGCGCTGTAGGTCCCGGCGGTCACCAACGTCACAGCCGTGTTGGTGCCGTGCAGTGCCAGCGTGTAATCGTCGGCCACTGTCACCCCGGCGACACTGAGCGGCACCGTGATCGACTCGCCGGTGATCAAAGCACGACCCAACGTCACAGTAATGTCTTTGGTGCCTGATGCTTCGCCCACATCACCAGCGGGCGCCGCCAGTGTGACCGTGGTCGGGTCGTCGTCTTGGAGCGTGATCACAGCTTCGCCGCCGGTGGTGGCAGCGGGAATGCTTTTGGCGGAGTCCCCCGAAATGGTCACCGTCTCGTCGAGTTCATCAACCGTGTCGTTGACAGGCGTCAACGTGAAGCTGCCGGTGCCCTGGGCTGTGTTCTTGGGGATCGTGACATCGAAGTCGGCTACCGGCGCGAAATCCACCACGTCATCGGCGCTGCCCGAACCCGCGACTGAGACAGTCACCGTCGTGTCCACCGAATAAGAATGAAACCCGGTGCCCCGATAATCCACAGTGACCGTGTAAGAAACCGCGCCGCCGTCTTCGCTGTGGGCAGCCGTCGGCGACACAGAGATCGTGAAATCCGTCGGCTCGGGATCGTCGTCGTTGAGCGCGATAGTGGCGCTGTTGACCGTCAACGACCCCGACGTGCCCGACACCGTCACCGTCTCGTTGTCCTCCTCATGCCGGTTGGCGGGCACCCGCAGAACGAACGTGCCCTGCGCGTTCACTGTTGCCGCAGGGATCGTGATATCAAACGTGGACGCCTCAACACCGCCGACCCGCGAGGTGAACTGCACTGCGCTGTCGGTGTCGGTTCCCGCCACGCTCACGTTCACGGTCTGGGCGGTGCCGAACGTGGTCGAGCCGTCCACCGTCGCTGTCACCGTCACGGTCGTGTCATTGCTGCCCGTAGTCCCGCTCTCAGTCACCGACATCGGCGACACCGTCAAAGTAATAGTCGTCGGCGTGGCGTCATCGTCAGTCAACGAGATTGTGGCCGACGACACCGCCACACTCGACGGCGACGCCGAACCAGACACCGTAACCGTCTCATTGCTCTCATCAACGCTGTCGTCAATAGCCGTGAGCGTGAACTGGTTCGTAGCCGAAGTCGCACCCACCGGCAAAGTGATCACAAAGCTGGTCACCGGGATGAAATCAACCGCCGCGGTGTTGCCCGAACCGCCCACACTCACAGTCACAGTCTGAGCAACCCCGAAGGTAGTCGAACCATCAGGCCTCGCGGTCACGATGATCACCTGCGCATTATCGCCCTCAGCCATCGTGTTGCGGCTCACGCTCAAACTGATCCCCGTGGGCGCAGCATCATCATCGGTGACAGTCGCAGTGATCGTTTGGTCGGCCAACGCGTTGTATTTGGTGTCTGCGGTGGAGGACGGGTTGAAGGTGATCACCGAAGAACGCGAGTCGCCGGCGTTGTCAACATTGTCGTTTTGGCCTCGTACGTTCACCGTCTGAAGCGTGTCCCAATTCGATGTGGTGAACGTGAGTGTCTCCGTCGCCGTGTAGGCCATCGACGAGTCGGGCCCGTCGATCTGCGCCCCCGCGGCCGCGGACACCGCGACGGTGACGCTGCCGGCAGGCTGAGTGGCCAACTTCACAGTCACCGCATCAGTCGCGGACCCGTCCTCGGGCACCGACGTCGACGACCCCGACTCCCCCACCACCAGCGACGCCGTGTCGTCGTCGGTGACAGTCGCAGTGACGGTTTGGT
>VXYK01000017.1 GCA_009845995.1 Acidimicrobiaceae bacterium | reverse complement strand
GACCCCTAATCAGGGACCCTCAACCACCCCGCCCCCACGTTTTCGCGAAGGCTCTTATTGTCGCTTTCGGTTGTGAGCCTGCGTCACCTCCTGTCAAGGTAAGAAAATCTCACGAGCATCGTGAACTGCGCTGGTTTGATGTCGCCGAGGCGGTAGCGCTTCCGAACCTGCCCGACGGCTACAAGCAAATGATTCGTATCTACGAATCCTCCGTACCGGAAATCTAATCGCAACCACGGGATAGAAATCTCTTGCGCCATGGTTTCAAACAGATGAGCGGCAACAAACTCTAGAACGAACTGCAGCGGGACCATGCCCGACCGAGGGCCAACCGCAGAAGCAGTCGACGCCGGACCTCGACAAGACTGTTGCGACTAGAACCCGTTTCAGCTACCCTCTCGCAAGCAGCTTGCTAACTGGATCAAAGGACAACCCTTATGAGAATCCGTTCAGCTGCTGTTGGTATCTTTGCGCTGGCCGTGCTGGCTAGCTCATTGACCGTCGTGGCGGTCACCGAAACTGAACCCGCGTCCGCCCATGTGGCTTACACGCAAGACTGCACTTGGGTGCAATCAACGAACTACACGATCATCGGTTACCGATGGGATCCCAACCACATGTATTGGCACGATTTCGGCAACGGCGAGGGAGAGTACCGATACGGAGTTCCGATCTGGGGCTACGAACGCTACAGGCGCTGCGGGCCCAGGTACGAACGCCCCCACACCCACAATCAATGGGTCTGGTTTGGAGTTTGCGGGATCATTGGCCGCGTCATCCCCCCTGCCGGACTCTACTGCGGTGCCACCGGGATCGCGTCCACGGAGGGGCACTAGCCGAGACGATCAAGCAGCCGGTTCTCCTGCCTCGCCTCGCGGCGCGTTCGCCACGAATGAACTGACATGCCTGCGGACGCGAGCGAGATGGCAAATAGAACCACGGCTGCGAGTGGCCTATCCCAATGGAACCAAAATACAGCCGCAAAAAACCCATCAATAATTGCGCCCCTCCTCGTAAGGACGAGAGTCGACTTAGACAGCCAAAAACGCTGTAGGCGGGTTCGCTCGTCTCCGTGCGCATCAGTCATGAGTTGACTCTAGCTCTTCTTGCGGGAGAACAGGCTGGCGCATACAAAGCCGTGCGGCAGGGCCGTCCGTAACCGTAGCAAGCTGCTTTCGGCCCTGCCGCACAACCAACAACCAACATATGAATAGCAAAACGCTGAGGCAAGAAGCATGAAACAACGAACGAATCCAACGCGCACAATCGGCGCGGCGGTGGCGGCAATCGTCTTACTGAGCGCGTGCTCCGGTGAGCGGGACGCTGCAAAGTGCGCTGACGTTGCTGAGACGCAGGCCCATGCCGAGAGCGACTGGGGCGAAGCGCTGCAAACGCACAATGCTGCGCACACCGAAGGACATGAGCATGGCACGCACGACGAGTTGATCGCGCTCAGAGTACGAGTCATCATCGCCGAAGCTGAGGTCAGACGGGTTTGCGATTAGTGGGTATCTCGGGTCGGCATCGGAGAGTAGCGTGGGGGCATGACCGAGTTCGCTTACTCCGATCTCCTGCCGCTCGGGCCCGACACCACCGAGTACCGCCTGATTTCAACTGAGGGAGTCTCCACCTTCGAAGCCGACGGGCGCACGTTCGTCAAAGTAGAGCCCTCGGCGATCCGCCTGCTCACCCGAGCTGCGATGAACGACATCGCCCACTACCTCCGCACCGAGCACCTCGAACAGCTGGCCAGCATTCTTGAAGACCCCGAGGCCTCCGGTAACGACATCTTCGTAGCCCATGAACTGCTGCTCAACGCCAACATCGCCGCCGCAGGTGTCCTCCCCATGTGTCAGGACACCGGCACCGCCATCGTGATGGGCAAGAAGGGTGATCAAGTCGTCACCTACGGAGACGACGGCGAGGCGATCTCGGCAGGGGTGTTCGACACTTTCACCGAAACCAACCTTCGCTATTCGCAGTTGGCGCCGGTGTCGATGTTCGAAGAAAAAAACACCGGCAACAACCTTCCGGCACAGATCGAGCTCTACTCCAAGCCTGGGAGCAGCTACGAGTTCCTGTTCATGGCCAAGGGCGGAGGATCGGCCAACAAGTCCTTCCTGTTCCAGAAGACCAAGGCCCTGTTGAACGAGGAATCACTGCTGGATTTCCTTGATGAGTCGCTGCGCGCGGTCGGCACCTCGGCTTGCCCCCCGTATCACCTCGCTCTGGTTGTCGGAGGCACCTCAGCGGAGTTCAACCTCAAGACCGCCAAGCTGGCCTCCGCCCACTACCTCGACACGCTGCCAACCTCGGGCAGCGCTGACACCGGCCACGGCTACCGCGACATCGAGTGGGAGAACAAGGTGCTCCAACAGACCCGCGAGTTCGGTATCGGAGCTCAATTCGGAGGCAAGTACTTCTGTCATGACGTGCGGGTGATCCGTCTTCCCCGCCACGGCGCCTCAAACCCGGTGGGGATCGCGGTCAGCTGCTCGGCCGACCGCCAAGCCAAAGCCAAAATCACCGCTGACGGGATCTTTCTCGAACAGCTCGAAACCGATCCGGCTCGTTTTCTACCCGACGCCGCCGCAGACGACCTGTCGAGCGAGGTCGTCACCGTTGATCTAAACCAACCAATGGACGAGATTCGCAACCAGTTGACTCAACATCCGGTGAAGACACGGCTGTCTCTCAACGGCACACTCGTCGTAGGCCGTGACATCGCCCACGCCAAGATCGCCGAACGGCTCAGCCGAGGCGAGTCGATGCCGCAGTATCTCCGCGACCATGCGATCTACTATGCGGGACCAGCCAAGACACCAACCGGGTACGCCTCGGGCTCCTTCGGGCCCACGACCGCTGGACGCATGGACTCCTACGTTGACGAATTCCAGGCCGCGGGAGGCTCGATGGTGATGCTGGCCAAGGGCAACCGTTCCAGGGAGGTAACCGAGGCGTGTGCTCGCCATGGAGGCTTCTACCTGGGTTCCATAGGTGGAGCCGCGGCTCGCTTGGCCCAGGACTCAATCCGGGCCGTGGAGGTTCTCGAATATCCAGAGCTTGGAATGGAGGCGATCTGGAGGATCGAGGTGGAGAACTTCCCTGCGTTCATCGTCATCGACGACAAGGGCAACGACTTCTATTCCGAAGTCAGCACCCCCGTGAGACTTCGTTAGAGCGCTACCCGACCACGGGAAACCACAACAGCCGATCAGCCCGGGTCAGCTTGCTCTGAGGTCACCAAGTCCACGATCAGGGGACGCTGCGGCTGACCCGTGGTCTGCGTCCGAGGAATGTTGTCGACCAGTACGAGCTTCCTAGGGTGCTTGAAGCTGCTGATTCGACCATCGCAAAAGGACTGAAGATCAGCTAGTTCGGGAGTGTGGCCCGGTTCGGCTACAACAACAGCGCACACCAGTTCACCCCAACTCAGGTCCGGAATCCCGACCACCGCGACGTCGGTTACACCCGGCGCAGCGCGCAGAACGTTCTCGACTTCGGCAGGTGCAACCGCCTCACCACCAGAGCGAATCAGTTCCGTGACCCTCCCGACGATGTAGAGATAGCCCTCGTCGTCAATCTCGGCGAGGTCACCCGTGCGATACCACCCTGAACTGATCGCGGCCTCGGTGGCCGACGGGTTGTTGAAGTAGCCATCAAAAAGCAGAGGACTCCGGACGAGAAGCTCTCCGGTCTCGTCGAGACGCACGTCCGTCGACACGCTCGGCACTCCAACGCTGCCGGGTTTGGCATCAATATCTTGGTCCTCCAATCCGCAGACGTTGCCAGCCTCAGTGGAGCCATAGAAGACCCGAACGTTGGCACCGACAACAAGACCTCGAATCGCCTGCAACAGAGAAAGCGGCGTAGCCGAGGTGCCCGTATCGGCGAAACGCAAAGTTGCCAGCGGGCTGATCGCCCGATCCTCGCCGTCGAGATATTCGATCATCCGTCGCCATAACGCTGGGATCATGTTGAGACGGGTTGCAGCGTGGTCCGCGACCGCATCAGCAATCGTGTCGGGATTGGTGTCGGTGGTGAAGATCACCCCGTCGCGGGCGTGCCACTGCTGCAGCGCGATGAGCCACGGAGCGACATGGAACAGAGGGTAAACGCAAACGCTGCGACCACGGGGTTCGAACTGCGCACCGGGGTGGGTTCGAAGGAACTGGGCTCGGTGCGACACCATCGCCGCCTTGGGCACACCCGTGGTGCCACTGGTGAAAACCATCAACTGGGGGATGTCATCAGCGAAACCGGGGGCAGTGACGGGAGTACCCGAGTCTCGATCGTGCGCGGCGAGGCTTTCCCAGTCAACGACGGTGGCACCAAATGGGGCTACCAGAGAACCTGCTGCGGCCCGTCGGCCTCTGTTCGTCACGATCACAGCAGGCTCGATCACTGCTAGCGCCCCGACCATCTCGTCGTCGGTCGCTGCGGGGCTGAGAGGACAGAACGCCAAGCCTGCCTTGGAGGTCGCCGCGAACAGCACCGCCGCATCCACGCAGGTTTCGGTCCACATGGCCACACGGTCGCCTGGCCGACAATGGCGCAACAGCCAATCAGCCGCGCGCTCTGAACGTTCGTCGAGTTCAGCAAACGACAGGCGCTCGTCTCTGACCGCCACCGCCATCCGCTCAGGTACGGCCCTGGCGCACTGGCGGAAGATCTCACCGACGAGTAACTGTTGCACCTTGGCCCTTTCTGACTCCCTTGACTGTATGCACCGGAGCAATATTCAGTATTGTCCAATCAACTTTCAACTCAAGGGGCACCTGTGAGCAACACCGACCGCGAGTTCGGCGACATCGGCACCAAGGTTCTGTTCGAAAATGACCGAATCCGTGTCTGGGAGATGCGACTCGATCCCGGTGAGTCGAGTGCGCTGCACAGACATGAGCATGACTACGCGATGATCCAGATCGCCGGCGACAAGGTATGCGCCGACTTCGAGCCCGACTCCCAAGACGAATTCAACGGAGCGGCTCTTGGCCGAGTCGAAGGCCCCGTGCATAACGGAACCGTTATTTTCGCGCACAAAGGTGGCATCGAAAAAGCTCACAACAGCGGCAGCGAACAGTTCTACGAGATCATCGTCGAACTACTCGACTGAAGTCGCTGGAGCACTGTCTCGCAGCACTCCAGCGAAGTTTGCCACACCGATCGTGTCGTCAAGATAGGCGGGGGCATCCTCGGTCTCCACGAACCAGCCTGTGGGACACATGGTGAGAATCTCAACAAAAGAGAACCCTGTTCCCAGCAGTTGCACCTCGATAGCCCGTTCAACCATGCGCTTCGTGCGGGCCACGTTGCCCGCGTTGGTAACCGAACCCCGAGCCACGAACGCGGCGCCCTCCAACTCGGCGATCAAGGACGCAATGCGAATCGGATAACCGTGGTCGTCTGTGTTGCGCCCCTCAAGTGTGTTCTTGGTGCGTTGTCCAACGGTCGTCGTCGCCGTCATGTGCCCGCCGGTCTCGCCAAACACGCCGTTGTTGAGCAGCACGCATGTGATCTGCTCGCCGCGAGCCGCCGCATGCAGCACCTCCTGGAGGCCCTCATTCACCATGTCCCCGTCACCTTGGACGGTAATGGTCAACAGGTTGGGGTTGGCTCGCTTCGCGCCGGTTGCCAGCGACGGCGCACGGCCATGGAGTGCCTGCAAGACCTCACAATCAAGGTTGTTCGAGAAGGCTGTGTAACAACCGATTCCAAACACTGCGAGCGCACGATGCTTCAACTCCTGTTCAGCCAGAACCTCCATGATCAAACGCATCGCAATCGGTTCACCACAACCGGGACACAGATGATGGGCACCAACATCAATCAGCTCAGGCGTGAAGTCGTCGACCAGTCGGACCGGCACCTCAGGAACGCGGCTGGTATCAACGACGGGCCGATCCCCGAACTCCGACATCTCCGGCATATCTGACTTCGCCGACGAATCTGACTTCTCTGACTTCTCCGTCATTGAGGAACCTCCCCCAAGTCACAACCGGCGCGTCGGCAAGCATCGACTATTCGTTGTTTGAGGATCGGTACCTGCAGGTCTGGTCCGATTCCGAACGCCGACGAATCCATCGTCAAACCACCAATGAACTCAACCGGCACACGACCAAGAACCGCGAGGCGCACATCATCGATCATCTGCCCAGCGCAATTCTCATAT
Source organism: Acidimicrobiaceae bacterium (assembly GCA_009845995.1). Taxonomy (GTDB): domain Bacteria; phylum Actinomycetota; class Acidimicrobiia; order Acidimicrobiales; family Aldehydirespiratoraceae; genus VXYK01. The sequence continues at coordinate 35,116 of VXYK01000017.1, read as the reverse complement.
ACAGCCACCCCCCGGACAGCACGGGTCGCGTCCTGCAAAGCCTCCGTCGGGAACGGATACAGACTTATCGGCCGCACGAAACCGACCTTCACACCCTCAGCCCGGAGTTCCTGAACGCAGTACCGCACGAACTTCCCGGGCGTGCCGAAAGCGACCACTACCACCTCAGCATCGTCAACGAAACCGGTCTCGACCAGCGGAGCAAAATCGGTCTCCATTGCCGAGAGGTCAACCTCCACTCGAGCGTAATAATCGGCAAGGTCGTAGCCGACATCGTCACGCTGCTTGTAATCGCCCAGCGGACTGATCAGCTTGGCGGCGCCAGTTCCACCGGTCGACCCGTCGAGAGCCCAGTCTTTAGCAGGCAACGGTCCGAACTCGAGGCGCTCTACGATGACCGACTGATAGGTGTGGGCAATGTAGTAGTCGCCGTAGAGCACCACCGGATTGCGATAGAGATCAGCGAGGTGAAACCCCAGCTGTGTAAACTCCACGGCCTCGGCCACGTCCATCGGGGCAAGCACAATCCGGCGCGAGTCACCATGGCCGCCGCGGGTGGCCTGGAAGTAGTCGCCCTGGGATCGAGCCATATTGATGACGAGCATCGGCAAACGGGCGAGGCTGAGTTCAGCCAACGACTCCTGCATCAGGGCCAAGCCCTGACCAGTCGATCCGGTAGCCGTCCGTGTGCCTGTCGATGCCGCACCCCAGGCCATGCCGATCGCCTCAAGCTCGCTCTCAGCGTTCATGCAGACCCCGCCCACCGGGGGCAGCTTCTCAGCCATGGACTCGAGTATCTCGGTGAACGGAGTCATCGGGTAACCAGCGAAGAAACGGCACCCAGCGACCACCATCGCCTCGGCGATGGCCTCGGAGCCTTCCATCAACCGGGGTGTGCCCGTCGCCAGGCCGGCAGTCAGTTCGGTCATTGGTGATCTTCCTCAGCGAGCATTCCAACAGGTGTTTCATACTTGAACACTTGGAACACAAAGTCCGGGCAGATCTGTGCGCAGGCTCGACAGCCGGTGCAACCAGGAAAAAGCACCGGATAGCGATAGCCGCGGCTGTTGAGACTCTGGGAGGTCATCTCGAGCACTCGGGGCGGACAGGCATCAATGCACAACCAGCAGCCCTTGCAAGCCTCGGTGTCGATCACCAGCGTGCCACGGCTCAGCGTTCCGACATCATCGGAGGCTGGGGCAGCAGCACCAGACTGTGATTCGCTAGTCATCGAGTCGCCCATGCAGCAGGAATCGTATAGCTGCCGGCAAGTTCGAGGCCAGCGTCGTAGCCCACAGCGAGTGCTTGGGTATTGAGATCGAAGTGTTCGCGGCGATAGGGGGGAAGCGCCTCGGCGAGTCCGGCCTCAAGCGCTTCGGGACTCAGGAGTGAAGTTGCCGCGGCTACCGCGCCAACCATCACCATTGTGGCGCAGACCAGAGACACAGCTTCGACCGCCAATTCAGTGGCACCGAAGTCGACGACCGAGGCTGCAGTGTCGACCTTGTCCTGTATCACCGAAGTGTTGACAAAGACGGTGCTGCGGTCATCGAGCTTCTCCAACAATCCGGGCAGGTACTGGTGGTGCATCGCGATGCCGAGCCAGCAACGTGACAGCACCGGTGGCGAATCGATCGGACCATCCGCCAACACGACCGACGCGTCCGTGGAACCACCTCGCATCATGCCGCCATAACTCCCGAACAACATTGCCTTGCGGCCGTCGTGGATTGCGGCGCGGGCCATGACTTGGGCACTCAACTGGATACCCTGCCCTCCGATTCCGGTGGCAATAAGACTCCGCTCCATCAATCCTCAACTTCGTGGGAGGCGAGTGAGCAAACCGTAGCCCGAATCGCTGCTGTGACCGAGATCGTCGCAGTTGATCAGGATGACGTTGGGACGCCGGTCGCCGCGAGACATCTGAATCAACGGTGATCAATCAAGAGCGACTTGATCGACCTGCCGATCACACCGTGTTCGTCGAAGAGTTGCGCGTCTGTCTGGCCGACACCGCCCGGGGCAGTCCGCACAACCGCCAGCGAACCAACCCACTCACTTTGGGGCAGCCTCGAAATGGCGATGTTGAGATCTGGGTTCACCGACAGGTACTCACGGTAGTCCAGCACCGAATTGGCACTCGGCACCATGTCGGCAACGGCGGCCAGCAGGATCAACGGTGTGTTGGGCTCGCCTTGCACAAACTGGCGATTGAGTCGGGCCCAAGTCATCGCTCCACCTGAGGGTGTTTGTTCTCGGCGCATGACGAAGTTCCGAACAAAATCGAAACCGACGAACAGACCCTCCATGTCCGGAACTTCCTCGGGTTGCATCGGGGGTCGGTCTTCGGGGCGGGAGCCAACCCCGATCTTCTCTGAAGAGAGGTCTTCGTCGACCCGTATCCGAGTCGCCGTGGCGCGGGCCGCCACCTCGTCGGAAACGATGTAACGCGCCTCGATAGCCTGCACACGACGGCCGTCCCTCACCACTTCGGTCTCAACCTTGGTCGGCGCCATCGGGACCCGGCGGCTCATGTCGATGCTGATCCGCGTCGTGAACATCTCAACATCAGACTCGACCCGTTCGATGGCTCTGGCGAACAACCCTGCGATTGATCCTCCGTGTTGCACTCCCGGAAACCAAGGTCCACAGGCGTTCGGTTGTGGGATCAGCCATTCACCGTCGGGCACGAAGATCGCTTGGCTCACGCAGCCGCACGCTACCGCTTAGGGCGTCCCACTCAACGCCGACCACCAGTTGCACCCACGAATCGCCTGACTCGGGGTCTCGCAACCAATTCCGCAGTCTCATCGCACACCTGCAGAAAGATCCGTATCGTGGGCGCTTCCAAGCATTTCATGGTCAACGTCTCGCGTGGCCAGGAAGGGGTAGCTCGGCGCTCATGAGCCTCGATTTCCGTCTGACACCCGAACTCGAGGCCCTGAGAGACAGAGCCCAGGCGGTAGCTGCCGCCGGGGTCGCGGTCCATGGCGTGCACAGCGACAGTTGGATCAACGGGTTCTCAAAAGAGTTCAGCGCGACAATCGCGGCCGAGGGGTGGGTCGGCATGACCTGGCCGACCGAGCACGGAGGCGGCGGCCGCTCCGCTCTCGAACGGGTGATCGTGGCCGAGGAGTTGATCTCGGTCGGCGCGCCGATCGCCGCCAGCTGGTTCGCTGACCGGCAGTTCGGTCCGTCGCTCATCCGCTACGGCACACCCTACCAACAAGCGGCTTATCTGCCCGACATGCTCTCGGGCGTAACGACATGGTCGATCGGCATGAGCGAACCCGAAGCCGGCTCCGACCTTGCCGCCATACAGACCTCAGCACAACGAGATGGCGACAACTTCGTCGTGAACGGCCAGAAAATCTGGACCTCGGGTGCAGCGTTAGCCGACTATTGCTATCTGATCTGCCGGACCGATTCGACCGGACGGCCCCATGAGGGCGTCAGTGAGCTGATCGTGCCGATGGACCTGCCCGGTATCGAGGTGCGGACCATCCGCGACATGGTTGACAACACCCACTTCTGCGAGACCTTCTTCACTGACGTTCGTGTGCCCGTTGAGAATCTCGTCGGTGTCGAAGGTCAAGCATTCCGCCAGACGATGACCCAGCTCGAACATGAGCGGGGAGGAATCGACCGTCTCGTCTCCAACCGGCCGCTCTACGAGCATGCCCGATCGATCGCCGATGTCGGCGACCCGCTTATCCGCCAAGAGATCGCCCGGCTTGAGACGGGCTATCGCCTCGGTCGTCTGCTGGTTTACCGTGAGACTCTCAAGCAAGCGCCGCAGGGGTTCAGTGCTGCCACCAAAACGTTCTGCACCGAGCATCAGCAGCGCGTTGCGGAATTCTCGGCTCGGGTGCTCGGCCCGGAGATGACCCTTGACTCACCGTTGAGCCGGGCCTTCGCGTACGCGCCCGCTTACACGATCATGGCCGGCACCTCGAACATCATGCGCAACATTCTCGGCGAACGAGTCCTCAAACTCCCCCGCGAACCCCGAAGTTGACCGCACCGGAATACAAACGGCGGTGATTAGTCACCGCCCCCTCGACATGGGAACCTCTGGGGATGAAAATACGAATCGGCTACGGCATTGGCGTGGTACCGAAGCTGCTGAGCAGGCCGGACGGTCTTGGCGCGGTGGTCGACGACCTCGATCGGCTCGGCTTCGACTCTCTTTGGTTTCCGGAGCGCGTGAACAGTCCACAACTCGATCCAATCGTGGCCATGGCCTTCGTGGCGGGACGCAGCACCCGTTTGAAGTTCGGGCCCGCCGTTTCGGTGCTTCCGGGCCGCAACCCGGTGCTGATGGCCAAGATGTTGGCCAGTCTGGATGTGATATCCGGCGGCCGTTGCCTCCCCGCGTTCGGGCTTGGTATCGCCAACACCGCCGAGCACCAGGCATTCGGCGTTGAGCGCATGCAGCGCGCTCCGTGGCTGAACGAAGCAATGCCGCTGATGCGCCGACTCTGGTCCGAAGACGAAGTCGACCACGATGGCGAGCGCTTCTCTCTGCGCGGCGCACGAGTCCTTCCCAAACCGATCCAGCAACCCTTCGAGGTGTGGCTAGGCGGCCGAGCGCCCTCGGAACTTCGCCGCACGGGTCGACTCGCCGATGGCTGGCTCGGTTCATTCACCACGCCGGAACTAGTCGCAGAGTCGATCACGGTCATCGACCAAGCAGCCCGAGACGCGGGCCGGTCGATGGACCCCGAGCACTATGGCGTTCTGATCCCCTACCTGCCGGACCCACCGAGCCGCGGGGAACCCGAAATTCCCGGTGCTGTGAGTCAGCTGGTGGCCAGCCGCATGCCAGACACTGACCCGCGCGAAATCGTGGCCACCTCCCACAAACGGATAGTGGAGATGCTCAACGAGTACATCTCTGTCGGCGCCTCGAAATTCGTGCTGTTCCCGTTTAGCGAACCTGCCGATTGGCACCGCGAACTCGACGCCGTCGCACAGCTGGCGATGCCGCTGCAAACCTGACCGGCAGATCGACGGTAACTGTCTGTTCAACGATGGTGCTACAGCCGGTCGAAGGCTTGCGTGAGATCAGCGATCAGGTCGTCAATGGCTTCCAAACCAACGCTGAGCCGGATCAGGTCATCTGAGACTTCCAATGGCGAACCCACGGCCGAAGCATGGGTCATCGCCCCGGGGTGTTCGATCAGCGACTCGACCGCCCCCAGCGACTCGGCCAGCACGAACACTTGGGTGGCGGCTGCCAGGCGCATCGCGGGACCGACACCGCCGGCAACCCGAAACGACACCATCCCGCCGAAGTCTTTCATCTGGCGGACCGCGATCTCATGGCCCGGATGGTCCACAAGGCCTGGAAAAAACACTTCAACCACTTCAGGTCTGCTGGTCAAGAACTCCGCCACGGCGCGGGCGCTGTCGCAATGGCGATCCATGCGCACCGCCAATGTTTTCAGCCCGCGCAGCGTGAGGTAGTTGTCGAACGGGCTGCCAACCGCTCCCACCGCCTTCTGCAAGAACTCGAGTTCTTCAGCGAGTTCGGTGTCGTTCAACGCCAGGAAACCGCCGACCACATCTGAGTGGCCGCCGCAGTACTTGGTGGTCGAGTGGACCACCACATCGGCCCCAAGGCTCAGAGGCTGTTGCAGATAGGGGGTGGCGAAGGTGTTGTCGACAACCAGGCGGGCACCGACGCTGTGGGCTGCCTCCGCGACTGCGGCTATGTCGATCACCGTGAGCGAGGGGTTGGTCGGGGTCTCCACCCACACCACCTTGGTGGACGACGGCATTGCCTCACGCAACCCGTCCACATCGGTCAAGTCGACCGCAGACCAAGTGATCCCCATCGGGACCAGTACATGCGCGATCAGACGGAACGTCCCGCCGTAGGCATCGTCTCCCAACACAATGTGGTCACCCGGGGCCAGAGTCCGCAAAAAAGTGTCTTCAGCTGCCATCCCAGAGGCGAAAGCCAAACCGTGACTGGCACCTTCCAGCGAAGCCAGGCAGTCCTGTAGAGCGGTCCTGGTCGGGTTGGAGACGCGGGCATACAAGTAGCCCCGATTCACGCCCACTTCCTCCTGAACAAAGGTGGTGGCCAAAGAGATCGGGGTGACCACAGCGCCGCTGCTCACATCGTGCGGCTGTCCTGCCCTGATCGCCCGGGTTTCGAACCCCCAAGCATTTGCGTCGGCAAAAATATCATCGGCCAAGAGAGGCACCTTTCGACAGAAACGACAGCACGTCGCTCGAAGAAATCACCGCGCGGGGTCGCCCACCATCGAGTACCAACAGGGCCGAACACGACTCCAGCATCTCGACAGCCAGAGCGATCGGCTGCCCCGAGCCGACAGTACGCAACTTCGAACCCATGATGTCCTCGACTGTCTTGTCCAGTACCGAATCGTTGCCGAACGCCAGATCCATGATGCGCAGCTCACTGACTGAGCCCATGACCTCCGCGTTGGCCAACGGCATCTCGCCCTTGGCCACCGGCAACTGCGACACACCATGGTCGCTCATCATTTGCACCGCCTCGCGCACAGTTGCTGAGGGTTGCACATACAGCAGGTCCGGAACATCTCCTCGGCGTGAGTCGAGCACATCGGCCACCACCGGTCCCGAGCCTCGCAGGAACCCGAACCCGGCCATCCACTCATCGTTGAAGACCGTGCTCAGGTAGAGCCGACCGTTATCGGGAAGCAGCACTACGACCAGATCGTCGGGGCCGCATTCACGGGCGACTTGGACCGCGGCATTGACCGCCGTGCCGCAAGACCCGCCGATCAGCAGGCCCTCCGACTCGGTCACCTCACGCGCGGTGAGAAAGGAATCCCGGTCGCTCACCGCGATGGTGCGGTCGACAATCGACATGTCGTAGGTGTCGGGGAAGAAATCTTCGCCGATCCCCTCGACGAGGTACGGACGTCCGCTGCCTCCCGAATAAACCGACCCTTCTGGATCCGCGGCGATTATTTTCACCTCGGGATTCTTGCCCTTCAGATATCTGCCGACGCCGGTGAGCGTGCCTCCGGTCCCCGCGCCCGCCACGAAATGGGTGATCTTCCCTTCGGTCTGACGCCACAACTCCGGACCCGTCGTGTCGAAGTGAGCTTGCGGGTTGGCGAGATTGTGGTACTGGTTGGGCCGAAACGCTCCAGGAATCTCCTTCACCAGCCGCTCGGCGGTCGAGTAGTAGGAGGCCGGGTCTTCAGGAGCAACAGCAACCGGACAGACCACAACCTCTGCACCGTAGGCACGGAGCAGATCGACTTTTTCGGCCCCCACCTTGCTGGTCAGAACAAAAATGCAGCGATACCCGCGCTGGGCCGCGACGATCGCCAAGCCGATCCCGGTGTTGCCCGAAGTCGGCTCGACAATGGTTCCGCCCGGTTTGAGCAATCCCGCTTCCTCCGCAGCATCGATCATGGCAATAGCGGGTCGGTCCTTGGAACTGCCTCCCGGGTTGACAGCTTCAATTTTCGCCACGACCGAACACGGCAGATTTTCGCTAATCCGCCGAAGCTTTACCAGCGGGGTGTTGCCAACCAAGTCAAGTACTGAGTCGTGAATATCCATCGCAGTCCCTTGAATTCGTGACGGTGGCCGTATTGTGGCATCAACTTTTGGTGCCAGCGGCCCAAACCAGCGTATGCCCCTCGAGCACCTTCACGATAGTTTCTGATCGCTTGCCAATAGGAAGAGATACCAAATGTCTAACAAATCAGGGCTGCTATCGGGTGTGCGTGTTATTGAGTCGAGCCTTCTCGGGCCCGGACATGTGGCCACTTTCCTCGCGGACCTCGGCGCTGACGTCATCAAAGTCGAGTCTCCCGCCGGAGACTACATCCGGCAGATGACCTGGCCGATCATCAACGGCGTGTCGTTGCTCCATTTGCACACACACCGCGGCAAACGAAGTGTGACGCTCAACCTGAAGACCGACGAAGGCAAACAGCTCTACCGCGATCTCGTGGCTACGGCGGACGTGGTGTTGGAGGCGATGCGGCCCGGCACGTTGGCCCGACTTGGACTCGGCTACGAAGACCTGAAGACGGTGAACCCCAAGATTATTTTCGCCACCCTCTCGGGTTACGGATCGACCGGCCCCTATCGGGACATGCCGAGTCACGGCATCGCATACGACACCTGGTCTGGCATTGTTCAGCCTGTCACGGACGACGAGGGCTTCACCCGGATACCCCCGACGATGCCCAATGTGGGGATCAACGTCGGTCCGATGGTCGCCGCCATGGCGATCCTGGCGGGGATCATCTCTGCGCGCGAGACCGGTGAGGGCTGCTCTATGGAGATGGCCCAATCTGACGCGGCCGCTTACATGGACTGGTACCGCATCGAATCCGAGCGGGCATATCTGCGCCCCGAAGACGAAGTCACGGGCAACCCCGCAGACGACTATGTGCGCCGCCCCGCCGGCCTGGCAGGAATGTGGGAGGGGGTCCGCTACCAGATGTACGAATCGAGCGACGGCCATGTCCTTTTCATGGCTTCTGAACAGGCGTTCTGGAGAAATTTCTGTGAAGGGGTGGAACGCCTGGACCTGTTTGAGCGTTGGCCCGGATCAACCTATGCCGACCACGCTCGCGGCAATACCGAACTGCAGCGTGAGCTCCAACAGATCTTTCGAACTCGCAGCAGTAAGGAGTGGCTCGATTTCGCCAACGAGCACAACACCACGATTGCTCCGGTGAACACCCCGGCCAACATCGGCGACGACCCGCAGTTCCAAGCTCGAATGGGTTTCTTCCCGACTGAGGCTCTCGGATGTGAGCAGTTGCCGTTGCCGGTGTTCGTAGACGGTGAAGCACTTCCCTGCCCGACCATGGCCCCCACCGTCGGAGAGCACAACGACGATGTCATGACCACAGTGCTAGGCAAATCGTCCACCGAGATCGCCGCTCTGCGAGCCGCTGGCGCTTTCGGCTAGAGACGGAGACTGCCTAAACAAGCACCGTTGAGACAGATCCCAGCGGTCCCATGTCGGCTTCGATCCGGTCTTCGGCGGCTATCGGCACCATCGCACCGAGAGAACCCGTCATCAGGCAATCACCAGCGCGAAGCGGGGTGCCCACACGACACATCGTGTCAGCCAGCCAGATCACTGCTTGCAGGGGATTGCCCATGCAAGCCGACCCCCGCCCAGTCGTGACTATCTCGCCGTTGACAATGAGCGTCATGGAGATTTCTCTCACATCGACCGAACCCAGCGATACCGGGCGAGAACCCAACACGTACAAACCGCAACTCGCATTGTCTGCGATGGTGTCGACGATTGTGATGTCCCAGTCGACCACACGGCTTGCCACAATCTCCAGCGCTGGCAGCACGTAAGCGGTGGCACCGATGATGTCAACCACGCAGTGCTCCCCCTTGTCGAGATCGTCCTCGAGCACAAAGGCGATCTCCGCCTCGGCGCGTGGTTGCAGCAGTCTGCTCTCTGAAATGGTTAGGCCATCAGCTATGCACATGTCGGCGAACAACGTGCCATAGTCCGGTTGCGACACGCCCAACTGTTGTTGAATGGCGGCTCCGGTCAGACCTATCTTGCGACCGCTGACCCTGCGACCAGCGGCGATGTCAAGGTTGATGTTGTGTTGGGCGACCGCGTAGGCAAGCTCCACGTCGCTGTCCGTGCCGAGGATCTCGCGCACCGGTGAACACGGAACGCCGGATTGCGACGCGGTGCGCAAATGCTGCGCCGCCGTCTCGATGAGGACTCGATTGGGGTCTTGGTCCACGGTGCTCACCTCGATCCTCGCCAAACCAGAGTCAACCTACCCGACACAACCCACACCGAGACCCGAACGGTGACACTCGACCCCGACCTGTGTGGCCGGCATCCTCGACACCGGACAACTTCGACGGACTTGTCGCAGGGTTGGCGGTCGAGGCGTCGGCCTGCGAACGTAAGGACATGTCGATCACAGAACAACTGGCCGTGCCTGGTGTGTGGCAGTTCACCGATGCCCACGGAGCCCAACAAGCTCAAGAAACTGCAGCCCGAATCGAGTCGCTCGGGTACTCCGCCCAATGGATCGGAGAAGCAATGGGCAAGAACGCGTTCGTCAACGCCGCCACCCTGCTCCTTGGCACGCAGCGGTTGATTGTCGCCACCGGCATCGCCAATATCCATATGCGCCATCCTGCGGCGATGCAACAGGCAGGACTCGACCTCGCTGAGTTGTCGGGTGGTCGCTTCGTGCTGGGTATCGGAGTGTCCCACGCTCCGATGGTCGAAGGACTCCGCAACCTTCCCTACGACAGACCGCTCGCCACGATGCGCACCTACCTCGAAGCCATGCAAACAGCGTTGATCATGCCCACTCCGAAGACCGAACCGCCGCCAGTCGTGCTCGCAGCTCTCGGTCCCAAAATGCTGGCATTGTCCGCTGAGCTGGCCGCCGGCGCCCACCCCTACTGGACAACACCCGAACACACGGCCCACGCTCGCCAGATAATGGGATCCGATGCTCTTTTGTGCGTAGAACAGAAGTGCATCCTGACCACCGACCGAGAACTGGCCCACACCAAAGCCGATGAGCAGCTGCGGATCTACGCCGACCTGCCCAACTATCGCAACAGCTGGCTTCGTCTCGGTTTCACCGATGACGAGATCGACTCCCGCGCCGGGCGCTTCGTGGATGCGGTCGTGGCCTGGGGCACCGAGGACGACATCGCCGCACGCATCAAAGCCCACTACGACGCCGGCGCCTCTCACGTATGCATCCAGGCTGTGCCCACTGACGACAACCGCGGCAACCCCGACTGGAACCTGCTCGAAGCGCTCGCTCCCAACGCGCAATGAACCCCGCACCGACCGGAATCAGCGCTGACGCGGTAACGCAATGGATTCTGGCCAAACGACCCGGTCTTGTCGCCCCTCTGGACTTTGAGCTGATCACCGGCGGTGCTTCCAATCTCACGTTCAAAGTAACCGATCAGTCGGGCACGAAGCTGGTGCTGCGACGCCCCCCGACCGGCCACATCCTGCCCCGCGCCCACGACATGGGCCGCGAACATCGCATCATTTCTGCACTGCGCGACACTGACGTGCCCGTCCCGAACGCCATCGGCTTGTGTGCCGACGAATCCGTCAACGGCGCCGACTTCTACGTGATGGACTTCGTCGAGGGAGCGATCATCTTCAATGAGGCCGACGGCAACGCCGTTGACCCTGACCTGCGACCGGTTATGGCTAATTCGCTCACCGACACGCTTGCGGCGTTGCACCGGATCGATCCACCGGCTGTCGGCCTCGGCGACCTCGGACGCACCGAAGACTATTGCGCCCGCCAGCTCCGGCGCTGGAAACGCCAGGTCGACGACGGTTCGGATCGGGTGATGCCGCTGTTCGATGATCTGCACCAGCGGCTGACTCAAGATATTCCTCCCCAGCAGGGTGCCGGGATCGTTCATGGCGACTATCGCTTGGACAACACGATGATGGGCCACGACGGAACCGTCGCCGCGGTCCTTGACTGGGAACTCTGCACCCTGGGCGACGTGCTCGCCGATGTGGCCAGCATGGCTATGTGGTGGGGTGACGATCCTCGCGCCACCGGTCGCCTGCGCGATGTCCCCACCAAGGCTGTCGGGTTCGGCTCGCGCGCTGAGATGCTCGAGCGCTACGGACAGAACTCAGACCGGGACATCTCCGATCTTCCCTGGTATGTGGCCTTTCAGTTCTGGCGACTTGCCGCTATCAGCGAAGGTGTGCGTGTGCGCTACGCGGCGGGTGCGATGGGCGACCAGGACGGTACCGCCGACAGCGACGCCCGCATTGCCACCGATTCGATGCTGCTGATCGGCGACGAAATCCTCCGCACCAACCAGCTCTAGTTTCCCCCCACAGGCTTCGGCTACGCCCGGCGAAAGCAACGCGCTCCGGCTCCCGCGGCTCCGGCTACGCCCGGCAACCAGCAAAGCGAACCGGCATCTCCCGAGGACCACAGATGAAAGATGACTGTTGGCGTTCGAGGGGTCCGTCCAGCTCCAAATCACGGCAGCGTCCCAGAAACTCACGCAGAATCGCATGAATCTCAATCCGAGCGAGATGACTTCCCAAACAGTAATGCGGGCCGCCCGCGCCAAAGGCCACATGAGGATTCGGATCCCGTGTCAGGTCAAGTTCCGCGGGACGTTCGAACACCCGCGGATCACGGTTGGCAGCTCCGTAGTAGAGCACCACCCGATCACCGGCACGGATTCTCTGGCCGCCGACCTCGACGTCAGCCAGGGCCTGCCGTCCCATGTACACCACAGGGCTGCAATACCGCAGCAACTCCTCGATTGCCGACGGTAAACGTCGGTCCAGATCCTCCAGCAGCCAGGCCAACAGTTCAGGTCTGGCGATCAGCTCTTCAATACCGCCGGCTACCAGGTTTCGGGTCGTGTCACCGCCGGCATCAACGAGCAACATAAAGAACGCTGCGAAGGCACCTTCGGTCATCTCCTCCCCGTCAACAGCAGCATTTGCGATCACAGAACCGAGATCGTCGCCCGGGTTGGCTCGCCGCTCGGAATACACCTCCATGCCTCGCCCGATAAGAGCCATTACGGCTTCTGCCCGTTCCTGTTCGCTGACAACTGAATGGTCGGTGTGAACGATCTCAGTCCAGTGGTAGAGCTGGCGGCCCTCCTCGGGCGGCAGACCGAGCATGTCCGCAACAACGAAAGAAGGCATTTCACCCGCCACGTCGGCTACCAGGTCACAGTGGCCGGCCTCAGCGACCGAATCAACGATCTGACGGGCCAGCGCCTGCACGCGGTCGATCCATTTCCCTGATCCCCGCGGTGTGAAGGCACCTGAGACCAACCGTCGATACGCGGTGTGGTTCGGCGGGTCCATCATGATCATCATCGTGCGCAACGACTCAAGCGAAGAATCGGGTGCTCGCTCCAACGAGATACCCCACTCGTTGCTGAACACCCGATGCTCACGAGACACCTGACGGACCTCGTCATAGCCAGACACGGCCCAATAAAAACCGTCTCCGTGGGGGTGGCGATGAACCCGATCGTGAGTCAACAGCCAATCGTACTGCTCGACCGGATGACCGTCAGCAAAACTCGCAGGACTCGCGAGGTCTATCTGCACTGGCTAACCCAACGCGGCCAATGCAGCGTCGTAGTCAGGCTCCTGTGCGATCTCGGGTACAAGTTCAGAGTGGACAACGGTGCCTGATTCGTCTATCACCACCACCGCTCGGGCAGCAAGGCCCTCCAGCAGACCGTCGAGCATTCTCACTCCGTAGTCGTCCAACACCTGAGGGTTCTTGAAGGTCGAACCAGTCTTCACGGCTTCAATCCCCTCAGCCCCGCAGAAACGACCCGCCGCCGGAGGAAGATCAGCGGACACACAAAGCACAGTCGCGTTGTCGAGACCCGCGGCGCGCTCATTGAAGGTACGAACACTGGTGGCGCAGATACCCGTATCGATCGAGGGAAAGATGTTGAGCACGACTCTCTGCCCAGCAAAGTCCGACGACGAAACCGAACCAAAATCGGCACCGGTGACGACGAACGAAGGCGCTGCGCTGCCCACTACAGGGAGGGTGCCGTTGGTGTGGACGGGGTTGCCGCCCAGGGTGATTTCAGCCATTAGATCTGCTCCAGTTCGAGACTCGCACGAGAATTGCAATCAGGAGCCTATCCGCCGCGGCTCCGGCTACGCCCGACAACAACACAGCGCCCGGCAACAACACAGTCCGATAACCTCCACATCATGGGACATATCGTTGACATCAAATATTGCGTTCCTTGAGACTATTCGAGCTACGCCGTGAGCGCAGCAAAAGATCTTCTCTCGAACTATCAGCACGTCATTCAACGGTTGACGCTGACCACCGGATCTCAAGGAGTGTTCGATGTCACGGTGGACGGCGATCTCATCTTCTCCAAGGACCAAGCCGGGCGTCACGACGAACCCGGAGAGATTCTCGGCCTGTTCGAGAAATCCGTAGGCCACGTCAGCCGCTACGGTCAGGGCTGAGACGATTTCAGACCCACTCGACCTCGAGGAGTTCCGCGCCAACGGGCACGCCTTAGTCGACTGGATCACCGACTACCTCGCAAGTATCGAGGAACGTCCAGTACAGGCTCAGGTCTCACCAGGCGAGGTGAGAGCCATGCTCCCCGGCTCGGCTCCCGAGTCTGCCGAGCCGTTCGAGGCATTGCTGCGCGATCTCGACGAGGTGGTTGTACCCGGACTGGCCCAATGGCAGCACCCCGGATGGTTCACTTACTTCCCGGCCCAGTCGTCACCGCCTTCGATTCTCGCAGAGATGGCGTCCGCCGCATTGGGGGCGCAAGGAATGATGTGGGTCACCGCGCCCGCTGTGACCGAGATCGAATCCCACGTTCTGGACTGGTTCGTAGACCTGACCGGCGTGCCGCAAGACTGGAAGACGACTGGCCCTGGAGGGGGCGTAATCCAGATGAGCGCTTCGGACTCGACCCACACTGCCTTGGTCGTGGCCCGCGAGGTTTGCCGCAACCGAACTGGCGCGGTTGCCGAGCAGATGGTCGCTTACACCTCCGCTCAAGCTCATTCTTCGATAGAGAAAGGCGCACGGGTGGCGGGTATAGGCCAGGTGCGTCTCATTGACGTCGACGATTGCTTCGCGGCACGTCCCGAAGCGCTCGCCGAAGCGATCAGCGACGACCTCGCCGCAGGGTTGGTACCCGTATTTGTGGGAGCCTCGGTCGGCACCACAGCAACCACCGCTGTCGACCCGATTCGGGCCATCGGAGAAATCGCAGCCCAGCACAATCTGTGGTTCCATGTCGACGCTGCCTACGCCGGTGCCGCAATGATCTGCGAGGAGTTCCGCCACCACCAGGACGGACTCGAGTTGGTCGACAGTTACACGTTCAATCCCCACAAATGGCTCGCGACAAACTTCGATTGCTCCGTGTTTTGGGTGGCTGACCGCAAGCCACTGATCGACACTCTCAGAATCACGCCCCCGTATTTGGCCAACGCCGCTTCTGACGCCGGCGAGGTGATCGACTATCGAGATTGGCATGTGCCTCTTGGAAGGCGATTTCGGGCGCTCAAGCTGTGGTGGGTGCTTCGCTGTTTCGGGGCCGAGGGCCTACGGAAACGAATCCGCGCCAACGTGAGACAGGCTCGTGACCTGGCCGAGTGGATCAAACAACAACCAGAGTTGACCCTGATCGCTCCAACTCCGTTCGCGTTGGTTTGTTTCGCCCATGTCGACGGCGACGAGGCAACCCAGAGGTTGCTCGACTCGCTCAACTCCGACACGAGCGTCTACGTGTTGGGTTCATCAATCAATCAGCAGGTGTTCATCAGAGTGTCGATCGGTTCGACCTGGACCACCGATCGCCATGTCGCTGCTCTGCGGGAGTGCATCAAATCCGCTCTGGCAACGCCGTAACCCGGCGCGGTGAAATGTTGATCTAGATATTGATCGGGTCGATGATGTCACGGAACACGGCAAGCAGACCGACACCCAGAAGCAACACGACCACGCCGTAGGCGACCGGCAACAGCTTGGCGTAGTCGACCTGGTAGCGACGCCCACCGATGGAGCGAATCCGTTCGTAGATCGCCACCGCCACATGGCCACCATCGAACGGGGGAAGGGGAATCAGGTTGATCAAGCCAATGGAGATGTTGAGTCCAGCCAAAAAGATCAGCACAGAGTCGAATCCGTCGTCGGTCAACTGCGTGCCCAATCGGGCGGCACCGTATATCGAGATGATTCGCTGTTCATCTGGATCGCGCGCATCAAGAGACCGAATTGCCACCTCGCGCTCGGCGGCAACGTTGGACGACACCTGTTCTGCAGGGCTGTCTACCTCGCCTGTCAAAGTGTCAGACACAAAGTCCTGAAGACCTCCGCCCGCAACCAACTCCCCCATTCCCACCAGAATGAGCTTGGTGTAGGAACCGAACCCACCAATGGCCTCAGTAGCGCTGTTCAGCAAGCCGGTCGGTTCCCGGTAGCGCTGGGGACCCACGCCGAAGAAACCCGATGTCGCCACCTCCGCCGGAGGCAACTCCAGCACCACCGCCTCGTCGACTACCAGCAACTCAGAACCCCCGGCAGGATCAACGATGAACTGCAGCGGTTCACCGATGCGATCACCTACTGCGGCTGTGACCTCATCCCAACCGAACACGCTAGTCCCATCGACCGCCAGGATTCGATCTCTCGGCACAAGGCCGTCAATCGCATTCGCCCCGGCATCGCTCAGCCGAGAACCCAGCACCACCGTCCCGGTCAAGGCTTCACGGCCACGCTGATACACAACGTCTACCTCCTGGCCGCCGCGAGCTGTTACCACTTCTCCGAACTGTGCAAAATCGGTGATCTCCACGCCGTCGACCGAGACGATTTCATCTCCGAGTTCGATCCCAAGCTCGGCCGCGGCGCTGCGATCGCTGACGGCTGCAACCGACCAACGAACATCGTCTGTGGGCAAGCCGAAGAACAACAGAACCAAGAACAACAAGGCGATCGCGAGCAGAAAGTGCATGGCTGAGCCGGCGCTGACCACCAACAGTCGTTTCGGAAACGACTTGACGCGATAAGTGCGGTGTTCATCTTCAGGTGCGACAAGGTCCAGATTGTTCATCCCGATGATGCGGATATAGGCGCCTCCCGGAATCGCCTTCACGCCGAAAGTGGTCTCGCCTCGACGCATCGACCACAACCGAGGACCGAATCCAATAAAGAACTCGACGACTTTCATGCCGGTCCAGCGCGCCGTGACGTAGTGCCCCATCTCATGCATGAAGATCATGAACACGATGAACCCGACGATGAACACCCAGCTCCAACTCACGAAGACTCCGAGGGCAACCAATGCTGCAAGCAGTATCGCCAACCCGATGAAATCAGTTGATGCATCAAGTTCGGGGGCCACGCCTGAGCCTTCAGGCACCGCGCGACCACGTGCCAACAACGGCAACCGGCCCCTTGAGGGCGGTCGATCACTCATGGGTCAGTTCTCTTGATCACACCACGAGCTACCTCGCGGGCACTGCGGTCGGCATCGAGCACGACATCGACATCGCTAGCGGCCTCTCCAGGCCACTGTTGCATAACTGCTTCAACAACCTCTGCAATACCGACCCAGGGAATCAACCCGTCGAGGAACGCATCGACCGCGACCTCGTTGGCAGCGCTCAGCCATGCGGGGGCAGTCTCGGCGGCTCGTCCTGCCTCATAAGCCAGACCCAAACAACGAAACGCCTCTAAGTCCGGTGGATGAAAGTCCAGTTGCGGAGACTGAGCCCAATCAATGGCACCGTAAGGCACGGCCAGTCGATCGGGAAACGCCAAGGCGTAGCCGATGCACAACCGCATATCGGGAAGCGAGAGTTGAGCCATGGTCGCGCCATCGGTGTAGCTGACCATCGAGTGGACGATCGACTGAGGATGAATCACTACCTCGATCTGTTCATAATCGACGCCGAACAACTCGTGCGCTTCGATGACTTCGAGGCCCTTGTTCATCAGAGTGCTCGAATCGATTGTGATCTTCGGGCCCATTGACCAGGTCGGATGCGAAAGCGCGTCTTCGATTTCGACGCTGGCCAGTTCTTGTCCGGTTCGACCCCGAAACGGGCCACCACTGGCCGTCAACACAACCTGTGCCACGCGGTCGGTTGCTTGGATCTTCCCCGCAACATCGTTCGCGCGAAGGCACTGGTGGATCGCGCAGTGTTCGCTGTCGACCGGTATCAGCTCCGCGCCTGGCGTAGACCAAGCTCTCTGCACGACCGGACCTGCCGCAATCAGCGACTCCTTGTTGGCCAAACCCAGCCGTTTCCCAGCTTCGAGCGTTGCCAGCGTTACCGGCAAGCCTGCGAACCCGACCACACCGTTGATGACGGTTTCGGCACACGTCGCCGCCGCGGCCATGGCCTCAGGCCCCACCAACAGTTCAGTACCGGACGGAAGTTGGCTGCGGATCTCCTTGGCGCAAGCGCTGTCCGCGACCGCAACAACGTCAGGCCGGAACTCCGCGGCCTGTTCTGTAACCGCAGCCACCGATGTGGCGACACCGAGCGCGGCTACCCGGTAACGATCCGGCTCAGCCCGAATGATGTCGAGTGTCTGAGTCCCGATCGAACCAGTCGAACCGAGAACGGCAACAGATCTGGTCACATCCTTGACGCTACCCGTCGCGATCAGCTCGCGAACGGCTACTGAACTAGGGCAGAACGAAACGCGACACGTAGAACGTTGTCGGCAGGACGAAAAGCAGACTGTCGAATCGATCGAGTATCCCGCCATGGCTGGGCAGGATCGAACCCATGTCCTTGATGCCCAAGTCTCGTTTGATCTGGGACTCTGCAAGATCGCCGGCCGGAGCTGCGATCGCAGCCGCGATCCCGAGGATCAGGATGTCGGTGAATCCTCCACCGGTGGAAACGTCGGCCAAAGGCGAAGGCTGGGACAGGAACCCCATCACGAACGCCGCTCCAATCGCTGCGACGACACCTCCGACCAACCCCTCCAGCGTCTTGTTGGGACTCGCTGCTGAAAGCGGCGAGCGACCCATAGTTCGTCCAACGACGAGTGCGCCGGTGTCGTAACTGACCGTCACGATGATTGCGGCGGTCAGCAGTCCAGTGCCGTGATCTGGGATCGAGAGCATCAGCGCCGCGTACGACCCCAATAAACCAACGTGGAGAATTCCGAGCATGGTGGAACCAAGGCCGCGCACCGGTGAATCGCTCGGAGCGACAAGCAGATACCACAGCGCCCCGAAGACGACCGACAACACCAAAACGAGCCCCGCCGCCGATTCACCTCTCCAATAAACTGCCAAGGGCATCGACACAACGCTCGCAAGTCCGAGCAGCACTGCGGGTTGAAGGCCGGCAACTCGAACGGCATTGAAGAACTCGACCGCAGCAACTGCCAAAACAACTGTCACAACCGCAACGGCAACCCATTCACGGTACGCCATCGCGGCGAGAATCAGGATCGCCAGTCCGATACCTACAACTGTCGCGGTGAAGAAATTCCGGTCGCCACCCGACACGCCCAAAGCCGCGCTCAGCGAAGGGGGCGGCGCTGTTGGAGGTGGCGGAGGTTCATCGTCATCATGGGCAAAAAAAGCATCCGCGTCCATATCGACGGATCGAGGTGGCGGTGACGGCGGTCGAACCTGGCCCTCTCCCGCCCAAGTCGGTCCGGTCGATTCCGCGGCCCACCCGGGATGTTCCTCAGCACCAGGCTCCGCGGGCTCAGGCTCTGCTTGAGGGTTGAAAGTCACGCTCTCGGCGGGCGCTCCAACCTTCGGCACTGACCCTGTAGGCGGCTGGCTCCAGTGCGGCACGGCTGCATCGTCGTCCTCGAAGGAGATCTCATCATCACCGAACACTGACCGGCCGGGCGCCACATCGTCATCAATCGGGTCGGTGCGCTGAATGCGAAACCCCTCGTTGTCTTGTTCGTGACTCATGGCATCGCTCTCTTGGGGGAGTGACCTGCGGTCAGACCTCCATCAACTCCTGCTGCTTGTTGGCCTGCGCCTGATCAATCATAGCGACATGCTCGTTCTTGAGCGCGTCAAGCCTTCCTTCCGCGCGCTGGATCTCGTCTTTGGATACTCCCCCGTCACTGTCCAGCTCGTCGAGGTTCTTGCGCGCCGCCCTTCGCACGGCATTGACTCTTTGTTTGCCGTCTTCACTCATCGCGCCCACAACCCTGGAAAGTTCACGACGTCGTTCTTCGGTCAGAGGCGGAAATCCCAGACGGATCACGCGACCGTCGTTGCTGGGAGTCAGTCCCATGTTGCTGTTGGTGATGGCCTTCTCAATCGCATTGAGGTTTGCGGCGTCGTGAGGGGTGACGATGAGCAAACGAGCTTCGGGAACTGAGAAACTCGCCAACTCTTGAATTCGCATTTCAACGCCGTAGGCCTCCACCGTAAGTCGCTCCAACAGGCTCGAAGAAGCACGGCCGGTTCGCACGCTTGAGAACTCTCTGCGAGTGTGATCCACCGCACTCTGCATACTCTCAGCGGCGTCATCGACGACCAGTTCAATCATCTCGTTCACGAATTCCCCTTGCCAGCGTCGACGAGCGTGCCGATTACCTCTCCTTCAAGTAGAGATCGTAGGTTGCCCGGACCCATCAGGTCGAACACCACGATCGGCATGTCGTTGTCCATACACAAGGTGATAGCGGTTGCGTCCATCACTTTCAGACCACGGTTGAGCACATCCAGATAGGTCACGTGGTCGAGTTTTGTGACCGCACCATCGACACTTGGATCGCCCGTGTAGATGCCGTCAACACTGCCATGAGTCCCCTTCAACACCGCTTCCGCCTCGATCTCAACGGCCCGCAAGCTAGCAGCGGTGTCGGTTGTGAAGCCCGGGTTGCCGGTGCCACTAGCCAGAATCACGATCCGACCCTTCTCGAGGTGACGGATCGCTCGACGCCTGATATACGGCTCCGCAATCTGAGCCATGTGGACTGCACTTTGAACCCGGGTGGCCGCTCCTAAGCGTTCCAACGTGTCTTGAAGGGCGAGGCTGTTCATGACCGTTGACAACATGCCCATATAGTCGGCCTGAGCGGGATCCATGCCTTCGCCCGCGCCCTGAATGCCCCGCCAGATGTTGCCGCCGCCGACGACTACGGCAATGTCGATGTCGAAGTGCTTCTTCGCCGCGACGATGTCTTGCGCGATTCTGCTGACCGTCTCGCCGTGGATCCCGTGGTCCAACGGACCCGAGAACGCCTGACCCGAAAGCTTCAAGAGGACCCGGTTCCATCTGGGGGGATTCGGTCCTCGGAGAGCTTCGGTGGCGTGACTCACAGCTACGTACCGATCACAACCTGCACAAATCGAGCAATCGAACCGCCGCCCAGACTGCTCTTCACCGTGATCTTGTCACCGTGCAGTCCCTGCTCGAGCAGGACACGCTCGGCGTACCAACCGCGCATTCTGCCATCCACGATCTTGTCCCATGCCTGCTCGGGTTTTCCCTCAGCCTTGGTGATTTCGAGCAGCGAAGTACGCTCCTTGTCGGCCTCGGCGGCCGGTACCTCGTCACTGGACAGGTATGAAGGCTTGGCGAAGGCAATATGCAATGCGACCTGGTGCAGGTCGTCACGGCTTACACCCGAACCCTCAACGACAACAGCATTCACTCCACGGCCATCCTGACTATGTAGGTACGTATCGATGGTATTGCCTTGTGCGCCTTCGATCCGTTCAACCGTTCCAAGTTCGACGTTTTCCTTGATCTTGACACGGAGGTCTTCGATGGCCGCTGAATGTTCGTTCGCAGCTCCTGGACCCCTCATGAGCACATCATCGGCAATCGCCGAAGCCAGCGATGTAACCGCGTCGCTCTTGGCCGAAAAATCGGTCTCGGTCTTGATTTGGACAATCGCCGCCACATTGTCGGCCGCCGCCAGGGCGATCGTGCCCTCGTCGTTGTCACGGTCACTGCGAGCTGCCGCTTTGGCCAGCCCCTTCTCGCGAAGAAGCTGAGTCGCGGCGTCCATGTCGCCGTCACATTCCACGAGAGCTTTCTTGGCATCCATCATGCCGGCGCCGGTGGCGTCGCGCAGTGCCTTTACGTCTTTAGCCGAAATCGACATCTTTCTATTTTCTCCGATGGATCTATTGTGGGGTTTCAACCTGGTCGGTTGCTGTGTCTGACTCTTCGTCCGGTTCAGCTGAGTCGCTTGCCTCGCTTGCTTCGGTTGCATCGTCGAGTTCTTGGACCGGGCTGATGTCTTCGCCTGGCTCTTCTTCGCCCGTCGGGTCTGCGCCTGTCTCGTCTGCAGTTGTCTCGGCTTGATCTTGTTGCGCCTGTTCGAGACGGGCTTCCCTGATTGCGGCTTGGGCCGCGGCTTCGCTACGAGCCTTTTCTTGTTGCGCGGCTATCTCAGCCTCTTCCAAAGCGTTGCGCTTGGGGACCGCACCGTCGACTTCAACGCGTTTGGATCGAATGAAACGGCCCTCTTGCACCGCGTCGGAGATCACTCGACACATCAATTGACCAGCGCGAATAGCATCGTCGTTGCCGGGGATGGCGTAGTCGATGAGGTCGGGATCACAGTTCGTGTCGACCACAGCAACGATCGGCACCCCGACTTTGCGTGCCTCCGTGACTGCAATGTGCTCCTTTTTTGTGTCGAGAACGAAGATCGCCTCGGGCAGACTCTCCATGTCGCGGATTCCCCCGAGATTGCGCTCAAGTTTCGTCAACTCGCGGGTGATGAGCAGTGCTTCCTTCTTGGGCATTGCTTCAAACTCACCCGAGTCACGCATTCGCTGGTATTCCTTCATCTTGCTGACGCGTTTCGAGATGGTCTGGAAGTTGGTGAGCATGCCGCCCAACCAGCGTTCGTTGATATAGGGCATGTTGCATCGCTCAGCGTAGGACTGGATCGAATCCTGAGCCTGCTTCTTGGTCCCGATGAACAGCACCGTTCCACCATCTGCCACGAGATCGCGAACGAAGATGTACGACTGCTCAAGATGACTGAGAGTCTGATGCAGATCCACGATGTGAATCCCTGAGCGCTCACCGTGGATGAAGCGTTTCATCTTCGGATTCCAGCGGCGAGTCTGATGCCCGAAATGGAGGCCGGCCTCCAACAGTTGCTTCATGGATATTACAGCCATGTTTGTTCCTTCTTCCCGGTTGGAAACCCATGCCGGGCACCGAAGCGACCGGGAGTGACACGGGTAGATACTTGTTCGTCGACATCGATCTGATGCCGTCCGAGGCTCGTTGAGCCGCGTGGTAGTGTAGCGGCGCTCAACCGAAGCCCACGCCTCTGCGACCTTGAACGGGGTGCGGCACCAATCGCACCACAACGCGCCGTGATCCAAAGAGCGGTTCGGGATCGACATATTCACCGTGGAGGCGCACGCTGAAGTGAAATGGCCCATCGGCCAATGCAACCAAGTCGCCGCCGACAACTTCTTCTCCCTCTCGGACGAGGATGTGACCGACGAAGCCGTAGGACGACTCCAAACCGTTGCCGTGGTCCACTGTGACGAACAGCGAACGAGCAACCGGTCCCGCGAATACGACAGTTCCGCGTGCTGCGGCAACGATGCGATCGAATTCACCCGTGTCGTATTCGATCCCGCGATTTCCTGGGCCGTACTTTCCGTCGGGTAGGCGGAAGGGATCAAGAACGGGCGCTGAGGTCGGGCGCCGGAAGAGCAGATCCGACGCCCCCGCCGATTGTGGTACGCAAGCGACGCCCAACAACACGGCGCTCGTCACGGCGACAACGACGATCCGCCACACAACATTGACTGCCACATTGGACACAACAGACCGTTCCCCGAAAGTTGAGATTCTTCGGGGGAAGTGACGTCTTTAGACTCTAGGCCCGAGGGTGCGTCGAGCGGTGCACCTCGCGCATTCGCTCTCTGCTAACCCGCGTATAAATCTGGGTGGTGGCGAGGTCTGCGTGACCCAATAGTTCCTGCACGCTGCGCAAATCGGCACCACCGTCGAGGAGGTGTGTGGCATAGGTGTGCCGCAGGGCGTGGGGATGCGTAGGCGACAGCGACCTCCGGTCGAGCAGACGTCTGACGTCTCGCGGTGAGAGCGCTTTCCCCCGACGGTTCAGGAACACCCGATCATCGGGTGAAACGTCGGTGACCATCTCTGGACGTCCACGTTGAATCCAGGCGCTTAATGCAATAGCCGCTGGCTCGGAAATCGGCACCCGTCTCTGCTTTGAACCTTTCCCCCAAACGACGATTGAGTCACTAGGGCCGGCCAGATCTTCATGACGAAGTCCGCACAGCTCACTGACGCGCAAACCGCTGCCGTACAGCAATTCGACAATGGCCCGATCACGCAGTTCAATCTCCGGTTCAGCTGCCGCGACTGCGGTTGCTGCCGCGGATCCTTCGAACAAGCCGTCCAGCTCCTGCGCGTTGAGCACCGTCGGTAAAGTCGCCTCCCCGCGGGGCGCTGACAAAGCCGCGCTGGGGTCTGTCGCGAGGCGATCCGTGCGACACGCCCAACCGAAATATCGACGGATCACCGATGCCTTGCGGGCAGTTGTTCTTCGCGCATAACCGGCGCTGTGCAGCGACGAAAGATAACTGCGGAGATCCCGGCGGGTGACGGCCTCTGGTGTGGACACGCCGATGGTCTCAAACCATTCGGCCACTGCACGCATGTCGCGTTCATAGACAGCTCTCGTCGAAGGCGCGACACGATTGAGCGAGTCAAGCCAAACCTCAAGGCTCCAAGCGTTCACACCGTCCACCCTACTTCCCGACTACCAGTCGAAAGCGCTACCCCGACTCTCCCTCGACTTGAGGCCCCTAGCGTCGACGGCCTTAAATTGTCCGATGGAATCCGATCAACTGCGCCACTACAAGAACAAACTCGACTTTGAAATGGATTCGTGGGATGTCCATGACGCCCTCAGCAACGCTGAATCGATCGCAGTTGTTGACGGCCGGTCGACCGAAGCGCACGCAGTTGAACACATCCCCGGTTCGCTCAACATCCCCCATAGAGAGATAAACGCCGATTCGACAGCGTCGCTCAACCCTTCACTTACCTATGTGTGCTATTGCGACGGAATTGGATGCAACGCCTCAACAAAGACCGCTATGAAACTTCTCATGCTCGGTTTCGAGGTTCGCGAACTCATCGGCGGCCTCGACTGGTGGAAACGCGACGGCTACGCGACTGACGGTTCCAACCCTCAACCGGGCAAACAGATTGAATGCGGCTGCTGAACCCCTGAGGTGTCGCATGTTTGCGCGCGTCGACCCACGCAACATCAGTGCTGTCGGCGAACTCGCGAACCGTCGTGCACCACCAGACCCATAGCGACCAGTTCTTCCACGAGTCCATAGACCTCGATCACGCCCAGTCCGCTCCGATCAACCACCTCGTCCACCGATGTTGGTCCGTCGTCGATCGCATCAAGCACCACCGCAGTGCGCCCGACCACTGCGGCACTGTCCCCGATTCCCGCTGCACTGTGCGCTGGCGAAGCTCGAGTACCGACCGGCGAATCGGGTGCATTCACCTCATGTTCGTTGCGGCGGGCTGCGACCGCAATCTCCGACAGACCCAAAGCAACCAGCACGTCTGTGACATCACGGGCCGGCGCACTACCGTCGACCAGCAACTGGTTTGTGCCGCCCGCGGCTTTGTTGCGCACCGAGCCGGGTACCGCCATAACTTCAATGTCTCTGCGAAGCGCCTGTTCGACAGTCAAAAGTGACCCTCCAGAGTCGCGCGATTCGACCACCACGAGCAGGTCCGAGAACGCCGCGATAAGCCGATTGCGCGCCGGAAATCGCCAAGGCTCGGGCGGCGCGCCCAGAGGTGCTTCGCTGACCAGCGCACCGACGGAAGCCACGTCCTCCCAGATGTCGCTGTGTCGCTTCGGGTAGACCACATCAACCCCGCTGCCCACAACCGCCAACGGCGGAACTGCAGCTGCGAGCAACGCGCCACGGTGCGCCTCGCCATCGATGCCCAGGGCCAACCCTGAGACCACCACGACTCCCGCTTGGGCCAGACCGAAACCAAGTTCTCGCGCCACCTCTCGGCCAATGGCCGATGCGCGCCGGGTACCGACCACCGCCACGTGAACCAGCGACGGATCCGGCAACCTTCCACGACAAAAGAGCAGAGGCGCTGGATCAATGTCGTTGGTTAGCTGGGGAGGATGGATCGGCTCGTGCAACGTGCTGACACGCGCGTCGAGTTCATCGAGTCGTGCCGACACCGACGGCAGATCGAGCCGACTGATCTCTCGCTGCCACTCGGCGAGCACATCAGGCGGCGCAACCTCAGTACCGATCGAAGCGGACTCGATCGCTCGGAGTGCCTCGCGCGCCGACCTGGAGCGAAGCAGATTGTGCAGGCGCAACGGCGTAGCTCCAGACAAGCCGCCGAGAGCCGCTGCGTACGCGTCCTCACGCATCGTAACCACCGAGCGGAGGGCGGACGCGAAAGCCGATGGCAGAGTAGATGTCGCGGGCCCTGATCGTGGGGCCCGCGTCGTCGAGGTCGCGAATTGTCCGGGCGACGGCACGGACTCTCATTGCCCCACGCGCACTCAAGCGGCCGTCCACCAGCGCCTGGTGCAACACGTCGGTCGCTTCGGAATCCAGAGGCGCGGCATCTTCGAGCTGCTCACGATTCAGCGCCGCATTGGTGCGCGCTCCACGGTTCCCTGCGAGCTCACGCACACGTGCCACGCGCTCTGCCACCACGCTGGAAGGCTCCCCCGGTTCGCGGTCCAATAGTGCGGTCGGAGACGGGCGGTCAACATGCACCATCACATCGAGCCGATCCAGCACCGGACCCGAGATACGCCGCGAATAGCGCAAGCGAGATGAGGGCCCGCAACGGCAACTAACCGAACTGCCCTCGCCACAAGGACACGGATTCATCGCGGCAACGAGCAATACGTTGGCCGGGTGCTCACGCATGACGCCGCTGCGGGCCACCCGCACCACACCCTCCTCTAGAGGTTGACGCAGCCCATCGAGAACGCTCGGGGCGAACTCCCCGAGCTCGTCAAGGAACAGGACGCCTTCGGTCGCGACGCTTATCTCGCCTGGCAACACTCGCCCCGACCCTCCACCCACCAAGGCTGCCATGGATGCCGAGTGATGGGGTGCACGAAAAGGAGGGCGACGAACCAGACCAGTCCCGGGAAGTCGAATCGCCGCAGCACTATGAACTCTGGTGACCAGGCGCGCCGCTTCTGGCGAAAGGTCGGGCAACAACCCCGGAAGCCGACGCGCCAGCATCGTCTTTCCACCTCCCGGCGGCCCGATCAACAACAGGTGATGGCCTCCCGCCGCGGCGATCTCAAGACCCCAGCGTGCGCTCGCCTGGCCGCGGACATCGGCCAGGTCCGGTTCGTCGATTATCTCGTCGTCGTACAGCGGCGGTTCCACGTGGGGCCAGGGAAGGCCGTCTGACACCACATCGACGATGTCACGCAGACGGTGGACTGGACGCACTCGGTCACCCGCTCCAAGCGCGGCGACCCCGGCGTCGGCTGCCGCGACAATCACCCGGTTGCTATCAAGAACATCGACCATCGGGAGGATTCCGGGAACCGGGCGCAGCGAGCCGTCAAGCCCCAGCTCCCCCACCGCAGAAATGTCTGTCAACGACTCCAACGGGATCTGCTCAGAAGCAGCCAAGATTCCAAGCCCGATAGGCACATCGAGACCTGCACCGACCTTGCGGACACAGGTCGGCGCCAGGTTGACCGTGATCCGCTGCATCGGCCAGGAGAGGTCGCTCGACTCGATGGCCGCGCGCACACGGTCACGAGCCTCGCGGCACGACGCATCGGGCAGCCCCACGATCGTGAACGCCGGGAGTCCGTTGGTGACATGAACCTCCACATCGACGACAGCGCCATCAATCCCGTCGAGTGTGGAAGAGCGAACAGAAGCAAGCATGAGACAACCTTTGAGAGAGAAATGAAGGCTGTCTTTCGCACACAGCGAGCGTCCAAATGACACTAGGCAGAGCGTGTGACACCGCTCAGCTCAGCACCTCTCTTGTATATCGGGTGACCGACTCAATCTGCGCTTGAGTCAACCGCTTGGAGAAAGAGGGCATCGAACCCTTGCCGTCAAACACCACCGCAACCTGGTCTTCGATGTTCTGATAGGTCTCGAGGACCGTCCCGTCATTCAACTTCGGCCCCTGTCCACCGCCGCCGCCTCGACCGTGACACGAAGCGCAATGCTCGGCATAGACGGCCCGACCCTGGACCAGGACCGGGTCCGGCTGCCCATCGGGCCCCAGCGGCACGTCCGGGGGGTCCCCCGCGCAGGAGACGACGAGAATGCCGACCGCTATCAATGTGAACAGGTTGCGACGCACTGCGACTCCAACAGGTAAATTCAGCTCGACAGACCATACTGACAAGATGGGTATGGATCCCACTCGCCCACACCGGCGCCGACCGACGGACTATCTGTACGTGGGTGCTGGGCTCCTAGTCGCAGCAGTGCTGGTTCTCTGGGCGATCTTCGGCTGATGGACGACCCGGAAGGATACGGCGAGGTCGACGTCAAGTTCTTGCAGCCGTACCAAGCGAACAAAAGCTATCTCTGCCCGAACTGCAACCGCGAGATCCCGGTTGGCACCGGCCACTACGTGGTGGTTCCCGTCGACACGCCCGATCTGAGAAGGCACTGGCACCGCGGCTGCTGGATGGGTCGAAAGACCCGCTCCCAACGCCGCTAGCGAGACGATCCCCACTCACGAACCCCCTCCTCAAAAGGCCGAGGTGATGATGGTGACTCGTCCCGCGACGACTGAGGCAACGTCGAACCGCAGCCGACCTCCGGACCCATGTTGTTCAAGCCACGACAAGGCGGTGCGACGCAGAAGTTGTTGCTTGCGCGGTCCGACGGCTTCAACCGCGCTCCCGAAGCGATCCGACGAGCGAGTCTTCACCTCGCAGAAGACGATCTCACCTCGACGGCCGAGCACGAGATCAAGCTCGCCACCCTTGATCTTCCAGTTGCGGTCAAGCACTTCGTACCCTGCGGATTCGTACGATCTGGCAACAAGTTCTTCACCCCAACGCCCCAGAGAGACCCGTGATTTGTCCATCCACGGACAATAGAGACGCGCTGTGACAGCGCATTCAGGGACAGCGGATTCAAGTACAGCGCTTCAGGACAGATTCACCACAGACCGAAGCCGCGGGGTTCAGCCGTCGCGCTTCTCCTTGACCCGCGCAGCCTTGCCGATCCGGTCGCGGAGGTAGTAGAGCTTGGCGCGACGAACGTCGCCACGGGTTACTCGCTCAATTCGCTCCACGATCGGGGTGTACAGCGGAAATGTCCGTTCAACGCCGACGCCGAAGCTCAGCTTGCGCACCGTGTAGGTCTCGCGGATGCCGCTTCCCTGACGACGGATCACCACACCCTCGAAAACCTGGGTGCGAGCGCGGTTGCCCTCCATGACGCGAACATGGACCTTGAGCGTGTCACCTGGACCGAAATCCGGGATGTCCTCGGTTTCAATAAGGTTGTCGATGACGTCTGTGGGCTGCATCGCAAGCTCCGCGGCGGTGAGAACAGGAGAACTGACCGCTCGAACACCGAACGGACCGAGAAGCAAGCCTAGAGGGGACTTCTCAAAGCGACACCCTTCTAGGGGTTCAGAAGTCCGAATTCTGCCAACAGTTCCGAGTCGGCTTCGCTCAAACCCCCGCGTTGAGCGATCAGATCGGGGCGACGGTCAATCGTTCGTCGCAGTGATTGGGCTTTTCGCCATCGCTGGACCCGACCATGGTCGCCCGAACGCAGCACTTCTGGCACAGTCCAGTCTCTGAACTGTGCGGGCCGCGTGTAGTGGGGATACTCGAGCAGCCCATCGGAAAACGATTCTTCCGTGGTGCTGTCGGCATTGCCGAGGACTCCCGGCACCAGTCGGCCCACAGCCTCAACTATGAGCAGCGCCGGGACTTCGCCACCGGCAAGCACGACATCGCCCACCGACACTTCCCCGTCTACGAGATGTTGTCGCACTCGCTCATCGATCCCCTCATAACGGCCGCACAGAAGGGAGAACCCCCCTCCATTGGCCAATTCCTGGGCCATGGACTGGTCGAAGCGCCGCCCCGCGGGGGACAAATACAGCAGGGGCCGTGCTGGTTCGACCGCCTCGACCGCGGCGAACAGCGGGGTTGGTGACATGACCATCCCGGCTCCTCCTCCGAACGGGGCGTCGTCAACGGACTGATGCACCCCGGTGGCGTGCGCTCGCAGGTCATGGATACGCACATCAAGATGACCGTCGCGGCGCCCTCTGCCAATCACCGATTCATCGACGACCGTGTCAAGCATCTTCGTGAAGATCGTGAAGACATCGATCCGAAACCCGCTCACGATGATCCCCCGGACTCGTGGTGGTGGGACTCAGCGGCGCCAACGTCGACCGTTAGGTCGAAAATACCGTCGGGTACATCCACGGTGATTCGCTCCGTCGGTAGTAGGTCAGTCACGAATCTGACCGGCACAAGCGCTCCGCTCTCCAGTTCCAAGAGGTCGCTCGCAGGGTTTCCGATCACCCGTACCACGGTGCCCCTCGAAATATCGTGCTGATCAACCACCACAGCACCTATCAACTCATGGACCCACAACTCGTCGGGGTCATTGATGGGTTCAGCATATAGAACCGTGCCGCTGACCGCCTCGGCAGCACTTCGGTCGCTCACCCCCTCGAAGGCGACGATCCAACCGCCTTTGTGCAACCTGCTGTCGCGGACAACGAACTCACGGTCTTCCGAAGCCAGGACAGCACCAGTTTTGAGACGCTCCGCGCGATTGGTTGTCAACGAGACCACCACGTCGCCGCGTACACCGTGCGGGCGGTTGATGCGGCCGACTTCCAGCATCAAAGCCCGCGCATGTCAGTCGACTCAGTCGACAAACTCGACCTCGATTGAGGTGCCTTCTTCATAACCGGCGGCCCTCACAACAGTACGAATCGCTCCGGCCACACGACCGCGCCTGCCGATCACACGGCCCATGTCACCTTCACCAACGGTCACGTCAAGGCGAAGTGTGCCGTCATGTCTCGAAGCCTCCACACGAACCGCGTCCGGGTTGTCAACCATCTGCCTGACGACGTACTCACAAACTGCCTGGGCTGATTCTGCCGACATCGCTAGTCACCTCCATCGACTTCGGAACTGCCCGCTTCGGAGTCCTCGGCCTCAGCGGTAGCCTCGGCGGTGCTTGGAGATGTTGCTGATTTGGCCGACACCGCCGCAGCAACTGGTTGGTCAACAGGCTGGCCTGTGTGCAGTTCCCAGGCGCCGGAGATCTTCAACAACTTCTCGACCCGATCCGTCGGTTGAGCACCGTGACGGAGCCAGTGGAGTGCACGGTCATTGTCGATCTTGATCACCGAAGGTTCCTGACGGGGTTCGTAGGTCCCGATGATCTCAATGAAGCGCCCATCGCGGGGCGAGCGCGAGTCGGCGGCGACAACGCGATAAGTGGGCTGCTTTTTCTTGCCCATCCGCATAAGGCGGAGCTTGACGGCCATTTGTTCTCGGTTTCTCTTTAGGACTTATCGTCGTTGACTGCTGAATTAGCGAGCGCGGCATCAGCCGAGCGACCGCTCAATTCAATCTCCGTACCCGCGTCAATTCCAACCTTGCGAGCCAACAACGCAGAAGTGTCCACTAAAACCCACCGACTCGATCTTCAAGGCCCGGTAGAGACAGCGGCATCTTCGGCACCTTGGCGGGACCTTTTTCGGTGACACGGCCACCACGCCTCTGTTTTCCTTTTTTGCCCTTGCTGCGGGTTCTCGGGTTCACCTTCTTGGAACCGAGTCCGGCGAACTGCTTCATCATCTGGCGCATCTGGGAGAACTGATCGATCAATTGCCTCACTTCAGTCGGCTGCACGCCTGAGCCGTTCGCGATCCGCAGACGCCGTGACCCGTTGATGATGTCGGGTTGAATCCTCTCTGCTGGTGTCATCGAGCGAATAATTCCCTCGATACGTGCCAGGTGCCGGTCGTCTATCTCGACGTCACGAGCCTCTTTGGGGATTCCCGGCATCATTCCCACGAGATTCCCCAACGGACCCATTTTCTTGATCTGTTGCATCTGCTCCAGGAAGTCCTCAAGCGTGAACGTGCCTTCAAGCAGACGAGCGGCCGCCTGTTCAGCCTGCTCGGCCTCGAACGCTTCCTCTGCTTTTTCAATGAGGGTCTCAACATCTCCCATGCCGAGGATGCGGCTGGCCAACCGATCGGGATGGAACGTGTCGAAGTCTTCGATCTTCTCCCCCGTCGACGCAAACGCAATCGGCTTGCCGACGACTTCTTTCACCGACAGAGCGGCTCCCCCGCGGGCATCACCGTCGAGTTTGGTGAGAATCACCCCGTCAAGAGCCAGGGTCTCGTCGAACGCTCGTGCCATGGTGACGGCGTCTTGGCCGGTCATGGCGTCCACGACGAGGAACGTGTAGTGGGGTTGGACCGCTGAGGAGATGTCACCGATCTCGGCCATCAGCTCTTCGTCGATTGCGAGTCGTCCGGCGGTGTCGACGATCACCACATCTCGAGCGGTGCGGTTGGCTTCTTTGATCGCTTTGCGGGCGACCCGCACCGGGCGGCTCGTCTCAGAAAAAACCGGAACGTCGATCTGTTCGCCCAGGGTGCGGAGCTGTTCCACTGCTGCAGGGCGTTGCAGGTCCGCACCGACAAGCAGCGGATGGCGGCCTTGTTTCTTGAACCATTGCGCCAATTTTGCGGAGTTTGTGGTCTTTCCCGAACCTTGCAGACCTGCCATCAACACGACGGTCGGAGGTTTGGACGCGTAGCTGAGCCTCATCGCTTCGCCGCCGAGGCTGACTGTCAACTCGTCTAGGACAATCTTGATGACCTGCTGGCTCGGATTGAGGGCTCTGGAGAGTTCTTGGCCTTCGGCACGTTCGCGGATCCGTGCCACCATCGAGTCGACTACGTCGAGATTGACGTCCGCTTCGAGCAGGGCGAGCCGAATCTCAGCCAGCGTCTCTTCGATGTCGGTTTGAGTGAGTTTGCCTCTGCCTCTAATGCCTTTGAAGATGCCTTCAAAGCGGTTTGAGAGCGTTTCGAACATGGTCCGTTCAGACTAGCGGCGCCGGCCCGTTCTCAGGCTGGGAAGACTAGCCTCAGAGCGGGCGGACTGGTCGGTGGCGCTAGGTGAAGAGGGCGTCGACGAACTCAACGGGATCGAAGTCGACCAGGTCGCCAATACCCTCACCGAGACCTGCGAGTTTGACCGGAATCCCCAGTTCTGAGTGGATTGCGATCACGATCCCGCCTTTGGCTGAACCGTCGAGTTTGGTGAGAATCACGCCGGTCACGTCCACTGCTTCAGTGAACTGCCGTGCCTGCGACAGCCCGTTCTGGCCGGTTGTTGCATCAATTACCAGCAGAGTTTCGGTTACCGTTCCAGATCCTTTGTCGGCCACGCGGCGCACCTTGCGCAACTCCTCCATCAGGTTTGTTCTTGTCTGGAGTCGGCCGGCGGTATCAGCCATGACCAGCGGGGCCGAACGCGCGGCTGCGTGCTCGATTGCGTCGAACACAACCGACGAAGGATCAGCTCCTTTAGACCCGCGCACGATCTCAACATTGCTGCGCTCCGACCAGACCGCTAGCTGCTCAACAGCAGCGGCACGGAACGTGTCCCCCGCGGCGAGCACGACTGAACGACCCGCCACCGACTGCCGTTGGGCCAATTTGCCGATGGTGGTGGTCTTGCCGACGCCGTTGACGCCGACGAACAGCCATACCGCAGGTCCGGACTCTCCTTGCGCGGCCGCAACGTCAAGGCTCAAGGAGCGATCAAATCCATCAAGGCGGGAGACGATCTCAGCCTTCACAAGATCAGCGAGTTGCGACGCGTCGTCGAAGCCTTCGTCGGCGGCCTTCGCACGAACCACCGAAATGATCTCAGCTGCTGTGGAGACGCCGACATCGGCCCTGATCAACGCATCTTCAAGGTCGTTCCAGGTCTGTTCGTTGATAGCTCCACGACCGAACACTGAACCCAGATAACCGCCGAGGGCAGAACGCGCTGTACCGAGCCGATCCCTGAATTTGGGTGCCGGCCCAGCAGTTTCGGCCGAAGGCGCAACCACCACTGACCCCTGGTCAGGCGCTTCGACCTCCGAGGGGTCGCGTCGCTCAAGACGGCGGTCTCGGGCGAGAAAATACCAAGAGAATCCGATGAGAATCAGCGCCGCTACGGCAACGATTACGACGAGGAACATTGCCGCTGGATTCTATCTGCTCTGCCTGCCGGCTCAGGCAGAGGTGAGAATCGCCCGCACAGTCAGCCGGGTGCCGTCGCGAAGCAACAAGATGTCGACCGCTTCGCCTGGGCGGAAGAGTTTGATCTCCGCAGCCAAATCTGCCATCGAAGAAATCTCCTTGCCATTGACCGCAACAATGAGGTCGCCGGCCTTGATCCCGCTGTCGTCGGCAGGCGAACCATCGACAACCGATGTCACCAGGGCACCCGGCGAGCCGTCAGTGGGTGTCTCACCTTGAATACCGAGGAAGCCCACATCGAGAGACTCGCCTCTGACGATGCGACCGGCAATCAAGACAACCGTGTCCGACGGAATTGCGAATCCCAGGCCGATGCTGCCACCAGAGAGACTCGTGGTCCGGATCAGAGTACTGATGCCAATGACGCGGCCGAAACGGTCGGCCAAAGCACCCCCAGAGTTGCCTGGGTTGATAGGCGCATCGGTCTGGATCATCTCCACGGGGCCGGGACTCTCTCGGTCTGAGCCTCCCTCGGCAACTCGGTTGACCGCGCTCACCACTCCTGCGGTGACGCTTTGATCGAGTCCGAAGGGGCCGCCGATGGCGACGGCCAACTGACCCACCCTTACTTCAGAGGTGGGGGCGAAGACCGCTTGGACCAAGGAATTTACCTCATCGGGATCAACGCCGATGACTGCCAGATCACGAGTGGAGTCGCCACCGATGACAGTTCCGACGACGGTCTGCCCATCGGGGAACTCAACATCGACGTTGGTGCTGGTTTCGACCACATGGTTGTTGGTGACGATGTATCCGTTGGCAGCGTCCCAAACCACTCCAGAGCCTTGCTCCTTTTCGGTCACTATCATCACGATTGACGGGCTTACAACATCGGCGACATCAGCGACGGGTTCCGATGAGATTCCCTCCAATGGCATCTGTTCCACTTCAAGGAAGGAGTCCAGAGTCTGTGCAGTCGGTTCCGACCCGCCAGAAGAAACACTACGGCTGTCAACTCCACGTTCGGCCACATCATCTGCGCCGAGCGACGATGGCCCCTTCGAGTTCTCGCCGGACCCAAACCGCCCTACGACAAAACCGGCAACAAGCAGAATGAACACAGTGAGTAGAGCAAAGATCCCCCTAAGCCAAGCCGAACCATCCCAACTTTTTTCAGCAGGCACTGAATCTCCCGGCAACTTGGTGTACAGCGTAGCCCGAGGCGAACCGGGGGGCGGTGGAGGGGGCGGCACCCGAACCGGCGGAGTCACCACTGATGAACCGGGTGGTGCCAGCGGCCGCGATACGGCCGCTGGC
>VXYK01000001.1 GCA_009845995.1 Acidimicrobiaceae bacterium | reverse complement strand
GTTGGGAGGGAGGGTTGAGCACCGGTACGCAACGTGGTCGCGGCGCCGACTCGGACGGCCCAGCGCACTGCGTCGACGATCGGTTCTTTGCGTACCAGAGCGTCGGCCAGCGCTCCGCAGAACGAGTCCCCCGCCGCGGTGGTATCGACGGGGTCGACAACGGGCGCGGCGATGTGGCTGACCTCCCCTTCGACGACGGCCAACGCTCCCAGCGCGCCGAGCGTCACCACGACGGTAGGGATCGGAAGTTGCCTCGCTAAATCGGCGGCGATGGAGGCATCGACGGTCCCGTTGTAGCCGGTCAGCAAGGCCAACTCGGTCTGGTTGGGAACGATCACATCGACTGCTTCCAACAGCTTCGGCGGGAGTGGCGATGATGGTGCCGGAGCAGGATTCAACACGACGATGCCGCCGGCCGACTCAGTTGCGGCGACCACTGCATCGACCGGTACCTCCAATTGAACGAGGGTCACCTCGGCGGCACCCAAGACATCGCCGGCAGCGTCGATTTCGGCCACCGACAGGCGACTGTTGGCGCCCGGGCTGACCACGATGGAGTTGTCTCCATCGGCACCCACGGCGATCAGGGCCACCCCGTTGGGAGCGTCGGGCGTGGTTGTCAGATGAGAGGTGTCGACGCCATCGGTCTCAAGTGCAGCACGCAGTAATCGGCCGCCCTCGTCATCGCCGATTCGACCGATCATGGCGACCGAGCGCCCCAGACGAGCTGCGGCGACGGCTTGATTGGCTCCTTTGCCACCGGGAATCCGAGACAGGTCGCCCCCGAGGACGGTTTCGCCTACCAGCGGCACTCTCGGCACCTCGACTACGAGGTCGAGGTTGGCACTACCGACCACGGCGATCTCCTGCGCTGGGCCTTGCCGGGCGTGACCGGAGCGGTCGGGGCGAACCGTTGTCTGATCGTTTGCTTGGTTCATCGTCAACTGATCCTTGACACCAGGGTGTGGGCGTGCTCAAACATCGCATCGGCGCGCTCGGAAATCGCTGCGGTCGGACCGCTGGACTTCATGCCTCCTGCGCTGCCGCGGAGCCTTCGAGCGTAGGCGCCCTCGACGATGCAAGCTTGCTTCCACCATGAGAATGCTTCGTAGAAGGGGTAGTCGGAAAGGTCGAATCCGGTGGCCTGTTCGTATTGCCGGACCACCTCGGAGCGGCGAGGGAACGAGTTTGGGAGTGTCGGTGGGTCGGGCAACCACCACATGTGATCGTCCGGGTCACCCCAATATTGAACGGACCAGGCGAAGTCAGCGATGGGATCGCCGGTGGTGCACAGTTCCCAGTCGAGTACCGCGGCGACGGCGAAGTCGGTGTCGAGCACAACGTTGTCGAACCGGTAGTCGCCGTGGACTAGAGCCGGCGCCGCGCGCTCCGCCGGTATCCGTGCGCTGAGCGCATCGTGAAGCTCGTGGAGCAGCGGTAGCGGGCGAGTGTCGGCTCGTTCGACTTGCGTGACCCATCGTTTGAGTTGACGGGCCACGTAACCATCGTGACGTCCCAGGAAGGCGAGCCCGACGGCCTGCAGATCGATGGTGTGAAACGCGACCTGCGCGTCGATGAGGGCCGTTGTGGCCGAGGCCGCTTGCGTCGAAGTCAACGCTGCAGCGTCGCCGCTGGTACGCAGAATCTGGCCGTCAACGAAGTCCATCACGATGAACGCCGCACCGGTCACCGCGGTGTCGTCGCAGCGAGCGAGACACTGCGGCACCGGAACCACCCGTGCTTCGTGTAGGGCCGACATGACCCGGTACTCGCGGTCGGTGTCGTGTGCCGTTGCCAGGGTCGAACCTTCGGGAGGTCGTCTCAGCGCCACGCGGTTGCCGTTGGCGGACCTCACCTCGTAGGTCAGATTGGAACCGCCCGCAGCGATCAAACCGAACTCGAACGGAGGGTCGAGTCCTGGTACAGCCGAGGCGAGCCATTCTGAGGTGGCATCGACGTTCAGCCCGCGCGGGTTGAGCCCTGCACGCGAACCGGGTTCGTGGTGACGGGCGGTCGTAACTATTTGACGACGCTTTCTTCGAGTTCGTGAAGCCGTTTTACTGCACCGACGAGAACCTTGCGGGCGACCAGCGCGCTCTCGTCGAGCAGCGAGGTGAATTCGCGGCGGTTGAGCGCCTCAATCACCATGTCGGTGTCGGCGGTGACCGTGGCAGTGCGAGGAACACCGGCTATGACGGCGAGTTCGCCGAAGAAGTCGCCGGGTCCGAATCGTGCGATCACCCGGCCGTTGCGCCGAACGGTCGCCTCTCCCTCGCTCACAATCATGAATTCACGACCCGGTTGACCCTGCACAGTCAGATTGCGCCCGGCCTTGACATTGACCGTCGTCATGAACGAGGCCACGTTCTTGAGCTCTCTTTTGGACAACTCCGAAAAGAGCTCGATTTCCGCCAACTGCTCGATGAGTGCCATTTTCTTCCCTTCAGACCGTGCTTACCTCGAGACGGGGGCCGCGCCCGTCCATACATGGTCTATCAGAAGACAGCGACAGGGGCGACGGGCGCTCCGGTTCCACCGACGAAAGGTTCCGGGGTGGCAGACAGGAGAAACTCGTAACGGCCCTGCTCACGGCATACCTCCGCGAGGGTTTCGAGGTTCCAGTTCTGACCTTGCGTGAACCCCATGTCGACCACGGCCAGGCAGTGAACCGCGAGTGCGTTGTTCCAGTCCGGACCGGGGAAGACCTCGAAAATGAATGTGTCTGTCGCAGCTGCGGCGATGTCGTTGCGGTGTAACCAGCGCACGGCGTCGATCCCGGGGCCAGGACTCTCGCCGGCGAGGTTCTCACCGATGTTGTACTTGTGGGCGTCGCCGTCGTTCAACCACAGTTGCATGCGGCCGGTTCGAATCAAGATGATGTCGCCGTTGCGGATCTCCACGCCGGCCCACTCGGCGGCGGCGTCGAGCTCGGCGCCGGTGATCTCGTGGGCGTCAGCAATTCGATCGACTCCGAGCGACCCGGGCATGTCCAGGAGCACGCCACGGCCCACCACAGAGCGCACATGCTCGATGCCGAGCACCTGTGAACCGTTGCGGGCGGTGATGGTGGCTGCGTCTATGCCGTTGTAGAGCTTGTGGCCGTAACTGACATGGGAGAGTCCGTCCCAGTGAGTGCCGGCCTGGAGTCCCATGGTGACCATGTCATCGGAGAAATGAGGCACCATGGCGTTGCCGTCGGCATCGCCGAGGTCGGGATGGTCAATCGTCCCCATCACGTGCACGGGGTTTATGCGGGTGGGGATCGCTCCGATCTGAACCCCGTTGTTCTGAAGATCGATCGCCAGCGGAACCCGCTGACCGGTCTTGATGAGTTGTGCTGCTCCGGCCACGACTTCGTCGGTGATCAGGTTGAGCGTGCCGATGCGGTCATCGTCGCCCCACCGTCCCCAGTTGCGGACCTCGTCGGCGACCTCGTGAAAGTAAGCGGTGAACGACATGTTTCCGAGCGTAGGCGAGACAGGGCCGCGGTCAATAACCCAAGTCCAGGTCGACTATTCCTTCCAGGGGTTCGCCGGCTGTGAAACGGTGATAGTTGGTGATGAAAGTGTCGAACATGGAGTTCCCCGATCTGGGTGCCGCCCATGAGATGTGGGGCGAAAGACGCACGCTGGGGTGGTTGAAGAGCCAATGCCCGTCGGGCAGAGGTTCGGGAACAACAGCGTCGAGCGAGGCTCGCGCCACGCGACCGTCGTCGAGTGCTTCTCGCAGTGCATCCTGATCAATGAGAGCGCCGCGAGCGATGTTGACAATATGAAGCCCCGGTGCGACACGGGCCAAAATGTCATGGTCGATGAGAGCGGCAGTCTCGCTAGTGGCAGGCGCGGCCAACACCAGGTGGTGGGCGTCGCCGATGACTTCGCTGAGATCGGTGGTGAT
Source organism: Acidimicrobiaceae bacterium (assembly GCA_009845995.1). Classification (GTDB taxonomy): domain Bacteria; phylum Actinomycetota; class Acidimicrobiia; order Acidimicrobiales; family Aldehydirespiratoraceae; genus VXYK01. The sequence goes on along the minus strand of VXYK01000001.1, from coordinate 39,100 downwards.
TTCCATCCCAGCATGAGGCGCCGACAACGGGCGCCGGCGGACGCCGATCACGCGCATACCGAAAGCGAGCGACAGGCGTGCCACTTCAGCGCCGATTCCGCCCACTCCGACCACCACGACGGTGTGCCCGTTGAGGGCCCCCATTTTCGGCCCTGTGTGCCAACCGTCGGCCGGTACGGCGTTGATCCAGATATCGGGCAGTGCCTTCGCATGGGCCAACATGGCCGCCAAAGCGAACTCGCTGATCGGGGTCGCGGTCGAGCCGCGGGCACACGTGAGGATCTGGTCGGACCGGATCAACTCGAGAGGGAAGTCATCGATTCCCACGCCCATGACGTGGATCCAAGTCGCGCCGCAATCGATGATTGCTCCGAGGTTGGGGGCCCCACGGGTGTGGGTGAATATCACATCGCCCCCTAGATCAGGAGGAACTTGGGCATCTCCGTCTATTCTGACTTCGCGCAGGCCAGGAAGGGACGCCACCTTCTCGGGGAGATCGTGCCCCAGATTATTGACAACGGTCACTTTCACGGCGGCGACTTTACCTGCTAGCGGAACTGTTCAGATCGGTAGTACGGTTCAAGGCGAATCGACCTGACCGGACTCTATATTTTTCTTCTCGCCGCTGGAGGACCGCTGCTGTTGTGGCTGGTGTTCGCGGGGGACGCTGATGCAGACGCCGGCGGAGAGGCGTTGTCGGTGATCCCGCTCTCCTCGATCGCCTTTTTTGCGGCGACTTTCGGCTTTGTCGGAGTGGTGGGAGGGGCCACTGGTGCAGGAGCGGTGGCGTTGTTCGTGACCTCTGCGGTGGTGGCGGTTGTGGCCGGTCTTATCAGCACCCAAGCTTTCAAATGGATTCGCAAGAATTCCGTTTCGAGCGAGGTTATGGACTCGGAACTAGAAGGATCGATGGCGCGGGTGGCCCTTGAGGTGAGTTCTGATCACCGGGGCAAGATCATCGTCGACATGGCCGGGGCGCGTGAACAAATGACCGCTTCACCCATTGACGGGTCGACCATCAAGGAAGGTGAAAGGGTTGTGATCGTCAAGGTCGAAAGCGGGGTGGCCATAGTGGCGCCTCTCGGTCCCGACCTTAGGCTTGAATAGATCGCTAACGGCCTTTCGGGCTGTTTGAAGAGCGCTTTTAGCGCAGGAGGAATCAGCAGATGTCTTTGTTCTTGATTAGTGGCTTGGCGATTGGGGTAACGGTGATCTTGCTGATCATGATCCTCAGTTCACTGATCGTCATCTGCCCGCCGAACCGGGTTGCGGTGATCTCGGGTCGCAGCCGTCAACTTTCGGACGGACGAACTGTCGGGTATCGAATCCTCAAAGGTGGTCGAACCGTTCGGATCCCTCTCATCGAGAAGGTGTCGTGGTTGGACCTGAATACCATCCCGCTTGAGGTGTCGGTGACCAACGCTTACTCGCGCGGCACAATTCCGTTGAATGTGCAGGGAATTGCCAACGTCAAGGTTTCCTCGAAAGAAGGTGTGCTGGAGAACGCAGCGGAGCGTTTCTTGAACGTTCCGAATCAGCACATCGGACAGATCGCCAAAGAGACTCTGGAGGCCAACCTGCGCGGGGTTCTTGCCACGCTCTCGCCTGAAGAGGTCAACGAGGATCGTTTGAAGTTCTCCCAACAGTTGATCGACGAGGCCGACGACGACATCAAGACGCTGGGGCTTGATCTCGATGTGATGAAGATCCAAAACGTGACCGACGACAACCTCTACCTCGAATCGGTCGGTCGCCGGCTGACTGCCACGGTGGTCAAGGAAGCTCGGGTGGCTGAAGCCAACCGGCAATCTGAATCTGAACAGGCAGAAGCGAAGGCTCGGGAGGCCGCCCAGATCGCCCAGGCGCTGGCTGATCGCAACATCGTCGAGGAACAGAACAACCTGCGAGTCCGTACAGCCGAGCTCGACGCCATTGCCCGCGCGAAAGAAGAGCAGGCCCTGGTGGCCGGTGATATTGCCCGGGCGACTGCTGAGCAGGAACTCGAGCAGCAGCGCATCGAGTTGGAGCGTCGCCGACTCGAAGCCGATGTCGTGACGCCGGCCCGTGCCAACCTTGAGTCGAAGCAGCTGGAAGCACAGGCGGAGGCGGCGAAGATCATCGAAGACGGCAAGGCCCAGGTTGACGTGTTTCGTCGGATCACCGACCAGTACCAACTGGCGGGGGAGGACGGCCAGAGGATCTTCGTGCTCAACATGCTTCCCGAACTCGTCGACAAGATCGTGTCAACGGTGAACAACGTCTCGATCGACCGGGTCGCCGTGGTGGATGGCGGCAACAACGGCGGCCAAGGTGGTATTCCCGCTTTGATGGCGCAACTCCCGGCCGCGGTGGTGAGCCTCAGTGAGCAGATCGAAGCCGCCACCGGCGTCGACATCCTGCAGAGCATGCGCTCCGATGACGACGAGGATGAATCGGTGGTTTCTGAACTCCCTCCGCCACCGCCTTCGGCCCCCTGAACCAGGCACCCGTCAGCGGGCCAAGATCTGCAAACGTGAAAGATCGAGTATCTCTATCCGGCCGCGCCCTATACGGAGCACTCCGTCGGATTCAGCGAGTTTGAGGGCATGGTTGGCTGATTGGCGACTGCTGCCGGCCATCGCGGCGATGTCGCATTGTCGGACCTTCACGACAGCGGGGTGCACACCTCTGTCGAATGCCGCGACGAGCCGCAACAACGCCCGCATCACTCGGGTTTCAACCGGTGCGAACAGGACGTCGACGAGTTGGTCGGTGCTCTGGGAGAGTTTGTCTGCGACAACTTTGAGGAAGTAACCGTCAACCGCCGGGTCCTCGGCGCGGAGCTCGGCAAGCGTCTGTCGGGTCAGGGCGAGAGTTTCGGTTGCTTCCAGCGCGGTGACCCGGGCGGTCCGCCGGCCATCGCCGACAACAGCGAGCTCACCGACGATGTCGCCCGGCCAGCGGACCGAAAGGGCAGCCACATCTCCGCGTGCCATGGAGACTTCGACAAGGACACGCCCTTTCTCGATCAAGTGAATGGTGTCGCCGATTTCTCCTTGATGAAAGATCACCTCTCGGCGTTGGAATCGACACCGATGCATCTGCTTGCGCCAGTTGACCGCCGCTGGCCCCAGTTGTTCCATCAGACCGCCGCGCATCGCTGAACCGTAGCTTTTCCAGATTCCTAATGGTGCGATTACATGTGTTGTTGAGTGGTCCGCGATGATTTGGGTTAATGACTCTGAGAGATAGCAACGCGGCCGTCAGCCGAGAAGCCCGTCGTTCGCGCATCAAGGATGCATCTCTGCGGATGGCCGCCGAGGGTGGCTATGAGGCGGTCCAGATGCGGGCTGTGGCAGAACGCGCTGATGTGTCGCTCGGCACGATCTACCGGTACTTCAACGGCAAGGACGACATGCTGTTGGCGGGTTTGGTGAGCTGGATCCAGAGGGTTCGCGAGGGACTCGAGTCTCGTCCTCCGCAACAGGGAACCGCAGCTGATCGCTTGTCTGCGTTGCTCGCTGACGCCGCTGAGATGGCTGAGCGAACGCCGAAGCTCATGAGTGCGCTGTTCACTGCTCTCAACACCACGGACCCGGCCGCAGCAGAGTACAAGCGAGCTGTAGAAACGGAGGTACTGCAGTTCATGGTCACCGCTATCGGCGATGATTCCGAGATTGATGCCGAGGGCGCCGCTCGAGTGATTCGCCACGTTTGGTTCTCTGCGACGAGCAGGTGGGTCGGTGGTCTCGCCGAAGCGGGCAGCGTTGAGGACGAGTTGCGTCACGCGGTCCGAATGATGATTGCCTGTAAGGCGTCGGCCTAGCGTTCAGTTCTAGCGTTCAGGTCCTAACGTTCATCTCACATTCAGCACATTCACCACAATCCAGGAGACCAGTAAGTGTCCAGATTCCTTGACGGCAAGAACATTGCGATAACCGGCGCAGGTGCGGGTATCGGCAAAGCCATCGCGTTGGCAGCCGCGGCCGAGGGAGCGAACATTGTTGTTGCCGACTACGGCGTGGCGATGGACGGCAGCAACCCGACAAGCGAAGTCGCCGACAATGCGGTGGTCGAAATCAAGGCTCTGGGCGGACAGGCCGTGGCCGTGGCAGGAGACATCAGCCAGTTCGATGTCGGCGAAGAAGTGGTCGCGGCTGCTTGCGACAACTGGGGATCCATCGACGGTGTTGTCTGCCCCGCGGGAGTGTTGCGGGAGCGAATGCTCTTCAACATGAGCGAGGACGAGTGGGACCATGTGGTGGCGGTTCACCTGAAAGGGCACTTCAACGTCTACCGAGCGGCGTTGGCGCGAATGCGCAAACAAGACACGGGCGGGTCGCTGGTGGGCTTCACTTCCGGTGCGTTCACCGCCTCCACGGCTCAGGCCAATTACTCGGCGGCCAAAGGCGGAATTGTCAGCCTCACCCGCTCAGCAGCGATGACCGCGGCGAGCCTCAGACTCCGTGGTGGACCGGCCATCAACGCCAATTGCATCGCTCCGGTAGCCAAGACTCGCATGAGCGAGAATGTGCCGTTCGAGATCGAAACAGGTGAACCTGAAGATGTCGCTCCGATGGCCGTCTATTTGATGAGCGATGCCGGCCGTCACATCAACGCACAGATCTACACGGTGGTGGGCAAGCGGATCTCGGTGTGGAACCAACCGATGGAGGTTCGAACGATGACCGCCGATGGTGACCGCTGGACTTGTGAACAGATCGCCGAAGCATTGCCGGGCAGAATCGGACAGGAGCCGAATCCCTTCATCGATGATTTGGAGCGCCGTATGGCCGAGATGGCAGAGAACGCCAAGTCTGGGAGCACCAGCTGATGTCTTCAGGGCCTGAACCGCCGGGACGGGGCCTGCTCGACGCGAAACGTGTGGTGGTCACCGCGGCTGCGGGTACTGGCATCGGCTCCGCGGTGGCAAAGCGCTGTCTGATTGAAGGCGCGCAAGTGCTTGTCTCCGACATCCACGAACGCCGTTTGAGTGAAACAGCCGACCGACTCGAAAGCGAAACCGGAAATCGGCCTCTTACCGAGATCTGCAATGTCACGGTGGAAAAAGATGTCGAAGCTCTGGTGGCTGCTGCGATCGGCGGTTTCGGCGGCATTGATGTGATGATGAACAATGCGGGTTTGGGCGGGACGGTCGACCTTGTCGACATGACCGACGAACAATGGAATGCGGTGATGGGAGTCACGCTCGAGGGGACCATGCGCTGCACGCGTGCAGTCTTGCGCCACATGATTGAAGCGAAGATCAAGGGCGCGATAGTCAACAACGCCTCGGTCGTGGGTTGGCGCGCCCAACGCGGGCAGTGCCACTACGCTGCGGCCAAGGCGGGAGTGATGGCGTTGACCCGATGCTCGGCTATTGAGGCAGCCGAGCACGGCATTCGGGTGAACGCGGTGGCGCCGAGCATTGCCATGCATCCGTTTCTCGCCAAAGTGACCGATGACGCGCTGCTTGATGAGCTGTCAAAATCCGAAGCGTTCGGTAGAGCAGCCGAACCGTGGGAGGTGGCCAACGTCATGGTTTTTCTGGCTAGCGATTTGTCGACGTACATGACCGGTGAGGTCATCTCGGTCAGCAGTCAACACCCGTGATCTCTGCGACGTTCACGTGAAGTTCTGCTGTTCATTGCTTGTTGCGCGCCCGAAAAGTGTTACAAAGTGCTAGACCTTGTGGCGTGAGTCACAGGCCGATTGTGATTCCTGGAGGAGAGAAAGACATGAAGTCCCATACTAGACCCACAATGTTCGCGCAGCTCATAGCGCTGCTTCTGGCGTTGTCGTTGGTTGCCGTCGCATGCGGCGGCGATGACGACGGAGACACCACAGGCGACGACGGCGAGGTTGCTGTCGGGGATGACGGCGACGATGGAGACGACGGTGACGATGGCGATGACGGCGATGCTCCATCGACCACCGCAGCGCCCGTGGAAGATGTGACCGAAGGCAACGTCTGCGTCGGCGATGCCTGTGATGAGCCGACTGGGGAGGACGAGGAAGCACCGCAGCCCGTGTCAGGTGGCACGCTCCGAATCGCGGTGGAGGCCGAGACTGATGGCCTCAACCCTGCAGCCAACAACTTCGCGGTGGCTGCGTACACCATGGGATTCGCCATGTTCGATCCACTTTTCTCGATTGACAAAGACGGCAACTGGTTCCCGTTCTTGGCCGAATCGGCTACTCCTGTCGGCGACGGATCGTCCTGGCAGGTGAAGGTCCGTGACGGCATCAGGTTCCATGACGGAACGCCGCTCAACGCTGACGCGCTGATAGCCAACTTCGAGGCGGCCATCACCGATCCGATCATCTCGTTGGCAATCAGGCCGAGCTACCCCGAAACGAACCGCTATGAGAAGATCGACGACCTGACGCTTCAGTACAACCTGATCCGTCCGTCGGCTCACTTCCCGGTCAACTTGACTTCTCAGTTGGGGATGGTTGCGTCGCCCACTTGGCTTGAGGCAGCGGCTGCCGACGACAGCCTCAACCAATCACCGGTCGGTACAGGTCCGTTCATGATTGAGAGCCGCACTCAGGACGTGTCTACCAGAATGGTCAAGAACCCCGACTATTGGCGCGGTACCGACGACATCTACCTCGATGCCATTGAAGTCTTCATCACCACCGACACAGCGCTGGCTGCCGAGCAACTCGCTGCGGGCGACCTGGACCTCTTGGTGACCTCCAACGCAGACGCCACTCTCACCTTGCTTGGCGCTGAAGGAGTATCCACGTTCCAGAATCTGTACTCCGGTGAGAACTTCGTGATGTTGAACACCAGAGAGGCGCCCATGGACGACATCCGGGTGCGTCAGGCGATTACTTTTGCCACCGACCGTCAGGCGTACTACGACTTGATTTCCCAGGGGACGGGACCGTTGGCCGACTCGATGTATCACCCGGACCTCATTTGGAACAACCCTGAAGTTGTCCAGGAAGGCAACATGCCTGAGCTGGCCGGTCCGCTTGTGGACGCCTATTGTGCCGACGTTCCGGAGAACTGCAGCAACGGCAAGGTAAAGATCGAACTCCAGTTCTCAGGACCCTCAACGCTTCAAACTCGGATCATGGATGTCCTGAGTGCCGGCTGGGAACCTTACTTCGAGGTTGAGCGCCAGCAGCTCCCACAGGACCAGCACATCCTTGAGACTGCTATCGGTCAGTTCCAAGTTGTGACCTGGCGCCAGTTCGGCGCGGTCGACCCCGACAATGAGGTCGTTTGGCTTGAGTGTGCAACCGCTACCGGTGGGATCACGCTCAACTGGGTTCGCTTGTGCAACGAGGATCGGGATGCGCTGTTGTTCGAACAGCGTGCCACTGCCGATCTGGATCGCCGCGTGGAGATAATGCAGGAAATCCAGGCTGAGATTCAATCGACGTATTCCTACATTTTCCTGACGCATACCAATTGGACGGTGGGTTTCCGCAATGCGGTCAAGAACGTTTGCGGTCAGACCGGCCCTGACGGAGTCGTGTTGGTCTGCAATAATCAGGGACGCGGCTTCTACCACAACGTCTGGATAGACGAGGGCTAAGGAGCCAAGCACTAAGAAACGAGCACCAGTTGACGCAATCGACCGAGGACTTGAGATGAAGCAGTTCATCCTCCGTCGAATTGCGCAACTGGTGCTCGTGTTTTTTGCCGTTACTTTCCTGACGTTCGCCTCGCTGAACCTGGTCGGAGACCCGCTCTTCAACATTGTCGGCGTGATTTCTGGCATTCCCGACGAACAGTGTGAAGCGGTGGCACGAGGCGAGATCGAGGACACCAAGTCGTCTGGGCTGAACATGGGTGACTGTGCTCTGATTGCACAGGCCAAGGAGCAGAACAATCTCGACAAGAACGTCGTAGAGCGCTATGGAATCTGGCTTTCTGACATGGCGGGCGGAGACTTCGGCACTTCGTTCGTGAACGGCGACGAGATCTCCGACATCGTCCAGGAACGTTTGCCAGTAACAGTCCGACTGATTGTGCTCGCACAGATCGTGGCGCTTGGTATCGCAATTCCTTGGGGTGTGGCCTCGGCGTATCGGGCCAATCGCACCTTCGACAAGGCGTCGACGGTGGGTTCGTTCGGTCTCCTCTCCATCCCCAACTTCGCTCTGGGGGTTATCCTGCTCTATTTCTTCACGCTTCGGTGGCAGATCTTCCCATCGCGGTACGAGAACGCGGGCTGGTGGTCTGAATTGAAAGCTCTGACCCTCCCTGCCTTTACTTTGGGACTCGGTTTGGCTGCCACGTATCAACGGTTGTTGCGTACCGATCTGATCACGACGCTGCAGGACGACTTCATCCATATGGCTCGGGCAAAGGGCATGTCGGATAGGCACATCATGTACCGCCATGCGCTGCGGCCCTCGATGTTCTCGGTCATCACCGTTTTCGGGGTCAACACTGGTGCGTTGATCGGCGGTGCGTTGGTGGTCGAGCAGATTTTCTCGATTCCGGGAGTTGGAACGGAGCTGGTCGAGGCGGTGTTGCGGAATGATCCGCCGGTTGTCATCGCCCTGATCTCTGTGGTTGCGATCGGCTTCGTTTTGATCAACTTTGTGGTTGACCTCACCTACGGCTATCTCGACCCGAGAGTGAGAACCTCATGAGCGATGTCGAGAACGCCCACGTAGAGATCATGACGCCCGACGACATGGTCGATGATGCGGTAAAGAAAAGGCTCGGAATCGGCTTCTGGATAGCTGTCGGGTGGTTGGGCGTGCTCGTGGCCACCGTTGCGTTTGCTCCGTTTCTGCCATTTGGAGACCCGGACAAATTGGCGGCCGGCCCTCCCCGCACTGGCCCGTCGCTGGACAACTGGTTCGGAACCGACGCTCTGGGGCGTGATGTGTTCGCCAGGACCGTGTACGGCGCCCGTGTCTCCTTGGTGGTCGGCTTCATTGCCATCGCCTTCGGCATGGTCGTCGGCGGAACGCTCGGGATGGTTGCGGGTTACTTCCGCGGACGCGTCGATCAGGTCATCAGCTTCATGTTCTTCACGCTGCTCTCGTTTCCCGGTTTGATCCTCGCGCTGCTGATCACCAGCACTTTCGACCGTACGCTTCGCACTGTCAGCCTTACTCTGGGGGTCTTGGCAGTGGCGCCTGTGGGTCGACTCGCGCGAGCTGCAACCCTGGTGTTCGCGGAGCGCGAGTTCGTGCAGGCGGCCCGTGTGATAGGAGCAAAGCACTTTCGAATAATGACCCGAGAGCTGTTGCCGGTGGTGCTCATTCCCATGGCTGCGTTGGCTTTGCTGGGAATGGGCGTTGCGATCGTTGCCGAAGGCGGCCTGGCGTTTCTGCAGCTGTCTGTTGAGGACATCAGTTGGGGTGTGATCATCAACGACGGCCGCGGTATTCGCGACTTGCAGGAAAACCCACATGTCGCGCTGATGCCGATCGGGGTGATGTTCCTGACGATCTTGGCCCTCAACTTTGCAGGGGACCGTGTGCGTGAGTACTTCGACGTACGCGAGACGGCGTTCTAGGAGTGATGATGGCTCAGGTATCCGCCGCAAACACGCAGTTGCTGGTACGTGACCTGACGGTGCGGTTCCCCACGACTCGGGGCACGGTTCAGGCCGTCAACGGCGTTACTTTCGATCTGGCCAAGGGAGCGTCGCTTGGAATCGTCGGTGAGTCGGGTTCGGGCAAGTCGGTCACAGCCAAGACTTTGATGAACCTGCTGCCCCGCACGGCGGAGGTCAGCGGGGATGTGATTTTCGAGGGCGAGGATGTCCGGCGACTCGCACTCCAGGGCCGGGAGCATTTCTGGGGTGTCAAGATGACGATGGTCTTCCAGGATCCGATGACATCTCTCAATCCGGTGAAGAAGTGCGGTGAGCAGATTGCCGAGACGCTGCGCTATCACCTCAAGCGAGACAAGAAGACAGCGCTCGCCGAAGCCGAGGATCTGCTCGCTCAGGTTGGTATTCCCGAACCGGGCAAACGGGTAAACCAGTATCCGCACGAATTGTCCGGCGGGTTGCGTCAGCGGGTGGTAATTGCCATGGCGCTGGCTTGCGAGCCCTCTCTGCTCATTGCCGATGAGCCCACGACAGCGGTTGATGTGACCGTTCAAAAGCATCTGCTTGATTTGTTGGACAAGCTTCGTGAAGACCGAGGCATGTCGATGATCCTCATCACCCATGACTTGGGCGTTGCCCGTGGCCGTTGCGATGAGATCGCGGTGATGTACGCGGGGCGTCTGGTCGAGCGTTCGGCCCCGGAAACGCTCTTCAGCGACTCGCGTCACCCCTACACCGACGCGCTGCTGCGTTCGATTCCCCGAATCGAGCAGCCGAGCCACACCCGGCTCGAACCGATACCGGGCCGACCACCCGAACTCATCAACCCGCCCGAGCAATGTGCCTATGCACCGCGCTGTCGATTCGCACAGGCGGATTGCCTGGAGTCGATACCCGACATCAGCGGCGTGGCCGGCATGCACGAGTTCGCCTGTTTCCACCCGGCCAACACTGATCGAGGGCGTGAGGCCCTGGCCAGCAACTTGGCTTCGGGCCGTACCGCTACGGGTCTTGAAATATCAAGTGCGGGAGCATCAAGCTGATGGCCGGTTCAGGGCACGCCCCGTTGCGCGAGGACCTTGAAGTGCTCTTGACGGTGCGCGACCTCGAAGTCGAGTTTCCGGTCGGCAAGGGTGCTGTGGTCCACGCGGTGAGTGGTATTTCTTTCGACGTGGCCGAGGGCGAGACGCTCGGCATTGTGGGTGAGTCGGGTTGCGGTAAATCGACGGTCGCGAAGTCGATCATCCGTCTCAACGACATCAAGGGCGGCACCGTCGACTATCAGGGGAACGACCTGGCCCAACTCGAGGGCGAGGATTTGCGCAGTCTTCGGCCTGACCTGCAGATGATCTTTCAGGACCCGATTTCGTCTCTGAACCCGCGGCGCAAGATCCGCCAGGTGATTTCGGAGGGTCTCGCAGTTTGGGGAGACGAAAAGGGTTCTTGGTCTCAGAGTCGGATCGAGGAACTGATGCTGTCTGTGGGGATCGATCCCAAGTTCGGCGATCGGCGCCCCCATCAGTTCTCTGGCGGGCAGTGCCAGCGGATCGGCATCGCTCGGGCGTTGGCGCTTGACCCCAAGGTCTTGATATGCGACGAGCCGGTGTCGGCGCTTGACGTGTCGGTCCAGGCTCAGGTTCTCAACCTGTTGGAGGATATGAAGAAGCGGTACGGGTTGACCCTGCTCTTCATCAGCCACGACCTTTCGGTGGTGAAGAACGTTTCTGACCGGATCATTGTCATGTATCTGGGCAAGGCGTGTGAGATCGGCAACGCCAACGAGCTCTATGAGAATCCTCGGCACCCCTACACGCGGGCTTTGCTGGCTGCAATTCCTGAGCCTGCGCCGACGGTTGACGTATCAGAGGGTGACATTTCTGGTGAGCTGCCGTCACCGATCAACCCTCCGGTCGGTTGTCGTTTCAACACCCGCTGTTCCCACGCGACCGACGTCTGCTTCACCGACGAACCGGAGATGCAACGAGTCGGCGACAGCGACCACTACCTAGCCTGTCACCACCCAGTTGCGGTGTCGATCAACGGGCAACAAGCTGTGTGACCGCTAGCTCAGCTGAGTGTCCAGACGGTGTCCGACGACGTCGTTGAGGCCGCGGCGAAGGTGGGCGCGGCTCTGCCTTCGTTGTGGAGTTTGGTGAGGTGGGCGACGACTGAACGGGCCGCAGGTCGGTGGAGTTCCTTTCGTACATCGGCGTAGAGCACCGCGACCATCTGTTTTGCTGAGGCTGGTCCCTCGGCTAGCTGGTTCAGGATTTGGGCTTCCCGGCGCAGGCGGTGGTTGAGCAACGCGGACACGTAGCGTTGCGGGTCATCAACCGGCCCGCCGTGCGTCGGGTACAGGACTTCGTCGCTGCGGTCCAGCAGCAGCTGCAGTGACCTCAGGTAGTCGCTGACATCACCGTCGGGTGGAGGGATGATCGTTGTCGACCAGCCCATCACATGATCACCGGTGAGCACCGCGTTCTCCTCGACCAGTGCGAAACAGAGGTGGTTGGAGATGTGCCCGGGGGTGTGCAGGGCTTTCACGGTCCAGCCGGGGCCGTCGACGGTGTCTCCGTGGGCCAGCCGGGTTTCGGGGTCGAAGTCGATGTCGGGTCGATGTGCGTCATTGGCTGCGGCGGGGTTTTCGCCGTCTGCGTCGGCCTCTTCGCTGATCGCATCTTCGGGGTGGGGGCCGAAACCGAGCACCGGCGCGCCAGTGGCGTCGTGCAGCGCCGCAGCTGCTGGTGAGTGGTCTCCGTGGGTGTGGGTGATCAGGATTGCGCGAACGGTCTCTTCGCCGAGCGCTCTGAGGAGTGCTTCAACATGGGCGGGATCACGCGGACCGGGATCGACCACAGCCACATCCCCGTGGCCGATCACGTAAGTGCCGGTGCCGTGAAATGAGTACTTCGAGGGGTTGTTGCAGACGATTCGTCGCAGCAGGGGTGACACGTCGACCATCTCTCCGTGACGAGGGTCGAAGTCAGTGTTGAATTCGGGCGACATGCTACCCGCGATGGTAGGTCGGCTCAGGTGGCGCACTCCGAATCGCCGACCACTGCTTCATACGGGCCTGCTTCGTCGAAGTCGGTGTAGAACTCGGGGTCGTCGTCATATGCCGGGAACTGGTCTAGATCTTTGAGTCCGGCTGTGATGGTTCGTACTCCGCCGGAGCGTTCGATCCAACCTCGGAACGACTCGCCGACGGTGCGCTCGTTGTTGAAACGATGCACGACTCGCAGAGCCGCCTCGGCGGCGTTCTTGGCGGGGAGACGCAGGGCTTTGGCGCCGAAGTGAGCCTGCTCCTGGCCGATATAGCCTCCGAGCATCATCTGGTACCCGGGTGCTGAGCGACCGTTGGCACGGCGCTCAGCACCGAAGAATCCGATGTCGGCTGCGTGATGCTGTCCGCAAGAATTGGGGCATCCACTGATGTTGATGCGCAAACCGGCCACTTCGGCGAGCCCTTCGGATTCGAGGGCATCGCCGATTGCTTTGGCGAGCCCGCGGCTCTGGGTGACGGCGAGGTTGCAGGTGTCGGCGCCGGGGCAGGCCACCACGTCTCTGACCAGTTCGGCGCCGGGGCGGGCCATGTCTACGGCCAGCAACCGTTCGTACAGTTCGGGGAGTTCTGATTCGTCGAGACCTCGGATGATGAGGTTCTGGCGGTTTGTCAGGCGAATGTCGGCTTCGAAGTCACGGCTGATAGCTGCGATAGCGCGGAACTGCTGAGCGGTGATGTCACCGAGTTGCGCCCAGGCATAGGCCGACACCTGCCCAGAGGCGATGCCCCGGACGACGTTGGCGCTGAACCATCGGTCATATGGGGAGGTCCCACCGATACTGACCGGTGTGCCTTGACCGATTTTGGTGACCTTCGCTGTGGTGTCCAACCCGGCCGGCGCATCGCCGTTAACCCGTACTTCGGTCGGGAGACCGCCCGGGTACGACGACGAGGCGAGCAGGAATTTGCGAATGGCCAGCACGCGACGACGAACTTCGTCGATACCGAGCTGTTCGACCACCCATTTCATCCGGGCGCGGAGCTTGTTGTCTCGATTGCCGGTCTGATCGAAGACTCTCAGGATCGCTTCGAGTGTGGGGAGCAGTTCTTCTTTGCGGGTGAACTCTTCGACTGCCTGAGCGGGGAACGGGGTTGTGCCGAGTCCTCCGGCAACGAAGACTCGAAAACCTGCTTCGACGGTTCCGTCGTCGAGAGTGCGGGTCGTGGCTATCACGCCGGCATCGTTGAACATTGCTTGGCCGCAGTCGGTCTCGCAGCCCGAGAAGTTGATCTTGAACTTGCGAGGCAGTCGTTGACTGAGCGGGTTGCGGACGAAGTGGCGGTAGGCCGCCTCCGCCCACGGCGTGATGTCGAGGTTCTCGTGGGGGCAGGCACCAGCGAGATGGCATCCCTGCACGTTGCGGACGGTGTCGCCGCAGGCTTCGCGGGTGGTGAGGCCGACTGCCGCGAGGTGGTCCATTACGTCAGGGATTTGATCCAGTTGCACGAAATGGAACTGGAGGTTCTGTCTCGTGGTGATGTGAGCCCAGCCGCGGCTGTAGCGCTCGACAATGAACGCCAGCATCTCGAATTGCTCCGGGTCCATCGATCCGTAGGGAACCTTGACCCGGACCATCTGGTTGGTTCCGCCCTGTCTTTGGCCGTAGATACCGTTGGTCAGCCGGAACACTCGGAACACGTCTTCTGAGATTTCGCCCGTCTCGTATTTGGCGAGCACGTCTCGGAACTTGTCGATGTCGGCCTGGATATCGGGATCTACGGGCCGTGTCTCGACTCTGGTGGTTTCAAGGAGGGTCATCGCAGAGCCCCTTTCTGGGTAAGTTCTTGCTGGTTGCCGGCAGGCGTTTCCGGGGCTCCGGCTACGCCCGGCGAAAGCAGGGCAAGCGCCTCGGGGGCTCCGGCTACGCCCGGCGAATGCAGGGCAAGCGCCTCGGGGGCTCCGGCTACGCCCGGCACAAGCACCGACTGGGCGGCGACTGCGCCGATCACCAGTGTGGATGGGTTGGTCACATCGATTTCTGGGAGTCCGGCGAGGGTTGTTCGTGTCACGTTTTCGTGTTCGGTAGTGGCGGAATAGACGACGGCGACGGGCGTGTCAGCGGACATCCCCGCGGCCATCAGGCGCTGCGCGATCCAAGCTGTGCGTGATGCTCCCATCAGGATCACCAGGGTTGTGCCGGTGCGAGCCAGTGCGTCCCAATCAAGCCATCGTTCGGTATTGGGGTCTTGGTGACCGGTGATGACCGTGAACCCGCTGCTGAGGCCTCGCATGGTGACGGGGATGCCGGCAGCCGCGGGTGCTGCGATGGCGGAGGTGATTCCCGGTACCTCTTCGACATTGATGCCTGCGGCCCGCAACTCTAGGGCCTCCTCTCCGCCACGCCCGAAGACGAACGGGTCGCCGCCCTTGAGGCGGACGACACAATCGAATCGGCGGCCCCGGTCGATGAGCACATCGTTGATCCGTGTCTGGGCGTTGGCGGGTGTTCCCGGGCGCTTGCCAACGTCAATCATCTCGGCCCAGGGCGGTGCAAGCTCAAGCACTGCAGGCTCGATCAACCGGTCGTAGACGACCACATCGGCGCGCTGCAGGAGCTTGGCAGCTTTGATGGTGAGCAGATCCGGGTCCCCGGGTCCTGCTCCGACAAGGTAGACGGTCATGCGAGCACCCCTTGGGCCCTCAGGCCGAGGTGGTCCCAAAGACGTTCTCGGGCTTCGGTTATGCGGTTTTGTTGCACTAGTTCAAGCAATCCGTCGTTGAGAGCCGTGTCCCATCCGGCGATCTCGGACGTGCCGAACAGCGCTCGGGCCTCGGCTCGAGCTTCTGTCAGGAGCACGAGGAGTTCGTCGTAGCTTTCGCTGAGTTGCCCTTCGAGCCTTTGGCGTAGCCAGCGGGCGAGGCCGGGGCTGCGGCCTCCGGTTGACACGGTGATTTGCAGGTCGCCTCGACGGGCGACGGCGGGGAGCGTGAAGGAGCAGTTGGAGGGGTCGTCCGCAGAGTTGACGAACACGTTGGCTTTGTCGCCGTCTGAGCGGACCTCGGCGTTGACTGCGGGGTCGTCTGTGGCGGTAATGGCGAGGCGGTAGGAGGCCACCTCTCCCGGTTGGTAGGGGCGTGCCAACCAACGTATGTCGGGGTCAGCGCTGATCTCGCGGACTGCCGAGGGGGAAACGACAGTGACGCGAGCATCAGCGCTTTGCAGGCCAGCTACTTTGCGGGCCGCGACCGGTCCGCCCCCGACGACGAGGACGGGTTGACCGCTGAGTTCTAGGTTGACCGGGTATGAAGACATGGGTACACAATCCAGATAATCCCGATCCGAACAGTCAGGATTATCGGACACCATAACCGAACGCTTCAGCTAAAGCATCTAATTCCGATCATTTTTGTCAGATATTCGCTTTCGCCTTCCGCGCAGCGCGGATGATCTTTGTGGCGATGAAGGTGAGGCCGATCGCAACCGCGCCAAGCGTCATGAACTGCGCCCAACCGCCGCGGTCCCCGGGACTTTGGGGCTTGGGCCCCGCGTCATCGCAGCCGATTATGGTGCGGCAAGCCTCAGGTGGACTGATCCGCTCGGTGCTGACGAATGTCGCGCCAGTGTATTCGGCGTGGACGTGGGTGCTGTGGTCATGTGCAGGGTCTGAAGCGCTCACGTCGCTCACGTCGCTCACGTCGCTCACGACGCTGGCAGTCGGGTGAACGTGGCTGCTGTGATCGTGTCGGTTCGTGATCGCGATCACCACGAAGACAGCTGCCGACATTAAGACCAACAACGCGGCGATCGTCGTACGGTCGGTCCACAACGAGGCTTGCGTCGAATCCCGATCACTCGTGCGAGCTTGATCTTCAGAGTCGTCCGAGGAGTCGTTCATGATTTGGTTTGCGTCGCTGGCGCGACTGTCGAAGCATCGATGTAACCGGGGCTCTCCCCACCGCCGTGCACGGGGATCGCGCAACCGGAAACCCAGCGGGCCAAAGGCGAAGCGGCGAACAACACAACATCGGCCACCTCGTCGGGAGTACCCATGCGCTTGAGGGCGAGTGTCTGGCCCACCGCGGCGATACCTTCTTCGTCGCCATAGAACAGATGCGCTTGTTCGGTGACGATCATCCCCACCACCAGAGCGATCACACGGATTTTGGGCCCCCACTCGTGTGCCAGCGTTTCTGTCAGATTGATCAGTCCCGCCTTGGCCGCACCGTAGGCAGCGCCTTGGGTGTTGGCCCGAGTGCCGCTGACAGAGGTGATGTTGATGATCACGCCCCCGTCTTGTTGTGACTGCATCTGCTCGTGAACTGCCTGTGCGAAGGTCATCGGCGCAATGAGATTGAGCGCGGTGATCTTGTCGTTGAAACGCGGCGACACGGTTGCGCTGACCGACGGAGGTGCGCCTCCAGCATTGTTGACGAGCACGTCTACTCGACCCGTGGTATCAACGGCCGCCGATACCACACCGGCAATTTGTTCGGGATCCCGAACATCGGCAGCAACGAAGCTTGCTTTGCGACCCTCGAAGGAAACCGGGTCCTCCGGTGCGCTTCGAGCACAGATCACCACGTCAGCTCCCTGTTCCAGAAAACGTGCGGCGATCACGCGCCCAAGGCCTTTGGTGCCGCCGGTAACGATGACCGTCCGGCCGCTCATGTCAAGAGAGTCGTTCGTCTCGACCATGCCCGTCACCCTATCGGGACGGTCCGACCCGTCGAAAAGCAAGAGTCGTAGACGCAACTAGTAACCGTGCGGGCTTAGCACCGCGGACCCATGTCGAATACCGTCAAGGAGCCCTTGAGTTGACGAACCGCCGAGAGGAACCTGAGTGACAGACAAACGGATGACAGAGGACGAGGTCATTGGCGAACTCCACAGCGGGATGACCCTCGGAATCGGAGGTTGGGGATCTCGCCGAAAGCCGATGTCGTTGGTGCGCGCCATATTGCGCAGCGACCTCAGCGACCTCGACATCGTCTCCTACGGCGGCCCCGATGTCGGAATATTGTGTGCCGCGGGAAAGGTCCGAAAGCTCACCTACGGTTTCGTGTCGCTTGACTCCATCCCGCTCGAGCCGCATTTTCGGCTGGCTCGGCAAGCGGGTGCTATCGACGTCTCCGAGTTGGACGAGGGTGCCTTCTATCTGGGCCTCATGGCTGCCGCTCACCGGGTGCCCTTCTACCCGACGCGAGCGGGTTTGGGCACAGCGATGATGTCAGAGAATCCTGATCTCAAAACCGTGAAATCGCCTTACGACGACGGCGAGGAACTCGTGGCGGTTCCGGGGTTTCAGATGGACGCCGTGATCCTTCATATGAACCGGGCCGACGCCAAAGGCAACGGCCAGTTCCTCGGACCGGATCTGTACTTCGATGACCTGTTCGCCATGGCCGGCGACAAGACCTTCATGTCCGCAGAGCAGATCGTTCCCACAGAACAGTTCCTGAGCGAAGGGTCGGTCCACACGCTGCGAATCCCGCGATCCCATGTTGACGGAGTGGTGCATGCACCACAAGGCGCCCACTTCACCGAATGCCCGCCCGATTATCAGCGCGACGAGGCATTCCAGTCCGAATACGCGGCAACTGCCCGTGACCCCGACGCATGGGAGCAGTTCCGCGAAGACTGGCTCGAACTCGAATCACACGACGACTATGTAGCCAAGCTGTCTGAACGGAGAAGAAATGCCAAAGCCAATGATTGACGACGCCACGCTGGATGAGGTGTGTGTTGTCGCCCTCGCCGAGGCGTTCAGGGGTGACGGCGAACTCCTGTGCAACCCTATGGGTCCGGTGCCGGTGATTGCCGGGCGCTTGGCCAGGGCCTCGTTCGAACCCGACCTGATGTTGACCGACACGATCGCGTTCGCGATCGAAGGCAACCTGGCCCTTGGCGGCGACCCGTCCGCAGCAGTGATCGAGGCATATTTGCCGTTCAGATCGGTCTTCGATCAGGCGTGGTCGGGAAAGCGGCACGTCGTCATGGGTGCCAGCCAGATGGATCAGTACGGCAACCAGAACTTCGCGGCCATCGGGCCATACCAAAGACCCAAAGCACAACTGTTGGGGCTGCGCGGGGCACCGGGAAATCTGATCAATCACGCCACCACTTACTGGATCCCCAATCAAGCCCGTGCCTTCAGTGCGACGGTCGACGTTGTCTCGGCGCCGGGATATGACCGCATCGCTCAGCTTCCAGAAGCCAGCAGAAGACACTTCGAGATCCGCCGGGTGGTCACCGACCTCGGGGCCTACGACTTCGAGACCGAAGACCACAGGATGAGAGTCCGTTCGCTCCATCCCGGAGTCACCCTTGAACAGGCACAAGAGGCCTCTGCATTCGAACTCGCAGTTACGGGCGATGTCGGGGAGAGTCGGTTGCCCAGCGATGAGGAATTGCGGCTGATCCGTGAAGTCTTCGACCCCGACGGTGTGCGCAAAGCCGAGTTCCGTTGATGGACCTTGAGCTTTCTCCCCGCTACGTAGAGTTTCGCGACGAATGTCGGAGTTGGCTGCACGACAACCGGCCGACCGAGCCCCTTGCGTCGATGGACTCGGCGGCGGGATTTGAGGAGCATCGGCTCTGGGAACGCACCCTGTTCGAGGGAGGATGGTCAGTACCGGCCTGGCCCGCAGCATATGGCGGACGTGACTGTGATCTGGTCGAGTGGCTGATCTATGAGGAGGAGTACTGGCTTTCTGGGGTGCCGGGTCGGGTGAGCGCCAACGGCGTGAGCTTGCTGGCACCCACCATTTTCAACTTCGGAACCCAAGCCCAGCAGGACTATTTCCTTCCGAGAATGGCCAACGGCGAGCACATCTGGGCCCAGGGCTGGTCTGAGCCCGAGGCCGGTTCGGATCTCGCTGGGATCAAGACAACGGCGGTCCGCGACGGCGACGACTATGTGATCAACGGCCAGAAAACTTGGTGTTCACGGGGCAAGTACGCAGACTGGATCTTCTGCATTGTGCGTACCGACCCGACTGCGGAGCGTCACGCGGGTCTGAGCTACCTGCTGGTACCGGCCGATGCGCCTGGAATGACGCGCAGAACGATCAGGCGACTCGATCAGGAGTCGGGCTTCGCGGAGATTTTCTTTGACGACTGCCGAGTCAATGCGGACAACGTGCTGGGCGAACCGGGCCAGGGTTGGGCAGTGGCTATGGCGGCGGCGGGCTCCGAACGCGGTCTCAGCTTGCGAAGCCCCGGCCGTTTCATGGCCGCGGCGGAACGTCTCAGGGAGCTTGCGACAGCGAATGCTGCGACTGGCACAGCGATGGGCGAAACAGGCGGCGGTTTGGATGCGCGGCTGCGAGATGAGGTGGTTGATGCCTGGATTCGGGCCGAGGCCTATCGCTGGCAGACGTATTTTGTCGCCGCCGAGTTGATGGCTGGCGGTGACCTTGGATCAGAAGCGAGCCTGATGAAGGTGTTCTGGTCTGAGATGGATCTTGAACTCCATGCCACGGCGCTTCGCCTTCTCGGCGACGAAGCCGAAGTGCCGAGCGACTGGCTCGACGGATACGTGTTCGCCCTCGGCGGTCCGATCTATGCGGGAACCAACGAGATTCAGCGCAACATCATCGCTGAACGCGTACTCGGTTTGCCTCGGAGGTAACGCAAGTGCACTTTGCCTTCACCGACGAGCACGACATGTTTCGAGACACGGTCCGTGAGATCTTTGCAAGCGAATGCAGCACGGAAGCGATCCGAGAAAGCTGGGACAGCGTTGACGGACGGGTGCGGGGGTTGTGGGCGACGCTGGCGGAGGTTGGAGTGCTGGCAATTATGGCCCCGACGGAGGTCGGCGGACTCGGGATGGACGAAGTGGCTCTGGTCCGTGTGCTCGAGGAAGCAGGTTACGGCGGCGTACCGGAACCGCTGGTGGAGCACGTGGCCGTGGCAGTTCCTGCGCTGGCGACAGCGGGCGCTGCTGAACTGTTGGACGCGGCGATCAGCGGCGAGAGCACCTGCACGGTGGCGTTGGCAACCGGTGGTCCCAATGTCGTGGCCCCAGTCGCGGCTGATCTGGTTGTCGCTGAATACTCAGGCTCACTGCTGGCGGTTGACAGTGGCGCGTTGACAGTTGTGCCCAAGGACTCCATTGACCAGTCTCGTCGACTTGCCGAGATCAGTTATGATCCAGATGCGGCGACTCTGCTGGCTGGTGCAGACGTGGCTTTGGCCTCTGATCGGGCTGCTTTGGGCACTGCAGCTCAGTGCGTCGGCGTTGCTCGGCGTCTGCTTGATTTCACGGTCGAGTACGTCAAAGAGCGCAGGCAGTTCGGCAAGCCCGTCGGGAGTTATCAGGCAGTCAAGCACCACCTGGCCAACGTCAGACTGGGGATTGAGTTCTCGGCGCCGCTGGTGTACCGAGCGGCATGGTCTGTCGCTCATTGTGACGACGCAGTTGTGCGAGGCCGCGACGTGTCGATGGCCAAAGCAACCGCGTCGGACGCGGTTGATCGTTCGTGCCGGGCGGCGCTCCAGTGCCACGGTGCGATCGGTTGCACCTATGAGTACGACCTGCAGATCTGGCTGAAGCGAGGCTGGAGCCTGTCCGGAGCGTACGGTGCTGCCTCTGAGCACCGTGACCGGGTGGCCGGAGCGCTGGGACTCTTGGGATAGCTACGATTGGAGGCCTATGCAAAGCGACCTGGATCCAGCGCTGAAACAAAGTTCGATCGTAGACCGGGCCGAGCGGGTTGTGATCGTCATGGCGATGGAGGCAGAAGCGGCACCGCTAACCGATGCGCTCGGAGCGCAGCCTCTCGACCCTCCAGTTTGGGCGACCGGTTTGCCTTGTCAGCTCTCTCATGCACCAAAAGCCGAAGGGCGACCTGATGTGCTGCTTGCCGTCAACGGGACCGATCCGATCTACGGCGTCGACGCGGTTGGAAGCACTGCTGCGGCTCTCACCACACATGTGGCCCTCAACCTTGATCGACCTAGGCCGGACTTGGTTTTGTCGGTGGGAACAGCCGGTGGTTGGTTGCGAGCCGGTGCCGAGATAGGCGACGCGTTCCTGGCGTGGCCTCACTTTGCCTGTCACGACCGACGGATCCCGCTACCGGGCTTCGATGTCATGGGCAACAGCGAACTTCCAGCAGCGGACCTGCGCAGTCACGCTTCAGTTCTCGGTTGTCGACTGGGGATCGTCACGAGCGGTGACAGTTTTGACGAATCGCCGACAGACCGAGAGAGGATCCTCGCCAACGGGGCCGAGGTCAAGGAGATGGAGGCTGCAGCTGTCGCATGGGTTGGGCATCTTCACGGCGTGCCTACAGGGGCGCTCAAGACGATCACTGATCTCGTCGACTCGCCGGTCGCCACCGAAGCTCAGTTCGTCGAGAACCTGGCCACAGCCGCGGAGACGCTCCGGCGCAAGACCCTCGCTCTGCTCGAGCGCCTCGCCCAACAAGACGGGGTCTGAATCCAGCCTGTCAGGTTTCGCCGAGGTAGCTGGCTCGCAGGTGGGGGTTGGCGAGGAGCGCCTCGGCGGTGTCGTCGAGAACAACGCGGCCCGTTTGGAGCACCCAGCCGCGGTCTGCGATGGAGAGCGCCATGTTGGCGTTCTGCTCGACCACGAAAATCGCCACCCCCTGCGAATGGATCTGCTTGATCAACTCGAAGTTGGTTTGTACCAGCGCGGGGGCGAGTCCCATTGACGGCTCGTCCATCAGCAGCACCTTGGGGTCAGCCATCAACGCCCGGCCCATCGCCACCATCTGTTGCTCACCACCGGACAACGTGCCGGCTTTCTGACTCAGCCGTTCTTTCACCCTCGGAAACATCTCGAATATCCGCTCAAGGTCAGCGTCGATGGCTGATCGGTCCGAGCGCAGGAAGGCTCCGAGTTCGAGATTGTCCTTGACCGATAGCCGTTTGAACAACCGTCGGTTCTCGGGAACCATCGTGACGCCCCGCTCGACGCGATACGAAATCGACTCGTCGGTGACTATCTCGCCGTTGAGGAGTACGTCGCCGGAGGTGGGCGTGACCATTCCCAACAGCGTCTTGAGGGTGGTTGACTTGCCCGAGGCGTTACCACCGAGCAGGCACACCAACTCGCCGGGGTATATCGAGAACTCGACGTCTTTGAGGATATGGACGGCGCCGTAGTGGGTGTTGACCCCGCGCATCTCAAGCAGCGCCGACGCTCCATTGCTGCCGCTCATGCGGGTTCCTCTGCGGGGCGCCCGAGGTATGCCTCGATGACATCAGGGTTGGTCGACACTTCTTCGTAGGTTCCATGGGCGATGGTCTCGCCGTGGTCGAGCACAACTACTCGGTCGCTCACATCGCGTACGACGCTCATATCGTGTTCGATCATCACGATGGTGAAGCCCCAATCGCTGCGCAGTTCACCGATCAGTTGGGTCAGTGCCGCGGACTCCTTCGGGTTCATACCCGCAACTGGTTCGTCGAGAAGGATGATCGTTGGTTTGGTGGCCATCGCTCGGGCGATCTCCAGCCGTCTCCGGTTTGCATACGACAGCACCGCGGCCGGTTGATCGAGTCGGTAGCCGACCAGGCGAGTACCGAAGAAGCTCAGCACTTTCTCGCCGTGTTCCCTGATTTCTTGTTCTTCTCGTTTGAACGGGCGCGTCTGAAACAGTGCGCCCCAGAGGCCTTGCCGGGTGCGGCAGTGCTGGGCGACCATCACATTTTCGAGGATGGTCATGTTGGCGAACAAGCGGACGTTCTGGAACGTGCGGGCTATTCCGGCAGCTGTGACTTGGTTGGGGTCCAGCCCCAAGAGTGATTCGCCTTTGAAGATGATGTCGCCGGACGTCGGTGTGACCATCCCGGAGATCATGTTGAAGAAGGTGGTCTTGCCGGCGCCGTTGGGTCCGATAACCGACACGATCTCGCCTTCGTCGACATAGAAATCGAGGTCTTTGAGGGCGTGGAGACCCCCGAAGGTGACGCTGAGCTTGTTGATGGTCAACAGACGCCGGCTCATGCGGGCAGCACCCCCGTATTGCCATTGGAGTGCGAGTCGTCGGTGTGTTCGGAGTCGGTGTCGATCTCGCCACGAAGCCAGGCGTCCTGAAGGTACTCGTCTTGGTGGAGTTCTCGGGTGCGCCGAACGTTGGGCACCAGACCTTCAGGACGTTTCAACATCATCCAAATCAGCAACACGCCGTAGATCAGCAGCTTGTATTCGGAGAACTCCTGCAGAAGGCCGGGTTGTCGAGGTCCGCCGAGAATGCCGATCAGCACCACCGAACCGACGATCACACCAGCGATGTTGCCCATACCGCCCACGATCACGACCACCAATATCACGATCGAGACCAGAATAATGAAGCTGTTGGGGAAGACCGAACCCACTTTGGCTGCGAGGATGGCGCCCGAGAACGACGCCAGCACAGCTCCCACGACGAAGGCCATGAGCTTGGCGTTCACCGTGTTGATGCCCATCGCTTCGGCGACTGACTCGTCTTCGCGGATCGCCATCCAGGCGCGGCCCAGCCGACTGCGCTCTAATCGCCACGACACGTAGATGGCGATAGCGCAAAAGAACAGCACAAGGTAGAACACGGCGCGCGGGTCGGTCCCCTTCACCGTGGCCAAGCCGAAGACCTGTACACCACCGATGTTGGTGACGCCTTGTGCTGCACCGGTGTATCCCCCGAGCCAGTCGGAAAGAAACAGCAGGCGGATGATCTCGCCGAAGCCGAGGGTGACGATGGCCAGATAGTCGCCTCTCATGCGGATGACCGGAGCACCGATGAACAATCCCGCCAGCGCGGCCAGAATCACCACAAAGACCAGAGCCGTGCCCCAATAGAACTGCGGCATCCAGTCGGGCCAGGATTCTCCCCGGTTGGTGGTGGTAAGAATGCCGGCCGTGTAGCCGCCGATCGCGAAGAATGCCACGTACCCGAGGTCGAGTATTCCAGCGAGACCTACCACGATGTTGAGACCGAGGGCCAACAGAACGAACAGACCGACGTTGGCCAACAGTTCGTTGGTGATACCGCCCAAGAAGAGAGGCAGGATCACCAACGCTGCTGCCACCACCAGCAAACCGATGGCGTTGGCCCGAGTTCGGCTCGTTCCCTCGAGTGCTTGGAAGCTCTCTTTGGCACGATGGGCCCGGTCTCGTCCGAAAGCGGCGAACAGGCCACCAGCCACCGCCAACACTGCGGCTCCGTGCATCGTCAACCCGCCGCGGATGAAATAGAGCTCGTCAACCACCCATTCGGCACCGAGCCAGGCGAAACCTTCCGACAAATCGAGAATCACCGTCTCGAAGACTGCGAAGGTGATCACAGAAACGAATGCCCAACTCAGCACCCGGCGGGTTGTCGCCGAGAACAGATGCGCCAACCCGCCGAATGTTCCGAGCACCAATCCGATGGGTAGCCAAATGGCGATGCCGAAGGCTGTGTCTTGTCGGAAAGACAACAACTCGAGCAGTTGAGGACTCCAGTTGACCAGTGGTTCGCGGAGATTGAAATTGTCCAGAAGGAAAGTGAGCATGCTGAGACCGGCACCACCGATCAGACCCACGAGTGAGCCGGCGAGCACTTCGCGGCTTCCCTTGGCGTAGCTGGGCATTCCAGCCAAGACTGGCTCCCTGCACACCACCAGACCGAAGACTGCAGGGAGCCAGAACAATGACAGGTAACCCATCGAGAAGATCGGTTCGATCAGCATGCGGCGGTCAAGGTTGACCGGCATGTTGGTCAGCGCCACAAACACCATCACCAGAGCCAGCAACAGGCCGTAGCTGAGCAGCTTCCGCCAGTCTTGGTCCAGCGGTCGGCGTGCTGGAAGCTCTTCAGTTGACGGTTCTTGGACGAATGCTGCGCTCATGCCCGGTCCTCGGTCGAGAGGCGCTCTCCGAACAGGCCGGTCGGCTTCACCAACAACACGAAAATGAGAACCAGGAAGGCCACCGCATCCTTGAGTTGCGAGACACCGTCGATACCCCAGGGCTCAAGCAGGATCAGGGGTGCCACGGATTCGGCACTGCCCAGGGTGATCCCGCCGGCCATCGCACCGCCCATATTCCCGATACCACCGACGACAGCCGCGCTGAAGGCTTTGATCCCGGGCAGGAACCCGGTGGTGTGAACGACTGATCGGAATAGGAGACCCCAGAGGATCCCCGCAACGCCGGCCATGGCACCGCCGACCGCGAACGTGGTGACAATCGTGCGGTTGACGTTGATCCCCATCAACGAGGCGATTTCTTTGTCCTCCGCTACGGCTCGCATGGCCTTGCCGATCTTGGTCCGCTCAACCAGATACCACAGCGCCACCATGGATATTGCCGCTACGACAAGCACCATCAGTCTCGTGCCCTCAATGGTGACGAAACCGAACAACTCCCGTTTCTTCGACAGCCAGTCCGGGAGTGTCGGGTAGGACTTGGCTCCAGGTCCGAGAAGCACCACCGAGACGTTCTGGATGAAGAACGACACACCAATGGAGGTGATCAGCGGAATGAGCCGCGGCGAGCCCCGCAATGGCCGGTAGGCGACTCGTTCCATGATGATCGCCGTCAAGGTGGAGCAGATAATCGCTATTACCAGGACGAACAGCAACGAGAGCAGAAAGTTGCTCTCCCACGCGCCGGACTCGTCAAGTTTGTTCGATGTGATCATCCCGGTCATGGCGCCCACCATGAAGACCTCGCCGTGGGCGAAGTTGATGAAACCCAGAACGCCGTAGACCATGGAATAGCCGAGCGCGATCAACCCGTACATCGCTCCCTGGGAGAGTCCGGAGATCACCAAGCCTTCAAACTGGGCCGCAGTCAGCCCGGTGGCGTCAGAGTTGATGCGGGAGGCGACGAAGTTGTCGGGGTTGATCTGCTGCCCGATGAACATGAGCAGGCCAAGAATCACAAAGGTGCTCATGACCACCCGCATGAAGGTCAGGAAGGTGTCGACGCCGAGGCGACGGTTCAGCTTGCTGTTCTCCGCGGTGACGGGTGGTGGCATATCCAACGGCTCAATTGCTTGCTGTGTTGACCATAGTGAGTCGCTGAAGACGAAGTCAGGATGCTTCGAGAGCGCCGACGGCGAGCGAACCGACCCCGATCCCAGGTTCGGGACCGGTTCGCTACCGACAGCTAGGCCCTACGACGGCGCGTACTCGAAGACCACGTTGGCTACTGAACCCTCGAAGTCGTTCGAATCCAGATGGTGAATAACGGTCACCTTCTGGGATCCGCAATCACCGAAGTCGTCGCAGTTGATCAACCCGATTAGGCCGTTGTATCCGGTGAGTCCGTCGAGGTGCTCGCGGACACCGGCTTTGTCGATGACCAGATTGCCGTCGCCGTCCACGTAGCTAGCCGCCTTGATGGCGTCGAGCAGCATGGCGGTGGCGTCGTAACCGTGGCCCCAGAACGGCGAGGTCGGGGCCTCCCCGTGGAGGGATTCATAAGCGCTGGTGAAGTCAACGGCGGACTTGCCGGTTGACTGGTTGACGTTTTCACCGAAGCGGGCGTCGGGTCCCGAGAAGTACATTCCCTCGGTTTCCGCCAGCGCCAGGTAACCGTCGACCAACAGACCGTCCGCAGCCAGCAACTGAGTGTCCGCAAGTCCGGCAACGCCCGGTGCTTGCGCAGCGATGAAGTTGCCCTCGGGCTGGAAGATCGGGAAGAAGAGGGCCTGGGGACTGGCGGCGGCGATCTCGGTGAGGACCGGAACCATGTCTGTGTCACCCTTTGCGATGCCTGCAAAGCCGGTTATTTCGCCGCCGATCTCCTCGTAGGCGTCGACGAACGCTTGGGCGAGACCCTGGGTGTAGGGGTCGCCGTCGTGGATTGCCGCAGCGGTTGTCAGACCGAGGTCGTTGAACACGAACAAGGCCATTGCCCGACCCTGATAGAGGTCGTTGTGTGCGGTGCGGTAGTAGCCCTCGTTGTAGTTCTCCCCCGCAGTGCCCGCGAGGTCTGAAGTGAGAGAGGGTGAGGTATTACCGCCCGAGATCATGACGATCCCAGCTTCGCTGATCAACGGTGCCGCCGCTACGGCTGCACCCGAGCAGGACGTGCCGACCACACCGGCGATTTGCTCGTCGGCAACGATCGTCTGTGCGGCAGCCTGACCACCGTCGCTGGAGCAAAGGTCGTCGAGACCTTGACCCAATGAGACCGAGAAACCATGAATGTCCCCATAGTCGTCAACGGCGATCTCGATTGCGCGGTGGATCGGAAGACCGAAGAGCGCCACGTCCCCGGTGAGAGCGTTGAGAGATCGAATCTGCACCTCAGCTCCCGCCTCGACCGTGATCGTGCCAAGTGATCCGTCGCCGAGGTGATCCATCATCTCGCCGTCGTCGCCTGCGGTAGTCGTCTCGTCGTCGTCACCACAAGCGACGGCGAACAGAGCCAGCGCAGCTAACAAAAGTAGAAGTTTACGAATTCGTCCCATTGCCTGTCCCTCCAGAGTTGGGTTGTTGTTGTCGCAAGTGCACATGCCCTGCGTGATTACTCGCGATTGAAATGCGACGTTAGCAAGTTCGCTGCCGTTGCGTGAAGGGTCAAAATGTCAGCAGACGAAAGACGAACAGCGCCGCTGATGCTGCTAAACAGAAGTCTGATGAGCGATGATCGACCTCGGACGATTCGCGACACACCGCGGCCACAGACCCTTCGCGAGAGGCCTACGGTGACCTTCCTGTGTACTGGCAACGCAGCCCGTTCGGTGATGGGAGCGGCGATGATGCGGGCTCACTACGGCGAAGACCCACCGGTGTGCGTTCTCAGCGGCGGCACCCATGTCCTGCCGGGGCAGCCAATGAGCGTACGCACTCGCACGGCGTTGGAGAGGCACGGATTGCGCGACCCGTGGCATCGCAGCCACCAACTGTCCAGCCAAGACGTAGCGCGCTCGGCGTTGATTGTTGCTATGGAACCAGATCACCTTTTCTGGATGCGGCGAACCCATCCCGAAGGGGCGGGCAAAACCGGAAGTCTGAAGCGTGTTGCCCGAGACTTGACGCCGGGGTCTGCCGGTGATCTGGCCGTGCGGGTCGCTCAGCTAGGCCTCGCGGAGGTCGAACTTGAGGCTTGGGAGGAGGTCATTGACCCTGGTGCGGGGCAGCAAGCCGACTACGACGCCGCAGCAGATGAGGTCGCGGCGCTTGTTGATCAACTGATCGAACGCTTGGTCTGACCGCGCTTTGGAAAATGCGAGCAGAAAGGCCCGCAGATATGCCTCAGATGACGCGCGCTGCAGGAGTTATGGTGGCAGACTCTCAGGTGATGTCCGTGTTGGCCGCAGACACTCCGGAACTTGACCTCGCCGGGCACAGCTTTGTCGTGCGTGGACCCTCTCCCCTCGAGGGAACAGTAGAAGTCTCCGGCGCCAAGAACAGTGTCTTGAAGTTGATGGCTGCGACTTTGCTGGCCGAGGGCACCTATCGCATCGCGAACGTCCCTCGTATTACTGATGTGGGACTGATGGCCGAGTTGTTACGGGCGATTGGTTGCAAGGTCACGTTGCCTGGCCAAGACGTTGGCCCGAAACAAGACAGTGGCCCAAAACAAGACGTTGGCCCAAATCAAGACATTGGCGCAGTGCTGATCATCGAGGTTCCAGCGGAGATCGAGCCGGTTGCTCCTCGCGGCATCGTCGATCAGTTTCGAGCGTCGATTGAGGTTCTCGGACCGATGTTGGCGCGCTGTGGCGAAGCAGTCGTCGCGCTCCCGGGAGGTGACGACTTCGGCCCTCGCCCTATCGATATGCATCTGCAGGGTTTGGCCAAGCTGGGCGTCGAGGCCGGAACGGTTGACGGATATGTCCACGCCCGTGCCCGAGAGTTGCGGGGTGGGGCGATCAGGCTCGACTTCCCGAGTGTTGGCGCGACCGAGAATCTGCTCATGGCAGCTGTGCGGGCCAAAGGCACGACTGTGATCGACAATGCGGCGCGTGAACCTGAAGTCGCAGATCTTTGTGAATTTCTCAGCAAGATGGGTGCACAAGTTTCCGGGTCGGGTTCAGGCACCCTCACGATCAACGGTGTTGACCATGTTGAGGCGCTTCAGCCAGTCGATCATTCGGTCGTCGGCGACCGCATAGTGG
The DNA here is from genome assembly GCA_009845995.1 of Acidimicrobiaceae bacterium. GTDB lineage: Bacteria > Actinomycetota > Acidimicrobiia > Acidimicrobiales > Aldehydirespiratoraceae > VXYK01. The sequence continues at coordinate 9,513 of VXYK01000001.1, read as the reverse complement.
CTGCCACCTACCTGGCCGCTCTGGGGATCGCTACGGGTGAAATCGTCGTAACCGGCGTGGATCTCGATCACATGGCGGTGTTGTGCGGCAAGCTCGGCAATATGGGCATGGAGATATCCGCAGAGGGTGAGAGTATTCGCGCTCGTGTTTCCAATCGTTTGAGTTCGGCGAAGTTCTCAACCCTTCCGTACCCGGGCGTCGCCACCGATTTGAAGCCTCTGCTGGTTGCTCTGCTAGCCACCGCAGACGGCGTCGGCTCGGTTACCGAGAATCTCTTTGCCGAGCGATTCCGCTACGTGGACGACCTGCGCCTCATGGGTGCAGACATTCGCATCGACTCGCATCATGTGGTGGTTGAAGGCAAAGAGCGTCTGATGGCAGCCAAGGTGAAGGCCCCTGATATTCGGGCGGGCGCTGCGCTGGTGATTGCCGGTCTGGGTGCGCAAGGGGAGACGACCGTGAGCGACGCTCACCATATCGCCCGCGGTTACGACGACCTGGCAGGGAAGCTCAACTCGTTGGGCGCCGACGTCAGTCGCTCCTAGCGGCCCGGTCGGCTGGATTTTCTGTCTGCCCGCTCTCTTTGTGGGCGCGCGCCCGCCGTCGGGCGACGAGCAGAAGCGAGCCGAGCAACACCATGGGCGCGCCCACCGCGAGGATCTCATCCCAACCGCCTTGGTGAGCAAGGAGCACAGAGACAGTATTCGTGCTTCAAAGTTACTGGCGTCGGTGGCGTTTGCTGGGGAAACTGATGAACCAATTGGGTTGAATGCTGGCACAATGGGAGTGTGCGAACCCAGGTTGAGAAGGTCATCAATGCGATCCGCCCGGCCATTCAGGCCGATGAGGGCGACATTGAACTGATTGAGGTCGACGAAGCCACCGGTGTTGTGACCGTCGAGCTGTTCGGCGCCTGTGTCACCTGCCCGGCGTCTACGCAGACCCTCAAGGCCGGTATCGAGCGGATCATGAAGGACCGGGTGGCCGGTGTCACCGAGGTTGTCGAAAAGAACGCTCTGGGCATGAGCGAATCCCCGGTGATGCTCTAGGGGTCCTTGCTCGGGTGGCCTGCGGTTGCGCCCGCTTGAGCGAGGTTGCAGGCGTTGTTGATCAATCCGAGGTGAGAGTAAGCCTGAGGGTGGTTGCCGAGACCTTGTTGCGTCGTCGGGTCGACTTCTTCGGGGATCAACCCGGTAGGACCGGCTAGGGCGATGTATGACTCGAATAGAGCTCGCGCTTCGTCGAGATCGCCGATAGCGATCTTGGCGTCTATGAGCCAACTGGTCATGAGATTGAAACCGCCTTCTGCACCTGAGATTCCGTCATCGTGTTTGTAGCGGTACAAGGTTTCGTTGTGACGCAGCGATTTTTCGACCGCAGCAACCGTTGCCGCGAACCGGGGATCGTCGCGCTCGATCAGCCCGAAGAGACCGATTGCCAGGACCGAAGCGTCGAGGTCCGTGCCGTCGTAGGCGGTGGTGAAGGCGCCGACTTGATCGTTCCAGCCGTTCGCCAGAATGTCATCACGGATCCGCTCGCGTAGGTCGATCCAGTGCGGGCGGTCGCCGTCGTCAACGTAAGGGCCGGTTCGAACGGCTCTGTCAACTGTCAACCAGCACATCAACTTTGAGTTGGTGTGGTGCCGCGGGGCCGAACGGATTTCCCACATCCCTTGATCGGGTTCCATCCATCGTTGTTCGACCGCTTCAACGAGGTTCTCAAGCAACCTCCAGTACTTCGCCGGGAGCGCACCGTTGGCGCTGGCGAGTTGATGGATCAACTCCGAGACGGAACCGAAGACGTCAAGTTGCAGTTGATCGCACGCGGCGTTGCCTACCCGTACCGGACGCGAATTCGCGTAGCCCGACAGCTCTTCGATCGTTTCCTCGGGTGGCAGGGGCTGACCCTCCACCGTGTAGAGCGGCGCAAGCTGATCGGGGTTGACGTCGTTGGTTTCGATTACTGCCAAGAGCCAGTCGAGCAGGTCGACGGCTTCGGTGGTTGAACCCAGTCTGGTGAGAGCGCTGGCTGACATCGCAGCGTCGCGGATCCAACAATAGCGGTAGTCCCAGTTGCGGACGCCGCCGATGAACTCTGGAAGGCTTGTAGTTGCCGCTGCAAGAATCGCCCCGGTGGGTCCGTAGCAGAGGGCTTTCAAGGTGAGCGCCGAGCGGCACACCGACTCGGGTTCAACATCGGGAACTTGAAGTCGGTCAGCCCAGTCGCTCCAGAAGCGTGCGGTCTGCTCACGGCGTTCTAACTCTGATGGTCGGATTGCGCCCGGCGATGTCGCGCCGTAGAGCATCTCAAGAGTGACCGGTCCCTTGTTGAGGTCAATTTCGGCCACAGCGGTTTGGTGCATGCCATGGTCTTCAATCATCCAGTCCACGCCGTCAGCCTCTAGCAGCAGATTCGCGGCGTTGGCCACTTCCAGTCCTCCATCTCGGATTTGGATCCGGGTCCGAAACCGACCGAAGTCGAGTCTGGGAGCGAACACTACGCGAGCCTGCCCGGTGCCTTCGATGTGGCGGATCAGTTGGGTCCTCCCGGCTGTCTCGTGGGGTTGGCCGTCGGAGCAGTCGAGGTAATCGGTAACGCGCAGCGTCGGCCAGAAGGTTTGCAGAACCAAAGTGCTGCCGAGGTAGGTCTGAGTGGGCTTTGTGTCGGCGTCGTCGCGCAGCGGTGTGATTGAGAAATGGCCGGCTTCGGGGCCGTCGAGCAGTTCCGCGAAGAGCGCGGGAGAGTCGATTCGGGGAACGCACAGCCAGGTGATTCGGGCGTTCGGTGTGACCAGCGCGGCGCAGCGTTGATCGCTCAGCACGGAATGGTCTTCGATTGGCACAGTGTGGCTCTCGATGGGCACGACACCAGAATCTTCGAGCAAATCGGCCGGTCGTTCACGCGAGCGGTTCACGGCCTCCGAAGCTATCGCTGTTGGGGTTGGCAACGGTAGCTTCGTGTGTGTGACTACACAGTCGGACCCTTCAGCGGTCGTCAGTTGCTACCGACACTCAGGTCGCCGGGCGGGGGTCATCTGTCAGAGATGTGACCGTCCGATCTGTGCTGATTGCATGAATGTGGCCTCGGTCGGCTTCCATTGCCCGGAGTGTGTGGCGACGAAAAGCCAGCGAGTGGTGACGGGTCCGCTGGTGTTCTCGCCGGTGCTGACCACCGTTCTGGTCGCGTTCAACGTGGCGATCTGGTTTGCTTCAACAGTTCAAGGCACGAATTTCTTTGTGGATTATGCCCTCTGGGGACCGCTCGTGGCCGACGGGGAGTGGTACCGGATCGTGACGTCCGGCTTTCTCCACGACGGCGTCTTCCATCTCGGTTTCAACTGTTTTGCGCTGTGGATCATGGGCAAGTCGCTGGAGCAATTCTTGGGCAGGCCGCGCTATGCGGCGTTGTACTTCGTGTCGCTTCTCGGTGGGTCGCTGGGCGTTCTGTTGCTGGAACCGAGTGCGGTCGCCGTGGGGGCTTCGGGTGGCATCTTCGGTCTCTTCGGAGCGATGGCCATTGTCCAACGATCGGTTGGAATCAGCATTTGGGCAACCGGTTTGGGGCCGGTTCTGGCGCTGAATCTATTTCTGACCTTCGCCGTCTCAAGGATCTCGGTCGGTGGTCACGTCGGCGGTCTGATCGCCGGGGGAGTGATCGGTTTGATCTATGTCTCGTCGAAGCGTGCCAACACCCCCAATTCGGTGGCTGTCGGTGCTGCGGTTGCGCTTGGAGCTCTGCTTGTGGTGCTCAGCCTGCAATTGGCTGCCAACCCTTTGATCTAGTTGCTTAGAAGCGGGCCTGGAGAAGTTGCAGGTTCCGGCGCCAGACTCGGCGGAGTATCGGTTTGCCGAACCAACTGCCGATTCGTCCGCCGAGCCACCAAGGGAAATGAAGGGTTTCGGCCCAGACGAAGCGGGTCCTGTTGTCGCCGGTTGCGGTGAGGGTGAATCGTCCCTCGCCGGTGACTAACCCCACGTGGCGTACCCCGATGGCCTCTTGGTCGGTCCATTCGGTGATTTCCATGCGGTCGGTCAGCCGGATCGGGCCGATCTTTGTCAAGCAGTCGAAGGTGGTGCCGAAACCCTGGCGTTGGTCGGAGGTGAAGACGATGGACTCCGCATCGTGCATCCACTCCACATGCGAGGCGATGTCGCAGATGTCCTCCCACACCTCTTCAACCCCCGCCGCGAGTTCCGTCTCCACCCTGATGTGTGCCACACCCCAAGTTTAGGAGAAACGGAAGTCGGCATTAGAGGTAGGGGCGGCCGCCTTGGTCCAGGATTTGGGCGGCGGAGCGGTCGGCCATGACGATGAACATTTCGTCGCCTCGCTCGGTGTCGGTTGCGGCGAAGGCACCGAGGACTGCGGTGAAGGGGCCCGACCAAGCGCCGAGAACGCAATCGGCTTTGAGTTGATCCAGGTCGTAGCCTGTCACGCCGTAGTCGAATAGCGCGTCGAGATAAGCCTTAAGAAGCGTGTCCTCGTTTTCCCGGCGGGTTTCGATGGGAAGGCTGTTGCCCAGGAAGTAGGCAACGTCCTGTCCCGGGCTGCCGATCCTGATCGTTTGCCAGTCGACTGCTGCGGCCGAGTCGGCGGTGAAAAGCAGGTTGTCGAGTCGATAATCGGCGTGGGTCAAGGTGAACGGGTCGTGGGTTCCGTTGAGCCAGGCCACGACGTGTGGTACGAGCGCTTCGAGGACATCGGCTGTGTGGTCCATGAGACGAGTGCTGTAGCGCTCCATGAACTGGGTGTGCGCTAGCGGATATATCTCGCCGAGGATCGAGTTGTCCTGGGGCGCTGGCGCGAGGTGAGCGGTCAATTCAGAATCGTTCCAGGTCGGCGCGTGCAACAGCGCCAAATTCTTGAGTGCCAGACCGGCTTGCGCCGGTGTGCAACCGGCGATTTGGTCGCCTTGTTGAGCGGGTGCCAGATCTTCGAGAACCAGTGTGAAATCTCCTCCCGACTGAGTGATCGCCGCGAAGAAGCACGCCGGCGTGCGACAAGGCAGTAAGGAGGCCAAGTCCGCGTAGAAACGCACCTCTCGCTCGTAGACGGTGGCGGCGAGTTCCCGTAGTGATTTGTCTTCGGCCGGCACTTTCAACACGACACTCGACAACCCGTCGGCGATGAACTCGAACCGGAAGTTCCTCGACATCTGGCCGGTCCCGATCGGTTGGTGCGCGGTGATCTCCTTGACGCGGACGTTGAGTACTTCACTCAGCCAACCAGCGGTGACCTCTGCTGGTTCGGTGACGATTGAAACCATCGGGTAACCATAGAGCCGGTCGGGCGACAGTTGCGTAGGATCAGGTTGTGTCCGCATCGGAGATCTACCTCGATCACGCAGCCAGCACGGTGGTCCGTGCTGAAGCGCAAGCTGCCTGGACTGCAGCTACAGAAGCCCACCACGCGAATCCGACGGGAGCTCACAAAGCGGCTCGTGACGCCCGCCGTGCACTCGACGATGCCCGCGATCTGATCGCCTCGCTGATCGGGCGTGACCCGGCGGAGGTGGTGTTCACGAGCGGCGGCTCTGAAGCCGACAACCTGGCCGTGCGCGGAGTTCTGGCAGCTCGTGGAGGTACGGCTGTCTGCTCGGCGGGGGAGCATCATGCCGTCCTTGAACCTGTCGAGCACGCCGGCGGGGTGACCGTGGGGCTCGACTCCATGGGACGTGTCAGACCGGAGGCTCTGGCCGCCGTGCTCGGGGCAACCGACGATGTCAGCGTCGTCTCGATCATCGCGGTCAACAATGAGACCGGAGCCATCAATGATCTACCGGCGCTGGCGCAGGTGGTTCGAGAGCACGCCCCTGGGGCGCTCTTCCATACAGACGCAGTGCAGGCTCTTTCCTGGATAGACCTTGCCGCTGCGGTCGCAGATGTCGACATGGTGTCGATAACGGGGCACAAGGTGGGCGGTCCCATCGGCACGGGAGTGCTGTTCGTTCGCTCTGGGATTGAACTCGAAGCCCAGATTCTGGGCGGAGGGCAAGAACGCGGCCGCCGTGCGGGCACCCCCGATGTTGCCGGCGCTGCAGCTTTCGCCGCTGCGGTCAAGGCCACCGTGGAGCGGCGCCCCAGCGAGGTTGTGCGTCTTCGAGAGCTTCGCGACCGGTTGGTCGATGGCCTTGTCGACCGGCTCGGTTCTGTGGTGGTGCCGACCCTGCTCGGCAAGGGTCATGACTCCGGGGTTGCCGCGGGGATCGCCCATCTTTGTTTGGACGGGGTTGAGGCCGAAGCGCTGCTGTTCCTCCTTGATGCGCAGGGACTGCGTGCTTCGGCGGCGTCGAGTTGTTCGAGCGGCGCCCAAGATCCTTCCCATGTGCTCGCGGCGATGGGGGTGCCACGCGAGCTTGCTGTCGGATCGCTGCGCTTGTCGCTGGGCCATTCGTCGACGCCGGGTGACATAGAGGCTGCGCTGGAGATTATTCCTCCTGCTGTCGAACGCTTACTCAGTCACGGTGGCGGCTAGAGGCCCTACGCTGGCTTCTATGTCGATGGACTCAACTTCGGCCCCGAATCATGGGGGACCTGTCATGGTCGCCATGTCGGGCGGGGTTGATTCCTCGGTCGCGGCCGCTCTTCTGTTGGAGGCCGGCTACGAGGTGGTGGGTGTCACCATGAAACTGTGGGGCGGGCCGAGTGACACGGGTTGTTGCGCAGTTTCCGATGTCGATGACGCTCGCCGCGTCGCCGACCGGCTCGGTGTTGAGCACCATGTCTTCAATTTCGGTGACGATTTTGAACGCGATGTGGTCGGCCCGTATGTGGCGGATCACGCGGCGGGTCGTACCCCGAATCCGTGCATTGAGTGCAATCGACATCTGAAGTTTGATCGTTTGCTGCGCCGTGCCGACGCGCTCGGCTTCTCGACGATCGCCACCGGCCACCATGCACGTGTTGTCGCAACTGCGGATGGGCTGCGAATCGGACGAGGCGCCGATACTGCCAAGGATCAGTCCTACGTGCTGCACATGCTCGATGAAGCTGTGTTGAGGCGTCTGCTGCTTCCGCTTGGACACATGACCAAGGCCGAGGTGCGCAAGATCGCGGCTGACCTCGGTCTTCGTACCGCTACGAAGCCCGAGAGTCAGGATGTCTGCTTCATCACCAATCAGCATGGCCGGGAGGTGTTTCTTGGTAATCGGATCGGTTTGAAGCCGGGGGTTGTGATTGATCGCCAGGGGGTCACGGTAGGCAGGGTGGATTCGGTCGAGTTGGTGACGGTCGGGCAGCGCAAAGGCCTGGGTCTTGCTGGAGGCACCGATCCGCATTACGTGATCGACGTGGACCCGAAGTCGTCGACGGTCACCGTGGGAACAGCTGAGGACCGGCTGGTTGAGGTGACCCCACTCGAATCGTGGGTGTGGACCGGTGAAGCAGTCGCCGGCGAGGTGGAGTTGCAGTGTTCGGCTCACGGCAAGCCCGCTCGTGGCGAAGTTGTCAACGGATTCGTGAGGTGGCGCAGCGAGCATCGCCGGATCGCCCCCGGTCAGAGCGTTGTCGCCTACCGCGACGACTTGGTGATCGGCGGAGGCATCGCCACCCGCGACGCTTACGCGGCCTTGCCTCGGTAATGCTGGGTTTTGAGGTATTGTGCCGCGGGTGTGTCCGACGCTGAGAGGTGTTCGGTGTAGCGGACAGCGGTTGCGGGAGATTTCCAGCGTCCTGCTTGCATCAGGCCGGGCATGGGCACACCGGCGGCTGCCAGGTCTTGGGCTATGCCCAAACGGGGTGAATGGCTGGTGATGTTGGCATGGTCGAGTCCGGCAGCTTCTGCCGCTGCTCTTATGCGGCGAGCGAGGGTGCTGGGCGACATGTCGAAGATCCGGCCGCGGGGGTTGGCGTTGATCGGCTTGATGCGGGTGATCGCCTGTGCTGTGAAATCTGACATGGGAGCGACTGCGCCTTGCGCTTTTTGATCGGTTTTCGACCAACGGATTCTGACAATGTTGATTCCGTTTTCTTGTGGCGTTTCGATGTCTCCCCAGCGGAGTGCCAGTAGTTCGCTGCTGCGCAGGGCGGCGTCGTGGGCGAGGGCGATCATGGCGATGTCGGTGAGGGCGCGTTGTTGGGCCTGCTCGTCGGTCTCAACTCGTCCTCCGGGTTGGTTGCGTCTGGGGATGTGGGCGGTGTCGATGATGTGTTCGATGTCGCTTCACCGAAGGGGTGCTGCTTGTCGGGGCGGGCCTTCTTCCTTGAGGGAGGTTCGGTTCAACCCGGCGAGCAATTGGCGAACTTCGGGATCTTGTGCCGGGTTGGGGCCCGGAAGCGAACTGTGTCGGTTACCTACCGACCGCGGCGAGGTAGGTGCCAATGGTGGTGGGTTTCATTTTCTGGCGGACCATCGTGATCAGCCAAGCCTGGAGGTGCTCGGGGTCTGCGGGCAAATCTGTATGGCCGTTGTCAGAGGCCCACTTGCTCCAGTTTCTCCACCCCGTGCCATAGGTCTTTTGCGTGTTTTTCGCGAGCGCCGCCGCTTTGTGTTGGGCGATCAAGATCTCCTCGGCCTCAATGTCTGCGTCGGTCTTGAGATCATGCGCGGCGGTGGTCGTATGTGCCGCATTTTCTGATTCGGTCATGTTGTGCAGAACTACCTGACATCCGATCCATGACCAAGTGACTCCACGCGGTCAAGCACCGCATCGTACGTCATTCTGTGCGGAATCACACGCAGCTATAACAAACATATGAGCAATACATGATGAATAACTGCCGTTATTCGTAACGTAGCTTCGAGTTGTTGTCAAGTCTTTGTTGGTCTCGTTGCTGGCGCGTGCCCGGTCCCATCTCGTCGATTGCTCGGTTTACCTGGACAGATAGCGGGCGGATCAAACACAGGGTTTCTTTTGGAGGGAGCACTCGACGGTCGTGATCAACGAGATCTAGGGAGCACATCGAATCGCTCCGGGTGACTGAACCAGCGTTTGCGGGTCACCGTCGGGTGACGCGGCCCGCGTTGACACTCACTGAAAACCCATTCCGAGCACAGGTTTCGAGCCGAGCATCGCCGGGTCCGGAGTCTCGGCGGTCCCGGTTCTACATGACGAATAACGGCAGATATCCGTCGTGTAGAACCAGGAGAGTCCAAACAATGAATCAGCCCGATGTCCCCGAAGCAGTTAACCGACACAGAAGAGCGGGTGTGTTGAAGAAGGTGCTTACCGTTCCCCTCGCGGCGATTGTCCTCGCAACAACGCTAGCGCTCGCCCCGAACACGCCAGACCTTCCCATAATCTCGACTCTGGAAGTCGAGCCAGCTTCCGCGGACCCTGGCCACTTGCCCAACGTTGTATTGAGGGAGCGCCAACGTATTTGCGTGCCAGACTGGAACTATGTTTACAAAATAGTCGATTATGAAACTTGGCGCTATTTCCCTGACGCGGAACCAGAACCCCGATGGGTGATAGGGCCGTGGCCTGTTTATGGTTGGAGATGGGAGTCGGTAGAAAGTTGTTGGTCCTTCGCGTTAACGTGGGATTGAGGGTTGCTGGTGTCGGTGTGGTGGGTC
>VXYK01000066.1 GCA_009845995.1 Acidimicrobiaceae bacterium | reverse complement strand
GTGGGTCATCTTTGCGTGGGCGGGGGCCTGGCGAGCGAACCGCGCGAACTGGCGTCGAAACTGAACATGATCCAACAGTGGCTGGTCGACAACACCAGGCTGAAATCCCGGCGATGGTGCACAACGAGGCGCTGTCGGGTTTGGTCCAAGCTTCTGCAACTGCTTTTCCGACCGCGATTGGTCTGGCGTCCACGTTCGCTCCGCGGTTGATTGAGCAAATGACTGCGGTTGCCAGCCGCGAGGCGCGTGCGGTCGGCATCAACCATGTGTTGTCGCCGGTGCTTGACGTGAATCGTGATGCGCGCTGGGGCCGCGTCCACGAAACCTATGGCGAGGATCCGTATCTCTGCTGCGCCATGGGAATCGCCTTCGTGCGGGGCATGCAGACCGACGATTTGCGCCATGGCACGATCGCTACTGGCAAACATTTCTTGGGGTACTCCTACAGTGAGGGGGCGCTCAATCAGACCGTAAGCCCGATAGGACCGCGTACTCTGCATGAGGTTTTTGCGCTCCCCTTTGAGGGCGCGATCCGCGAAGCAGGCCTGGCCTCTGTGATGAACTCATACAACGAGGTTGACGGCGTGCCGGTCGCGGGGTCATATGAGATTCTCACCGAGTTGTTGCGGGACCGTCTTGGTTTCGATGGTTGTGTTGTGGCTGACTATTCGGCGGTGACTCGGTTGCGTTCGCCGCAGGCGGTGGCAGCCGACGATGCCGATGCCGGTCGACAAGCTGTCTCTGCAGGTCTCGATATCGAGTTGCCCGCCGCGATCGGATACAAGTTTCTGCCCGAATTGGTGGAATCGGGTGCTCTTGACGAGGCGATCCTGGATAGTGCCGTGAGGCGTTCACTGACTCAGCGGTTCCAGGTTGGCTTGTTTGATTCGCCCACCGTTGACCCCGATCTCGCCCCCAAGGTATTCGCGACAGCCGAAGCTCTTGAGTTGTCCCGCAAGCTGACGGACGCTTCGCTTGTTCTGCTTGAGAACGACGGTGTTCTGCCGCTCGCGGCTGAGCAGGGTTCGATTGCGGTGATCGGCCCGATGGCACAGACGCTACGGGGCCTGTTCGCGGCGTACACTCCCGCGGCTGCCATTGAGTTGGGTCGAGCTATGGAACGCGGCTTTGCAGCAACAATGGCGGGTGTGTCCGACGGCTCTGAAACGGCCTCGTCTGATCCGATGCTTGATGTTGTCTCGGTGATTTTTCACAGCACCGAATCGATGATTGACGCTGCGGAACTTGATGAGGCGATCAACGGCCTTTACCCCAACATGGTCACGATCGCCGAAGCAATCGCTGCTCGTGCCAATCGCAGCCTCAGCGTCGCGGGATGCGACTGGACGTTGCCCGAAACTGACGGCATCGCCGAAGCAGTTGCGGCGGCGCGTGCTTGCGATGTCGCGATTTTGGTGATCGGGGAGAAGACCGGATGGGTCGGTGACGCCACCGGCGGAGAGGGCCGCGACCGCAAGACCCTAGAACTGCCCGGTGCGCAGTCTCAGCTTGCGCGTGAGGTGATCGCCACCGGTGTGCCCACGGTTGCGGTTGTTCTGAGCGGTCGTCCACTTGATTTTGCTGCTGACCTTGATGGCGCGCGCGCCATCCTGCAAGCTTGGCATCCCGGACCCGAAGGACCAGAAGCCATCGCCGCGGCGCTGTTCGGTGAGTCGAATCCGGGCGGCAAGCTGCCCGTATCGTTCCCGGCGGGTGTGGGAGCAACGCCGAGTTATCACGGCCACAAGCATGGCAGCGGCACATCGTCGGGCCGTGCTTATGTCGATGGCACGAGCGCGCCCGCGTGGGGTTTCGGGCACGGTCTCTCCTACACGACTTTTGAACTCAGCGATTTGACGCTTTCTGCGGTCGAGGTGCGCGCTACCGAAAAGGTGACAATCGGCTGCACGGTCGCCAACACCGGTGATCGTGCGGGAGACGAAGTAGTTCAACTGTATGTTCGTGATGTTGTGGGTTCGATTACACGGCCCGTACGCCAACTGGCCGGTGTTCACCGTGTGTCGCTGGATGCTGGGGAGCGCTGCCGTGTCGAATTCGATTTCGACACCAGCCAACTCGCTTTTCTCGATAACGACTTCAGTCTGATCGTCGAAGAAGGCGAGATCGAGGTGATGGTCGGCACTTCCTCACAGGACCTGTCGCTACGGGCCCGGCTGCAGTTGACCGACACCGCGCGCCTAGCGCATCGCACCGCTTTCGTCACCCCATCGGTGCAGCGAAAGCTCTAACGAGTCTGGCCTTCGACTCCTACCTGGTCGAGCACTTCAAGGTCGTCGTTGTGGCTGTGGGTGAATCCGAGTTGACGCTCGATCTTTACCGTCGGCTCTGAGCGGAAAGCGATGACATAGGCACGGCGGAAACCGGCGGTGCTGTTGCCTCCTGAGCCGTGCATGACCTGTTCGTTGTGAACTGTCACGTCGCCGCGGCTGATCGGGACATGGACCGGCTCGTCGGTGTCCAAAAGAACTGTGCCCAGGGCGTGTGACTTGCCGCGGTCGCCGTATTGCGGGGTGTGGGGCCGCAGCGCCGTTTCTTTGTTGGTCGCGGGCACGAAGCGCATGCAGCCGTTCTCGATGGTGGAGTCGTCGATCGCCAACCAGAAGGTGGCGGTACGGGTGTCGGGGGTGTCAGGCCAGTACGCCATGTCTTGATGCCAGGCGAAGATCGCGTCTTCTTTGTATGGCTGCTTGGCGAGGAGTTGGTCGTAGTCGATCGTCATGTGGTCGCCGTGCAACTGGCGAACCGCCGAGGCGGCGCGCCGTTCGAAAATGTTGTCGCACCACGCTGGGTGGTAGCGCCGAGGCAACATGACATTGATGATCGAGAAATCTTCGGGTTCTCGGCCGTGGTCGCCGGCCATGTCGCAATAGTCCTTACCGGGAACCTCAATCTCCCGCCGCAGGAACCGGTCATACGTCTCTTCGAGTCCTGTCACTTCGTCTTCGGTCAACAACCCGCGCAGGTGCACGAAACCGAACTCCTCGAAGTGGGCTTTCTCTTCGTCGGAGACGCGGTACGTGTCGCCGTCGATTCGTTCATTCACCTGGACCGACCGTGTCATGGCCACAGTCTCGCGCATTTTGCTGAGTCGGCAACCTTAGGACAACGCTGAAACGACGTAGTCGAGGCAGGCGGTGAGGGCTTCGACGTCGCTGGGGTCGATGGCGGGGAACAAACCGATTCGGAGTTGGTTGCGGCCCAGACTGCGATACCCGAAAGTGTCGGCGATGCCGTTCGCCAACAGCACGTCGTAGATCGCGTCGGCGCTGACTGCGTCGTCGAAGTCGATGGTGGCAACAACCTTGCTGCGCTGCTGTGAGTCTTGGACGAACGGGCTGGCGAAATCACGGCTTTCAGCCCACGAGTACATGATCTCCGCCGATTGTGCACAGCGGCCGGCGGACCAGGTCAAACCACCGTTTTCGTTGAACCAGTTGACGGTGTGCGCGGTCAGGAACACGGTTGCCAATGAGGGCGTGTTGTAGGTCTGATCCTTGCGGGAGTTGTCGATGGCCAATTTGAGGTCGAGTGTGGGGGGGATCCATCGGTCGCTCGCGGCGATGCGTTCGGCCCGTTCGATAGCGGCCGGTGACATCATGGCGATCCACAGACCGCCGTCACCGGCCATGGCTTTCTGCGGCGCGAAATAGTAGGCGTCGGTCGCGCCGGCGTCGAACATCAAACCCCCTGCCGCAGAGGTTGCGTCGACCAGCATCAGCGCGCCCTCGTCGTCGACCCGGACAGGGTCGAGCATCACACCGGTTGATGTTTCATTGTGCGGATAGCAGTAGGCGTCGACGCCTTCCACGGCCGCCAGCGGGGGATGAGTTCCGAAATCGGAGGTGACCACGGACGGGGCGCTCAGATGCGGAGCGCCCCCAACACCCCGGGCGAACTTGCCGCTGAACTCACCGAAGCAGAGATGATGACTTCGCTCGTCGATCAAGCTGAACGTGGCGCAATCCCAATACGTTGTTGCACCACCGTTGCCTAAAACGACTTCGTAACCGTCGGGGGCACGAAGAAGCTCCGCAATACCGTTTCTGAGTTCGGCCACCGCCAACCGCACCGGCATCCGGCGATGCGAGGTGCCCATGTAGTCGGTAGCTCGAGCGCTCAGAGCTTTGAGAGCTTCGGGGCGAACTTTGGTCGGCCCGCTCCCGAATCGACCGTCAACTGGGAGCAGGTCGGCTGGGATGATGATGTCCGGAACTGTCACGGCGCCAATATTGACAGAAAAGTGACCGTCTTCAAACAGAATTTCCGCACACGGCCGAACCCATGTCGCTAGCCTCCGCGGTATGTCTACCGACCGAATCTCAACTCGGGTGGGCGCCATTGCTCCCTCGGCTACCCTCGCCGTTTCCAACAAGGCGAAAGCACTGCGCGAAGCCGGCGAGCCGGTCATCGGATTTGGAGCGGGAGAACCGGACTTTGCCACTCCCGAACACATCGTGGAAGCGGCCATAGCAGCTTGCCGCAACCCGAAAATGCACAAGTACTCGCCCGTAGGCGGCCTGCCTGAACTGAAGGAGGCCATCGCCGCCAAGACCCTGCGCGATAGCGGCCTGCAGTGTTCGCCCGCCGATGTGCTGGTGACAAACGGTGGCAAACACGCGGTCTACAACGCCTTCGAGGCTCTGTTGAACCCCGGCGACGAAGTTCTGCTGCCGACACCGTACTGGACCACCTATCCCGAGCCGATCGCATTGGCCGGCGGTGTAACGGTTCCCGTCTTGACCGAAGCGGTCAACGGATTCAGGGCCTCGCTGGACCAACTTGAAGCCGCCCGAACCCAAAGAACCAAAGCGCTCGTGTTCGTGTCGCCGTCGAATCCGACAGGGGCCGTGTACCCCCGCGAGGAAATCGAGGCGATCGGACGCTGGGCTGTCGAACACGATCTCTGGGTCATCACCGACGAGATCTACGAACACCTGGTTTACGGCGACAACGAACACCATTCGATACCAGTGCTCGTGCCTGAACTCCGCGACAAGTGCATTGTGCTCAACGGCGTTGCCAAGACCTACGCGATGACCGGATGGCGGGTCGGTTGGATGATCGCACGGCCCGATGTGATCAAAGCTGCCCAAAACCTGCAATCGCACTGCACCAGCAACGTCGCCAATGTCTCTCAGGCAGCGGCACTTGCCGCGGTTGCAGGCCCGCTCGATGCCGTGCAAGAGATGCGAACAGCTTTCGACCGTCGCCGCAAAGCCATGTACGGACTGCTCAGTGGTATTGACGGCGTCTTGTGCCCCGAGCCCGAAGGCGCCTTCTACGCCTATCCCGACCTGACGGGAGTGCTCGGGCGCAACTACGGCGGAGTAACGCCGACGACCACGATCGAGTTGGCCGAACTGATGCTTGAGCAGATCAAAGTAGCGATCGTGCCGGGCGAGGCTTTCGGCGTGGGCGGGGGAGCGCGGCTCTCATTCGCGCTCGGCGACGATGACCTGGGCGAAGGCGTGGGCCGCATCGTCGACTTTCTCAACGGCTGATCGGGTGTCGACTCGAGTGGATCAGTCAACTGAGCGTCGCGTAACCCCCTACGGAGCCTGGTCATCATCGATCAGTGCTGCTGACCTGGTGGGAGGGGCTGTTCGGATATCGGAGGTTCGGGCGGATCCTGTCGATCCCGACCTGATCTGGTGGTCGGAGAACCGGCCCGAAGAAGGCGGACGAACCGCGGTGGTGCGCTACTCGATTCGTGAGCAGTCAGCCACCGAAAATACGCCGATCGATGCCAACGTGCGCACGTTGGTTCACGAATACGGCGGCGGCGCATGGTGGCCGCACAACGGTGAACTGTTCTACGTCGACTTCGCCGACCAGCGACTTCGTCTGATCAACCAGCACCGCAGGGTCCGGTTCTTGACTGATGAACCGGCACGCCCGCGAGCCGACCGATTTGCCGATGGCAGGGTGACGCCCGACGGCCGTTGGTGCGTGCTTGTGCGAGAGCAGCACCGCGTGGATGCGGAGCCGACCAACGAAGTCGTCGCCGTGGCGACCGACGGCAGCGCTGAGATCAACGTCTTGTATTCCGACGCCGATTTCGTGATGTCGCCGCGTCTTTCGCCCGCTGGCGACCTGTTGGCGTGGATCTCTTGGGATCACCCCAACATGAGCTGGGATTCGACTCGGTTGCACGTTGCCCCGTTTGCCGATGGACGGATCAGCGGGGAACTACTGACCGTGGGCCAGTTCGATGAGGCGAGCTACTGCGAACCCGACTTCGGGACCGGCGGGCTACGGGTCTGTTCCGATCACGAGGGCTGGTGGAACCTCTACGACCTGGATCTGAGCGCCGGGGTGCTTTCTCGGGCCGTCGGGGGACCGTTCGAGATCGCCACGCCCCCGTGGGTGTTCGGCATGCAGCGTTGGGCTGCGCGGCCCACAGGTTCTGGTGACGAACAGGTATTGGCGGTTGCCGGTCTGCCGACGGGTGATGAATTGATTGTCGACGGGAGCACCGTGTCGCTGATCGATAGTTCGATCAACTCGTTGTCCGCTGGTCCCGGTGCGGTAGTGGCGGTCGGGTCGGGCTACGGCCACGAGACCGAGGTGATCAGCTTCAACGTCGATGCGAACGGATTGCGCCGTGAGGTGGTCCGACCGTCGAGGTCTCTTCCGTTTGAACAGGGTTATCTGGTTGAGCCCGAATGGATCACGTTCCCAACGGGCCCAGGCGATGGTGATGGCGGCGATGGTGGCCGCAGCGTGGCTCACGGGTTGTACTACCCGCCGACCAATCCCAGACATGTCGGTCCCGACGATGAACGCCCGCCTCTGATGGTGCTGGCTCACGGCGGCCCCACAGCACAGGCTCGCCGCGAACTTCAACCCGGCATTCTTTATTGGACCTCTCGGGGAATCGCGGTGGTCGATGTGGACTATCGCGGCTCGACGGGTTACGGCACGGCCTTTCGGAAATCACTCAACGGGCTGTGGGGTGTCGCCGATGTGGTCGACTGTGTCGCCGCCGCTCAATATCTGGCCGAGCGAGGCGATGTCGATCCGGAACGCCTGATGATCAGGGGTGGCAGCGCGGGTGGGTTCACCGTTCTGGCCGCGTTGGCGTTCCACAACGTTTTCTCGGCGGGGGCCAACCGTTATGGCATCGCTGATCTGGAGGCCTTGGCTACTGATACCCACAAGTTCGAGTCGCGTTACCTCGACACGCTGGTCGGTCCCTACCCCGAACAGAAGGCCACCTATATTGAGCGTTCGCCGATCAACCATGTGGACGGCATAGACGTGCCATTGATCGTCTTGCAAGGTGCCGAGGATGTGATCGTGCCGCCTTCACAGTCGGAGATGATCGTTTCAGCGTTGAAATCGAAGGGGGTCAAGGTTGCGTACTTGTTGTTTCCCGACGAACAGCACGGTTTCCGCCAGGCCGACAACATTGTGCGTGCCTTGGAAGCAGAGTTGGCTTTTTTTGGTGACGTTCTTGGTTTCAGCCCTGCTGGTCTGACAACTGGAGCAGGAAGCAATGAATAGCAAAGCAACGAATAGAATCGCCCGGTTGGCAACTAGTGCAGGCTCTCAGGTGCCCTGTGACCAGACAAGACGAAGGTGGATCTGATGAAGCGTGTTCTCGTCTCTGAAACGATTGCTGAGGCGGGGTTGGACCTGCTCGGTTCGGCAGGCCACGACGTGGATGTGCAGCTCGGTCTAACGCCGGAGGGGCTGTGTGAAGCGGTGGTGGGTGCGTCGGCTCTCATTGTTCGTTCGGCCACCCAGGTTGACGCTGCTGTGTTGGCGGCCGGTACTGATTTGGTTGTGGTGGGTCGCGCTGGTGTGGGTGTCGACAATGTCGATGTGGCCGAAGCGTCAAATCGCGGTGTGACGGTGGTCAATGCGCCGCTGTCGAACGTCACTTCGGCCGCGGAACACTCGATGGCTCTGTTGCTGGCGCAGGCGCGCAACGTGCCCCAAGCGCATGCGGCGTTGCAAGCTGGTCGTTGGGAGCGTTCGCAGTGGCAGGGTGTGGAACTGGCCGGCAAGACTCTTGGTGTCGTTGGTCTGGGCCGCATCGGTCTGCTGGTGGCACAACGCGCTTTGGCCTTCGGCATGACAATCGTGGCGCACGACCCGTACATCACCCAGGAGACTGCCGACAAGGTCAACGCTGAGCTGGTCGAGCTCGATGAGTTGATGGCCCGTTCCGATTTTGTGACTATGCACCTCCTCAAAACACCCGAGACGATCGGTCTCATCAACGCTGACATGTTGGCTAAGGCCAAGCCGTCTTTGCGGATCGTGAATGTTTCACGCGGTGGTGTCATCGATGAGGAGGCTCTTGCGTCCGCGGTGCGCTCCGGCACGATCGCAGGCGCGGCGATCGACGTGTTCGATGTCGAACCGGCGCTGGATTCACCTCTGTTGGGCGTGGACGGGATTGTCGTGACCCCGCACCTTGGCGCCAACACCGCTGAGGCTCAGCATGCCGCTGGGATCACCATTGCTGAGCAGGTGAAGTTGGCTCTAACCGGTGAGCCGGTGCCGTTCGCGGTCAACTAACTCGCGGCCAACTTGCCGAACCCCGCTCGGCTCGCAACGCCACTTTCTGACTCGAACTTAAGCTTCGCCAATGCGCCGTACACACCTACGCAGGGGGGCTGGCGCGTGAGTGGGTCATGCGTGAACTCCTGAGGCGTGCTGTGCGTTTCGGTAGAACCTGGATGACCGAACGCTGAGCAGTATCCGAATGCCGAAATGTCACACCCTTCGTCTACGTTCCCATATAGTCATCGGGAGGGAGAACGTCCGTCTCAGTCCTAGTCAGGGAGCCGACATCATGCGTAGCGACAGCTCGACCGACAGTGACCACAGGGTCAAGTTCGACCGAACGGTGGAGTCCCCGGATGCCGGAGTCTTCGCATCACTACAGCGGCGAAATCGGCCATGTGTGGGCGAGATCTCAGTAGGGGATTCGCGTACCTTGATTCAACTCTTGGACGATCGTAGCGTTGATCTGAGCTTCTGGTCCCCACCGTACTTTGTTGGTAAGTCCTACGAACAGGATCTCACGTTTGAGGACTGGCAAGCACTCTTACGTGATGTGATCGCCGCACACTCTCGTATCCTCCGACCGGGGGCGTTCATGGTCGTGAACATCGCAGATATTCTCTGCTTTGCCGACGACGCCATGCCACGTTTCCAAGCCGACAACGTGACCCGCAAGACAAGTCCAATAACCCGTGAAGATGTTCTTGCTGCGCAGGAAGCTAACCCCGACGCGAACCGGCACGGCCTGGCTGCTATTCTTGGTTGCTCAGAACAGACGGTGCAGCGTCGACTAGAGGGCAACAATGTGCGTGGTGGTAAACACTCGACACCGACTCGAGTACTGCTAACGGCCAGCCTCGTCGAAAGTTGGGCACTGGCCTCTGGACTGTACCTTTATGACCGGCGGGTGTGGCACAAGGACCCGTGCTGGGCGAATAGCCGATGGCACTCTAACAGCTATCGAGCTGTGGATGAGTTCGAGCATGTTTTGGTGTTCTGGCAGCCAGGTGTGGTCTCGTATGATCGCAGCCGCTTGACATCCAACGAGTGGTCCGAGTGGGGTTCCCGAGCTGTATGGCGAATCGCTTCTGTACGCAGCAATGACAGGCACGAAGCGGAGTTTCCTGAAGAACTCGCTCGGCGGGTGATCCGTCTGTTCAGTCCTGCAGGGGGGCTCGTGCTCGACCCGTTTGTCGGTTCGGGGACGACCACTGCGGTCGCGGCACAGGAGGGTCGTCGCTGGATTGGGTTTGAGATGGACAGTTCCGCCGCGGAACTGGCGCTCCATCGCACAATTGACGAGCAACCCTTGCCATGGAACCTGACCGCGTAGAGTATCTGGAGCAAACGGTCGTCGCCATGGTGACCCAAGCTCTCATCGACTATCGCGATGAGGCCATAACGATTTTTTGTGAAGAGACAGATCATCCGCAAGACATCGCAGAGGACATCTTGCGCGAAGCCATCGACACCATGGGGCTGTCCGAGATGCACGAGAGGTTGTACGGCAAAGTTGATCTCAAGAAGGCGATCTACGTCTTTGCTCCGGAGGTCGAACCGGTCGCGTTAATGTTGGACGCGAAGGCTGAAAAAGACGACCGGACCGCAACGATCCAGATGTCGCAGACTTCAATGACCGTGAATCAAGAACGAAGCGGTAGCAGCGTATCAGTCGAAGGTGGTCTGGATTCGTTCATCACGCGCAGCGACCGACGAATGCTCGTCGTTACTGTTATTGCCAAGTTCGTTTATCACGAGAACAACGGTAACCGAGCGCTTGAGCGCATCATGGTGGCGTGCATTCCTAATGGCCTGCTTCAAGATCGCTACAACCCCAACACCGAGGACACGATCTGGAAGGCTGGGCGTAATGCGCCGACGCTCGGTGAAGACTTCAGGGTGCGGCTCGACTACCGGGCTCTCAAGGCGAAGGCGGCATGGCGGGTATGCGATATTGAGTGCGTACCGCAATAGCCGCGAAGAATGAGCCTTGGGGGTCTGAGGTACGGTACGCAGTGATGAGCGACCGACCAATCAGCTCGCTATCGACGAGTGAAGCGGTGCCACCGACGTTACACATGAAAGCGGCGCGACGGGCGAATTTGATGATTCCCGGATCGAATCAGCTAACCAATCAAACTCGGTTGCTCGTTTCCGTCTCCTGGCACCAAGGCGCAGATTCATCGTCGAGGGTGTCGAACATTAGAGTCGCCACAAGTAGGGCGGCACCGGCGGCTAATCGTCCGTGTCGAGTCGTGAGACGGACAGGAGCGTCGGTTCGGCCGTGCCCTGTGCCTCGTTCACCTCGAAGCTCGTTGATCTCCATCGCGATTTGGACGACGCCGCCGAGGATCTTACGAACGGGAACCATGACATCTTCGCGCTGTTCGGGAGTGCTCTTAGGGTGCAGCATCAGAACTTGTAGCGCCCGGGTGACAAGCGCCGGATATTGGGCCGGAGGCGTTTCGTCGACACGCGCCAGAACGATCTTCGCTGTCGACTCCAGGAGTTCCTTGCTTGAACCCAGCAACAGAGCCGAATCGTTCTCGTTGAGCGCCAGGCTCAACCTTCGGACGTGGTCACGGACTGCTGCCGCATCAGGAAGTGTCGAAGCATCAACGAACCACCACGAATCGGTCTCGGTCTCGCCGTCCTCTAGCAGCGTGATCCCGTAGGGGTTGAGTGATTCGACGAGTTGTTGACGCTTAGCTTTGTCAGCGGCATAGGGATTCGATTGATCAAAGGCTCCGTCATGTCGAAGCAACCCGAGTAGTTCCTCAACGAGCGGAATCAAGTCCTCGCGATCAGCGAGCTTAATGGCTGCGCTAACGCGGTCCCGCTTGCTGCCGGTCTCGACATTGGCGTCGAACGTGTCTAGGACATCGGTGACTTCGCCATGTGTCGGTCCGCTACCTCCCGCCCAAAAATCGGAGATGGCGCGTGCCAAGCGCGCACGTTGGCGCTTGTTAACAGACGAAGGCATGTATTGAAGCGTAGGGTGCCATCTCGACATTGAACACAGTCCCGCGGCCCGTTGCGAGATCAACCCGACCGGGCGCTAGCAGCGCGTAAGTGCCACGCAGGCCCATACGCTTCGCTCAACTCCTCGCGGTCACCTAATCCATCACCAGGTTCCAAGGCCCGCGAGAAAGATACCAAGCCTGCCATACCGCCCGGTCCTGCAGGTTGAACGGCCGTTATGGACGTGGCGGGGGCGTCGCCTCTCTAGCGTTTGCATCTACAGTCGAGGTGTGCCGACGTTGCTTCACATATCAGACCTGCATAGAACTGCGGGTCCGCGCGTGGGTAACGACGAACTGCTTGCAGCCATGGCGAGCGACGCCGTCCGCTGGGAACTAGACGACATTCCTAGGCCAGACCTGATTATCGTGAGCGGTGACTTGATTCAAGGGGTGGGCGTCGGAGCACCAAGTCCGGACAATGAGATCGAGGCCCAGTACGCCGAAGCTGGCGACTTTCTAACCCGACTCGCGAGCGAGTTCGTCGACTCGGACCGATCACGTGTGGTCATCGTTCCGGGGAATCACGACGTTGATTGGAACGGTGCGCGCAGAGCAATGAATCCGTTACCTGACTGCCCGAGTGAGATTGCGACAGAGTCCCTACGCGCCGAATCTGGACTCCGGTGGAACTGGGAAGACCAGCGGCCGTATGAGGTAGTGGACGGTGCCTTGTACGAATCTCGCTACGACCATTTTCGGAGGTTCAGGACCGACTTCTATGCGGGACTCGACCTGAGTCCGCTCGAGCGAGGCGACCGCGACCTTTTGTTTGCGGAGTATCCGTCCTTAGGGTTGGTCGTTACTGGCTTTGCATCGTGGTATGGGAATGATTGCTTCTGCCATGCTGGCGACATCGACCCCTCAGCGCTAGCCTCCTCGCAGAGGCTACTCGCTGAGTCGAGCGCGCCGGTGGCCGTGGCAGTCTGGCACCACAGCCTTCTGGGTGGGCCACGCGCCCAGGATTACATGGACCAGCGCGTCACCCACAAACTCATCGATTTTGGATTTACAGTCGGGCTGCATGGCCATCAGCACTACCCCGATGCGGCACCGTATGTGCTCCGGCTCCCGCATCTGACCTCGATGGTCGTAGCGGGCGCGGGTTCTCTGGCGGTCGGCGACGACCAGCTACCAGCAGGTGAGTGCCGCCAGTTCAACGTCGTCGTTATTGATCCCGACGAAGAGACGCTCACGGTTCACGTTCGAGCAATGTCGTCTGGAGGAGTTTTCTCCGGCATGCCTCGGGCCGACTTTGGTGGCAATTCGTTCATCAAGCTGAGCCTTCCACCCTCGCCCGAACGTCCCCAAGCACCCACGGTCGCGCAACTACTTGACGACGCAATGAATGCGGTGCGGAGCGGGCAATTCGAGAAGGCCTTGGAACTCCGCGGCCGGCTACCCGACTCGGTCCCGTCTGGCACCAAGCGTCAAGTCGAGATAGAGGCACTTCGTGGCCTTGAGCGGTATGACGAACTGCTAGACATTCTCAGCACTCCAGAGACCCCAGACGAAGCCATCTTCGCCGTCTCCATGCTGCTTGAAACCGATCGACTCGATGATGCCGAGATACAGCTCGAAGCCGGAGCGGCGCTCCTAGATCTAGCGACTCTCAAGGAGCTGGCCGCTGCCATTACCACAAGGAGGATGCTCAACGATGCAACCAGCTAGGAAGATCGCCCTGAGAGTCGAGGTCTCGCGCATCCTTAAACTCTTGGCTGACCAGATCTATCAGTCGCCGCTCGCTCTGCTCCGCGAGAACACACAAAACGCATTCGATGCGATACGAATGCGCGAAGCCCGGCCGGACGAGTTCGCTCCTTCGATCCAGGTAACGGTGAACGACGACCTGATCACAGTGATCGACAACGGCATCGGAATGACCGCGGAGGAGATTGAGACGAACTTCTGGCACGCGGGAAGGAGTAGCAAGAACACCGATGCTGCCCGTGCCGCAGGTGTCGTCGGAACCTTCGGCATTGGAGCCTTGGCAAACTTCGGAGTCGCCGACCAACTCTCGGTTGAGAGCGAGTCAGCAGCAACAGGTGAGCGCACTCTGTCCGAGGTCCGTAGAGCGGACTTGTCAACTGAAACCGAGAGTATCTCAGTCACACCGATCGACCCGGTCGGTCATCCAGGAACCACTGTGCGCGCCCGCCTCGCTGATGACAGCCGCGTAACCGTCCAAGAAGCTAACGAGTACATTCGAGATTTCGTCGAGTTCGTAAGCGTCCCAGTCCTATTCAACGGTGAGAACATCAGTGGTTCTAGCCATAGGGAGGCCCTCCCGTCTGAAAGGCATGCCTGGGTGGAACATCACCAAGACATATCGATTCCTGGAATTCTCGAGGGAGACTTGGAAGTCATCGGTATGGCTTCGGGGGAACTCCGCATTGTTCTCGACAACATCAAAGCGGCGGTCGGCATTGGGCAGCCCGGCTCGATTGTTCTGTTGCAAGATCGCAACGCGATTCGCACCCTCCGCTCTGGCTTCGGTCTCGCCACAGTTGGTGCGCCATCCACGTACCACTGGGGCGGAGTCGTCGATCTTCCGTTCTTCAGCCCCACGGCAGGGCGTGAGGCACTCGATGCCTCCTCAAGCCAGTTGCTCCAGCAAGTCCTCTCCGCCCTCGACAACCTCGTCTCGCCGATCGCGGCGGCTCATCCTGAGTCCTTTGCGAACGACCGCTTCCTCCGTTGGATCGTTGCCACAAGGCAGTTCGGGCTCTGCGGTCCATTGGAGGTGACGCCTCGACCGGCTGCACAACCCCAGCCAATTGAGTCGGTGGTCAATAATGCCGGTCTCCGCTACTACGGTGGCAGAGACACGTCGGTGATCCAAGCGTATACGAGCGAAGATGAACCACTAGTCGTACTCTCTCAAAGAGCACCGCGACGGGATTGCGAGCAAGGCTACCTCTCTGCGCGAGGCGTTCAAGAAGTCGACGACACGCCTCAGGTTACGAAAGAGTTACCACTTGCGAGCCAGAGCTTCGCTCATTCAGCACTTGCAACCCGGATCGCTAGAATACTTGAGGAGGACTACTTTCTCGGAGTGGAGATTCGATTCGGCCTGATCTCAGGGGGCCTGCCCGTACTGGTCGACGATACGCAGGTGCCGCTTCTCATCCACTTGGACCCCAATTCCACCAGCGTTGCCCCTCTACTAGCCCTCTATCGCGACGACTTTGAAGCATTCGGACCTTTCGTGAAGGACTTTGTGCGCTCATCCATCTTCCAGCGAATTGCCGAACTTGTGCCCAGCAGCACCAGACAAGGCGCGGAAGCGTTCTTGCGGCACCTTCGTTCGAACCGAGAGTGGTTCGAATACGAACTGGAAGACAAGGCGGACCTTGAGGAAATCCTTGAGGAGCTTCGCGCTGGACGACTGACATTAGCTGAGGCGACAAGACAGGCCGCCGACACCACGAGATCGGTTCTCGAGGTGAGTCCCGCGGGTACTGAGCCTCTCGTTTCGGTCGTCGGAGCAATCGAGAGTGAATCTGAGGAAGCGGCTCCCGAGCCGTTTGCCTCGAGACCTGCGATAGACCGGCGAAACGAAGAGACGAGTGCCCTCATCCTCACGAGCGACACTCCAGAGGCTTTGAACGGGTATGCCTGCTTCCTGGCGCTTAGTGACCGGGTGCAACGCCAAAGAGGTGATTTTTTTCTGCAACCACATACGACGGAAGTGGTCTGGGGAGGTAGGAAAGTTGTGTTCGTTTTCCAGCACCACTCTGGACGCTTCGGTTTTTACTACGACATCCTTTGTCCCGGGCTCGTTGCCGGAACCGCCGGCGGCGGCCCGCGCGTCACGTCAACCATACTTACGAAGGAACGCACTTTCATTCCAATCCCTGTCGAGATCGCCGAAGCGTTCTTGCCGAAGACTGGCGAGCGTAAGCGTTTGGAGGTCAGGGGCGACCTGCTCTACCTCGGAGAGCAAGATCGCCGTCCTTGATCCGCCCGGTATCTTCCCCGAAAGCCGATATCGGGGACCAGCGGGAACTGGCCGCACTCGCCGAGTTGAGGTTGTGGTCATTCCCTACCGACGCTGCTCGGGATGCGGTTCCCCCGACGTTTGATGACTTAGCCGCATGCGTCGAGTGCGCCGTCGCGGCATCGACGGCTGCGACGAACTGTCCACTAGCTTGGTCTTTCCCGCAGAGTATGAATGGCACGACCACTCAGTGATCGCGCCTCGCGGCAAACCCATCTGATTCACAACATGAGTCTGAGACATTCCTGCCTCGACTCGCTGGATCATCAACCAACGCCTAGTGGCCATCAACGGCGCATGGTGCGCGACAGACGATCCGCTTTGTTCGCGTGAGTTATTGTCACCGCGCGACTGGCATATCCCGCCATAATTGCAACGACACCTCAACCGGTGCACGACTGACCACTTGTTGTGTCAGCGGCGGGCTTTGCGGTAGCCGTCTGCTTCAGCGTCGCTTTCGTTGGCGTAACAGCGGTCAGGAACCGTCCGCTCATATGAACCCCCGCCAGGCACATGAAAAATCTTCGAAGAAGATTTGGCTTTGATCGGATAACCGGGCGGGCAGGCCCCGTCATCTGGTTCGACACCGCCTGGAGCGAATTGAACAGGGCCTTCCCTGGGGGCTGGAGCTGGAGTGTCGACAAGGGGCTGCCAGGTGGCGCTGCCGGTCACTTCGGGCGCTCGACGACGCCGAAGCGCTCGCAGAATGCCAACCGCGAATCCAACAACAGCGCCGATTTTGAACAGTCGGGCCATGCGACCTAGTGCGGCAGGCATGACCTAGAGGCTAGCCGATCGGCTAGAGCATTCTCAGCCAAGGTCCTCAGCTTGTTGGTATCCAAGCTGGACGTTTCGTTTCGTACGCCTCGATTTCATCAAGATGGCGCATCGTCAATCCGATGTCATCAAGCCCTTCCAAGAACCGCTGTTGGGTGCCTGAAGCAAGGGGAAAAGACGTTTCAAGACCAATCGCCGGGACCTCGACGGTCAGTCGCTCAACATCAATCGTGATCTCCAAGTCTGGGTCCTCAAGCACTGCACGCATCAACGCGGCGTTGAACTCGGCGCTGACAGTGACAGGAACCAAACCGTTCTTGGTGCAGTTGTTGCGGAAGATGTCGGCGAACCGCGGCGAGATGACCGCTTCGAAACCGTATTGCTGAATGGCCCAAACTGCGTGTTCACGTGACGATCCCGTACCGAAGTTAATACCCGCCACCAGGATGTTGGCTGCCGCGTATTGTTCTTGATTGAGCACAAAATCTCGGTCGTCGCGCCATTCCGAGAACAAGCCTTTCTCGAAACCGGTGCGTTCGACCCGCTTGAGCCAGTCACTGGGGATGATCTGGTCGGTGTCGACGTCGGCGCGGTCCAGAGGCAACGCGGTGCCGGTGACGATGCGTACTGCTTTCATATTCGATCCTGCTCTTTCTCCAGAGTCGCTAGCACCGACTATTCGAGGTCGGCCGGGGAGGCGAACGTTCCAGCTATGGCCGTCGCGGCGGCGACTGCGGGAGACACGAGATGGGTGCGTCCGCCGCGGCCCTGGCGGCCTTCGAAATTGCGGTTGGAGGTGCTGGCTGCTCGTTCGGCCGGCTGAAGCTTGTCAGGGTTCATCGCCAGACACATCGAGCAGCCCGGTTCACGCCAATCGAAACCTGCTGCAGTGAAAATCTTGTCCAGCCCTTCGCTTTCGGCTTGTTCTTTGACCTGACCCGAACCGGGTACAACCAGAGTGCGCACGCCGGAGGCGACTCTGCGTCCCGCTGCGACGTTGGCGGCGTCTCGCAGGTCTTCGATGCGGCTGTTGGTGCATGAACCGATGAAGACCGTGTCCACTGGCACTTCACGCATCGGAGTCCCTCCCACCAGTCCCATGTACTGCAGCGCCCGAGCCGCGGAGTCGCGGGCGGCGGGGTCGTCGAACGAATCGGGTGTAGGGATGGCGCCATGCAGCGGCATGACTTGGGCGGGGTTGGTCCCCCACGACACCTGCGCCGCGATTTCGTTGCCATCAAGTGTCACGTATTCGTCGAATGCGGCCTCGGGGTCGCTTGGGAGTCGTCGCCAATCGTCCAGCGCGGATTCCCATGCTGCACCAACGGGTGATTTCTCGCGTCCTTCGAGGTAGCTGAAGGTGGTGTCGTCGGGTGCGATCAACCCGGCTTTGGCCCCGCCTTCGATCGACATGTTGCACACCGTCATGCGGCCTTCCATCGTGAGTGAGCGGATGACTTCACCGCGGTACTCGATGATCTTTCCGATCCCGCCCCCGGTACCGATTCGGCCGATAATCGCCAGAATCACGTCTTTGGCCGTCACTCCGTCGGCCAGTTCACCGTCTACGGTGATCGCCATCGTGCCGGGCCGCGCCTGCAGCAATGTTTGGGTTGCCAATACGTGTTCAACTTCGCTGGTTCCGATCCCGAAGGCGATCGCGCCGAACGCACCGTGGGTGGCCGTGTGGGAGTCACCACAGACGATCGTCATACCCGGCTGCGTGAGTCCCTGCTCTGGGCCGATTACATGCACGATTCCTTGTTTGGCGTGCCCCATCGGATAGTTGACCACGCCGAACTCGCTGGTATTCCGGCGCAGAGTCTCAACCTGTAGGCGGCTGATCTCATCGGCTATCGGCTTGTCAATGTCGGCGGTGGGCACGTTGTGATCTTCGGTGGCGACGGTCAGATCGGGTCGCCTGACCTTGCGACCGCTGATCCGCAAACCATCAAAGGCTTGCGGGGAGGTGACCTCGTGCACGAGATGCAGATCCACATACAACAGGTCACCTTCGCCGTCCGTTCCCGCGCTGACCACGTGGCGATCCCAGATCTTCTCGCTCAATGTCTTGGGTTCGCTCATGGCCAGATCTCGTTTCGTTGAACTACTCGGTTGCCTTGTCTCAGGATACGGTGCGCGAAGCCTGCCTCAGTCGTCGTGAGCTGTGAACTCGCGTTGACCGCTGAGAGCGTCTTTCACCACTTTTCCTGCGGCGTTGCGGGGCAGCCGTTCGCTGCGAATCTCCCACGATGTGGGAACTTTGTAAGGAGCCAAGGATTTGGCAACCCAGGCGTGCAACTCGTCTTCAGACAATGCAGCCCCAGGCATGGGCACCACGGACGCGGCCACGATCTGGCCGGTCAGCTCATCGTCAAGCCCGTAGACGGCGACCTCTGACACTGCGGGATGGTCTTCGATGCGATACTCGACCTCGATCGGGTACACGTTCTCACCGTTGTGGAGGATCATGTCGCGGGCTCGGCTGTCGATCGTCAACACCCCGTCTTCGAGCCGTCCGATGTCGCCGGTGTCGAGCCAGAAGTCTTCGTCGATGGTCTCGGCGGTAGCTTTGTCGTCGTTCCAATAACCGAGCATCGTGTAGGCGCTTTTGACCCAGATGTGTCCGTTTTCGCCGTCGAGTAGAGCCGTGCCGTCGTCGTCTCGAATCTCGACTTGCATTGTCGGTAGGACCCACCCGGCAGCTTCAGGTCGGGCTTTCATATCGGCGCCGCCGTGGGAGGCGACCACACCAACGGTCTCGCTCGAGCCGTAACCGATGCCGACGTTGGCCGCCGTGGTGGGGAGAATGTCACGAACCCTTTGAGCCAAATCGGGGCTGACGGGTGCGCCGCCAAAGCCGACGTTGGTCAAGCTGGAAGTGTCGGTCAGTCCCTTCGCTGCTTCATCGAGAACACGAGGCCCCATTGAGCCGATCAAACTCCACACGGTGATGCGTTCCTTCTCAACGAGCCGCAGACCCGCTGCGGGATCGAAACGACCGGTGCGGAAGATCAGAGTCCCGCCCGCGACCATGTTGATGAGGGTCGAACCCGACAGCCCCGAAACGTGAAACAGCGGCGAGGTCATCATGACGATGGGCGGGCCGCCCGACGGTGGGGGCGGTGGTTGTCCGGCGGCTTCGGCTTCTGCGGCGGCCTGCATGAACCTGACCGCGCCGTTGAGCATCTGAATCTCAACGAAACCGACCAGACCCCGATGGCTGGCCGTTGCCCCTTTGGCGCGGCCGGTCGTACCGCTGGTGAAAAAGATCGATACGGGATCGTCCTCAACCAATTCCACTGTCGGCATCTCGTGCGCGCCGACATCGCGTTGGAGCCTCGGGCGTTCGGAGTCCATGTCGACGAGCGGGGCCGAAACCGAATCTGGCACACGCGCAAGCCGCTTTTCGTCGCCGAGGATCAACTTCGGTGTTGTCAACTCGGTGGCATGGACGATCTCATCGGGCGTCCACCAACCGTTGTAGAGCGCCACGATCGCCCCGGAACTCACCAGCGCGAAATAAGCGACCACCCAATCGGGCGAATTGGCGGCCAGGATTCCAACGCGGTCTCCTTTGGAGATCCCGTGATCGGCGCTCAATGCGGCGGCTTCGGCGGCTACGAGATCGACGAACTGGTCGTGGGTAATGCGCCTGTCGTCAAGCACCAAGAACTCGTGGTCACCGTGTGCTCGACAACCTTCGACGAAGTCTCTTAGGGATTTCCGTCGATTCGCTAAAACGGGCACGTCAAAGCCCAAGACATTTTCGACCTGTACCGGGAAATAACCGTCGGGGCCAGTCAGCCCCTGGAGCACATCATCTCGAAGCGACATTCCTGGGACCGTAGCGGACCCTGGACCGGTGGCAGTAACCGGTCACTCGATCTCGACTACAGAGACCCTGAGCGACATGCCGGTGGGTGCTTCATATTCGACAACATCGCCGATCGCGGATCCAAGAAGCGCCGCGCCCATTGGAGAAGCCGGCGACACCACCATCAGATCTTCGGGTTTTTCTTCGATCGACCCGACAAGATATTTCTCGGGCTGGCTGTCGCCTTCGAACACAACCGAAACGATAGAACCAGCGCCTACCGTGCTGCCGTTGTTGCTCGCCTCCACGATCACCGCGTTCTCAATGACGTGGGCGAGGTGCATGATCCGCCCTTCCATTTTCCCTTTTTCTTCTTTGGCCGCGTGATAGTCGCCGTTTTCTGAAAGGTCGCCGAGAGCGCGGGCTGCCTCGATTTTCTGGGAGAGCTCGATGCGGCCGCGGGTGGTCAAGTCTTCGTGTTCGGCTTTGAGGCGATCAAAAGCCGTCTGTGAAAGCTGCTGGACGTTCGCCATTCCAAAAAATCTAGCGTGATTGGGCCGGGCCGCGGCTGCTCAGATGTGACCGGCGAGGAAAGCTAGGAGCACTTCGTTGGTTCGTTGCGGGTCTTCCTCGCAGATGAAATGACCGCAGCTCGCATGGCGGGCACGATAATCGGGGAAGTGTCCGATGAAAGAATCCGCGTAAGGATTGCCGCTGGGGACTTGGTCGTCGTTGGGGGAGCCATCGACGAAGGCTTGCGGCACCATGAACGCCGAGTACAAGAACAGCGCTGGATGGGGGTAAGTACGACCCAGGTCCTCGGGTGCGAAGACTGGGAACTTTCCGAAATCGGGATGTGCGAATATCTGGTCTGGGTGGTTCCACATTTCGGTTATCTGCGCCGGTGTCCTGTAGACGAGGCTGCCGTCGGCATCGGGGAGGTGGAACGGTAAAGCGTCGCGGTAATACGAGACTGCGTGGAACAGCGCATCGGGTTGGTCGAACGCGGACCGGAAGTGCTCCACGTCTTCTGCGGTCCAGTATTTTGTCGGATCCCACCCAGACATGGCCTCGGCCGGGTCCTGTGCTGTTGCGTCACTGGCCGGTCGTTTCCACGGCGAGTGGGGCGGTGGTCCATAGCCGGCTTCGGCACCGCCGAAGATGGAGGTAATGAACTCGCTTGCGTAACGCTCCCAGAACTGTTCGGCTTCGGGTTCGCACTTGAACCAGTAGCCGTGGATCCCCCACGGGATCCACACCGAACACAACGTGTCCACGAGTCCGAGGCGACGGAATCGGTCTGGATACTCCAAAGCGGCTTTGAATGCGATGATCCCGCCCCAGTCGTGCCCGACCAGGCAGCAGTGGT
The DNA here is from genome assembly GCA_009845995.1 of Acidimicrobiaceae bacterium. Lineage (GTDB taxonomy): Bacteria > Actinomycetota > Acidimicrobiia > Acidimicrobiales > Aldehydirespiratoraceae > VXYK01. The sequence goes on along the minus strand of VXYK01000066.1, from coordinate 21,531 downwards.
CAACACCCAGTGCGTCGATGAAATCGACGATGTCGCGTGCAAGCAGGTCACGGCTTACCCGCACTCGGGGTTTGTCGGTCCCGCCGTAACCTCGAGTGTCGGGGGCAAGTACGCGATAGTGCTCGGCGAGCACGGGGATCTGATGGCGCCACATGTGTGAAGTTTGCGGAAACCCGTGCAGCAGCACGACCGGAGGCGCGTCGTGGTCCCCGGCCGCCAGGTAGTGAAAGCGCAGCCCCGCGGTGACGACATGAAGAGACTCAATGACGTGATTTTCGGGCATCGGCGCTCCTGTGTCGGTCGTTGCGACTGCGACAATAGAACTTTGGCGAGCCGAGCACAGTATCGAAGTGTCGGCGAGACTACACAGGTGCCGGGTAGCTGTCGTGCCACTGCTGGAGGGTGATGGTGTCGAATCCGATTCTTGACGTGGGTGTGGTGGGAGCAGGACCGGCGGGACTCATATTGGCGCGGCGACTCGGTGCAACTTCAGCGAGCTTCGAGGTTTTTGAGCGCAACACTGATGTCGGCGGTATTTGGGATATCGACGCTGCGGGCTCACCGATCTATGAGTCGGCGCATTTCATCTCGTCGCGAACCCTCTCGGGTTTCGCGGATTATCCGATGCCCGACGACTACCCGGACTACCCCGACCATCGCCAGCTGCTCGACTACATACGATCGTTTGCCGACGAGTTCGATCTACGCCGCAACATTCGTTTCGGTGTAGCGATCGAACGAGCTGTTCTGACTGAAGACGGACTCTGGGAACTTCAGTTCGACAGCGGTGATGTGAGTGTTTGCCGTTATCTGGTTTGCGCCAACGGCGTCACCTGGGTGCCGAATCTGGTGAGTTGGCCCGGGGAGTTCAACGGCGTTGTTCGTCATGCGGTCAGTTATCGGTCCCCGAGCGAGTTCGAAGGGAAACGAGTTCTGGTGGTCGGGGCCGGCAACTCCGGCGCGGATATCGCTTGTGACGCCTCGTTCAGTGCTGAACAGGCGTTTCTGAGTGTGCGCCGCGGCTACCACTTCATCCCCAAGCACATCATCGGCATGCCTTCTGACGTTTTTGCGTCGCAAGGCCCATCGCTGCCGCATTGGCTGGAGGTCAGGGTCTTCGGCCTGATGTTGAGAATGATCAACGGTGATCTGCGCCGTTTCGGTCTGCCGAAACCCGACCACCGGATTTTCGAGTCTCATCCTTTGATGAACACCCAAGTGCTTCATTACCTGGGCCACGGCGACTGCATCGCAAAACCCGACGTCGAGCGTTTCGACGGAGACCATGTCGTCTTTGTCGACGGCAGCCGCGAACAGATCGACCTGGTGATCACGGCAACCGGTTATCAGCACGCGATTCCGTTTCTGGAACCCGGCGTGCTGTCGGTCAAAGGCGGCCGCCCTGAGCTTTACCTGGGGATCTTCTCGCGGAGTCACCTGAATCTTGCCGCTCTGGGTTTCATCGAGTTCGCGTCGGCCGCCTACGACAACTTCGACAAGATGGCTGAACTCATTGTTGCCGATGCCACTGCGGCTGAGGGATCGGCGACCGCGCAAGCATTCCGGCACCTGAAAGCCACGGACCATCCCGACTTGAAGGCCGGTCACCGCTACGTTGATTCTGACCGGCACTCCAACTATGTCGAAGTGAATACGTATCTGAAGCTCCTGGACAAGGTGAAGGCGAAAGTCGGCCTCACCGAGAACTCGCGGCGATGACTCGCAGCACCGCGCTCATCACCGGTACTGCGTCGGGCATCGGAGCCGAGGTGGCCCGTCGGTTCGCCAAGCGGGGATTCAAGATAATCGCGGTCGATCGCACGCCCGAACTAGCTGAGCGTACCGCTGCTGATATCGGCGGTCCGGTCACGGCGGTGGGCTGCGACCTCGCAGAAGAGCAGAGCACCAGAGAATTGTGTGAGCGGATCACCGGCGAGTGGAGGGATGATCTCGATGTTCTGGTGTGCAACGCCGGCGTGGTCATCCCCGGTGACGTCGCCGATCTGAGCGCCGAGGAAATTGATCTTCACTTCGCCGTTCTGTTGCGCAGTCCCATGCAGTTGATTCGCGCTGCGCTGGGCGTCTTCATCGGTCGCAACACTGGTCACATAATGGCCACCGTGTCCATGGGGGGAATCTGCCCGTTGCCGGCGTCTGCTCCGTACTCAGCGGCCAAGGCAGGTTTGCGCGCGTTTCTCGCGGCTCTCAACTCAGAGGTCGCTCACACTAACGTGGCGATCAGCGGGATCTATCCCACAGCGGTCAACACTCCGATGCTGCAACACGAGGCGCGCTCGGGCGGCAGCGCCCTCAACTTCCTGAGCGCTGTGAAGAGCGTCGACGATGTGGCCGACGCGTACGAACGAGCCCTCGACAAACCCAAGCTCGAGCTCTATGTCCCCTATCACGAAAGCCTTTCCGCACGTGCTGCGCTGTGGACCCCGTCTCTGATTCCGCGACTCATCCCCTTTTTCAATCGCATCGGAGAACGCGGCCGAAAGAAGTATCTCGCCCAACTCGACTCCGTAACGCCTGGAATTGCAGATGACGACCGATGATGCAGGGGGTACACTTGACTCATGGGATCACACGGCCCGTTGATCGTAATTATTGCCTAGCGCACGCCCGTAGTGGCGTGCGCCCGACCGTCCACTTCGGTGGACGGTTTTCTTTTGTCCCCGACAGCCAGCGAATGAGAAGAACAATATGACCCATCGAGTGGGAATAGTGGGCGGAGACGGCATCGGCCCCGAAGTCATCGCCGAGGGCTTGAAAGTCATTGCCGCGGCCGGCGTCGAAATCGACGCGGTCAACTACGACCTCGGCGGCAGCCGGTATCTCAAAGACGGTGTTGTGCTGACCGATGAGATCGTCGATGAATGGCGCACGCTCGACGCGATCTATGTCGGGGCGGTCGGAACGCCCGACGTCCCGCCCGGAGTCATAGAGCGAGGACTTCTGCTCAAGATGCGCTTCGACCTCGATCTTTACGTCAACTTCAGGCCCTTCAGTTGTGGGCCCGACAGTGCCAATACCAGCCCCATGTCGGGTGGCGAAGACACGGAGTTCGACTTTGTCGTCATCCGCGAGAACACAGAGGGCACTTACGCTGGCGAAGGCGGGTTTCTGCGCAAGAACACCCCTCATGAGATCGCCACGCAGGGATCGGTCAACACCCGGCTGGGCGTGGAACGCTGTGTTCGGTACGCCTTCGAGTTGGCGTCGAGGAGGCGCAAACACCTGACTCTGGTTCACAAGACCAACGTGTTGACCTTCTCAGGCGACCTTTGGGAACGGACCTTCAACGAAGTGGCCGACGAGTACCCAGGAGTCGAAACGGCCTACAACCACGTCGACGCGGCCTGCATCTACTTTGTGGATGATCCGCAGCGTTACGACGTCATCGTCACCGACAACCTCTTCGGCGACATCCTGACAGACCTCGGCGGCGCCGTGAGCGGCGGTATCGGATTCGCAGCGTCGGCCAACTTGCATCCCGGGCGAGTCTCGATGTTCGAGCCCGTTCATGGATCGGCTCCCGATATCGCCGGTACCGGTAAAGCCAACCCGACAGCGGCCATATTGTCCGGCGCGCTGATGCTCGACCATCTCGGAGAGGATCAGGCTGCTGAGAGGATTCGCAAGGCTTGCAAAGACCCCGATTCCCTAAGCGGATCAACCACAGAAATAGGCGATGTCATCGCCGCTCGCCTGTAGGAGGCACAATGCCCATCACCCCCACCCCCCACATTTGGATGAACGGCGAGATGGTGCCGTGGGACCAAGCGCAGACCCATGTGCTCTCCCACACACTGCACTACGGGACTGGCGTATTTGAAGGTATTCGTGCCTATGAGACCGCTGACGGACCGGCCATTTTTCGGCTCACCGAGCACATCGAGCGCCTCTTCAACTCGGCCCGAATCCTGAATATGCCGATGCCCTATTCGATTCCCGAGATCATCCAAGCATGCAAGGACGTCGTCGCCGACACAGGGTTGAGCAGTTGTTATCTACGCCCGATCGCTTATTTCGGCTATGGCGAGATGGGCCTGTCGATCGAACACTGCAAGACCGATATCGCCATTGCTGCCTGGCCCTGGGGTGCATATCTCGGTGATGACGCCGCAACCAAGGGTGTGCGCATGAAGATCTCGTCGTGGAAGCGCCACGACCACAACATCATGCCGCCCGCGTCCAAAACCACCGGCAACTACGCCAACTCGACCTTGGCGAAAATGGAAGCTCTGGCCGCGGGTTACGACGAGGCGATCATGCTCAACGGCGCTGGTCTAGTTTCTGAGTGCAGCGGTGAGAACATCTTCGTGGGTCTCGGTGATGCGGTTCTCACCCCGCCAACCTCGGCGGGCGCTTTGAAAGGAATCACCCAGGACACCGTGGCCGCACTTGCTGATGACATGGGAATCGACATTTCGGTGGGGGAAATGACCCGCAGCGACCTATATATCGCTGACGAGATATTCGTTGTCGGTACCGCCGCGGAAGTGAGCGCGGTGAACTCGGTTGACGATCGCGCCATCCCCTGTCCGGGTCCGGCCACCAAAGCCATTGCGGAGGCGTATGCCGAGGTTGTAAGGGGCAAGAACCCGAAATACCGATCGTGGAACGAGCTCGCGTCATGAGCGGTTCTGCCGCTGCTTCGGGCGGCGCTACGGATTCCGGCGTGAGCGGCGCCGAGGTATCGATCGAACGAGCAGGAGTTCGAGACCCGGCTTGGCCCGAACAAGTCGAGATTTACGACACCACGCTGCGCGACGGATCGCAACTGGAGGGCATTTCGCTCACGGTCGACGACAAATTGCGGATCGCGGAACAGCTCGACCTGCTCGGCGTCGGATATATCGAGGGCGGTTATCCCGGTGCCAACCCCAAAGACGACGAGTTCTTCGAGCGTGCTAAATCCGAACTGCTGTTGACGACCAGCAAATTCGTGGCTTTCGGCTCAACCCGACGCCCACGCGGAAAGGTTGATTCCGACAACTCGCTGGCCAATCTCGTGGCCGCCGGGACCGAGGTTGTGTGCATCGTCGGCAAGTGTTGGGACTATCACGTCACCGAAGCGCTCGGCACGACACTTGACGAAGGCGTAGCCATGGTCGCCGACTCCGTTGCCTACTTGGCAGCCAATGGCAAACGGGTGTTCTTCGACGCTGAGCACTTCTTCGATGGCTACAAACGCAATCCCGAGTTCAGCCTTCGCGTTCTCGAACAGGCCGCTATCGCGGGAGTCGAGGCTGTGGTGCTGTGTGACACCAACGGCGGTTCCCTGCCTCCCGAAATCGAACGAGCCGTGTCTGCTGTGATCGCCCATGTGGACTGCGACGTAGGCATCCACCTGCACAACGACACCGGTTGCGGGGTGGCCAATGCCCTGGCAGCGGTGCGCGCCGGAGCCACCCAGGTCCAGGGCACGATCAATGGTTACGGTGAGCGGGTCGGCAACTGTGATCTGGTCCCGATCATGGCCAACCTCGAATTGAAGATGGGTATTCCGTGCCTTCCCGAGGGTCGCATTGCTCGGTTGACCTCGGTGTCGCATCACATAGCCGAACTGGTCAATTTCACTCCCGACCCCCAGCAGCCGTATGTGGGTTCCTCTGCCTTTGCCCATAAAGCAGGTCTTCACACCAGTGCCCTGAATCGGCGACCCGATGCCTACGAACACGTTGCGCCGGAGTCGGTCGGCAACGGCACGCGCATTGTCGTCTCGGAGATGGCTGGGCGTTCGACTCTGGCGATGAAGGCCAAGAACCTGGGTCTCGAGATCGACGGGAAGGTTCTCGGTCACGTAGTTGAGACCCTCAAGGAACTCGAGCATTCGGGCTATCACTTCGAAGTCGCCGACGCTTCTCTGGAGTTGCTGATGCGGGGAGCGGCCGGTTGGGAACAGCCGTATTTCACTCTTGAGTCGTTCTCGGTCGACATGGCCCATCGTTCCGGTACGGGTGCGCGCCTGTGGAACGATGTTGCTGTCGACGTGGAGACTGAGGCCACGGTCAAGATCTGGGTTGACGGCCAACGGCGAATCGCGGTGGGGGAGGGCAACGGCCCCGTCAACGCGCTCGACTCGGCCGTACGCTCGGCTCTGAACGGCCGTTACCCAGAGATCGACCGGGTGTCGCTCACGGACTTCAAGGTTCGCGTGCTCAACACCGAGCAGGGAACCGGCGCGGTGACGCGTGTGCTGTTGGACAGCACGAACGGCGAGCGTTCCTGGTCGACTATCGGCGTGTCTGAGAACATCATTGAGGCGTCATGGCAGGCCCTCATCGATTCCCTCGTCTACGGCCTGCTCATCGCCGACGAGTAACCCCCGTCTAGTAGAAGACCCCGGCGGATTCGAGGCGGTCGAGTTCGTCGTCATCGAGGCCGAGCACTTCGCGCAAGACCTCGTGGGTGTGAAAGCCGAGCGGTGGAGCCGAGTCTGCAGTACGCAGCACTGTGCGTGACATTCGGGTGGGATTAGCGGGTTGTTGCTCGGGACCGTGCACCTTGTGTACCAGATCGACCATCAGCCCCCGTTCACTAAGATGCGGATCTGCCAGGTGATCGAGCGGACCCATCACGGGCATGGCCGACACCCCCACAGCCTGCAGCAACTCGGCGGTGTGCTCCGGGGACCTCAGTGAGGTCCACTGGCTCAGCCGCTCGTCGATGGAGTCGTGCGCCGCGAACCGGGCGTCAACGCCGCTCAGGCTCTCATCGGGCATCCAGCCGGCCGCAACCTCAAGGGCCCGCCATGCATCGTCGTTCTGCACGGTGATGGCGACCCAACTGTCGTCGCCGGAGCCGGGATACACGCCTTGTGGTGCCATGTGCGGATCTCGATTGGCGAGGTTCGTGGGGTTCACGCCTGTCTCGATCGCCTCCAGATAGAGCTCGCCGAGCAGGTAGGCCGCCGCTTCGGTTTGGGCCATCTCAACGAAGGACCCCTCTCCGGTTTGATTGCGATGGTCAATCGCGCACAAGACGGCCACCGTCAACATCTTCGAGGCGATGTGGTCGGGATGATTGAGTGACGTACCGCACGGATAAGGGCCGTCCGGGTGGCTCCACAACATGTGAATACCCGCGAAACTCGAGTTCAGCGGGCCGAACGCTTTCATTTCCCCCATGGGACCGCCACGTCCGTAACCCTGGGAGGCAACGTACACAACGTTGGGGTTCACCGCCGCGATGTCCGGGTAGTCGAGGCCGAGTTTGGCCATCACCCCACCGCGGTTGTTCTCGGCAACCACATCGGCGGAGGCGCAGAGTTCTCTGGCCAGTCGCCGGCCGTCGGCGGAGGACAGGTCTAAAGCGACGCCACGGCGACCCCGGCACTCCATGTTGAAACAGAAGGATCTGTCGAGATCTTCCAAACCGGCAGCGCGGAGCACATCGGGCTTCTTGCGCGACTCGATCTTGATGACGTCTGCCCCCAGCTCCGAGAGCATCCAGCACAGCTCCGGCACCACTGCGGCAATACCGAACTCGATGACGCGCACCCCATCGAGCAGCAGGCCGTCGTTCTTCGCGGAGCTGCGGGCACCAGCGGCTGGTGTAGCTGAGGCATCAACAGAGGGGGTCTCGGTTGGTGGAGGATGGAACCGCCAAAGGCGACTAGCCACTCCGTCGACGAAAAAGCCGCGCTCAGTGGTCTGGGGATGGTTCACAAACTCCAGAGGATGCTGAATAGAACCCAGCGGCAGGCCGAGCCGCAACGACTCGGCAAACAGTTCGGCTCTGTCGTAATCAGCGAACCCGCGTTCCGCCACCTCACGGATCGCGTCTGGGTTCATCGCACGGTGAACACGGTTGAGCCATTCAGGTCCAGAGACTTCCTCGGGCCTGCCGCACAGTTCAAAGAATGCGTGCCAGTCTGCCTCGCTGCCGAACACCATGCGGACATGGCCGTCGCGGCATGGCACAACCAGGTAGAACCCCTCAGCGTTGCGTTTGCCCTCGACCGGAAGCACAGGATTGACCGACAGGTACCCGGGGATCGCCACACCCCACGGGTAAGTGCCACCCAGTCCCGCCTCCTGCGCGCTCGTCTCGATCTGTTGGCCGAGACCCGTGCGACGCCGGTCCATCAGGGCCGCAACCGCGGCCATGGCACCGTGCACCGAGGCGCAATCATGAGCCAGGTATCCCGGTAGCGCGGTCGGGAATTGCGACGGATGACCTGTGGCGTGGAGGGCGCCGCATCCGGCTTGGGCCGGGAGCGCTTCCAGATGCCAGTGAGAACGCGGACCACTGAGGCCGAGATCGGTGAGGCTGACGATCACCAGCTGCGGATATTCGGCCTCGAGTCCGGGGCGGTCGAGGTCGGAGCCGGGTCCACCATTCTCGATGAACACATCGGCGAGCGGCAACAGCTCCGCGAGCCCCTGGCCGGCCTCGGCGTGACTCTTTCCGTGGTTGCGGAAGCGGTCGGTGGCGGAGTCGCCATCGGAGTTGTTCAAGCGAATGACATTCGCGCCGAGATCGGCGAGAAGTCGTCCGCACAGCGCTCCCCTCCGGTCTGTGACATCAAGCACGGTGAACTCGGAGAGGGGGTTTTCGATCACCGTTGGAGTCTCGCGTAGAGCGGTTGCCGGTACAACGTCACGCGCATTGTGGCTACGCTTACCGGCCATGTCTGTGCCGAGGCATTTTCCACCAAAGATCGATGAACCCAAGGCGTATGTGTCTGCGCCGCGTCGCGGGGGCAGTTGGCTGGCGAATCGGCCGGGCGAGGTGGTCGGGGGTGCGCAACCGTCAGGACCAGCGGTCGGCAACCAAGGACCCGACCAGGGTTATGTGCACAAGCTCGCGAAGCGTTTCGAGTCCGAGCTTGTGCTGGCCCCAGGTGAACATGCGAGCGATGTGCTGGAGGGGGCATGTGCGGTTGCTCTGCGCCGTGCATCGTTGTACGGACGAGCACCGGTCGCTGATGATCTCCGCGTAGCGCTGACCGTGTTCGGTTTTCTCGGCCCCGCTGTCGATGAGCTGGTGGAGTTCCGTAGACCGCTGTTCGAAGAGTTGCATCACGTGGCGTTCCATTACTTCACCGCACGCGAGATCGCCGACCTTGTTCCTGAAGCAACATTGCGAATGGGTCCCGCCGAAGTGGCGGCCGCGTTTGCGGATGATTGGAGAGTTCCGCTGGGGCTCTGAGCGATCTGAACTCGCTGATGTGCAGCATCGAGAGCTTCGAAGGTGCCATCGTGAAAGACCAGCGACGATTAGCCTGAGACCATGCAACCTCCACGGGTTCGCTTCGCACCGGCGCCGACCGGCTACCTCCATGTGGGGAGCGCCCGTTCTGCGCTGTTCAACTGGCTTTTTGCCCGGCATCACGGCGGAGAGTTCATATTGCGCGTCGAAGACACCGATGAATCCAAGAAATCCCAGGAGTTCGTTGACGCGATCTGCGACCCGTTGCTCTGGCTCGGACTTGACTGGGATGAGGGGCCGTATTTCCAGTCTCAACGCAAACAGGACCATACCGCTGCCATTGAGCAACTCATCGATGACGGCAAGGCGTACTTCTGCGACCTGAGCCCGGCCGATTCGCAGCGTATGTCGGTCGAGGCAGGCCTTCGGGAGGGCTATCACGGCTGGTCACGTGATCGCAACGTGGCCGACGGTGACGGGGTCGTGGTCCGGTTCCGCGTGCCAGACGAGGGTTCGACGGTTGTCGATGACTTGATCCGCGGTCGGGTCGAGGTCGTGCATGACACGATCGACGATTTCGTGATCAGGCGAGGCGACGGTTCACCGGTGTTCTTCATTGCCAACGCGGTTGACGATCACGACATGGGCATCACCCATGTCATAAGGGGTGAGGATCTCCTCAACACCACGCCCAGAGTGATGCTGTTGTGGGAAGCCCTCGGCTACGGTGTTGCGCCGCGCTACGCCCATCTCCCGCTGCTTGTCAACGAGCAGCGCAAGAAGCTCTCCAAGCGCCGCGACAGCGTGGCGCTCTCGGAATTCGTGGCCGGCGGTTATCTGCCCGAAGCGATGCTGAACGCGTTGGCCCTGCTGGGCTGGGGTCCGCCAGACGAGATCGAGATTCGGCCGATAGAGGAGATTGTCTCGTTGTTCTCGCTTGAAGCTGTCAACAAGGGATCTGCCTATTTCGACCTGGTCAAGCTGAAGCACATCAACAACGCATACATCAAAGCGCTGACCCCGGCAGAGTTTGTGCAAGCCGCGGCGCCATGGCTTCCGGACCACTATGACCTCGGGGTCGTCGAGGCGCTCGCGTCGGAGGTTCAGCAGCGTATCTCCACTCTTTCGGAGGCACCGGGTTGGCTCGATTGGCTCTTCGTCGATGAAATCAGCGAATACGACGAGAAGGCTTGGGCGAAGGCGATGATCAAGGGCCGCGCAGCAGACCGGGTCCTCGTTGAACTTGCCGTCGTGCTGGAGGCCGATCCCTTCAACGATCCTGAACTCCTGGAGACAACCGTGTTCGAGGTCGGCAACCGGCTCACTGAGGAACTAGGTGCGCGGGTGATGTCGCAGGCTCCGTTGCGGGTTGCTCTCACGGGCAGCGGCGCGGGCATCCCGCTGTGGGAAGCGATGACGCACCTCGGCAAAGAAAGGACCCTGTCTCGTATCGCCGCGGCCCAGAGACGCTTGGGAGGCTGACTTATGTGGAGCGGACGGCTTGGTTGGCTGTCCGCGAGGCGCGTCGCCTGGACGCTGTTGATTGTCGGGACTCTGGTGATCGGATATGTGGGAATCAACTTCATTCAGGTGCGAATGAATCTTGACGTCGACAATCGAGGTCCGGGCGACGCGATCGTTGTGCTCGGTGCAGCGCAATACGATGGCAGGCCTTCGCCAGTGCTGGCTAGACGGTTGGACCATGCCCTGGAACTCTGGAACGAGGGCGCGGCGCCGCTCATTGTCACGACTGGCTCCAAACAGGAAGGTGACCGCTTCACTGAGGGCTTTACCGGATTCGAGTATCTCCTTGAGGCCGGCGTGCCCGAGTCTGCGCTGCTGTTGGTGACCGACGGTGCGTCCACCTGGGAGCAGATGGCTGCCACGGCGAGGGTGCTTCATGATCGTGGTCTGTCTTCGGCAGTGGTCGTGTCTGACCCGTATCACTCGTTGCGCCTTGCCCAGATCTCGGTCGAGGCGGGACTGACCGCGTACATCTCGCCGACTGACGGCGAAGCTTCGATACGGCAACTGGCGCGTGAGACCGCTGCGGTGTCGCTTGGACGGATCCTCGGTTATCGACGCGTGGACAACTGGTTCGGTAATGCCAACTGAGCTGTGCGGGCTTCAAGCGCATCGGCCTGCGAGAAATTTCGTGTGAGACCGCAGCGGAACCCGGTACGATGCGGTCGCCCTTCGGGGATGGTGTAATTGGTAACACATCTGGTTCTGGTCCAGACATTGGGGGTTCAAGTCCTCCTCCCCGAGCTTTTGATTTTGTCGCGCCGAGGACCTTGGCCTGCGGTTACACTCATCCGGTCGCGGATCGCCCCAGCGATGAACCTGCCCCGTTCGTCTAGCGGCCTAGGACGCCACCCTCTCAAGGTGGTAGCACGGGTTCAAATCCCGTACGGGGTACTAGCAAGAGATGACAAAACGAACTTCTGATGCCGAAAGAGTTTGACATGAGCGACGACAAGTGGACGGCTGAAGATATCGGAGATCAAACGGGGCGGGTGGCGATTGTGACCGGTGCCAACTCCGGGCTCGGGCTTGAAACGGCACACGCGCTGGCCGGTCGGGGCGCGTCGGTAGTGCTCGCAGTGCGAAATCTCGACAAGGGCAAGCAGGCAGTCGACGACATCCGATCCGATCATGGGGGCGCCCAGCTCGAACTGCAGCAGCTCGATCTGGCTTCGCTGGACTCCGTTCGCGATGCTTCTGAGGAAATCCGCAGCCGGTTCGAGCGCATCGACCTGCTGATCAACAACGCCGGAGTCATGTACACGCCGCGGCAGAAAACTGCGGACGGGTTCGAGATGCAGTTCGGCACCAACCACTTGGGTCACTTCGCCTTGACCGGCAGGTTGCTGGAACGGCTCTTGGCTGTGGAGGGATCGCGGGTTGTGACGGTCAGCAGCGTCGGTCACCGGATCCTTTCACGGATCGACTTTGGTGATCTTCAAGCCGAACGGCGCTACCGCCGTGTGGCTGCATACGGCCGCTCGAAACTGGCGAACTTGATGTTCACCTATGAACTTCAACGCCGACTTGAAGCAGCAGGGGCACAGACCGTTGCGCTGGCAGCTCATCCAGGCGGGTCAAGCACCGAACTCGGACGCCACATTCCGGGAGCTCGGATCGCCGAACCGCTTCTCGCAGCGCTGGCGCAGAGCGCAGCCATGGGTGCCCTTCCAACGCTGAGAGCCGCCACGGATCCGGCAGCCGAAGGAGGCCAGTACTACGGTCCCGACGGGTTCATGGAGACTCGAGGCCACCCGGTGCTGGTCGCTTCCAGCGACCGATCGCACGACGCCGGTGCACAACAACAGCTCTGGACCGCTTCAGAAGAACTCACAGCAGTCCGCTTCCCCGTTTGAGCAGATCGCTCAGGTGATCGGCTGACACGACTGGTTTGAATCCCCTCGGGGATTGGCAACACGGCTCACATGATGTGCTGGCCGGCGGTCACCTGGATCTCTTGGCCCGTGATGTTGCGTGACCGGGAGGAGGCCAAGAACAGCACAGCCTGCGCGATGTCATCGGGGTCCACATGGCGACGCAGAGCCGCTTGACGAGCGAAACCGTCGCTTATTTCCTCGGGCGTTCGGTTTTGTGCTTCTGCCATACGCTCGAACATGGAGCTGAGCGGCTCTCCGGTGGTCAGACCGGGAGTCACGATGTTGACTCGCACACCTGAGGGACCGACTTCTTTGGCCATGGTTTTCGACATGGACTCCATGGCACCTTTGGTCGACGTGTAGCGCGACAGGTCCGCCATCAGCGTGGTGGCGCTGAGCGCTGAGACGTTGATGATCGACCCGCCGCCCAAAGAAGCCATATGGGCCGCCGCGCTGCGGCAGATTTCCATGGTACCGATCACGTTGATCTGTACTGCGGTCAGGTAGTCGTCCCAATCAAGGTCGGCGACAGAAACGCTGCCACCCCCGTAGGTGGCGATGTTGACAACCACATCGATCCTTCCGAACTCCTGAATGGTCGCATCGACCGCGGCTCGGCCCTGGGACGGATCGGCAATGTCGGCGACAACCGCCGAAGTCCGTCTGCCGGACGCCTCGGCGACCTCGGCGGCGAGTCGTTCGAGCGGCCCGGCCCGGCGAGCTGCGAGGGTCACATCAGCACCCTCACTTGCCAGCGCCAAAGCAACCGAACGCCCGATGCCCTGCCCGGCTCCAACGACCAGCGCTGCTGCGTTTTCCAACGTCAGTTCGGCCACGATCGCAGCTACCAGTCGAGGCCGGTCTGGTGCATACTCCAAGATTCGGCGATGAGTCCCTCGGCGATCCTGTATTGCGCGAGCCAGGTGATCTTTAAGGTGCTGCCGATGGCAACGTTGATGCCTTCCAGCGTAAGGCGCGCAAAAACGAAGTCGTCGAGCGAGGAGATCTGGTCGAAATGGAGTCTGGTCGAGCGGATCGTCGCGACCGACGAACTGACATGGCGGGCGTAGCGTTGCGGTGTCGTGTGCTCAGTGCCGTCACGGGTATGGCGCACAAAAGGATCAGCCAACACCTCCCCGAGTCGGTCCAAGGACTGGTCGATCCAGATGTGGTTCCACAAAGTCTCGATCAACTCTTCATTCTCACGGCTCATTGGTTCCTCCAATCCGAGCGTAGGGCAATCACAGCGAAGGGGGTTCTGTTGGGGCGATCCGTTGTCGCCAAAGCACACCGATACCCATCGAGATGAGCACCAGAACGCCCATCAGCGACATGATCGGGCGAATTCCGTAGACATCGGCCAGCTTGCCGAAGGGGAGCGAGGCAAGTCCGAATCCGGTGAAACTCAACATGATGAGGCTCTGTACGCGGCCGTGGTATTCGACGTCCGCGATGGCGAGCGCCAACGAGTTGTTGAGCGCCTGGAATGCGGCGGAACCGCCACCAACGAGCAACATCACAACCACCGCAGCCCAAAACTGCGGGACCACGGCAAAGGCAATGAGTGATACGCCGAACACGACGGCTGCCTGGATCTGCAGCGATGGAAGCCGCGACTGCTTGGCGCTGGCCAACGCAACGCTGGCGATGACGGCGCCCAGAGCGCCTGAGGTCGTGAGCAGGCCGAGTGCCCAGGCATCGAGCTCGTAGATGTCCTCCACCAACCCGGGCAGAAACGTAATGTGAGGAAAACCCAACATCACGATCAGCAACGACACCACCAGCAGCCTCGTCAACTCGCGATTCTCGCGGACGTAGGAGAGTCCGTCTGCGAGGTCGCCGAAAGCTGAGCGTCGAGATCTGTACTTTGGCAACCCCGAGGGAAGCTTCACCGTGGCGACAACCGACAAGGCCGAGAGCGCGGCGCCCACGTAGTAGACGCCGCCGACACCGATAACCGCGATGCCGATCAGTATTCCCCCGACGGCGGGCCCCAGCACACGGGTCATCTGAATGCTGGCGTTGCTCAACAAGATGGCGTTGGTGAGTGAGTCGCGTTCCACAAGATCTGCGGTCATCGCCAATCGGGACGGCCCCAGCAGCGACATGCCCAGGCCCTGAACAGCGCCCCCGGCCACAAGCATCCAGTATTGGATGGCGTCGGTGGAAATAGCGACAGCGATCCCGAACGCTGCGGCGGTCATCGTCGACTGGGCGAACATGAGGATGGAGCGTTTGCCGATTCGATCGGCGAGCACACCGCCGGCCGGGATTGCAAACAAGCTGGTGACACCGAAAGCGAAAACCACTCCGCCAAGCGCAGCATTGCTGCCCGTGAGGTCGTAGGCGAGCCAACCCCGAGCGATCTGCTGCGTCTGAGAGGCGAGGAAGATGAACATTCCACCCCACCACAACAACCGGTATTCAGGAATCTGAAGAGATGCGAACCGGGTTGTCTTCGCTTCGGAATCGGGTACCCCGGTGTCAGACATCGAGGCGACGGTATCGCTTCGGTGGGCCGCGCTACACATCACCCAACGCGCTGCCCACGCTGTCACGCGCTCGCTGAGACTCGGCGAATTCGCCCCGCACGGGAGATCCACGGTGTCTATACGAAGTGTTTCGACACGTGAATTTTTCGGGTCGTAGGGACCGCGGGGGTAGCGTTTCGGGGAATAGGCACCGCCGCTAGTCAATAGCGGTAAAGAGGCACCGATGGGCAAACCGGCAACAGAAACCACCCACTCCGCTGCGGCGGATGTTGACGATGTCGAAGTAGGCGGTCGGGACCTGCGGATCGCGATCATTGGGGCCGGTCCGGGTGGCTTGTGCGCGGCAATTCGGCTGCGCCAGTCCGGGTTCGAGAACTTCACGGTGCTGGAGAAGAGTTCCGGCGTGGGCGGCACCTGGTACCACAACCGCTACCCAGGTTGTGCCTGCGACATTCCGGCCGAGCTGTACTCGTTCTCCTTCGAAGTGAACACGGAATGGAGCCGCCCCTTCGCCCGCCAACCCGAGATATTGCGCTACATGGAGCACTGCGCAGACAAATACGGTGTGCTCGACCATTGCCGTTTCAACGAAGCGGTACAAGCCGCCCGCTGGGACGACGACGCTGCCTGTTGGACGTTGAGTCTGGAGTCGGGTACCGAGGTCACCGCCGACGTCGTGATAAGCGCGCTGGGCATGTTCAACGACGTGCCCATGCCCGACATCGAAGGCCTGCGGGCCTTCGAGGGCACGGTGATCCACTCGGCTCGTTGGAATTGGGACCACGACCTGAGCGGCGAGACCGTCGGGATCATCGGCTCAGCAGCCAGTGCCGTGCAGATCGCCCCGGAAATCGCCAAAGAGGTGGGCCGGCTGCATGTGTTCCAACGCACCGCCAACTGGGTCTTACCCAAAGAAGACGACCCGTACACCGCTGAGGAGCTCGACGCTCGCCGCGCCGACCCCGGCATCGTTGTGGCCCGGCGTGAAGAGCTGTTCAACCAAGTGGACACGGGTATGGCCTTCAAGAGCGCCAAAGTGCGGGCGGGCATGGAGGATACGGGCCTAGAAGCCCTTGAGGCGGTGAGCGATCCCGAAATTCGAGCCAAGCTCACGCCCGATCACCCGTGGGGATGCAAGCGCCCGCTGTTCCACAACGAGTACTACACCACCTTCAACCGACCGAATGTGGAGTTGGTCACCGACCCCATTGAGCGGATCACCCCCAGAGGTGTCTTGACCGGCGACGGCACGGAGCGGGTCCTGGACACGATGGTGCTGGCCACGGGGTTTGCGACAACCAAGTACCTGTCGGCCATCGAGGTGAGCGGACGGGACGGACTCAATATCGCCGACGCCTGGAACGACGGTGCCACCGCCTACCGGGGTGTCACCACCAGCGGATTCCCGAACTTGTTCATGCTGTACGGGCCCAACACCAACAATGGTTCGATCATCACCATGATCGAGTACCAAGTGGAGTACGTGGTTGCCCATATTCAGCGCATCGCCGCGCAGCGGCTGGCCTGGGTGGATGTGCGCGCCGAGCCGATGGCCCGCTACAACGACTGGGTGCAGGAGGGTATTGCCGGCGTCGAACCCTGGCACGGCGGTTGCAACGGCTACTACCGCACGCCCAGCGGCCGAATCGTCACCCAATGGCCCCACAACATGACCACCTTCAAGAACCAAACGTCCACCATCGACGAGACCGCCTACGAATCCGTCGCCCTCGGCACTCCGGAATGCGTTTGATTCGGTGGTTTGGCGTTTTGGGTCGGTGGTGGGGCAGCATCGGGGGGCGCTGAGGCGCGAGGAAGCCTGACGGGCTGCGGCTCGACCACAAATGCAGGAGGCATACCGCTGTGGAATTTGCGATGTTTTATGAGATCCCAGTTGCTCGGCCTTGGACGCCGGGCAAGGAACATCAGGCGTACCAGGACGTCGTCGAACAGGTGAAACTGGGGGACCGGGTGGGCTTCCACTCGGTGTGGACCGTCGAGCACCACTTCCTCGAGGAATTCTCGCATTGCTCCAACCCGGAGGTCTTGTATGGCCACCTGGCTGCGGTCACAAACAACATCCGGCTCGGCTATGGCGTGAGGCTCATGCCTCAGCCCTACAACCATCCGGTTCGCACGGCCGAATCGGTCGCGGTGCTCGACCTGCTCTCAAATGGGCGAGTGGAGTTCGGCACCGGTCGTTCGGCAACCCGCGCCGAACTCGAGGGTTTTGGGATCCATCCCAATGACACCCGGTCGATGTGGCAGGAAGCTCTGACGATGACCTTGGGCGCCATGACCAACGACGAGTTCAGTTTTGAAGGGAAATTCTGGCAGATGCCGAAGCGGCGGGTGCTTCCCAAACCGCTTCAAGATCCGCACCCGCCGGTCTGGGCGGCCACCAGTTCCGACGGAGGACATCGGCTCATGGGCGAACTCGGCCTCGGACTCCTGTCTTTCTCGGTGGGCACACCGCCCGAAGAACTCGGTCGTCGGATCGGCATCTACCGCGAAGGAATCGCGGCCTGTGAAGAACCGATCGGCAAATTCGTAAACAACCGTGCGGCTAGCTTCACGATGGTCAACGTGGCCGAGACCAACCAGCAGGCGGTCGATCAGGCCGGCCCGTCCTTTGAGTGGTATCCCAAACACGGTGCTCAACTGATCGGTTCTGTGGCTCAATGGTTGCGCCAGATGGAAGAGGAACTCGGGACCTATGACTATCTCGGTCCGACCGCGGATCGTGTCGAGGACGGTTCAGTCGGTCATCTGACCATGGACTATCTGCTCGACACCAACGCCTGCGTGTGCGGGGATCCAGATCGGGCCATCGAGATGTTCCGTGCCTACGAAGCGACCGGTTGCGATGTGGTGTTCTGCCTGTTCAACCCCTACGACGTAGCTCACCAAGATGTCATGCAGACCATCGAGTTGATGGGCAAACACGTCATCCCGGCCTTCAATTAGTCCTGCGATCGGCCGGTTGAGGCCGAGATCGCTCACAGGTCGTAGGTGTAGCGGTAATCGGTGAAACGTTCGTTGAGGGCGTCCCGGTTCAAGCCGAAGTCCTCGAACGTGTAGCTGTGCCGACCGTGCTTGTGTTGTCGATGCTCATTCGCATGAGCAGCCAGCGATGCCTCGAAGTTAGTGTCAATCGGTTCGCCGAGGTCGCGATAGATGCCTCGCACGGCCCCGACCGGATCGCTCACGAGTTGGCGGTAGTCCACGTCGATGAACCGGTCCTCACCCAGCGCGGCTCGGGCCGCGGATGTGCGTTCGATCATCTCGGTCAGCATCCGAGTCCACAGCCTCCCTTCGAATGCAGCCCAGTCGGCGTCGCTGAACGTACCGCTGAGCGAGGCAGTGATACTGGCGGTCGAGGCAATGCACGTTGCGGGATCGCGGTGCGTCCAGATGAAGCGGGCATCCGGGTAGATCTCGGCGATCGTGCTGACAGCCAGAGCGTGATGCGGCGTCTTCAGTTGCCAACGACCAGGCACGCCGGACTGGAGTAGCTGCAGCACCCGTTGGTGATAGCGGTAGGTGGCGGAGTGGTCTCGCGTCAGGATCCACTCGGCGTACGACTCGATGTTGAACATGGCGTTGTATTGCAGGCTCACAAAATCGTGGGCCATCAGCGTGACGCACTCGATCGGCATGTCGGGCGGGTCATGGTGCATAGCCTTGAAATCGGGGTTGAGCAGGTGCAACATGTTGTCGGCTTCGGCCTCGATGGCCGCGAGCAAACGTAGGTCGCTGTGATAAGTCTCGGCTTGGGGCGGCGGTACGGGAGCGCCGGCCTCCCAGGAGAGCAGGCTGCGATTCGCCGGATCGACGGACAAAAGCTGACTAAGGGCGGTTGTGCCCGAACGGGAGACCCCGACGATGAACAACGGTGCCGTGATTGCTTGATCCGCAAGTTCGGGGTGCTGGTTCCAGTAGTCCGTGATGGTCAGCCGATTGACCAGAGCTCCTGCCAGAAGTGCCTCCGCCGCTGGTCCGCCGATTGCGTTGAGCTGGGCTTCGTTGTTCAACGAGTCGACGAGCACCTCGAGTCCGTCTCGAAATGAGGGCTCACCAAAATCATCAAGACCCGTTGTAGCCGCGGCCGAATCGAGCAGTTGTTCGGAATGCATCGCAGCATCATGCCCGACCGCCGCATTGTGTGTGGAATTCTTGGTCGGGACGACTGGATTTGAACCAGCGACCCCCTGCTCCCAAAGCAGGTGCGCTACCGAGCTGCGCCACGTCCCGTGCTGCGCAATCTACCCCCTGCCACCCCTCTTCGCTCCCGATTTCGATCGCGTAGCCCGTCCCCGAAATCTGCGCGATAAACGACACCCTTTGTAGTTCGACGCGCAGATTTTGGCGATAATGGGTCATGGGGAAGATGCCTGAGGTTGACATAGCAACCCTCGAAACAGTATCGATCCGGGAAGTATGGCCGGACGAGGCGAGGGATCTCACGCCGTGGTTAGCGGCCAATCCGCAACTGCTTAGTGACTATCTTGGCATGGACTTGGAACTTGAGGGGCAGGAGATGGGTGTTGGGCAGTTCAGTGCCGACCTTGTCTTTCGGGATCTTGGTTCGAACTCCCGTGTGGTCGTCGAGAACATGATCGCGGCGACAGATCACGACCATTTGGGCAAGCTCATCACCTATGGCGCTGGCCTCGATGCGAACTATGTTGTTCTCCTCGCCGAGCGCTTCCGGCCCGAACACCGCACAGCTCTCACCTGGTTGAACACCATCTCTGAAGACGGGTTCGGTTTCTTTGGTCTTGAGTTGGAGATCTTGCGCATCGACGATTCAAGGCCAGCACCAAGCCTTCGGCCCGTCGTACAGCCTGATGATTGGCATCGCACTGCTAAGTCAGCAAAAACACAAATGAGCGAAACAGAGCAACTGTACTTCGGGTTTTGGTCCGAGTTTTTACCCGACTTTCACGAGGCTCACCCCGGTTGGAGCCGATCCACGAAGGCACAAAGTGTTCATTGGGCAAGTTTCCCCTCCGGTCGCTCCGGTGTGGGCATAAACGCGGCCTTTTGTCGGCCAGACAAGTATCGATTGCGAGCTGAGATCTACCGATTGCGAGCTGAGATCTACATTGACGGTGGCGAAGCAGAATCGAACCATGGTCTCTTCAATGGGTTGTACGCGCAAAAGGCCAGGATCGAAGATGAGATCGGCAAGGAACTTGACTGGGATCCCTTGGAAACCAAGCGTGCTTGTAGGATTTCGCTCTACTTCCCAGGCGGGATCAGGGTTCGTCAGCGAGAACGTTGGCCGGAAGCCCGGGAATGGCTCATCGAAGCGCTCGGGAAGATGCGTCGAGCTTTTGGCCCAATTCTAACAGAACTCCCATAGACCTCCCGAAATCTGCGCGATAGACGACACCCCTTGTAGTTGAGCGCGCAGATTTCGGAATTTCGCAGGGTTTGGCAGACGGCCCGGCATAATTGGGCGACTTCCTCCGTGAGCCGCGTACCGAATGATCGGCATGGACAACGAGGAAGTCACCAGAGTCATCCGTCGTCAACACGGGATCGTCACTGGCAAGCAAGCGAGGGCGGCCGGGTTCTCTGCCCGTCAGATCCAGTATCAGTGCACGACGAAGCGGTGGCTTCGTGTCGGTCCGGGCGTTTATCGCCACAACGCGGTCCCAGCGACCTGGAAGAGCCAACTTCTCGCTGCCTGTCTGGTGACCAACGGCGTCGCAAGCCACCGATCAGCCGCTGCCCTTCACAGGATCGACGGATTCAGAGAGACGGTTCGCGAGATCACGGTTCCCGAGGGCCGCTGGAAGTCCCTCGACACAGTGAGAGTCCACCAGACCCGGCAGTGGTATACCGACCAACACATCGTCCGCGAGTACATCCCGTGCACCGACCTGAGTCGAACGGTCATCGACATTGCGGCGGTTGCACGCCCCCGGCAAGTCAACGACATGGTCGACGCTGTGATGCGTACGGGCCGCCTCGATCTGCCCGATCTGTACGCCATCGTCGTGCGTCATGCGAGACGAGGTCGGAACGGATGCGCCGTGCTGCGCGATGTGCTCGATAGCAGAATGCCGCACTCGGGTGTGCCGCTGAGCAAGTGGAGTCGTCTCGTCGGCAGGCTGCTCGTCGACGCTGGTCTACCCGAGCCTGTGCACGAGCACCGAGTATTGGATCGATTCGGAGACCTCATCGCTCAAGTAGATCTGGCGTATCCGGAAGCGAGGGTCGCGATCGAACTCGACAGTATCGCGTGGCATTTGAACCGTGTCTCGTTTCATAACGACCGTGCGCGATGGAATGCAATCACGCTCGAACGTTGGACACCTCTGGTGTTTACCTGGTCGATGTACATCGACACACCCGAGAAACTGATCACCGCCGTACGCAGCTCTCTCACTCCAAATCTGCGCGATAAACGACATTCTTTGTAGTTGAACGCGCAGATTTCGGGTTTAGGAGTGGGGGTCTTGCGC
>VXYK01000021.1 GCA_009845995.1 Acidimicrobiaceae bacterium | reverse complement strand
GCTGTCAAGTCCATACCAAAAAATGTTCTGGGACCGGCTGACAACGAGCGTGCTTCTTTCAGGGCCCGGCTCAGCTCAGGTGCGTTTGCAGCGCTGACCTCATGGCATCGACGGGAGCCGGATGACCCGTCCAGTGGGCGATGGCGACAGCGGCCTGGTGGACCAACATCGACCCGCCGTTGTACGAGCGGATCCCCGCGGCACGCGCGGCCGACAGCCAAACCGTCTCAGACGGGTTGTAGACGATATCCACCACGATTTGACCGCGGTGCAACAACGCTGGATCGCACGGCATGGCGCTGTCGGGCGCCATGCCGACCGTTGTGGCATTGACCACGATGTCGGCGCCGGGTATGTCCGCGTGTTGGGCCACCGTGCCGACCGAACCGGCCAACCCTGCACAGACTTCAGCACGCTGAGTGGTGCGGTTGACGATCAACACGCCCGCCGCGCCCGCATCAGCGCAGGCCCGCGAGATCGCCCGGGCCGCTCCGCCTGCGCCGAGCACCGCTACTGTTTTTTCTTGGACGGTTGTGTCGGCATCCTCGAGCAAGGCCCCAAGGAAGCCGTCTCCGTCTGTGTTCTCGGCACGAACCCGTCCGTCTGCCGATGCTACGAGACAGTTCGCGGCACCGAGAGCCGCTACCGCGTCTGAAACCTCGTCCGCGGCTTGGGCCACCGCGTCCTTGTGCGGAGTTGTGACCGACAAGCCGGCCAATCCAACGGTTCGCATCGCCTCAACTGCTTGGGCGCCCCTGCCCGCGCTGACTGGAAAGGGAACCGAGACCCAGTCAAGTCCGAGCGCGGCGAAAGCCGCGTTGTGCAACGCCGGCGAGAGCGAGTGGGTCACAGGATCGCCGATCACTCCCGTCACTCTGGTGGCGCCCGTGATGCCCATTGAACCAGTGTTGCCCATTGAACCAGGACTCATCCGCAGTACCCGAGTGCACGACAAACGGCCACAGCCGCGTTGTGGTCGTCGAGGTTGGTGGTGAATGTGTGGGCGCCGTCGACTCCGCCGTGGTCGGTGCGGGCCCAGAAGAGCAGTTCGGGATTGGGGTCTGGCTGGAGTGCCGCGCGCAGCGCCGCTTCGCCCGGGGCGGCGATGGGGGTGGGTGGAATGCCGGTGTTGAGCCGGGTGTTGTATGGCGAGTCGACGAGCAGGTCTGATGCGGTCAGTCCTTCGGTGAACGACTTGTTGAGCGCGTAGTAGACACTGGCGTCAACACCGAGCGGTTCGCCCCGCAGCAGACGGTTGTACATGACTCTCGCCATCTGCGGACGATCGACATCCACCCTTGCCTCTTCTTCAATCAACGAGGCGATGGTGATGATCTGGTAGTCCGTCAACTCTAGCTGCTCTATCACCGGATCTCGTCCAACCTCATCAATAAGGGCACCGTAACGCTGGTCGAAGGTGTTGCTCATTCGCTGAATAAACCTAGCCTCGTCGCGCAGGTCGTCTTCGGGAACATCGTAGGTAGCAGGAAAAAGCAGGCCTTCGAACCACGAGAACTGACCGATGTCATCGGGCAGGTAGTTCGACACGTATGCCGGGTTGTTGAGCGCTTCGACGATCTGTCCACGATCGAATTGAGGGTTTATGTCAACCATCCGTTCAATGATCTCAACAACTCTCAGACCCTCAGGAATCGTGAAGTTCTCATACACGACCGGAATCGGGCCGTTGACCAGAATGTTGTTGACATCTGCGTACGGCATATTTTCGAAGAGTGCGTATTCGCCTATCTCGAACGAAGTGTCAATGTCGCATCGCAGAAAGCCCGAAATGGTGATTTCTCCCCCGTTGGGACCGTCGCAACGAAGCCAATAGCGAAAGACCGTGGCGTTGCCGATTACCCCGGCGTTGTCGAGGTTGGTGGCTATCTGGTTGACCGCTTCACCATTTCCGATCGTGAAAATAACTGGTTCGCCTATCGGTCCCGACGGAACGATCTGGCCGTCGATCCAGTCGTAGATTCGCCCACGGATCGTTGTGAGCAGGAAGAAAATGATCACAGCGACGCCGAGCAGGCGCAAGAACCCACCCCAGTGACTCCGGTAGCGGACCCAGTTCCGATCCTCGGCGTCGTAGCGGGGGTCCACGAGCGGGTCCGCTTCGGGTTCGTCTTCGAAGACATACTCCGTGCCATCGGCGTCGAATCCTGCTGACAGCTCAACCGCGGGCGGTGCTTCGTAATCCGTAAGTGCAAATGGGATTTCTCTGCTTCCGGCACGCATTTGCCATTCGTCTTGTGCGCTGTCGGGCTGTGCGCTGCGCGACGCCACACCGGCACCGACCAGTTCACGATCATCTGGCTGTGGTGGGACGTGCTTGATCCAGCCGAGCAGAAATGCGCGATAGTCGGTACTGACTTGACGAGGATCTTTCTCAGACACGAGGCATTCCGGCGTCAAGCCACGACTGCAACATCACTGCCGCGGCAACCTTGTCAACCACGCGACGACGAGCGTCTGCCTTCATCTCTTGTTGCATGAGGAAACGCTCCGCGGAAACCGTGGTCAGGCGTTCATCGTAGGCAACCACTTCAATATCGAGAGTTTCGCCGAGCGCCGTCGCCTCGCGCAGATATTTCTTAGCTGCAGGTCCAAGCGACCCATCCATGTTGTACGGCACGCCTACAACAACGATCTCCGCTTCCCACTCGCTCGCCAATGCAGCAAGCTCACGGTGCTCGCGCTGTCGATCTCCTTGGCGCTTGACGACCTCGATCGGTGTGGCCACCGAACCTTCAGAATCGCTCACAGCTACGCCTATTCGTTTCGAGCCGAGATCAATCCCGAGGGCTCGCATGTCAGCTGCGGTTGGCCGCAGCGCGGACCTCGTCGAGAGCGTCATCGAGCGCCTCGACTTTGGATCCACCGGCGACTGCGAATTCGTCGGCGGGTTTGCCTCCGCCACCCACGATCTTCTTGGCATCTTGGATCAGGACACCAGCGTTGAATCTGCTGTCGGGGGTGACCGCCGATATCAGAGCCACACCACCACTGTCGAGCGCGGCCCCCAGCACCACTGCATCAACTCCGCCGTGATCGCGAACCGACACGGCTAGATCGCGAAGTCCGTTGCGATCCAGCCCATCAATCCGCGCGACCACCACGCCGTCCACGGCTTGAGCGGCCAGTGTCGGTGCTTGACCGATAGCCATTTTCTGTTTCAGTGAGGAGACTTCATGGCGCAGCGATTTAGCTTCGGTCGTGAGCCTCTCGACACCTTCTAGGAGGTCATGGGCCGGAACGCCCAGAGTCTTGGCGGCAGCGGTGGCGCTGGAGTCAACCGACCGGAAGTAGTCGATCGTGGCCTGACCGGTCAGCGCCTCAACGCGACGAATGTTGCTTCCGATCGAGCCTTCCGAGACGATGCGCAAGGGTCCGATATCACCCAGAGCACGCACATGCGTACCGCCGCAGAGTTCCGTTGAGTGCACACCGGCCTGCAGTACTCGCACGACATCGCCGTACTTGTCGCCAAAAAAGGCGATCGCGCCAAGACGTTGAGCTTCGTCCATCGTCGTTTCGAAATGTTGACAGGCAGGGTTGGCGAGCACCTCAGCATTGACGAAGTCTTCGATCTCAGTGATCTGGCTGGGGGTCAACGCCTGGTAGTGGCTGAAGTCGAAGCGCAGCCGATCAGGGCCGACATAGGACCCTTGCTGCTTGACATGGTCGCCGACGATCATGCGCAGGGCTGCATGCAGCAGATGGGTGGCCGTGTGGTTGCGCCGAATCAACTCTCGGCGCTCGTTGTCTATGGCGGCCGTTGCCGTCTGGCCCGCTGTCACTTCGCCCACAACCGACTCGATGGCATGCACCACGAGCCCGGGCACTCCATAACGGGTGTCGGTGACTGAAATCTCGCCTGTGTCGGTCCGGATGACCCCCGTATCGCCGATCTGGCCTCCAGACTCGGCATAGAACGGCGTGCGGTCGAGCACCACAACGTCGTCGTCGATATGGATGATCTCCGCGACCGTTTCTGTCTCTTCACGGCCCGTGAACTCGGTCTCGCCGTGTTTCTCGACCAACTCAACGAGGGAGCCTGTGTCACCGGCGTTTACTTCCCCGCGGGCATCCTTGGCTCGCTTCTGCTGCTCTGCCATGGCCACGCGGAAGCCCTCGATGTCGACGGCGATTCCCCGCTCCTTGGTGATCTCCTCGGTGAGTTCTAGCGGGAAACCGTACGTGTCATGAAGCAAGAACGCAGTAGCACCGGGCAGCGATCTGGTTGCGTCGGTTGCGTCAGGGTTGTCAGCGTCGCCCAGCTTGGCCAGCTCAGCATCGAGAATGAGCTGACCAGTGCGCAGTGTCTCTCTGAATCGTCGCTCCTCGCGATCAATCACGTCACGCACGAACTGATGGTTCTTGACCAGATCCGGGTAGTCGGCACCCATTACGTCCACCACCCGGTCAACCATCTGACCCATCACGGTGTCGCTATCGCCGTTGGTTTCTTCGACACCGAGTATGTATGAGTGGCGGACCGCGCGGCGAAGGATGCGACGCAGCACATAACCTCGAGCCTCGTTGGACGGAAAGACGCCGTCGCTGACCAGCATCGATGTGCTGCGAGCATGGTCGGCCAGAATTCGCAACGAAATCAACTGCTGTTCTGAAGCGCTGGCAGCATCGACACCTGTGAGCTGTGCGGCTGTGCCCAGCAGCGATTGGAGTTCGTCTGTCTCCCATACCGAATCCACACCCTGAAGCACCGAAACCGTTCGTTCCAGACCCATCCCGGTGTCTATCGAAGGCTTCGGCAAGGGAGTCTTGGAGCCGTCGGCCTGTTGATCGAACTGCATGAAGACAAGGTTCCAGATCTCGATGTAGCGATCTTCGCCGCCGTGTTCAGGACCACCACCAGCTCCGAAGGTGGGACCCTTGTCCCAGAAGATCTCCGAACACGGCCCGCATGGACCCGAGGCGCCCATCTTCCAGTAATTGTCCTCGTCGAGGCGCTGGAGCCTTTCGGCGGGAATCCCCACTTCATTCAGCCAAATCGCGGCCGCCTCGTCATCGCTGAGATGCACGGTGACCCACAAACGCTCTGGGTCGAGGCCCAGAACATCGACTACGAACTCCCACGCCCAGGCAATCGCCTCAGATTTGAAGTAGTCGCCGAAACTGAAATTGCCCATCATCTCAAAGAAGGTGAAATGACGGCTGGTACGCCCTATCTCGTCGAGGTCGTTGTGTTTGCCGCCTGCTCTCACGCACTTTTGAATGGTCACCGCCCGCTCGAAGGGTGGGGCTTGCTCCCCGGTGAAATAGGTCTTGAACGGAACCATTCCCGCCACGGTGAACAGCAGGGTCGGGTCGTGGGGAATCAGGCTCGCGGAAGGCTGGTGGCTGTGCCCGCGCTCAGAGAAGAACGACGTGAAAGCGCGGCGAACTTCGTTGGCTTGCATGAACGGCGAAGTCTATCGCCGCGAGTACTCCACCTAGAACGGATTTGGCTGCGAGCTTCCGCTCTTGGATCGCTACGCTCCACCTCCCGCTCTTGGATCGCTGCGCTCACCGGGCCGCTCGGGCCACGGCCTCGCTACCCGAACCCGATTCGAGCCTCAAGTGTCTGTGCCGGTTCGCTCGGCCTCTCAGTGGCGGATACGCGCGGGGCGGTGGCGGTGTGCTTGGTTGTCCTCAGCGAACTCCGAGCGTAAATCCTGCTCAGTTTGGCGCATCGTCTCGCCGCCCTGCTGAGCTGCGTCGCGCAGATCTGATATCAGGTCTCGGGTTCGTGCTGCGACCCGTTTGCCGGCGCCCGCCACGTCTTGTCGGACCTGTTCGGGGGTGTAACGCTCGACTGCGCGGCGGAGCCGCTTCTGAACGTAGACGGAACTACCGACACCGAGGGTGAAGCCGGTGGCGGCCCAAAATGTGCGCTTCATCGAACCTTCGACTTTCTCGACCGTCTTGTTCCTCGCGAACTGTGCATGGTGCGTGCTTTACGAGCGGGGATCGCCTTTCGAGAACGCCCTCTTCGCAGTGTCAGCGTGGCTCTGCCCGCGCCTTTCATTATCGCTGCCGTCTTGATCAGTGGCGGGGTGAAGACTTTTTGCGTCAGCCGCGAGGCGACATCCGCGGTTGCGACGACTCTCTCGACTCGACCGATCACCTCATCGACTCGTTCGAGTTCGTCGCCGGCCTTGGTGACCGTGGTACGCAGATCATCGAACATGGGAAGGCTCTCGCCTCGCAGTTCGTCGATGGTCTCGCGAAGTTGGCGCAAGGTAGCAACGAGGGCCTGCACGGCCAATACCAGGATCACTACCACGACTAGGCAAACAATCGTGACGACCACCGCGGCAAGATCAACCGCACTCATGGGTTCTCCAGGTTTCCCTGCTCAAAATCTCCGGTGACCACGCCCCACACGCCCGACACCTTAGTGCGGTGTCACCGAGTCGGGAACCAAACCGCGAGATACCTGCTTGGCCGACGACAGCTCGCCGCGAAGCTCGAATATGGCGATCTGCCTGGAACACGGCGGCACCACCACCCACACCAACGCCGCCACCCGCTGCTCCTACCACCACCGCCACCACAAACCTCCTATATAACCCGGCACAGCCGGTGGCGGCCAGCGTGGTAGCGTGCCGTCCGTGCCGACGAGGGGGAATCTTGGTGAGACTGGAGCTCCGCTCCGTTAGATCACCTGCTGGTTGGCTTGGGCTGCTCGTGGGTCTGGTCGCTTTTTCGCTGATCGCCGCGTCACCTGCGGTGGGTGTAGCGGGCTACGGTGATGTCGCCGAGGGCAGATACTTCACTGAGCCTGTCCAGTGGTCGGCTGACAACGACATCACCGGTATCGACGGTTCTTGTTTCCTGCCAGACGCGGTGGTGTCGCGAGGTGAGGCTGCGGTCTATATCTGGAACATGGAAGGCCAGCCGTCCGCACCAGCGCACTCATTCGTCGACGTAACCGACGACAGCCAAAACGCGGCGGTGTCGTGGATGTCGCACAATCAAATCACCACGGGCACCAGCGACACGACGTTCGAGCCTGACACAACTTTGACTCGGGCGCATCTCGTCACGTTCCTG
>VXYK01000010.1:14383-45676 GCA_009845995.1 Acidimicrobiaceae bacterium | reverse complement strand
AAACTCCCACAAGCCGCCTAAAACCACTTGACAACAAGACAGGGACACCCCCCCCTCCCGGGACGACCGCCAAAATTGCCGACACCAACAAAACCGAGAGCACCACGACCAGCACCGAACGAACCGTGCGCCGCGCGCGACTCAAAATGGGCATATATGTCCCTCCACGTCTCAGACCCCCGAACAGCAGCCGATCAACTCGTCACCAGGCGAGGCGGCAAGCCCCCCTTTCCACAGGGGGCGCTGGCCCGAGCACACTCACAGCACTGCAAGTCATAGGCACGGACATGTGCAAGCACGGCGCGGCACGGCATGGAGCGAGAGTCTACAGTCGCATCCACAAAATGCGCGGATCACAGAAACCTCGCTGAGGGCGCGGTACGGAGATGTCTGACGGAACGCGAGTCACCGAAGGTCCCCGAACAGCTCCGGAGAATCTCGGGCTGAGAAGGGCGCGATACAGACCAGTTGCGCTGAGTCTGCGATGAGTCCGGCCAACTCCGCCATGTAGCCGGAATCGCTGGGACGGACCTGGTTGATCACAACGGCGAAGCGGGCCGACGGCGGGCAGTCCTTGCGGGAGCCTTGATCGCTCACCAGCACCGAGGCGAGTCGTTGCGGAGTCAAGGCGTCATCGGTTGAGCAACCGGCGACAGCCGCGACTCGCGCTGGACGTTGGCACTGTTTAGATATAACTGCACCCAACGCCGCTGCCCCGACACAAGCAACCAGCACGGTGCTTCGGGAGGGAACCACCGGTTCATATTCCAGCGGGGCCTTGAACGGCATCCGCCGGGAACCGTCCGCCTCGACCACCACATGGTCGGCCAGGTCGAACCAGCGGTCACAAACATGTGGTTCGACGCCGAGGGCCTTGTGATCCGAGACGGCATGCCATGCAAGCGCTACCCGCTGATCTCGCAGCTCTCGCCTCAACCTTTCATCGCTCGGTCCCAACAGCGGCTCCAATCCAGCAGTTCGATCACTCCCCATCTTCGTTGTGGTCGTCAGCACAACCGTGCCAGAAAGCTGACCGCCGAGGGCGAACAGAACCGTCGTCTTGCCCCCTCCCCCGACCAACGACACAAACTCGTGATCACCCAAGCCGAGAGCCTCTGCAATATCGCTGATCATCACCGGTTCAGTCATTCCAACCCTCACCCTTAGGTGTAGTGGACACAGAGGTTGGCAGCAGGTTCGGAGGGGCTGATTGGGGCGGGGCGGGGCGGACCGTGATGCGACGCGTCAATCCAAGACATCGCGGCGGAGCGGAGGCCTTTGGCTGCCCACCGCTCCGCTACGAGAGAGTCGTCAGGATCAGGCAGATGCCTTCTTCGACACCTGCAACGTGAGTCCGCTGACCAGCAAAGTGCCGATGAACAGACCCTGAGTCATCACATGGTCACGGGCACCGAACAGGATCGCGCCTGCTGTAAGCAGAGCAAAGAAGAGCACGCTGAGACCGATGCACGCGGTGCCGACCTCATGGCGCTGCGGCTTGTTGGTGGCGAACGCGACCAACGACACCAAGAACAACAGCCCCAGTATTATCTCGATTGCACCGACTACGTATGCCAGCGGAGCCGCCAGCGATGTGTCCAACCCGAGAGCCGGAAGGAACACGTTCTCAAGCCCCATTTTGAAGTTCACCCCATAGAACGTGTCGTTGTTGAGGAACTTGTCGAAACCGTTCAGCAACCAGAACAGGAACCAGTACAGGCTCAACACCGCTCCGATACTTGCTTTTTCATGGATACGCACCAACACCCCGGCGATACCCGGCGCTGACGAAGAAGCACTATCGATCATTCCAACTCCTTGATTTTGGATCTCAGTGAGATCGCTCGGACACAGGCGTTTGCCTGCTCGCGCAGACTAACACGCCCCACTCTGGCGATTCATACGCCCTGCCCTCGGGGTCAAACTGGACCCTACCGAAGGATCACTTTGGCCGCCACATCCGCCCCGACGATGGTCTGATGAGTGGATGTGGTCATACCATTATCCTATAGTGACTACATGAACGTTGGAATACGAGAACTCAAAGCACACCTCTCGGAATATGTCGGCAGGGCCGCCGGGGGGGAGAACATCATCGTCACGGACCGAGGAAAGCCGATAGCTCAAATCGTCGGCCTTAGCGGAACATCAATGCTTGACCGAGGAATCGAAGACGGGTGGATAACTCCACCGTCCCGAAACCGCCTAGCACCGACAAAGCGCTTCAATGCGCGACAAAGCACAAGCGAAGTACTCGACGAGGACCGAGGATGACGCTATACGTAGACACCAGCGCACTCTTGAAGCGATACATCTCAGAGCGCGACTCAGATGCGGCCGAACAGTACATAGCCGCGGACCCGACTCTGGTGACATGTCGACTCACCGAGGTGGAACTGAGGCGCAACCTCGCCCGTTTGCTCAAGGGAGGGGACCTGCTGTCCGCCAGACGGCAAGTCCAAACCGATCTCAACGCTTTCGCACTGGTCAGCATAGACTCCACCACCTGCAACAGGGCCGCGGTCATCGCCGAGCAGACGTTGTGCCGCTCACTCGACGCGCTGCACGTAGCGGCAGCACAGCGCGCGGGTGAATCCACCACTTTCCTCACCTTCGACATGCGCCAAGCCCAAGCGGCGCGATCCGTGGGCCTTGTTGTACTCGGTGCCTGAGCGGACTCAGACGCTCACACCACACCGGGTCTAAACGGGCCTAGCCACTTGCAGGGTTGCAAACCGTGGCAGGCTCTGGTTTCATTGAGTCCGTGAATTGCACCACTACCCTGCTTCTTCTCTTGTAGGCGAGCGCCACATACCGGCGCTCGCCGAACCCCTCGTGCCTCGTGCCGAGGGGTTTCGTGCTTTTAGAGCACGCACTCGAGACCAAGCAAACGACCCGCCCCACCGCCCAACCCACGATGGAGACCATCATGAGCAAGATGCCGTTTGAGAAGTACCGCCCGTTCCCCGCGGTCGAGCTTGCCGACCGCACCTGGCCGAACAAACGCATTGAGCAGGCCCCGCTGTGGTGCTCCGTCGACCTGCGTGACGGCAACCAGGCACTGGTTGATCCGATGGACTCCACCCGCAAGAAACGCATGTGGGATCTGTTGGTCGCGGTCGGCTTCAAAGAGATCGAAGTCGGGTTCCCCGCCGCGTCGCAGACCGACTTCGACTTCGTGCGCGAGCTGATCGAGGGCGACGAGATCCCCGACGATGTGACGATCCAGGTGCTCACCCAAGCTCGAGATGATCTGATCAACCGCACTTTCGAAGCGATCGAGGGCTCCCCGAGATCGATCGTGCATCTCTACAACTCGACATCGACCACGCAACGACGCGTGGTGTTCGCTACTGACCGCGCGGGCATCGTCGACATAGCCGTCAACGGCGCCAAGGTCTGTCGGCAGGGACTTGAGAGATCAGCCAACCCCGAGTCAATTCGCTGGGAATACAGTCCTGAGAGCTACACCGGCACCGAACCGGACTTCGCGATCGAAGTGTGCGAAGCAGTCATGGATGTCTTCGGGCCGACGCCAGACAATCCGATCATCCTCAACCTGCCCGCAACCGTGGAGATGTCGACGCCGAACCTGTACGCCGACATGATCGAGCAGTTCAACCGCGTGATCCGCGACCGCTCCTCAGTGATTCTGTCACTGCACCCCCACAACGACCGAGGCACAGCCGTTGCTGCCGCGGAGATGGGTCTCATGGCCGGCGCCGACCGAATCGAGGGCACCCTTTTCGGCAACGGCGAACGAACCGGCAATGTCGACGTGGCCACCATCGCCCTGAACCTCTTCACCCAGGGTGTCGATCCGATGCTCGACATGAGCGACATCGAAGAGATGCGCAGGGTATACGAGTTCTCGAACCGCATGACCATCGATCCGCGGCACCCATACGTCGGCGACCTCGTCTACACCGCGTTCTCAGGCAGTCACCAGGACGCCATCAAGAAGGGCATGGCCGACATCTACGATGTGCGGCCCGGCGAGGAGCTCCGGGGGGATTACGACTCTTGGGACGTCCCCTACCTGCCGATCGACCCCCGCCACCTGGGGCGCTCCTACGAGGCCGTTGTTCGGGTGAACAGTCAGTCGGGCAAGGGCGGAGTCGCCTACGTGCTGCTGCACGAATACGGACTCGACCTGCCCCGCGGCCTCCAAGTCGCCTTTGCCAACACCATCCAGGAGGTCGCCGAGGACGCCGGCACCGAGATCACCTCTTACGAGATCCACCGGCGTTTCATGGCTGACTATGTGGAGCCAACCGACGCAAGAGTCGAGATCGTCGGTCATCGCGCCACCAGCGACACCATCGACAGTGGACTCACGACCTTGGAAGCGAAACTCATCGTCGACGGCGAAGAACGCATGGTCTCAGGCGAGGGCAACGGCCCCATTGACGCTTTCGTCCACGCCCTCAGTTCGGCCGGCCTGTTCCAGGGCAAGATCGCGGATTACACCGAGCACACCCTCGGCCTCGGGTCCGATGCCACCGCCGCTGCCTACGTGGCAATCGATACCGGTGCCCGGAACCTGGTCTGGGGCGTGGGCCTGCACGAGTCGATCGTCAGCGCCTCGTTGAGGGCGATCATCTCCGCCGTCAACAGTTCCATGTCCTAGCGCCCCGCGGCTCCGGTTGCGCCCGGCAACAACAACGCGCGGCTCCGGCTACGCCCGGCGAAAGCACAGCTCTTATCCTGAAGTTCATATGGAGCAACTCCTCTGGCACCGCGATCCGCCGCGGCTACTTCGCTCACCCATTCTGGTCACAGCTTGGGACGGCTGGTTCGATGTCGGCGGTGCAGCGACTGCTGCTGTCGAAGCGATGCGGGGCCCACAAGCCACCCATCTGGCCAGTATCGACGCCGACGAGTTCTTCGACTTCAACGAACACCGACCCAACCTGCGGATCGGACCCGAAGGTCGGCGAATCGTCGAGTGGCCCGCCAACGACGTTCATTGCCTGGCGCTCGACGACCGACAAAGAGACCTCGTGTTCATCGAGGGCGTCGAACCCCACCTGCGTTGGCGAACCTTCGTCGACGCAGTGGTGGAGGTGATCGAGCGGCTTGACGTGAAACTCGTGGTCACGCTGGGAGCGATGATCGCCGAGGTCCCCCACACCCGCCCGCCGACGATCACCGGATCAACCACCGATGCGGAACTCGGCAAGCTGCTGCGCCTCAACCTGCCCTCCTATCAGGGACCGACCGGAATCGTCGGAGCCCTCCACCAGCGCCTCGACGCCGCCAAAATCCCAGCGGTGTCGCTGCGGGCAAGCGTGCCTCACTATGTGTCGGGCGCTCCCAACCCCAAAGCATCCCGCGCTCTGCTCGAACGTTTCGAACGAGTCACGGGTTTGCCGACCCACTGGGCCAAGCTCGACAAGGAAACGTTCGACTGGGAGGCGCAGGTCAACGAAGCCATGACCGAAAATGACGAGATCATCCAATACGTGCGTGCCCTCGAGCAGCGCTACGACACCCAGGCAGAATCCAGTCTTCCGACCTCGGAAGATCTCGCCGCTGAGTTCGAGCGCTTCCTCCGCCAACACGACAACGATCCGCCGAACTAACCCCGAGCGCGTTTTTCTCAAAGAACTAACGGGGGCGCTGGACATGTCCGCTTCAACGCGCCAACATTTCACCGTCAAAGATCCACCATCAGTCCACCATCAGAGGAAACGCATGGAGTCAATAACTTTGGCCGTCAACGGCACCGAACGAAACCTCGAAGTGGAGCCGCGCACCCTGCTTGTGCATGCGCTACGCGACGATCTACGGCTGACCGGCACCAACATCGGCTGCGATTCAAGCAGTTGCGGTGCCTGCACCGTACTTATCAACGGTCAGTCCGCAAAGTCCTGCACCATGTTTGCAGTGCAAGCCGACGGGGCCGATATCACCACCATTGAAGGTGTCGCCGACTCGGACGGCACGATGCATCCGATGCAACAGGCGTTCCATGAACACCACGCTCTGCAGTGCGGTTACTGCACACCCGGAATGGTGATGGCCGCTATATCTCTGGTCGAGGAGTACCCCGACCTGGATGATCAAGGTGTGCGTCACGGGCTCGAAGGGAACCTGTGCCGCTGCACCGGCTATCAGAACATCGTGAACGCGGTCCTCGCAGTGGCCGGTTCCGGATCGAAGGGGAGTGAATCATGACGATGACAGATGACCCCGCAACCCACCTGGACTCCGCTGGCCATATGGGCAGGCCCCGGTTACGGCGCGAAGACCCCGCGCTGTTGACCGGCGAAGCGCAATTCATCGACGACATGAGTCTCCACGGCGAGATCTGGGTCGGGATCGTGCGGTCCACCGAAGCTCACGCCACGATTCTCGGTGTCGACGGTAGCGCCGCGCTCGAAATCGACGGAGTGACCGAAGTGCTTTCCGGTGCCGATCTCGCGCCCCTGTGGGGCGAAGGTGCCCTGCCGTGCGCTTGGCCAGTGACCGACGACATGCGCAACCCCGCACACCTGCCGGTTGCCACCAGCGTCGCCAAATACGTGGGCGACGCTGTGGCCGTGGTGCTCGCCACCTCGCGTTACGCAGCCGCCGACGGCGCAGCTGCTGTTTCGGTCGACTACGACCCGCTGCCTGCGGTCGTCGACATCGAGGCTGCCGTGGCCGACGGCGCTCCGCTTGTGCATGAAGACCTCGGTACCAACGAGAGCTACACCTGGCCGTTGATCCCCAACCCCGAAGCCGTGGACGAGGCCTTCGCCAACGCCGCTCATGTGGTCAGCGAACGTTTCGTTCAGCAACGGCTGATACCGGCGCCGATGGAACCACGCGGTGTAGTTGCTGCACCAGGCGTGGCGAGCGGTGAACTGACCTTGTATTCGGCCACCCAAATCCCGCACATCCTCAAAGTGATGACTGCGGTGACCCTGGGTATCCCCGAACACAAAATCCGGGTCGTCGCACCCTCGGTAGGGGGCGGTTTTGGCTGCAAACTCAACGTTTATGCCGAAGAGATCCTGTGCAGCGCATTGGCGATGGACCGAGGCGTGCCCGTCCGCTGGACCGAGAGCCGCAGCGAAGCCGCCACGGCCACGATCCAGGGCCGCGGCCAGGTTCAGCACATCGAACTGGCAGCGGATGACAACGGCAAAGTGCAGGCCGTGCGAGTCAAACTCCTCGCCGACATGGGCGCCTATCTGCAGTTGGTCACCCCAGGGGTGCCGCTGTTGGGCGGGTTCCTGTATCACGGCTGCTATGACATCGCCCATTACTCGTTCGAGTGCACCTCGGTGTTCACCAACAAGACACCGACCGACGCATATCGCGGCGCCGGACGTCCAGAGGCCACTTACGCGGTCGAACGGGCCATGGACTCGTTGGCGGTCGCGGTCGGTGTCACGCCCGAAGAGATCCGCTCGCGCAACTTCATCGCGGCGGACGCCTTCCCGTACGAATCCTGCGCCGGACTCATTTTCGACAGCGGCGACTACCAGACCGTGCTCGACAAAGCCGTGGAGATGGCCGGACTCGACGGCGTGCGAGCCACCCAGGCACAGCGCCGAGCCGACGGGTCGAACCGTCAAATCGGGGTCGGCTTCTCGAGCTACGTCGAGATGTGCGGACTCGCCCCGAGCCGAGTGCTGGCATCGCTGAACTATGGCGCCGGTGGTTGGGAAGCAGCCACCGTAAGGGTGCTGCCCACCGCCAAAGTGCAAGTCATCACCGGCTCGACACCGCACGGGCAGGGCCACGAAACTTCCTGGTCGATGATCGTCGCCGACAAACTCGGAATCGACCCCGACGACGTGGAGGTGTTGCATTCAGACACCGCTATCAGTCCGACGGGGCTCGACACCTACGGATCACGGTCGCTCTCAGTCGGCGGCACCGCGGTGTTCATGGCCACAGACAAGGTGCTTGACAAAGCCCGGTTGATTGCCGCTCACCAGCTCGAAGCCAACGAAGACGACCTTGAGTACGTCGACGGTGCGTTCCAGGTGAAAGGCACACCGACCGCGGCAGTACCTTTCGCGGCGATCGCATTCGCGGCTTTCACAGCCCATGACCTGCCCGACGGTATGGAACCCAACCTGGAAGCGCACGTCACCTACGACCCGCCCAACTTCACGTTCCCCAACGGCACGCACATCGCAGTGGTGGAGGTGGATACCGATACCGGTGATGTCGACATTGTCGACTATGTGGCCGTCGATGACTGCGGCAATCAGGTCAACCCGATGATCGTTGAGGGTCAAGTTCACGGAGGCGTGCTGCAGGGAGCAGCCCAAGCACTCTACGAGGACGCCGTCTACACCGAAGACGGGCAGATCGTGACGGTGAACTTGGGCGACTATCTGGTGCCGTCGGCCGCTGAAGCGCCCGCCTATCGGGTCGCCAGCCACGTCACGCCGAGCCCGACCAACCCAATGGGTGTGAAAGGCATCGGCGAAGCCGGCACAATCGCCGCGACCCCGGCAGTGATCAACGCCGTGGTCGACGCTTTGAGACCCATGGGTATTACCGACGTGGCGATGCCGGCGTCACCCCAAACGGTTTGGAGAGCCATTAACGAGGCCCAAGGAGGTGCGTCGTGATTCCCGCAAGTTTCGACTACGAGGTGGCCGAATCGGCCGAACATGCTGTCGCGCTGCTCGCTGAGCATGGTGACGAAGCCAAACTCCTGGCCGGTGGTCACAGCCTCATTCCGATGATGCGGTTCCGTCTGGCCACGCCCACGGTGCTTGTCGATGTGGGCCGGTTGGACGATCTGCGCTACATCAACGCCGACAACGGAACCATCTCGATCGGCGCGCTTACTCGTCACAGCGAGCTTGAGCATTCAGAGCTCTTGGCGCGGTCCTGCCCGATGATGGCGTCGGTGGCGGCCCTCGTCGGCGATCCCGCGGTGCGCCACCGCGGCACCCTCGGCGGCACACTGGCCCACTCCGACCCAGCCTCGGATCTGCCGGCCGCGGTGCTCGCCCTGGGGGGAACCATCGTGGCACGCGGTCCCAGTGGTGATCGCGAGATCGCGGCCACAGACTTCTTCACCGGATATTTCGAATCGGCGCTCGCCGATGACGAGATGATCGTCGAAGTACGGGTACCTGCCAGCGACGCCGGCTGGAACTACCAGAAGTTCAATCGTCGAGCTCAGGACTGGGCGATCGTCGGTGTCGCAGTAGCCGACGCGGGCGCGGGTGTGAGCTTGGTCAACATGGGCTCCACTCCGTTGCGAGCCTCAGCGGTGGAAGCCGCTGTCGCCTCAGGTGCTTCGGCAGCCGATGCTGCCGCGCTCGCCGCCGAAGGGTTGCAACCACCCTCGGACCTGAACGCTGATGCCGACTATCGCCGTCACCTGGCACGGGTCTTCACGCAACGAGCCTTGAACGCCGCCGGGGTCGCCTAGCTTCAGCGTCACCGCGGATAGGGACGCTCAGGCCGGCGCATTTAGCCAAGCGACTACAGCCGATCTACGCTGGCGCGCCATGACAGTAGCATTCCACCTAGGCGAAGAAGAGATCCCTTGGGTCGATACCGGGACAGGCGTTGAACTCAAGCTGGTGCAAGCCGACATAGAGGCAGGTCTCTGGATCGTGCGCAATCGCTTCGCGCCCGGTGTCGTGGTCCAAAAACACAAACACACCGGTCAGGTGTACGGCTACACCTTGACCGGGGCCTGGATGTACGCCGAATACGACTACGTCAACCGTGCGGGCTCGTTCCTGTACGAACCGGCCGGTTCAGAGCACACGCTCACAGTGCTCGACGACAACACCGAACTGACCGATGTCTGGTTCCAGATCTACGGTTCGAACCTCAATCTCGACGCCGAGGGCAACGTTGAATCGATCACCGACGCTGAAGGAATCTATGCCGCATACATGGCCATGTGCGAGGCCCAGGGCCTGGGCCGCCCCAATGTTCTTACATGAGCGGGGTGTTGACTTAAATTACGCTTCGACGCTTCTAGGATTGAACGATGGCACGAATTGATGTGGTAGACGGTGAAGGGCTTGAGCGGGAGCGCTTGCTGATGATGCAACCCGACGTGGCCAAGGGCATGTGGGTGTTCGCCAACGCGGTGTACGAGAAGACTTCTCTGCCGGCCCGACTGCGAGAGATCGCCCGTCTCAGGGTCGCGGTCGCGAACGGGTGCGGG
Source organism: Acidimicrobiaceae bacterium (assembly GCA_009845995.1). GTDB lineage: Bacteria > Actinomycetota > Acidimicrobiia > Acidimicrobiales > Aldehydirespiratoraceae > VXYK01. The sequence goes on along the minus strand of VXYK01000010.1, from coordinate 35,529 downwards.
GTGTGCCTCAACACCCGCTCGCCCAAAGCCGCCGAGCAGGGACTCGACGAGCACGCCGTGCAAGAAGTCATGACCTGTACGATCGGCACTCCGCCGGCAATCGAAGGCTTGACTGAGCGTGAGCGCCTTGCAGGCGAGTTCGCCGATCGCTTCGCTAGAAACCACCACTCGATCGACGACGAGTTCATGGCGGAGGTTCGCACCCACTTTTCTGACGTGGAGGTCATCGAGTTGACTGCTCTGTACGCCATGACAGTCGGGAACGGGCGTTTCTTGGCAGTGCTAGACATCGCCGTGGACGACGACGGTTTCTATCTGCTGCCCGAAGGCGCCGACTGAACCACCGTGACAATCCTGATCGATTCCAGCGACGGTGTTCGCGTCGGGCTGCATGACCTCGGAGGCAACGGTCCACCGTTGCTGCTGTTGCACGCAACCGGGTTCCACGGTCGTTGCTACCGCGCCATCGCCGACCACCTCGGTGACCACTTCCATATCTGGGCACCGGATCTGCGTGGACACGGCGACTCAGTCATACCCGCCGATACAGACCTCGGCTGGGCTTCGATGGCCAACGATGTGCTGGCGGTCAGCAAGTATCTCGGCGTTGATTCCTGGGCAGTTGCCGGGCATTCGATGGGCGGCGCGGTAGCCGCAAAAACCGCTTACCTGTATCCGCAGCTCATCGCCACCGCTTGGGTGTTCGAACCGGTGATCTTTCCTGTGAACACGGCAAACCGCGGCAACAGCCTCGCCGAGTCCGCACGCCTTCGCCGACACCATTTCGACTCATTCGAAGAGGCCATTGAGCGATATGCGAGTGCAGCGCCATTTGCACAGGTCAGTCGCAATGTGATCAGCGACTATGTGACTCACGGGTTCGTTGAGACCGACACGGGCGTCACCCTCAAGACCCCTGGAGAAACCGAGGCCCGGGTCTTCGAAGGAGTCGATCTTGAACTGTTCGAGCAAATCCGCTCAGTTTCGGTGCCGTTCACGATCGCGAATTCGCTTGACGGCTCGCCGCCCTCGCAGATTGCCGAGCTGGTAGCCGAGCAGTTGCCGAACACTCGCCGGATCATCTGGCCCGACAACACCCATTTGGGTCCATTCGAAGACCCCGCGCGGGCTGCTTCAGAGATTCTTGAAGCTGTGGGCTGATCAGGTCTTTCTCTTCAGGTCCTTGTCTTCAGAGAAGTTGCCGGTGGAACTCAAGCATGTCGGCGGTGAACAGTTCGCGTTGACCCTCAAGGCTGCCGATAGTGGCTCCCTGAGTTCCAAAACCCTGTTTCAACGCAAGCACGAACAGGTCGTAGTCGACGAGCGACGGGTCCGCGAGCCCGGTGCGAGGGTCGAACATCGCGCCGTCGTCGTCGAGCATCACAGTGGGTGTGCTTCGGGCGACCCGTGCCTCGCTGATGACGTTCGGTGCTTCAGCCCGGTCGAAGCTGTGGTGGGCTCCTGGGACAACGCGAACCTCGGCGTCGGCTCCACCCATCCGCATGGCGTTGATCTGTCCTTGAATCTCCTGAACCGAACACCATTCATCCAGGTCGCCGACAATCGCCCGTACCCGTGTCGACCCGACGCACGGTTCACGAAATTGATGACCACACCACGGGTACACGGCGTAGACCGCTGCGAAGGAAGCATCAGTGGAGCCCACTGCATCAGCGAACTGTCGACACGCCGCGATCAACACCGCGGCGCCTCCTCTGCTGTGTCCCTGTGCGGCGATTCGAGCCGGGTCGATCTCCGGACGTTGCTGTAGCGCACCAAGGGTTGCCACCACATCGAAAGCGCTCGCCGCGAAACTGAACTGAGTTTGGTTGGCAACAGTCGACAAGACCGTCCGCGCCCCGAACGGGTCGATCACGCACACCGCGAAACCCTCGTTGAGCAGCGTGGCGGCATGGGTTTCTATGTTCTCTCCAACTCCCAGGCTGCCCGGCGCAAGGATCACCGCCGGCGACGCTCCTCGGGCCGGCGGCAGAAAGAGCTTCGCGTCGACATCGATCGGTTCACAGGCATCGGGCGCGGTGATTGCCTGAAAATAATTGGTCGGATTCGCGGATCTTATGACCATGTTCTCGCCGGGCCGTCCTGCGTACACCACATCACGGTCCCGATACCGTTCGGTCTCGGTCATCGGCGGCCTCCTGCTGATCCAGAACCGGCGAAGCTCTGCGGTGCTCGTCTACATGGCGCCTGCGGTGCTCGTCTACATGGCAAACGTGCCGTCATCTCGAACTTTCCAAGCGGCGGCAGCGATCGTGCCACCGTCAACAGGGATCGATGATCCGGTGACGAAACTCGCCATATCGGAAGCCAGGAAAACCACCACCGCGGCGTTCTCGTCGGCGGATCCCATGCGCCGCAGCGGCGTGGGTTCCATACCGTCGATCTTGGCACTGCTCGCCTCGGACAGACTGCGGTCTCCAGGGGTCGGGGTCATGTCCGGGGCTATGCAGTTGACCCGAATTCCCCGGCCGCCCAATTCAAGGGCGAGAGACTGGGTGAACTGCTCGACAGCGGCCTTCATAGCCGCGTACACCGCGAAACCAGGAGCGGCATGATAGGCCTCCACCGAGGTCACGTTGATGATCGAAGCGCCGTCGTTCATGCGATCAACTCCGTAGCGCACACAATTGCTCACCGTGGAGAAATTCTCTGCTATCAGCACACTTTCACCCTTCGGGGACACTCCCGAATACAGCGAATGAAACCCTCCCCCGGCGTTGTTGACCAGCACATCGATTGCTCCCAGTTCGGCGACGACATCGCCCAGCCATTGGTCGACGCCGGATGCGTCACGGACATCGAGTTCGGTGGCGTGACAGCGTCTGCCTGTCTCTTCGATCGCCGCCTGGACCGGCGGCAGCCTGTCGCCGTGCATGTCGCAGATGGCAACGTCCGCGCCGAACCGCGCCAACGCCAGAGCCGTGGCTTCCCCGATGCCCTGCCCGGCACCGGTCACCACCGCCACTCGGTCAGTCAACAGAATGCTCTGTGGAGTAACAGTCATCAGCGATCACACCTTCGGTTGGCGAACACGCCTCGCTAGCGCACACAAACTGACACCATCCAACACCGGCCACGGAACAATCGCCAATCCCTACAATTGTCACCTGTGAGACCCGGTACGAGTTGCGTGATCGAACACGACCCGCGTGCGCCGGTGATCATCGGTGTGGGGCAGGTTGCTCGCCACCCCGTCAGCAACGATGAGATCCGCAAGGCTGCGGATTCAGTGACGTTGATGGCAGAGGCTGTCGAGCTTGCTCTGGCTGACTGCGGTCCCGGCGACTGGCGCGCAAGGATCGACACGATTGCCGTGGTTGGCGGGTTGTGGCGCTACCGGGACCCGGCCGCTCTGGTCGCAAGCGAGTGCGGGATCGAGCCGAGCCGAACTGTTCATTCCTCGTTCGGCGGGCAGATGCCGATCCACCTGCTCGGCGCTCTGAGCGACCGCGTCCGTTCTGGCGAGATCGACGTCGCGGTTGTGACCTGCGGAGAGAACAACCTGTCGAGGCGGGCGCAAAGGAAACTGGGGATCGACCTCGCACGCCGAACCGAACCCGACACGAGCCGAGTGGAGAACTTCGGGCCTCCGCTCGACATGGGCGACGCTACGGCCATCGAACGAGGCGCAGAGATGCCGCGCAACAGCTACGCGGTCTTCGACAGCGCCCTGCGCCACCGCAGAGGCGAAACTCTTCAAGAGTCCCGAGACCGATCTGCGGCGCTTTGGGCCGGCTACGCAGCTGTGGCGGTCGACAATCCCTACGCGGCTGATCGCAAGGGAATGACCGCGTCACAGATCCGCGGCGCCCGCGCCGACAACCGCTTCGTGAGCTGGCCCTACACGAAGGCGATGTGCGCCAACAACAACGTCGATCACGCCGGTGCCATCGTGATCACCAGCGACGAAACAGCCGACCGGCTCGGTGTCAACGCCGATCAGCGGGTCTATCCGCAGCACTGTGTCGTCGCCGACGACACCACCAGCCTGATCGGCCGTTACGAAGTCTCCACAGCACCCGGCCTTGCCGCTGCCGGAACCGTGCTGCAATCAATGATCGGCAACCTCAACGAGGTTGAACACATCGACCTCTACTCGTGCTTCCCGTCGATGGTGGCACTCACCGCTGAAGTTCTGGGGATCGACACTGACCGGGTGCTCACCGTTACCGGCGGACTCGCTTTCGCGGGCGCGCCGCTCAACTTCGCCGCAGGAGAGAGCCTCATCGGCATGGTTCATCGGCTTCGTCACGACCCGGGGGCCTGGGGTTTTGTTCAGGGCAACGGGGGTCATGCATCCAAACACGCCCTTGCCACGTATTCGACCAGCCGCCCGTATGAACCGCACCAGACCAGAACTGTCGAGCACAATTCGCCTGTCCGACAAGCCGCCGACCCCGACACAAGCGGCGAGGCAACGCTCGACGGAGTGACAGTGGAGTACGACCGTCACGGTCCCCAGCGAGCCATCGGCCTCGTTCGCTTCGCCGACGGCACCAGGACCTGGGCCACGAGCACCGACAAAGACCTCATGCGCACCTGCACCGAGGTCGAATGCGTCGGTCAGCGGATCGAAGTCACCTCCGGCATCTTCAGCCTCTGAGGCCTTGATGCTGCTAGCTGCGGGGGATGCCGTGGTAGGGGTGGCCTGCGCGCTTCCATTCGTCCCAGAACTCGAAGAACTGGTCGCCGAAGGGGTCCATGCCCTGCAACGGCATCGCGGCCCGCCGCACCGTGAAGTCCATGGGAGCGAGTTCGACAGCAGACGCGAACCAATCAGCCGCTGACGCTTCGCCGATACGGCGCAGATGCACGGCGATCCGGAAAGCCAGGCGTGCGTCTATCTCGTCGTCGTTGAGATCGGCTATCTCGGTGGCCGCGTCCGCGGGGAGAGTTCCGGACTGCACCCATGCCCGTACCTGATTCAAGTGCTCATCTGGGCGCACACCCGTGTAGTCGAAGAACATGTCGGTACCGACCTCGGCTGAGTTGGGACGGGCGATGGAACCGTTCTCATCGATCCAAACCACCGTGGGCACATTGCTGACCGCGTAGAGCTCAGCGAGCAAATGGTCTCGATCAAGCAGAACGGGAAACGATATGCCCTCAACGAGAGGACGAACATCGTCGGCTGTCTCGTCGAGAGCGACACCGATCACCATGAAATTACTGTCGGCTAGTTCATCGTTCAGTGCCTGCCACCCGGGCAGTTCAAAACCACAACCTCACCAACTTGCGAATGCCACCAGCAATCGTTTGCGACCCGCAAACTGCTCCAACGAGTGATCTTGCCCATTCAGATCAGGTAGAACGAAATCTGGGGCGCGACGCCCTTTGAGCGCACCGATACGGGTTTCTGAGGGCACGCTGAGCGCTACAAGATCGGTGTCTTCGGCGAGCATCGAATCGACTCCGACAGCTGCCGCGGCTGCGCAAAGATCAACAGAATCACCGTGAAGCAGCAACTCCCGGTCACGCACCGGAACACACTCGTCGTCTCGACACAATCCCTGAGGCTTCAACTCCCAGTCGAGAACCTGCGGCAGAACCGATCGGTCGACCAGCACCAGGTCATCGACACATTGTCCCTCTATTTCAATCGATTCGTGCGGCATGAGCACGGTTACCGTCGACATTGACTCTCCCAGCGACTGATCGGTTAGCTCAGGGCTAGGAGTCTGGCAGCTTCGCGCCCGAAACGCCCCATCGTTCCGCCGAAATCTGCAACGGCGGATAACGTTTCGGTTCATGTCTTCAGTAGTGCAACTCGAACGCGACCCCGAGACAGGTGTCGCCATAATCCGCCTTGATCGCGGAAAAGTGAACGCCATCAACGAAGCGATGCTCGAAGAGCTCACTTCCATCTGCAACAGCCTCGCCGACGATCGCGAAATCAGAGCCGCGGTTTTGACCGGAGGATCCCGTCATTTCGCGGCTGGTGCAGACATCGAACGATTCCCGACCTTTGATCGCGACGATGCACTCGCTTTCTCCCGACAGTTCAACGACACCGCTCTCGGCATCGAGGGGCTGCCACAGATCACCATCAGCGCGATCAACGGCTACGCGCTCGGCGGAGGACTCGAGCTCGCTCTCGCAACCGACTTTCGTGTGGCCGCCAGCGACGCCCAGCTCGGAAACCCCGAAGTACTGTTGGGCATCATCCCAGGCGGAGGCGCCACACAACGGCTCGCCCGTTTGGCCGGAGTGACCATGGCCAAGGACCTTGTCTATTCGGGCCGCGCCATAGGCGCCGAAGAAGCGCTGGCCAACAATTTGATCTCCGCTGTCTTCGAGCCCGACGAAGTGCAAGCTGAAGCGGTCAAGATGGCCGAGGGTTATGCGGCCGGCCCGGCCTCACTCCAGTTGGCCAAAGCAGCCGTACTCAGCGGGTACCACCTGCCGCTCGATGAAGCAGTCAAAATCGAGTCGGAACTGTTCGCCGACGCCTTCAACACGGAAGACTGCGCCATCGGCGTGCAGAGCTTCCTAGAGAACGGACCCGGTAAAGCCTCCTTCACTGGCCGCTGAGCGTCGATACGTTCGTTGGTGGGGCTCAGGCGACGTCGAGTGACCGTAAACGCAGCGTCGACAGCACAACCGCCGCGAGAATCACCAGCGCCGGTACTACAACGGCGATTCCCAGCGAGAGGTCGCCCAAATACAGGTCAACGCCGGTCTGCTCGGCGATGATCGACCGCGTGTAACCGCGGATCGCGAGCTTCTCCCCCACACCGCTGATTCCTGCCACGAGTCCTTCCCATATGAGGATGTACCCGATACCCCACACAACGGAGTTCTTCGTCAGCAAGCCGAGCAGCATGAACACCGCGGTGTAGGCGAGGTTGCCGACCACGCAGGCCAAAACCGTGGCCCAGACCAGCTCCGACCCAACGTCGGCAATCAACGCTGCCACAGTCAATGGCACCAGAGTCACCGGCAAGCTGACAGTCGCGGCTGCCAGCCAACCAGCGACAGCCATCGGCCAGCGGTCCATGGGACGCAGCCACAGATACACCAGCGTGCCGTCCTCTTTGAGGTCGCCGAATGCCGCTGAGGCGAACACCAGAGCCACGATCGGGACCACAATCGTGAAGCCCAGATTGGACATCACGGAGGTTCCAATCTCAAGAGCCTCCTCGGCCGATTCGTCTTCGCCTCCAGCGCGCGAGACCAGCGCCACAACCAACGAAACGATGATCCCAACGCCGAGGAGTGCGGCGATTCGCCCCCTCGTGACCAACTGACGAACAAGCAGTCGATGAGTGATCACGATGGCTCGCAAACCAGAGACGGATCCGGTCATCGCCGCTCCACCAGATACCTGAAGACGGATTCGAGGTCGTCGTCTGTGGGGACTACCTCACGAAGCCGGATACCCAATTCGGCCGCTATAGGAGCGATATTGCGACCGAAGCGGTCGACGTTGAGCGTGTCGATCAACAGGGCGTTCTCCCTCACGGCGGCTCCATCAACCACGCCGCGTCCGATAAGCGCTGAGGCGAGCTTGCGAGCATCATCCGCCTGCACCCTGATGCGATGGGGGCGGTCGTCCATCAACTCGCGTAGACGCCGGTAGTCGCCTGACGCGACCAGTCGCCCTTGCGCGATCACCAGCACGTTGGAACCGATTCGCGCGACCTCATCAAGCACATGGCTCGAAACCAGCAGGCACTTGCCGCCGTCGCCGAGATCGTGGAACAGGCTGATCATGCGGTTGCGTTGAACCGGATCCAGACCGGTTAGCGGTTCATCGAGGATCAGCAGGTCCGGGTCGTTGACCAGCGCAGCGGCCAATTTGACTCGTTGCCTCATCCCTTTGGAATAGGCACCGACCCTCTTGGGGTCTTCGGGATCCAGATCCACATACGCCAAACTCTGGCGCGCTTGGTCCGACGGGTCGGCAACTCCGTGAGTCTTACCTGCTAGTTCAACGAACTCGTACGCCGTGAACCGATCCAGCAACGCGTCTTGCTGGGGTGCAAGTCCGATGCGGCCGCGGACATTGCGATGCTCGCGAGCTTGTTCGCCGAGCACACGCACAGTGCCCCGCGAGGGAGCGGTGAGACCGCAGAGCATGCGAAACAGCGTTGACTTGCCGGCACCGTTGGGTCCAAGCAGGGCGGTCACACCGGGCCCGACAGTGAAACTAACGTCGGACACCGCGACCACATCACCGAAGGACTTGGTGACATTTTGGACTTCAACGATCGGCCTCGCGGTGGATACGGGCGGCGGGGCCGGGGGTGGCAGGAGAGACGGCTCAGAAGCACTCATCAGGTCGCCTCGAGCTTTCGGTACTTGTATCCCACAATGCCGGCCCCGGCCGCGAACCAAGCCGCCGTACCGAGAGCCACGACTTCGGTATCGATCTCCGACAAGGCTTGACCACCGTCTGGAGACTCACCGAGGATCCGCGTCGCCATTTCGCCCGCGGTGCCCATGGGGTCAAGGAAACCGTATGAGTTCGAGAACTCGGCTGCATCTATGAGAATGCCGCTGACAATCGCTCCGCCGAAGATCACCAAGATAACTGTGACGCTCGCGAAAGCCCGGCGATCTGTCACGCTGGAACCGGCCATCGAAACGGCTGCCATCAACGCCGAGATCACCAAGCTGGCCGCGGTCAGCCTGAAAAAGACCTTGAACCAATCCACCACCCCCGGGGGGCCGTCACCCACCACGGTGTAACCCACAAGAGCAAGCAGCACCGGCCCCAATGCGATGATCATCATCACCGAGAGCACGGCCAGAGCCTTGGCGCCCACATATGAAATCCGGGTCAACGGCGTTGACAGATACAGCGAGAACATGCCGTCGCGGCGGTCACGAACCAAAGCCTCGGGCGCCACCATCGCGGCGAAAATCATTATCGGAGCCACCGAAAATCCGAACAGATCCGAATAGTTGACAAGCGAGTCATCACCCAAGTCACGAAACAAGAGAGCGATACCAAGGAACACCACGGCAGGCAGCGCGGCTATCACCACCACGATCACCGGGAAGACCTTGTGACGAGCCGGGCGTCCCAGACCCAGAATGCTGCGAATCGTCTGCCACACCAGGGAACGGACCGCCCCGACGACACCGGATCGGGCACCCTCGTACTTACGGTAACCGCGGTCATGGATCTCGGTGCCGTCCGCGCTCGACCTGGCGCCGTTGTTGTTGGCACTGGCGTTCGTGGAGCCGGCGTTCATCGTGTCCCCACCGAGAAGAGATCTTCGAGACGACGTCGGCGACGCTCGATACGGATGACCCTCGCGTCGGCATCAGCAACTGCGTCGCGCACCAGGTCCGCAACCAGATCGGCATCGGGTCCGATCACCTCCAGGCGCGACGCCGCTTCGCCACGGCGGATCTCAAGGCCGGACTCCGACAACTGGCTCACCACATCGTTGAACGTCTCCGGCTGTTCAGCAGTCTCTGCCAGTTCGACCACCACGCCCTGTTCATCTCCGACGAGATCCTCGAGCCGCCCCTGAGCGACTAATTGGCCGGCGTCGAGCGCGACAATGTGATCGCAGATCCGTTCAACTTCTTCAAGCAGATGCGATGAGAGGAGCACATCGATCCCGTATTCGCGGCTGACCTGGCGGATCAACGACAGCATCTCATCGCGCTGCACCGGGTCGAGACCGTCAGTCGGCTCATCCAATAGCAGCAGCGCGGGATCCGAGGCGATGGCCTGCGCCAGCTTCACCCGCTGACGTTGACCAGTGGACATCGTCCCCAGCGCTCTCGCACGCTCCTCTCCTAGTCCGACCAGCCACAACGCGTCGCTGGCACGACCCCTTGCTTCGTTGCGAGGCATGCCGCGCACCTCAGCCATGTGTTTCACGAAATCCGCTGCGGGCATATCCTCCGGCACGACGTTGCGCTCCGGCCCATAGCCGATCTGCGCACGCAACTCTGCGCCCCTGGTTCGCGGATCAAGCCCCAGCACCCGTGTCTGCCCGGCGGTGGGTGCACGCAAACCCAACACCAGGCTCATCAGGGTCGTCTTGCCTGCGCCGTTGGCACCGACGAGGCCGGTCACACCACTCTGCACATCAACGTTGAGCGAGTCGAGGGCACGCTGTGCCCCGAACTGCATCGTCAAGCCGCTCGTGGTGATGATGCTCATCAAGGCCGTACTGTAACCGGTTTCTGCTCAACAACACCGTTCGGTGCCTGCCCCGGATCTCAAACAAGCAGCGCGTCGGTGATGACTTCGACTAGGGCGGGACCCTGGTGGGCAATGGCTTCGGCAATCGCAGAGGACAACTGGTCGATCTCGGTCACCCGAACACCCTTGGCGCCACACAGCTCAGCGAAAGCCGCAAAGTCGGGATTGTGCAGCGAGGTCTGCCAGACATCGAAGTCGCCCGCTCGTTGCTCTTTGGAGATCTTGCCGAGTTCTCCGTTGTTCATCAGCACGTGGGTGATGTTCATGCCGTACTTCACGGCTGTCGTCATCTCCATGGCGTACTGACCGAAACCTCCGTCACCCGAAACGGACACGACCGGGCGGTTGGCGTACTCGGGTTGGCTTTGTGTGGCGGCCCAACAACCCATCGCGGCCGGCAGCGAGAAGCCGATCGACCCGAGGTAACCCGACATCAACACGGTCTGCTGACGCACTTCAAAATAACGACCGAACGAGTAGGTGTTGTTGCCAACGTCGACCGGCATGACGGCGTTTGCCGGGACACAATCACTGAGCGCGTCGAAGAGCGCTGCGGCACCGATCCCAGCGCCGCGATCATCTCGGCGTCGGCTGGCCTTCTCGTCACGCCAGATGGTCCAGCGCTGCGCAACTTCATCTGCAGCACCACTGCGGGCAGTCGGTTCCCCGCCCCCCTCATCGCCGAAGCCGCCAAGCCCCTCGAGCAGCGCTTTGGCTACAACCCCGACATGGCCCTGGACCGGAACCGCTACGGGATGAAAACGGCCAAGAGCCATCGGATCGAAATCAACCTGCACGATCGGCTTGTAATCGGCGATTCCGGTGTGATTCGCGAACGAAACTCCGAACGCCACGATCATGTCGGACTCGTTCATGAACCAACTCGCCACAGGAGTACCGGAGCGCCCCAGCACACCCGCCGCCAAGCGATGCTGATCTGAGATCAAACCCTTCGCTTTGAAGGTCGTGGCGACCGGTGCATCAATGGCTTCAGCGAAAGCGACGATGTCACGGGTTCCCGCACGGGCGCCGTTGCCGATGATGACAAGGGGCCGGTCAGCGGCCGAAATCGCCTCTATAGCCGCACGCAACGACTGTGCGGGCGGTGCGATCTCACGATCTCCGGTGCGACCCTCGGGCGAACCCACGCGGGCGTTGTCGCCGGCCGCGAGCACCTGGACCTCGTCAGGCAACACCAAATGAGCCACATCGCGTTCAACCAACGCCGTCTTGCATGCCAGAGTCATCAGCTCACCGTGGTCAGAGGTTGCCTGCACGGTTTGCGAATAGCGGGCGACATCGGCGAACGCCGCAGAGAGGTCGGTGTCCTGAAAAGCCCCGCGACCACGGACTTTGCTTGGAACCTGTCCACATATCGCAAGCACCGGCGCCCGATCGGTTTTTGCGTCGTACAGCCCGGTCATGAGGTTCGTAGAGCCGGGACCCGCGATCGCGAAGCAAGCCGCGAGCTTGCCGGTCAACTTGCCGTAGGCAGTCGCCGCGAACGAGGCAGCACCCTCATGGCGGATTCCGATAAAGGAAAGGACGCCGCGCTCCTCAGCCGCACGCATGGCATCAGCGAAACCAAGATTGGAGTGTCCGACCATCCCGAAGACGTGGGTGACACCCCAGTTGACCATCGTTTCGACCATTACGTCGGAGACACTTCGGGGTCTGGCCATTTCATGTGGAAGGGCGACATACACCCCGTCGTCGCGAACCTCCGTCCGATAAGCGGCCGGCGCGTCAGAGAAGGCTCCTGGCGGTTTGCCGTTCTTGGGCGAATAGTCGTAGCCGTGCCATGGACAACGGAGCCATCCCGCTTCGATCGACCCTTCGCCGAGTGGGCCGGCCTGATGTGGGCAGGCATTGGCCAGACAGCCGTAGCCACCCTCCAGCGTGTGGGTCACACAGAGGCTCTCGTGGCCAATGGTGACCGTCGAGACGCGACCTTGAGGCAACTCGTCGAGGCCTACGAGCCGGTGCCACGAGAACTCTTCTTGTGGCAGAGGGGGCTCTTCAATCGATGGACTGTCGTCAAGCGAGTCGCTCACTTTGCTACTCCTCCATAGGCGATGCCCGTGAGTTGGGCCATTTCTGAGTCAAAGGTGGTGAGATCGTCGGTGCAGAACTCCCGCAGATGGGTGTGACCGCAGGCCCGTGCCAGAACACCCATCAGTTCGGTGACCGCAGCAAAGAACCGCTCGAGTCGCTGCGCTGCTTCATCTACCGGTAGGCGGGCCCGCAATTCAGGCTTCTGCGTGGCGATGCCCACTGGACAGTTGTTGGTTGAACAAGCCCGCATACCGATACAGCCAATCGCTTGCATGGCCGAATTGGAAACAGCCACAGCGTCAGCGCCAAGCGCAAGCGCTTTGGCGAAATCGGTGTGGGTCCTGAGTCCGCCCGTGATGACCAGGGTGATGTCCCGGCGACCGCGGCTGTCGAGATGGCGGCGCGCCCGGGCAAGCGCCGGGATCGTAGGAACCGAAATGTGGTCGCGGAAAACGACAGGCGCGGCGCCGGTACCCCCGCCGCGGCCGTCGAGGATGATGTAGTCGACGCCGATCCGCAGTGCGGCGTCGATGTCGTCCTCAATGTGTTGGGCCGACATCTTCACGCCGATCGGCGCCCCGCCCGAGACCTCCCTGACTTGGTCCGCGAAACGTCGGTAGTCGTCTTCGCAATCGAACTCGATGAACGTGGACGGGGAGATGGCATCGGTTCCCGGCTCGAGGCCCCGCACTTCGGCGATCTTGCCCTGGACTTTGATGCCCGGCAGATGTCCGCCCGTTCCAGTCTTGGCTCCCTGGCCCAGTTTGAAGTGAAAGGCTTGCACGTCGGCGACCTTGTCGATCGACCAGCCGAACTCTCCGCTCGCCAACTCGTAGAAATAACGTGAATTCTCAGCCTTCTCCTCGGGCAGCATCCCTCCCTCTCCCGAACAGATTCCCGTTCCTGCCAACTCTGCGCCACGCGCCAACGCCACCTTGGCTTCTTCAGAGAGTGCTCCGAAGCTCATGTCGCTTACGAACACCGGGATTTCGAGGCGCAGCGGTTTGGCGGCGTTGGGGCCGATGAGCACTTCGGTGCCCACCTCCACATGATCGAGCTGGGGTTTGCGCGCCAATTGCGCCGTCACGAACTGGATGTCGTCCCATTTCGGGAGTTGATCTCTCTCGACGCCCATGGATACAACGGGTCCGTGGTGACCGAGATAGTCCAACCCCTCGTTGGCCAAGCGCCTTATCAACCCGACATGGGGTTCCGCCGGGTCGCCGTGGGGATCTTGATAAGCGCCCTGGTATGCGTCTCGGTCGAAGGGTTGGGGATGTTCTTTGGTCCATGCGCCGACCTCGTCGAGGTCCACGAGGAGATCATCGCCTTCGACCCATGACGCGAACTTGGCGAGTCGCTCCGTGTTGTCGTAACTGGATACGCCAGTGTGGAAGACATAGTCCCAACCGTGAAGTCCACAGATGAGGTTGTCTCCGCTGATTCGGCCGTCAGCCATCAGCGCGCCACGGTGCAAACAACGCCCGTAGAGCACCGAGTGGTTGTCGTCGAAACGAACGACTACCAGGTCGACCCCATCGACCAGCGCCCCCACTGGTTCACGATCAGGCACTTCTGACCAAGTAGCGATCTTCACCGGGCGCATTTCGGCTCCTTCATTTTCCAATCCGATTCCGGTCCCACAGAATCGCACGACTCTGCCACGTTGTGCGCCCAAACCCGCACAAACTCGGGTAGCTAGGTGTACGGGCTCGGGTAGCCTTGTGCGGAGCTTTGCGAATCCTCTCCCTAGTGAACCGGAGCTTTCATGAGCGATGCACCCGTTTCTTCTGCTTCTTCCGCAACTGCGGCCCTCGCCGTCGGCGCCACGAAGATCTACGGCGAAGGCGACACCGAGGTTCGAGCCCTCGACGGCATCGACGCGTACTTCGAGCGGGGGAAGTTCACCGCCATCATGGGTCCGTCGGGTTCGGGCAAATCCACGCTCATGCACTGTCTTGCGGGACTCGACACGCTGAGCGGCGGTCAGGTCTTCATCGGCGCGACCGACCTTTCATCTCTGAGCGAGCGTGATCTGACCCTGTTGCGCCGTGACAAGGTCGGGTTCGTGTTCCAGGCCTTCAATCTTGTGCCGACTCTCTCCGCGCTCGAGAACATCACTCTGCCCATGGACCTCGCCGGCAACGATCCCGACGACGCATGGCTGAACGAAGTCATCGACACCGTCGGCTTGGCTGACCGGATGAGCCATCTACCAAGCGAATTGTCCGGTGGACAGCAGCAACGAGTGGCTGTCAGCCGCGCTCTGGCAAGCCGTCCTGAGATCATTTTCGCAGACGAACCCACCGGCAACCTCGACTCCACGTCAGGCAACGAGATCCTGCAGTTCATGCGCGATGCAGTGGACCTCATGGGCCAGACGATCGTCATGGTCACCCACGATCCCCTAGCGGCCGCTTTCGCAGACCGAGTCATCTTCCTGGCCGACGGCAAGGTCGTCGACGAACTGCTCGACCCGACCGCCGAACAGGTTCTCGACCAGATGAAGCAGCTTCACTGATGATCTTCAAGCTGATCCGGCGCAACATCTCAGGCAAGCCCTTCCGCTTCCTTCTCACCTGTTCAGCGGTGACGCTCGGGGTGATGTTCACAGTCGGTGTGTTCGTGTTCACCGACAGTCTGCGGGCGACCTTCGGCAATATTGCCGAAGACATCGACGGCGACACCGAATTTGCAGTGCGTGCAGAAGTCGAGTTCGGTGAACGGGAGCTAGTCGGCACTCCGGTGGGTGACGATGTGGTCGACCTTCTTCAAAACATCGACGGGGTTGCAGGCGTGCAACCGCAGATTCTCAAGTTCGGCTCCGTGCCGATCGACGGTGACGGAGAGGCTCAGACCGCGAACCCCGCACCGAATCTCGGGGTCAACTGGCCCGACCAGAGCTCGGTTCCAGGGTTGTTCATCCAGCAAGGTCGACCACCGCAAGGTCCTGGCGAGTTCGCGCTCGACAGTGACGCATTTGCTGAAGGGAACTTCGCAATCGGTGAGACCTACAGTGTCATCAACCCTGCCGGACCCGGTGAATTCGATCTGGTCGGGACCTTCTTTTTCGCCTCCCCCGACGAGAATGCGCTGGTCGGAGCGAAGCTCGTCGCCTACGAAACCACCACTGCTCGCGAGGTGATCAATCTCGGCACCGGATATGACCAGATCACCTTCGAAACCCGTGCTTCAGCGGACTCAGCAGCGGTAGGAGCCGCGGTTGCCGCGGCGCTGCCAGACGGAATCGAACTTGTCACCGGTGAACAACTCGTAGAGGAACAGACCGCGGATTTCGAAGAGTTCATCGGCTTCTTCCAGACGTTCTTGCTGGTGTTCGCCTTCATCATCCTGGCAGTTTCGGCTTTTGTGATCTTCAACGTGTTCACGATTCTCATCGGCCAGCGAATCCGTGAACTAGGCCTGTTGCGCGCGATCGGGGCGAGCGGCAACCAGGTCACCGCGGCGTTGCTCGGCGATGCGCTGCTTGTCGGGCTGTTCGCCACCGTGGTCGGTACGGGGCTTGGAATCGGTTTCGGTTGGAGTTTGCGCTGGTTGTTGGCTCGGCTTGATTTCGGCCCCGGCGGCAACGAACTTCTGCTCGAACCGGCAACGTTCATCTGGGGGGTTGGCGTCGGTATCGGCGTGAGTATGGCGAGCGCGGTTGCGCCAGCGCTGCGGGCCAGACGGATAAGCCCGATGGCCGCGCTGCGCGAAGATGCTCGGTTGTCCCGTCACGTTCCAGAAGCCAACCTGATCATCGGCGGGATAGTGACGATGGTGTCGTGGATCGTCGTGGTATTCGCGATCGCCGCTAATGACTGGCTGCCGATCTTGGGACTCGGTTCGCTAGCCGCGATCGGCAACGCCTTCGGGATCAGGCGATTGGTGCCGAGATTCGGGCGTTACGGCACTCTCGGGTTCGGTCTGGCGATGATGCTCGCGGCCTTGGTGCTTCAATTGGAGATCGTCTCGGTTCTAGCACTGGTCGGTCTAGCGGCTCTGACGATCTTCTTGGGGGTCAACAGCATCAGCCCGATGCTGGCCCGCCCATTGAGCAACATCATCGGCCGATGGCCATTGGCGATCCTGTTGGGCATCACCGGCGTTGTCACCGCCGCGGCGGGTGGATTGGCGACTCTGGGGGTCCTGTTTCTGTTGATCACTTCGGTGATCGACCTGATTTCAGGATTTGACGGTGCCGCACTGGCAAGGCTGCTTGGCGCTCTGGCTCTGATTCCTGTGACCTTGTCGATCGTGCTTGTGGGTGTACGCGGAGTCGATGCGGCGTTCATCATGGGTTGGAAACTCCGCTGGGTTGTTGCTGGTGTGGGGTTGTTCTTGTTCGGCGCGGCTGGTGCGGTCCTGTTGTTGACTGGGTTGGTGGCGATTCTGACCGCTGAGTGGGGGTCAGTAGTGCTGATGCCTGTCGGGGTAGTGATTCTCGGGTTAGTCGTATTCCTGCGCGGTTGGTTGCCCAAGACGCTCAAATCAAACGCCCGCATGGCCCGCGAGAACGCTGGTCGCAACCCCCGCCGCAGCGCTTCGGCAGCAGCCGCTTTGATGATCGGATTGGCTCTGGTCAGCACGGCTGCGGTGGTTGCGTCCTCGTTCAAAGCCACTTTCGCCGACGTGCTTGAAGAGTCGGTGACTTCGGACTGGTTCGTTTCGCCTTCCAGCGGCGGCGGACCCGACAGCCAGTTCAGCCCGGCGTTGGCCGACGATCTGGAGCGTCTCACCGAGGCGGAGAGCGTGGTTCGCTACAGGTTCGCTTTCGAGGCTTATCGCACGGTCTTCGACGACGTGGTTCGTGATTCGTCGGCGGCTGATCTGGCAGCCTCGCTGGATCACCTTGATCCAGATTTTGTCGCACTCGACGAGTCGCTGTTCGGCCGCAACAGCATTTGGGTTCATGAGGACATGGCCACAGACAACGATTTTGTCCTCGGCTCCGCCTTCGACATCGAGTTCCCGGACGGGACCGTGGAGACAGTGACCGTGGCTGGAATTTTCACCGATTCGAGCATTTACGGTAACCGTGTGATCTCTTTAGAGTTGTGGGCTGATCGTTTCCCGTCGAGTCAGGACCAGTTCATTTCGGTGAACATTCGCGACGGGGTGTCGGAGGAGCAGGCCCGGGCCGCGCTGCAGAGCTATACCGACGACTATCCGACGCTCAATGTCGAGACCCGTGACGAGTTCCAAGACCGCCAGGCCGGTCAGGTCGACAGCGCGTTGACCGTGATCAACGTGCTGGTGGGGGTATCGGTGTTGATTGCACTGCTGGGTATCTCCATCACCTTGGCCCTTTCGGTGTTTGAACGAACTCGAGAACTCGGTTTGGTGCGGGCGGTGGGTATGACCACCCGCCAAATGCTGCGCATGGTGCTTTTCGAGGGTGCGATTATCGCCGTGTTCGGAGGTGTGCTCGGGATCTTGTTGGGAACGGCTTTCGGCAGTGTGGCAGTTTCGGTCATGCCTGACGATTTCATCAGCGCGCTCGATGTTCCGGTGAACGATCTGTTGACCTACCTCGTGGTGGCTGCGATAGCGGGCATCGCCGCGGCGATTGTTCCGGCTCGCCGTGCCGCCCGTCTCAACGTGTTGGACGCCATCGCTCAGGGATGAGCGAAGGGTTTAGGCTAGGCGACGGGTTTAGTCCAAGGACGGGCCCAGATCGGTTGAACCCGCCGCGCTCAGTCCATACACAGATCAAGCAGCTTAGACAGCTCATCGCACTGGGATTCACTGAGCGCCGAGAGGCACTCTTGGTGAACAGCGGTCATCGCTTGGACCATCTCGTCGATCAGCTTCTCGCCATCGGCTGTGAACACCACCCGATGCGAGCGTCGATCCCGCTCGTGGGGGATCCGAGCTAGGTGTCCTTCATTGTGAAGGCGTTCGATTCGGTTGGAGATCGTGCCCGTGGTCACGTCCATGGCCACGGCGAGCTCGGTGATCGAGACACCACGCTCTCCGACGCGGCGGATGAGTGCCATCGTCCAATAATCGTCGCGGCTGGTGATTCCCCGGTCAGCAAACCTGCGAAGAACTCCGTGCTGGAGTCGGGCGACCGTGCCAGAAACAAACTGGATCTGGACTCCTAGGCGAAGTCGGACGTCTTCAATCTCGGTGCTCAGCACCTCCCATGAGTTCGTCTCTTTCAGGTCGTCACTCATATCCATGCCCACTCGGAAGTAGCACTCAAGCCATGAACATCTTGACAAAGCTATGTCATATGGTCAATACTTCTTTGTACAACAGTATATTGTACAATGTGTTTATGAAGATCCCGAGCAGTCTACATGCAAGTCTCCCCCAAAAGGCCCTCGGGGTGGCGTGTCTAGTCATCGTTCTGATGGCGTTCATGCCCCCCGCGGGGGCCGATTCATCCGTCGTAGGTCCGGTCCCCAGCGCAAGCAGCGGCTACACGGTGGGTACCCGAAGCGTTCAGACCGCGACGACCATCGACAACGAGGCTGCTCCGGTGGTTGGGATGTTGGAGGAGGGTGCGAGTTTGGTTCCTTCGGGTTTGTCCTTTGGTGACCGGTTCCGGTTGTTGTTCGTGTCTTCAACTAAGCGCAATGCTACTTCTGCCGACATTGCTGATTACAACAGTTTTGTGCAGACACGGGCTGCTGGGGGTCACAGCGAGATAGCCGGGTTCGCTAGCGGGTTCCGGGCTGTGGCTTCGACTGCTGTGGTGGACGCCCGCGACAACAGCAACACCAACCCTGGGGTCGATCAGGCGGGCGTGCCGATTTATTGGCTTGGTGGTGCCAAGGTGGCTGACGATTACGCCGATTTCTATGACGGCGACTGGGACAGCCTCGCGGCGGTCGACGAGTCGGGTAACACGGTCAATGTTGACAACAGCGACGACATCTTGAAAACCAACGGCATCTGGACTGGGAGTTACGACAACGGCACCGGCCGCCCCGGTCGTCAGTTGGGCAGCGACTATCCTCGGATCGCTGATCTCAGTTCCCGCGACTCGACGAGCACCCCGTTTTCGTTGTTGATCGGGGGTGACAGACCCAACACGAACGCACGGTATCTGTATGCTTTGTCGCCGCTGATCGAGTATGTCGGTCCTGAGCTCTCCGTGACAGGAGGTACCGAGGTTACCGAGGGCAAGTACCCGATGTTCACAATCAGCGGCACCCCAACGACTTCGGAAACGATTGTTGTGTCTTTCACCGTCACCCAGACCGGCGACTTCGTGTGCGCCAGCGACCTCAAAGACAAGCCAGTGGTCGCACTAGGCGACAAGACCGTTGAGTTCACCGGCAGTTCGGTGACGGTCAGAACATGCACCAAAGGCGACAGCACACCCGAACCCGATGGATCAGTCACCGTCACAATCAACACCGGGTCAAGCTACCGGGTGAGCGACACGCAAGGCTCAGCGACCGTACAAGTCAAAGACAACGACAACTATGTCGAACCCGTAACGGTCACACCGGAGTTGTCGGTGACAGCAGGTGCGGCGGTGACTGAGGGCAGCGCTGCGAGTTTCACGATCAACTCGTCAGAGGCACCGACCGATCCGCTGACAGTGAACTACACGGTCACCGCTTCTGGTGATCATGTCACGTCGGCGAATCTAGGCGCCAAACAAGTCACCCTCACGGGCAGCTCAGCAACGGTCACAGTGCCCACTACAGGCGACAGCACCGACGAACCCAACGGATCAGTCACCGTCACAATCAACGCCGGGGCAGGCTACACCGTGAGCGGCACCGCACAGTCGGGCACAGTCACCGTGTCCGACGACGACGACCCGCCACCAGTCACACCGGAGGTGGACATTACTGCGTCGCGAGGCGGCAGCGAAGGCGAGGACGTCACGTTCACGCTGACAGCTACGCCCGCCCCGACGTCAGAACTTGCGGTACTCGTGACGGTTACCGCCAGCGGTGAGTTCGGCGCAGGCACGGGATCGCAGACCATAACGATTCCCACTGCCGGCAGCGCCACGCTGACCATCGCCACCACCGACGACGACGCGGATGAACCAGACGGCACGATCACGCTGTCGCTGAACGACAGCGGCGGATACACCGTCGGATCCTTGTCGACTGAGACTGTCTCCGTGCTTGACAACGACGACGCGCCAGTGTCGGTAACGCCGGAGGTGAGTGTGGTGGCGGGTTCTGGGATTACTGAAGGCAGCGCCGCGAGTTTCACGATCAACTCGTCAGAGGCACCGACCGATCCGCTGACAGTGAACTACACGGTCACCGCTTTTGGCGATCATGTCACGTCGGCGAATCTAGGCGCCAAACAAGTCACCCTCTCGGGCACTTCAGCGACGGTCACAGTGCCCACTACAGGCGACAGCACCGACGAACCCAACGGATCAGTAACCATCACAATCAAAACCGGATCCGGCTACACAATCGGCACTGCCGATGCGGGCACAGTCACCGTCAACGACGACGACAACCCTCCGCCGCCTGTTCTGGTGCCGCCGCCTCCGTTGACGCCGTTTATCCCTCCTCCCACGCAAATCGTCAACGACAACGACTATCCACCCCCAACCCCAATTTCGGATCCCGACCCGGAGCCTGAAGCTGATCCCGAACCCAACCCGCATCCCATGGGGCCCGTGATGGTCCAAGCCGACGCCTCGATAGCGGTCGTTACCGGTTACCTCGACGTCGCTGCCGGCGCCTATTACACCGAGCCGGTAAGTTGGGCGATCTCTCAAGGTGTCATAAACGTGTCTGGTTCCTATTTCGTTCCAGACAAACCCGTGACCCGCGGAGACGCGGCAATGTATCTGTGGAACATGGCAGGCCAACCGGACGCCCCACAGCACCCGTTCAACGACGTTCCCGCAGCGCTCAACGCGGCGGTGTCTTGGATGGCAAACACCGGGATCACCACCGGCACCAGC
>VXYK01000010.1:0-14283 GCA_009845995.1 Acidimicrobiaceae bacterium | reverse complement strand
CACCGGGATCACCACCGGCACCAGCGACACAACATTTCACCCAGACTCTGTGCTAACCCGCGCCCACACAGTCACATTCCTGAGGCGTTACGACCACCAAAACCACTGACCACACACAGACCCCAACACACAACCCCACACCGAGTCGATTCCTCTGGCTCCCCGATCAGACAACCCAATCAGACGATGACCTTCTCGGACAAATGAGCCGTACTCAAGGGAACCGCCGATGACACCAAACCAGAATCGCTCAGCCGTCACAGCAACGAGAATCTCCGTCAGCATCGCTTGCCTGATGGTCATGTTGGCTGTTTCGACACCACCCGCCGGAGCGGACCCGTTCGGTGTCGGTCCACCCGAAGAGGGCTGGCTAGCCGACAACCACGACCACGACTACTGCTGGTCGACTGGATTCAACTGGATGACATTACGAAACCACGCCACAAGGTCGATGGAGTACCTTGAATCTTCCACAGACTTCAGCGGCGGATCACTCCAAGCGTGCAATTCGGGTACAGATATCTACTTCGAGCAGTACGACACAACAGACTACCGGGGTCGATACGTGTGCTTCGATCGGGGCGGAGGGAACAGGTGTGATCGCGCGTATATCCGCATCTCAAGCAACCGTTCAAAGCTGCCTGTCGATCAACGGCGCAAAACAATCTGTCACGAAGTCGGCCACAGTGCAGGCGCAAGCCATCACTCCAGTGGATTCTGGGGATGCATGATAAGGGGTACCTCAACCGCTGAGTACTACGTGTACCACACCATCCAACACATGAACAGCCTTGAGGTGTCCGAATCATGAATCACGAGAAAACAGTTGCATCAAGGCGGGCTAAACCTTGGATGATGGCTGGATTGCTGTTGCTCTTGACCAATCTAATTGTGTCCTGTGGCTCCGAAGACGAAGATCTGTTCGAAGAGACCTACGACTCGTATTTCCAATCGTTTTCTTATGACTACGATCCCGCGGAAACAAAAGAAGGTCTCGCTGGGCTCTCGGAGATTGTCGTGAAAGCGACGCTTGTGGATGTTCAGGAGGGCAGACTCTTCGCGGTGGCGGAGGAGAAACCAGAACTCGATCCAAACGAACCTGTCCCCGCGGAATTCAACGTCAAGCTGAACTTCGTGTTCGAAACGGACGACGGCACTCGCTATTACGTTCAACTTCCTCGGCCCAACGATTCAACCGTCGCCAGAATCCGCTCGGTGATGCCCATCGGGGCCGAGAACATTATCTATCTGCAACCAGACAACGATCCCATCGTCGATGGAGAAGGAAGATGGTTCAACGTCCGCGAGGACGGCAACGAGTGGTACTTCACCACCCCGCAAGGCTGGATCCTCGATCACCCCGAACGCGGCATCGTGTCACCACTGGAAGGGTTAGATGACCTCTTCGCCGAGATGCCCGCGTCAACCGACACCCTTGACGACTGGCTCCCCGACCAGACGACCCAATCCGACGACGACCTCCTCGAATAGCAGCCGCGAATGGCAGGTACTAATCGTCACGCAGAATGTCAACATCATGCGGATGGCTTTCACGCAGTCCGGCACCGCTGATCCGCACCAAGCGGGTGCGATCCTGCAGGTCGGCGAGGTTGGCGGCACCCGCATAACCCATGCCCGAGCGCAGGCCGCCGGTCAACTGGCCGACGAGTTCCGAGAGCGGCCCCGCGTAGCGTACACGGGCCTCGACGCCCTCAGCCACATGCTTTCCCGCGCCCTGCCCGCTTCCGTAACGGTCGCTGGCACGCCCTCGCATGGCACCGGCCGAACCCATGCCGCGGTAGGTCTTCCACATCGCACCCTCGACGAGCTCGAGCTCTCCGGGCGCCTCGTCCACCCCTGCCAACAGGTTGCCGAGCATGACACAGTCAGCACCTGCGACAAAGGCCTTGACGATGTCGCCCGAGGCGATGACTCCACCGTCGGCGATGAGGGGAACCGACAACTCGCGGGCGGTTTGGGCGCAGTCGTGTATCGCAGTCATCTGGGGCATTCCGGCCCCCGCAACAACTCGGGTTGTGCAGATACTGCCCGCACCGACACCGACCTTGACAACATCCGCGCCGGCCGATGCCAACACCTCCACACCTCTGGCGGTGACGACGTTGCCGCCCACCACCACCACCTCCGGCCAGCCCGACTTGATCGTGCGCACCGCGTTGACGACTCCGGCGGTGTGCCCATGGGCAGTGTCGATTACCAGCATGTCCACCCCAGCCGCTACCAGCGCCTCGGCGCGTTCGGCAGTGTCGTTGACCCCGATCGCCGCGGCGACTCGGAGCCGTCCTACGTCGTCGAGTGTGCTGTCGGGATACTCGATCCGCTTGGCGATGTCCTTGACTGTGATCAAACCACCAAGGACTCCGTCGTCGTCAACCAAGGGGAGTTTCTCAATCCGGTGACGGTGCAAGATCGCCACGGCCTCATCCAGTTCGGTGCCCACCGGCGCGGTTACCAACGGTTCAGACGTCATAAAGTCGGTGACGGGTTTCGAGTACTCGTCTGCAGTGCAGAAACGAACATCTCGGTTGGTCAAGATGCCAACCAGACGGCCACCCGATTCGCATATCGGCACTCCGCTGATCTTGTGGCTCGCCATCAACTCCTCGGCATCGTTCAGCGTGGCATCTGGCGAAAGGCTGATGGGCGACGCGATCATTCCGGCCTGAGCCAGTTTCACCCTTTCGACCTGCTGGGCTTGCTCGGCGACGGTGAGGTTTCGATGCAGCACGCCGATACCGCCGTCCCGGGCGATGGCGATGGCGAGGGGAGCCTCCGTGACTGTGTCCATCGCCGCGGACATCAGCGGTACTTGCAATTCGATGCCAGCAAGAACCGTGGACAAATCAACATCGGCAGGGAGAACTTCGCTCCAACCGGGCACGACCAACAGGTCATCGAAGGTGAGAGCTTCGTGACCGGCAAACACCTCGTCGTTCATTAAGTCACAATAGGCGTCGATGCACGCCGAAACGCGCATTCAACAACCGAAAGCACGAATAGATTCCAACAACCGCCATACTGCTCTCATGAACACTGCTCTCATCGACGGCAAGTTGAACCAAAAAGCTGCGACCGGCCTTCGACGAGGCCTGTCTTGCGTATTGCTGGCAGTCGCTCTCGTGGCGTTGAACGCCTGTGGCGATGATGCCGACGATTCGCCAACCACCGACCGCGACTCACTCGGAACCGTGACTGTCGCAGAGGGTGACGCAATCCAGATTCGTTCCCTCAACTCCATCACCGGCGATGTCGCCTATCTGGGCATTCCCAACCAACGGGGCGTCGAGCTGGCAATCGCCGACTTCGGACCGATACACGGTTTCGACGTCAGCATGGGAGCGGGCCTCGACGAACTGTGCTCAAGCGACGGCGGGCAGGCCGCCGCCCAGACCATCGTCGCGGACCAGGACGTTGTCGGGGTGATCGGCACCAGCTGTTCGGTTGCTGCGACCGCCGCGGCACCTCTGATCACCAACGCGGGCATGACCATGATCGCCCCGTCGAACACCTCCCCGCTGCTCACATCGGATCTGGCGGGCAATCCCGGTCCGAATCACAGTCCCGGTTACTTCCGCACCTCGAACAATGGGCTGTATGTGGGCGAGGCGATGGCCCGAATGGTGCACGACCAACTCGGTTTGACGAAGGCTGCGGCAATTCACGACGGCGATCCTTACACCCAATCGATAGCCCAAGCCTTCGCCGACAGCTATACCGACCTTGGTGGATCGGTCACCGCCGTCAGCGCTGTCAACAAAGAGGACACCGACATGGTGCCGATACTGACCGAGGTTGCGTCGGGCAATCCCGAAGCGTTGTTCTTTCCCATTTTCCAACCGGCCGGAGACTTCATCGTCGACCAGGCACCACGTGTATCGGGTCTTGAGAACACGACATTGCTGACCGACGCGGCCCTGCTCATCGACGGTTTCATGTCGCTGCCGCAATCTGAAGGCATCTACATATCCGGTCCGGACACGAGGTTCGGCAACGAAGCCAACGAAAGTACCGGCAAGACTGCCGCTGAGGTCCTGCAGGTCTACCAAGACAGCTACGGGGAGTCGCCGAGCGGCGCCTACTGGGCCCACGCGTACGACGCCACGACGCTGCTCCTTGAGGCAATCCGCGCCGCGTCCGAGGTCATCGACGGCGACCTGGTGATCGATCGAACCGGAATACGCGAGCATCTCTACGCAGTCGACGGCTATCAGGGCACGATCGGCATGATCAGTTGCGACCCTTTCGGGGACTGCGGTGTCCAGAAAGTGACGGTCATCCACCATCTGGACCACACCGACATTGAAGCCGGCAGGAACAACATTGTGTTCGAATTCGCCGCGCATCAGGGCTGAGAGATTGCCCGATGAGCAGGCTCTCGGTGGCCCCGGTCGGGTCGGGCTGGTCTGGTCGGACTCGCTCAGGTCCAAGCGGGCTCGGCTGCGCCTGCCCGGCCCTAGTCGGCTCTCAGGTTCGCGGCCACTGAGTCGCTGATGGCGTCGAGGATCGTGTCGACCTCGCCTGGGGTGATCACCAACGGTGGGCAGATCCCCAGAGCAGTGCCCATCGACCGCACGATCACTCCGCGGTCCAGCAGGCCGTTCCAGACGGCCATCGTGTCGTAACCAAGCTCGGCCGCCCAGACGGCCCCGTTCCCGCGGCAGCTTTCGATCGTGCCGTCCTCCGCGAGCGCGTTGAGTCCTGTTTCGAGTTGCGCACCGATCTCAGTGGCCGACGCCAGGAGTCCTTCGCTGTCGATTAATTCGATGTTGGCGATTGCCGCTGCGCACGACGCCGGATGACCCGAATAGGTGTACCCGGTTCTCAGAATGAAGTCCGGATCCTCCATTTCGGCGCACAGCGCCCGCGACACGATCACGCCCGACAGAGGCTGGTAACCCGAAGTGACTCCCTTGGCGAAGGTCATCATGTCGGGCACGACCCCGAAGCGCTGCGCTCCGAACCACTCACCCGTTCTCCCGAACCCGCAGATGACCTCGTCGAAGATCAACAGCGCGCCGTGGAGATCGCACAACCTCCGCAGCGCGGGCAGATATCCATCGGGCGGCGGCCACACCCCACCGGCACCCTGCACGGGTTCAGTCATCACCGCGGCTATTCGTTCGCCGTGGTCCGAGAAGGCTCGGGCCATCGCCTCAATGTCGTTGCGGGGGACTTCGACGAAGTGCGGCACAAGGTCACCCCAGCCTTGCCGATTCAAGCCGATCCCCTGCGCGCTCGTGCCGCCCATGTTGGTTCCGTGATATCCGCCCTCGCGACGGATGATGACCTGACGGTCGGTGTCACCTCGACGCTGCATCGTCATGCGTGCCAACTTGAGAGCCGTGTCAACGGCATCGGACCCACCCAACCCGAAGAACACGCGGCCATCGGGGTGCGGCGAGCGCGCCCTGACCGATTCTGCAGCAGCATCCGCAACCGGATTGGTGAAGGGGTTGAAGGTGTTGTAGCACTCGAGTTCGCTCATCTGAGCGGTCACCGCATCAACGATCTCACGGCGTCCGTGACCCACCTGACACAGCCAAAGGTTGGCCAGGCCGTCGATGTAGGACTTGCCGTCGGCATCGAAGACGCGGCTGCCCTCTCCACGCACGAGCGGCAGGTAGTCGCCTGCTGCCTTGGCAGGAGAGGCAAACGGGTGGAGCAGTGCTGGAGTCATTTGTTTCCCCTAGTGACAGGCTTGAGTTGGGCTGGGTTGAGTAGGTTGGATTGAGTAGGGCTGAGCCGTCTCAGTTGGCTCATTCACTGGTTCTGACTGCGAGCGGGACGGTGCCTTACAGCTGAGGTCACGGTGATCGTTATCGGGGTGTCCGGTGATGGTTCGCCGTTGACGGTAGCGGCGCCGTCGGCGATCAAGCTGAAGCCGTCGGCGGCGGGTGGCCACAGCACGCATAGGTTGGGGCGGTCAACGGCGTTGGCGGCAGCGCTACGGCCGACTACACCTGAGATGGTGCCGTCGTCAGCCACGTCGACAGCCACGTGAATGACCCGCGGCCTGCCGTCGGCACCCGTGGTCAGCACATAAGCTGCCGGGCCGTGCTGCTGCGCGACACCGGCGAGGTCACCCGGCTCAACTGCAAGGCTCACGGTTGTGCCACCGTGTCAGTTCGACTCGGGTCAGTAGAGCTGCTCACGGTTGGCCTCGTCCTCGGATGCGTCGATTTCTTGCGCATTCGCCCCCGCTATCTGATCGGCCAAGACCTGCCCGTATGTCGGATAGTCCCCGCGGTCGATCTGCGCTTCGGGGTCCCAGAGCCGGGCACGCAGCAAAGCTCGGCCGCAATGCAAGAAGGCATCCGTGATCGTTATCCTCAGGCCCGAAACTGGCACCCGGTTGCGTATCGCCAGCGGTGCCAACAGCTCAGGATCGGTGACGATCTCCGCGGTACCGCAGACGCGCAGGGTCTCGTTCATTCCTGGGACCAAGAACAGCAGTCCCACGACGGGGTGAACGAGGATGTTCTGAAGCGAGTCGACCTGATTGTTGCCAGGTCGATCGGGTATCAGCAGGGTTCGATCATCAAGGACCTGCACAAACCCCGGGTGGTCACCGCGCGGCGAGGCATCAGCTCTTCCGTTGACGCCCGTCGAGCTGACGATGCAGAACGGCGACAGCGCAATGAATTTGCGACAGTGGACGTCAAGGCGATCCACCACTTTCTGGGCTGCTCTTGGCATCGGTTCCCGATACACCGAACGCAGCTCGGTCTGGTTGGTTACTGCCATGGCTCAAACGTAGCCGGTAGACGCCTCGACGGCAGCGCTTGACGGCATTATCTCGCGGCCACCGCTTTGCGGTTGTTGCGGTGCCGCGGTGCCTAGCCAGATTGTCTTGCCGGTGGCGGATAGGGTCGCAATCTGTTGTTCGTAGGAGGGCATGAGGCGGGCGACGATTGACCAGAACTCGGGGGTGTGGTTGGTCTCGTGGAGGTGGGCTAACTCGTGGACGAGGATGTAGTCGATGAGGCTTGGGCGGAGTTGGAGGGTGGCCCAGTGCATGTTGATGCGTTGGGCATCTGTGGAAGGACGGGCTGAACCCCAGCGGTAACCGAGGTCGCGGACTTCAACGGCCACCTCGGATTCACCCAGGCGGGATGCCCAGGGGCGGATTCTGCGCTGAAGCCATCGGCCACCGACTTCGGTGTACCAACGGCGCATCAACTCCGCACCACGGGACACGTCCGAGGCACTGAGGTGGAATCTCCCTCGCTCCAGCCGAACGCCGGATGAATCTCCCGGGCGGGAGAGGCTGAGCCGATAGCTGCGGCCCAGGTAAGCGAAGCCCTCCCCTGCGACGAACTGCTTCACGATTGGGGGACCGGTCAGGGCGTCCTTGTCGGCCAGCTTGCGGTACACCCACGGGCGCTTGGCGATCACGAATTGCTCGGCCCGATCAACGGTCGCGGCGCGAGGCGCTTTGAGCACCAGCGAAGCGTCGCGCTCAACGATGATCTCGATCGTCTTGCGATCGCTGGGCGGAGCGATCTCAAACACCAGATCCCCAACGACCAGGGTGTCCAAATCATGGAGCGGAGAAGCAACCCCATCCCCAGCGACATCGGACTCCGAACTAGGTGTGGTAACCGGTGCAGAGGTCATTTCAGGCGGTGTTGGTTGGCTTTGGCGAGGGCCACTAGTTCGACAGATAATTCGTCGAGGCTGGTCAATGTGAACAGGTCGCTGTCGTCTAGCGATCGTTTGATGACCTTGCGCAAGTCGTCTTGTTTGGTGGCGTTGTCCCAGAAGCCGACGGTGCCGATGATCCGTCGAATCTCGGCGACGAGGGAATCCGTTAGAGCTATCAGCCGCTCGCTCGCGTCGGGTTCCGAGGATGCCACCTTCTCAACCATTTGGTTGTGGAATGGCAATTCGGTGGTCGGGTCGAGTCCTGTGTGATCCTCGTCGGTGGGTCCGTCGTTGACATCGGCGATCAAATCCTCGAACTCCAGGGCGATCTGCTCCCAGCGGTCTTCGAGCCGGTCGAGAATGTCGTCGATTCGCTGCGAGAGCTTGCTGTAATAGGCGGGGTCTTCGTCGACGTGTTCACGGATGTGGTGGCGTAGGGCGTGTTCCATCTCTGAGGCTTTGGTCCGATCCGAGTCGATCTGGCTGACATGTTCGGCAAAGGCGACATCGTTGATTCGCACGGGTGGAATCCTGTGCTCAAGATCGAGCACGGTGATGTGCTCATCGATCAGACGGCGGATCTTCTCTTGGTACTTGCTCGGATCGAAGTCGCCCTCGGGCGTGTCGCGATAGCGGCGACGCGTTTGAACTTGGATTTCTCCGAAGAGCTTGAGGTCTCCGATGAACGGCAACGCTGCTGGTCTCGGTAGGACTGTGTTGAGCGTGTTGAGGAAAGCGCGCAGGGCAACGTCGAACTCAGTCCTGAGTCGTTCGTCGCCCAGCAGATGAACACAGTCTTCGGCACTTTCGGTCGTTGGCTCCACGTCGCGTTGCACGAAGATCTGCCGCAACCGTTCGCGTTGCGGTTCGAGCTTGTCGATCTCGTGAGTGAGTGGACGGAGGGCTCCGTCGACGTCCGGGTCTATATCACCGCTGGCGCCCATGTACGCCGCGAGTGCTTGGGTGAGTTGGGCCGACACCCCGTAGTAGTCGACCACCAAGCCTGAGTCCTTCTTCTGCGCCGTCCGGTTGACGCGAGCGACTGCTTGGAGCAGTTCCGCTTCTTGGATCATCCGGTCGAGGTAGATGGCCTGGGCCTGTGGCGCGTCGAACCCGGTGAGCAGCATTGACTTCACAATCAACAACCCGAGCGGGGCAGTCCCCTGGCCTGCGGCGCCGAGTGGGAGCTTGAACCTATCGATGTGCTCCTGCTGACGTTGCTTGTCGGTCCATTGGGAGTAGTGGGGCGGGTCGTTGTGATCGCCGACGGAAATAACCGCCGCGAAGTCAAGGTTGCGGATGAGGTCAACCTGCTTAACGGCGTTGCTCATGAACGGCCCGTCCGAGTCGAACCGCTCAGCGGGCTGACCAATTTGACCTGATCGCTGGTCAAGTTCTGCTACCAGTTCGTCGCGTGCTTTGAGCAGTGCTTGGTGATATCGCACACACGCTTCTCGGCTCGTGGCGACAATCATTCCTTTGAAGCCGTCGGGCATGACTGTCGAGATGTAGTGGCGCAGGATGTCTTTCGCCTTGGCTTCAATCAACTCCGGTGCTTCAAGCACCCGGGAGGCAGTGGCGTGCTTCTGTTGGAGAGTCTCCCGTTGTTCGTCGGTGAGTTCGCTGAACCACCGGAAGAACAGATCGTCCATTTTGGATGCGCCCTTGACAGCGGCGTCGCTGGTACGGCCCTCGTAGAAGATCGGCACAGTCGATCCATCCGCCTCCGACTCGCGCAGCGTGTACTGGTCGAGGTAACCGCCGAAAATCTCCTGGGTCTTCTTTCGCTTGCCCATGATAATCGGCGTGCCGGTGAAGCCGATACGGGCCGCGTTGGGCACGGCGCTCATCAGACTGGCGTGCAACGCTGAACCGTGGGACCGGTGGGCTTCGTCAACCATCACCAAGATCGACTCCGACTCATTCAATGCCTCAGATATCTCCTCGTCCCGGTACTTCTGGATCATTGCCATTACGACACCCGGACCAGGTCGGCGGAGCAGTTCTTTCGCGTTTGCGGCGCTTCGAGCGACATGGATGGTCTCGCCAACCAGAGCAGCGGTGTCTCTCAGTTGCTTCTGGAGGTCGATTCGGTCGGTGACCAGCACGATTTTGAACTTTCGCAACTCGGGGTGGCTGCGCATCGCCCGAACAAGGAACACCATGGTGAGGCTCTTGCCCGACCCTTGGGTGTGCCAAATGATCCCTCCCCGACGGTCGACATGGCCGTCAATCGCGCGGGTCTCACCCGTGAGTAGCCGCTGGATCGCCTTCTGCACACCTCGGTACTGTTGGTAGCGGCCAACGATCTTGACGGTGCGACCCGAGCCGGCGTCGGTAAACAGGGTGAAGTGCCGGACGATGTCGAGCAACCGCTCTGGCGCCAGCATCCCAGCGGTCAGCAACTCTTGTTGGGTGACAGCTTCGACGGGCTTACCGAGCGACTCCGCAACCTCTGCGACTGTGGACGGGCACGGGTCTTTCCGGGCCATGTAGTGCTCGGGTAGCGCTGAGAAGGTCGCCGCTTCGGCTCGTTCGCCGGTGGTGGCGACGGTCAGTTGGTTTGTCCAGAAGAGTTGTTCGGCTCCTTCGGCGATTTCGCTTCCACGCTGATTGGAGTATCGGCGTAGTTGGTCGATCGCATCGGTGATGCCGCTGTCGTGCCCCGGAGGCTTGACTTCGATCACCACCAGCGGGATGCCGTTGACGAACAGTGTCACATCGGGCCGGATGTTCGGTGCTTGACCCGGTGTGGCAACCGCGAACTGCGACACCGCTAGGAAGTCATTCGCCTGCCAGTTCTCCCAGTCGATGTAGTTGATGGTCTGATCCCGCCCACCGTCCCACCCATCGAGTCCGGCAACCACGGTGCCTTGGAGCAACAGTTTGGTGGCCTGCTGGTTTGCTTCAAGCAACTTCGCCCCTGCGGGCATCGTCCGCAGTTCCGCTACCGCCGCGTTGATCCGGGCGTCATCGAGCCAAGAGGTGCCGGCGGGTCCGGGATTGATCCTCTGCAGCGCCGACCCAAGCCGCGCTTCAAGTAGCACATCGCGATCAGAAGAGCGGTCAACGTTGTGTACCGACTGGCGTTCCGACCAAATCAGCGTCTTCCACCCGAACGCGGCTAGTTGTTCCAGCAGGGGGCGCTCGACCTGTTCCCACTCGGGTCCCGAGGTCATGCCGCCACCGTACGTACACGGCCCGACAACAAATCGGCCGCCAAGCCCGAGCGCATCCGCTGGAGCTTGTCTCGCTGCTCTTCATGAGTTCGGATGGTTTCGTCAGCGTTATCAAGAATCTCCGCTATCCGCCGCTGCTCTTCCAACGGAGGCACCAAAACCGTCGCTTGGGAGACGGCAAGCCAAGATGTCCTCGGCATACCTGTCCCAATCGAGTTGCGTTCAGCGTGTCGAAAGACGGATTCACTTGCAACCGCATGAGTCGCGTACCGAGGATTTACTGCGGCTTTGGTACGCAGAACCAAAATGTCGGTTGAGCAGAATCCGTCACAACCAACCTGAAGGGCTTTGCGCAAGTTCGGTCTCAGTTTCCCAAACAGAATATCTCCTTCGGCGAAGACTCCATTTGTACTTTGTGAGACCGACGACGGTGCCGTCGCTGTCAAGGTTCGAGCACCGGGTTCAATGTGTTCGAGACCTATGTAAGGAAACCCGACAGGTTTTTGCCCGTGAGCTTTCGTAGTTACCAGATCCACCAAATCATCCACTTGGCCCCAAACCTGGTAGCAAGTTTCTCGGGGAGGTTCTGCGCGAGGCGGCGGTGTTTCGCTTGTCTTCGGATTCTCGGGGCGGTCACCACCGACCTTTCCGTTGAGCAGGTCGTCGGAGAGGCCCGAGCGAATTCTCTTGTGCTTGGTGATGACGCGTTCGGTGGATTGGATGGTTTCGTCGATCGTGTCGAGAATCTCTGCAATCCGCCGCTGTTCCTCTACCGGCGGGAATGGCACAACCCAATTCACCAGTTTGGACCTAGGAAGGTGGCCGATACTCGTCTGTCCTGTTAACCCCCTAAGCAGCCCGGTCATTGATGCAAACTCAAAGTAGTAACGCATAAACCGGTGATCTGCACCGGTTGTTGCACGCAAGCGATGAAGAGCGTTCTGGAAATAGCACTCAGGTAGCTCATCTGACCACAAAGCTGCCCTTCCGACCTCTCCTCCCTCACAGACAAGCAAATCACCCGACTGCAATCGATAGCGCTCGCGTTCACGCGGACTGAAGTTCATCGTTCCGAGTTCGTCGATCACGATTTGTCCCCATTGGACATTGCGATTTGCGAGGTACTTGGATTGTTCACCGCGGTCGGAACCCACGCCCAGCATCTTTCCTAGTTGCACCTCAAACGCTTCGCCCAGTGGAACTCTCTGCCATTCACCCATAACCCAACTCCTTTAGCTGCTCTTGGAGTCGGGCAGCAGCATCGTCTCGCTCAGTCTCGAGGCGCTGGAGGGTACTACCATATTTGGCAATCAGGTTGTCGTACCAAGCAAGCACGGTGCGCTCTAGGACGGCATAGTGATCGGCAACCAAAGCCTCAAGCCGGTTGTTGAGCACACCGATGGCCATCGCTGGCGCATGTTCGGGTTTAATGTCGTCGAGATTCTCTCGTGCTGTCGCGAGCAGTGAGCTGTCGATGGCTCCAAGTTTCTTCTTGACCTCAGTCCGCTTTGACTTCAACTCCTTGATTTCAGCAGGACTCAACTCGTTGTCATCCGCGTCGTCTACTTCGTCACTTGCGATTTCAGCCGACTTGATCTTCGCATCGAACCGGGCGTGTTCTGCCGCAAGATCGGCCCGCTCAGCCAACTGTGCCGCCGCTAGAAGCTTGATAGCAATCTGCTCATGCAAAGCGGGAGCATGTTTATCGTCCAGGCTGGCTACGGCAGTTGTGAGCCACGCTTTGATCACCGCCTTCCAGCCCCGGCTCACCGCTGTTTGTAGTTCGTAGACGCTTTCCTCCCACCAAGCGGCAACGATCCCCGCTGCGTCGAAACGCTCCATGCCATACAGAACCATGCGAGGCGTGAAGTCCTCGACAAACTGCTGCCGACAACCCGCCAGGCTGCGCCGGCTTGGCAACTCGTACAGCATGAGTTCTACGGTTTCAGTCCACCACTGAGGCCAAGGGTTGGAAGCGGCCTTCTCCGCAACCCCGTCGGAAACCACGCTGCGTGAAGTTTCCTGCTCGCTCGGATCCTGAACGTTGTAGACCCAATCGGCGTAACCGTCTTCGCGTTCATGAAACAGAGCACAACGGTCGAGGCCTGCTTGGACTGCTAGGTCTTCGGCTGCTTCTACCTCAGCGGTGGGCACACCGCCGTGGAGGTGGGCGCGCACATCTTGGGGTTCCGGTGGCGGTGAGTTGTCCGCGTACCGGCGGATGTTGCAGTTGAAGTCGTTGTCCGCCAACTCTTTTCGAGTGACGATCTTGGCAAAGCCTTCAACATCGTCGAACTCCCGGTACACCGCAGCGATCTTCTCTGCGTCTCGGGGGCGCAGATGGTTCTGGGCGCGGCCTTCGCCAAAGTCGCGGTCGGCGTTGATGAACAGGACCTTGCCCTTCCGCTCGGTTGGCTTGGAACCTCTCGCTCGCAGGATCAGCACGGCGGCAGGGATTCCCGTGCCATAAAACAGGTTCGGACCCAAGCCGATCACGGTGTCGAGCAGGTCGTCCTCAATGATCTTCTGGCGAATGTCACCCTCGGCACCGCCCCGAAACAGCACACCGTGCGGCATGACCGTCGCCACGATCCCGTCGTTCTTGAGCACCGCGAGCATGTGCTGCAGGAACATCAGATCGGCTTTCTTGCCGCCCTCTGGTGTGTAGCCGTAACGGAACCGCTCGGGCTGGGCGAGCGAACCCTTGTCGTAGTTCTGACTGAACGGAGGATTGGTGATCACCCGGTCGAATCGTCTCAGTTCGCCTCCGCTCACATGCGCGGGGTTGGTGAGCGTGTCGTCGTGGCGGATGTCGGCGTCTCGAATGCCGTGCAACAACATGTTCATCTTGGAGATCGACCAGGTAGCACCGTTGTTCTCTTGTCCCGCGAGAACAAGGTTGTCTGCGTTGCCGCCGTTGTCGGCCACATGGTTGCGGGCGTAGATCAACATGCCGCCCGACCCCGAACACGGATCGTAGATCGCCATGCCCTCCTGTGGATCGACAAGGCGCACCATCAACTGGACCACAGGCCGAGGTGTATAGAACTCACCACCCTTCTTGCCCGCGGAATCCGCAAAGTCACGGATCAGGTACTCGTAGGCAGCGCCGAGCAGGTCGGGGAACTCAAAATCCTCGTTACGGAGTTGGTATTTGGAGAAGTGGACGATGAGGTCACGCCACTTCTTGTCCGACACCGCGCTATTGCCAACCCGCCGGTTGAAGTCGATGTGCGCCAGCACGCCTTCCAGTGACGACGGATTGCTCTGCTCGAGCGCATCAAGCGCCTTGTTGAGACCGTCACCCACCTGGTGATGCAACTCATCACGCAAGTGTGACCAGCGCGCCTGTGGCGGCACAAAGAACGCTTCGTTGTAGAAATCTGGTCCTTCGCGTTAACGTGGGATTGAGGGTTGCTGGTGTCGGTGTGGTGGGTCA
>VXYK01000070.1:40278-46579 GCA_009845995.1 Acidimicrobiaceae bacterium | reverse complement strand
CGCCGAGCACAAACAGCCCTCAACCACGCAAACAAACCCGCGACACACCACTAGGGTCGGTCGAACCAGTCGGCCACCCGTTGCAGCTCTTCTTCTAGATCTTGTTGGAGCCAGGCGCGATGTGGACGCTCCAACAGGCGGAACGGACCTCGAAATCTCATTTCATACCAATGCGTTACCCGTGTTTTGTCCGGGCTCGGTTGGCACTCGACGACCCCGGTGAAATCAAGGATCAGCCGGGAGGGTTGCCGCGCCACGCCGCTGAAGGTGAGCCGACTCCAACGCTGCAGTTCAAAGGTGTGTGCATCGGGAGCGGGCGGGGTCCACTTCAGTCTCGTCCAAAGTCTCACTCGCCCGCGGCCTGCTTCGTCGGGTCCAACCACGGAGCCGACAGCAAGGATCTTCGAGTCAACCTGGCCGTACCGATCCAAGTCGAGGACGAACTCCAAGATCTCTTGTGGAGTCGCCCGCACCTCTACCGAAGCGCTCGCTCTCAACACCATCGCCGAACTCTACTCACTGATGTGTATTCTGCCCAGAAGGTTACGATAGCTAGCACAATAGTTGCAATCTAAAGGACAGTTTCGTAAGATTACTACGATATTTGCTGTCAACTTGACAAAATCATACTAGGAACTAGACATGTTGCTACGATTTCAGGTTTCCAATCATCGTTCGATCCTTGATCCGGTGGAGCTGTCGATGATCGCTGTCGACGAGGACCGACCCGCCGCACGCGGCTTTGACCTTCTTTCGGAACGCGTCTTAACCGTCGCTGGGATCTACGGCCCCAACGCTTCCGGCAAGTCCAATGTCCTCGACGCGCTCGCCTGGCTGTCAAGTGCCGTGCGTGAATCGCTCAGGGACTGGGGCGAGTACATTCCCCGTGATCCCCACCGTTTCAGCTACGGACCCACCAGTCCTTCTGCGTTCGAAGTCGACTTTGTGGCCGAAGGCGTCCGCCACACTTACCAACTTGAAGTTGATGACTCAACCGTGCAGTATGAGAGTCTTTGCAGCTATCCCGAACGCAGGCAGAGGATGCTCTTCGAACGTCATTACGAAGAGATCAACTTCCGCCGAGGACTCAGAGGAGTCCGCGGGATTGAGGACTTGCTCACGCCGACAACGCTCGCCCTAAGTGCAGCCTCGCGCTTGGGGGTGCCAGCGATCAGCGCCGTCGGTCAAGCGATCTCTGAAATGAACGCCGTAGGGATCAGGCGGCGGAGCCGAAGAACAGTTCAACAAGCCATTTTTGCCGCTCGTGACAACTCAATCGACTTGTTCTTCGAAGAGAACCGTGGAGGTAACACCTCGGACTATTTCTCTGTATCTCGTCAGGCCGCGTTGGAGTTGCTTAATTTTGCGGATCCAGGAATCCATGACATTGAAATCGTGTATCACGATGACGACGGACCACATGGGAGCCGGAGTCTGTTATTCCTTCGTCAAGACGAGAATGAACGGGTTGAGATCAACTTTGACGAGGAATCGGTCGGGACCCAGAAGTGGTTCCACCTCTTGGGTCCTTCTCTCGGAGCGCTTGAGCGCGGCCAGATTCTCATGTTCGATGAGATTGAAACTAGCTTGCATCCTCGACTGTCAGCCCGGATCATCGAGCTGTTCCAAGATCCGCGGACCAACCCAAGGAGTGCTCAGCTCATTTTCGCAACTCACAACCCATCCCTGCTGAACGACCTAAACCGCGACGAGGTTTGGTTCACAGAAAAAGAGTCTGACCACACCACACGACTCATTGCACTGGCCGAATACGGTGGTGACTTGGTCAGGAAATCGCTGAATCTCGAAAGGGCTTACCTCCAAGGGCGCTTCGGTGCCATTCCCGACGTTGACCACATCGATGTCCGCGACGCCCTCGAACAGTATTTTCAGCACGCCGATGGCTAAGCGACGCGGACGCTCTCCCCGCAAAGACAAACCACTGGGTCGGTCTTCTGGCCATTTGACACCCAAGAGGACGTTCCTTGTGTTCTGTGAAGGCAAGAGGACTGAACCCGACTATCTCAAAGCACTGAAGCGGGAATCCGCTGTACGTGATATCGCTGCGGTTGAGATCAAGGTAGACGACATACAAGGTGTCCCCCTGACCTTGGTAGGAGCCGCAGTCGAGGCGCGAGCGTTGGCGCAAAACAGCGAAGTCGACGAGGTCTGGTGTCTCTTCGATGTCGAATGGCCCAACAACCACCCCGACCTTGAGCAAGCCCGCAATCTAGCTGGAGACAAAAATGTCCATGTGGCGATATCGAACCCATGCTTTGAACTATGGCTGGCACTGCACTTCCAAGACCAGACCGCCTGGCTTAACAACGACCAAGCCGATCAACTGCTTCGACGACATGACAACAGCGAAGGCAAGGGCTTGGACGGCACCACATACATGCCTCACCGAGCCGAGGCTTCACGCCGCGCGCGTGCCTTAGATCACAAACACTCGAAGGACGGTACACACTTTCCGCACGACAACCCGTCGTCAGGT
The DNA here is from genome assembly GCA_009845995.1 of Acidimicrobiaceae bacterium. Taxonomy (GTDB): domain Bacteria; phylum Actinomycetota; class Acidimicrobiia; order Acidimicrobiales; family Aldehydirespiratoraceae; genus VXYK01. The sequence goes on along the minus strand of VXYK01000070.1, from coordinate 44,082 downwards.
ATGTACATGTTCCTCGAATCAATCAACCAATCGCCAAAAGACCAGCGCTAGGCGAACTGTTAGGTGGTAGTCAGGGTTGGTCGGCGGTGCGTTCGTGGCGACGGATCACCTCGTCGATCACCAGGCGCAGGAACGCCTCGCTGAAGGTCGGATCCAGGTTGGCCACCGACGAGAGCTCCCGAAGCCGCGCGATCTGCTGCTTCTCTCGCTCGGGGTCCGCGGCTGGAAGTCCCTGCTGCGCCTTGTACCTGCCGACGTCCTCGGTGATCTTGAAACGTTCCGCCAACAACAGAATCAGTGCTGCATCGATGTTGTCGATGCTGGACCGGAAGCGTTGGAGCTGTTCGTCAGCCATGCCCGAAATCTATCCCAACGCGGTGCCGTTGGATACGCGAGCCCGAATCGGCGGTGCCGCGTCTACGAGTTGTAAGCGGTCTCGGCGTGCAGTGCTTGATCGAGTCCGAGAGTCTCCTCGTCGTCGGTGGTACGCAGTCCCATCGTGGCGTTGAGGATCTTGGCAATGATGAAGGTGAGCACGAAGCTGTAGGCCATCACCGCCACGATCGAGACGACCTGGTTCAACAGCAGTTCTCCACCGCCGTAGAAGACGCCGTCTATGAAGTCTGCCCCTTCCACGGCAGCGGCCTCAGCGAAGAACCCGATCAGGACGCCGCCGACGATCCCGCCGAACATGTGGATCCCGACGACATCGAGACTGTCGTCGTAGTTGTAGCGAACCTTGAGTCCTATGGCCAGGAAGCACACGACCCCCGCAACGGCGCCGATGAGAATGGCCGGAATCGGTCCGACGAATCCTGCCGCCGGGGTTATCGCCACAAGCCCGGCGACGATGCCGGAGGCCATGCCCAACGATGTCGGTTTACCGCCTTTGACGACTTCCGCGAGGATCCAGAAGCACAGCCCTGCTGCTGCGGCCAGGAACGTAGTCAAGAAGGCGTGAACGGCCACACTGTCGGCGGCCAGAGCAGAACCGGCGTTGAAACCGAACCAGCCGAACCACAAGATTCCCGCACCCAGCAGCACGAGGGGCAGGCTGTGGGGGAAGTCGATCTTCTTCGGCCATCCCTGACGGGGGCCGAGCACCATCACCAGCGCCAAGGCTGCTGCACCGGCGTTGATGTGGATTGCAGTGCCGCCAGCGAAGTCGTGCGCCGGAAGGTTCGCGATCCAGCCCTCACCGCCGTAGATCCAATAGACCACCGGCGAATAGACCAGGAACGACCACACGGGCACGAAAATCGCCCACGCGGTGAACTTCATTCGGCCGGCTACCGCGCCAGAGATCAGAGCCGGTGTGATCACCGCGAACGTCATACCGAAGACGAACTCCCGGCCGCCAACAACACCCTCAACGCCGTTGAGAAAGGCCGCGTCGAAGTCGCCGAACAGGGGAAAACTCCAGTCTCCCGAGGAGAACCCGAAACCGCACACGGCCCACAGCAGTGGAATCACACCCAGGCAGTAGAGGTTCATGTTCAGCATGTTGAGCACATTTCTCGTGCCGACCATGCCGCCGTAGAACAGCGCCAAACCCGGCACCATGAACATCACCAACGCAGCCGATACCAGCATCCACGCAGTGTCACCAGACATCTCTCTACCCCCGACATATCGAAATTGCTTGCAGGTTCGAGCGCCAAGTTTATTGGTGGTTGCCCAAGCCGAGATCGCAAGTGTGTAACCGGCGGGAGAAGCTTTTGTTACGGCAACGTTTCGAGCATGGTCCGCAGACGTTGCGCGGGCGCGTCGCTCAGCACAAGGGCTTCCCCGATCAGCGCTGCGTCGTAGCCGACCTCGGCCAGGTCTGCGAGCTTGGTTCCGTTCGGTGTTTCGATACCGGACGCCGCGACGGTGACAACGCCCGGCCCGAGTTCGGCCAGCAGGCCCGCCATGCGGACCGCCTTGTCGCGGTCGACGGTGAAGCGAGTGTCCTTGGGGTTGTCCCGCTGGTTCACGGCGATCATGTAGGCGCCGGCCTCGGCCGCCATCGCCAGATCGTGCTCCCCGCGGATCTCGGTGAGAGCGTCCATGCCGAGGCTCAGGGCGAGAGCCTGAAGCTCTTCGACTTCTGAGACCGATCCGATGTCTTCCACGATCAGCAGCACTGCGTCGGCACCCATCGCAGCAGCGTCGTGGATGTGTTGGGGAGTTGTGAGGAAGTCCTTGCGCAGCACGGGAGCGTCCACAGCCTGTTTCACCGATTTCAGATCTTCAGGGCTCCCACCGAACCGCGGCCCCTCGGTCAGCACTGAGATGCAGGCGGCTCCGCCTCGGACGTACTCGATCGCCGTCTCGGCAGCTCCGAGGCCGGGGCGCAGGTCCCCTGCAGACGGCGACTTGCGCTTCACCTCAGCGATAACCGCCAGCTCGGGTTCGGCGATCAGTGCCTTGGCGAACCCATGGCCCACAGACTCGGAGTCCAGTGTCATCGTGGGCCGTACAAGAGTCGAACTTGTGACCTCCTGCGTGTCGAGCAGGCGCTCTAACCAACTGAGCTAACGGCCCCAACAGACCCGAACCCTAGCACCGCTCACCGACAATTCGACTGTGCCTAACCGAGCCGATTCAGAGATCTGAAGGCTCACTGTGGGGCCGCGACTTCGGGAACCGCCCAGCTAGGCAGTTCCCGAAGCTGACGAGCGCCGGGCGGGATTTGAACCCGCGGCTTTACGGCTTTGCAGGCCGTTCCCTTGGTCCGCTCGGGCACCGACGCCAGACCCAAAATGCTAGCGCCAACCGCTTGGCGTGCGACTATGGGGACATGGGAGTTGAGATCTCTTTGCTTGGACGCACCGCCGCTGTTGTCGGGGGCGGCGGTGGAGGTATCGGCACGTCGGTTTGCGAGCGAATCGCGGCAGCGGGAGCTGACATCATCGCGATCAGCGCGGTCCGAGAACATGTAGACGACACAGCTGTGCGCGTTGGCGCCCTGGGTGTGAAGGCATCGGCTCAAGTGGCGGATGTGAGTGACTTCGATGCGTTGACAACAGCCATCGACAAGGGGGCCGAAGCCCTCGGAGTCCCGGACCTTCTGGTGAATGTCGTCGGCGGGGTGACGCCGCAGTACTGGCACCGGTTGTCGGACTACCCCATCGAGACGTTCGACCACCTGCTCACCACCAACCTGCGCTACGCCTTCGTCAGCGCACAACATGTCGCTCGAAGGCTGATAAGTGAGGGACGCCCGGGTGCCTTTGTCAATATCTCCTCGATCGCCAGCGGGGGTCAGCCCCTTCTAGGGGCTTATGGCGCAGCCAAAGCCGGCCTAGATTCACTCACGCGCACCATGGCGATGGAGTGGGGACGTCACGGTATCCGGGTCAACGGGTTGGCTCCGGGCACAATCAACACCCCGCGATCAGGCCGCGACCCCGACGAGGTTGATCCGATGGCCGCATCCATCACCCTGCAACGCCGAGGGCGGCCCGACGACATCGCCGACGTTGCACTCTTCCTACTCAGCGACCTTGCCAGTTATGTGACCGGTCAGACCATCGCCGTAGACGGAGGTCCCAGCCGGGCCGGTATCGACCAGCACGATCTCCCCAAAGCTGTCACCAACCCTGCAATCCGCGCCAGATTCGAACCCTAGCGGCCGGAGCTTGGAACCAGGCCGGACGGCTTCGGTTTAAAGCACTCGAATGAGGCGTCCGATGAACGCGGCCATCTGCTCGCGCGTGGCGAAATCGTCCGGTGAAAATGTCGTATCCGAGGTGCCGGTGGTGATACCGAGTCCGTAGATCCGAGCGATGTCGTCAGCCGCGAACGACGAAGCTATGTCGA
>VXYK01000070.1:39515-40268 GCA_009845995.1 Acidimicrobiaceae bacterium | reverse complement strand
CCGAGTCCGTAGATCCGAGCGATGTCGTCAGCCGCGAACGACGAAGCTATGTCGACGAACCCCGTGAGAACCGCATCAGCGGCACTCCCCGAGATCAGTTCATACATCCGAGCCAGCATCGCGGCCACTTGCTCGCGGGTCACGAACTCGCCGGGCGAGAACGTCGTATCCGAAGTGCCGGTGGTGATGCCGAGTCCGTAGATCCGAGCGATGTCGTCAGCCGCGAACGACGAAGCTATGTCGACAAACCCAGTTGGAACCACCTCAGCCGGGCTGCCGGTCAACTCCTGATACGTCCGGGCAAGCATCGCGGCCACCTGCTCACGAGTAGCGAACTCAGTGGGTGAATACGTCGAAGGAGAGGTACCGACGACAATCCCGGATCTGTACAACAACTCCATGAAGTCGAAGGAATAACTGACCGGGTTGACATCAGCGAAACCGGGTCCGGGAACCGATACCGAGTAGGCATAGAGCTTCGCGTCGAATCGATCCACCGCCAACATGATCGTACCGTCGGACCAGATGCCCCATACTCCGCTGTTGTCCGACGCCAACTTGATGTCTTTGGCCGCGTCCCTGGAGCCCGTCGACAAGCTGTATGCGTAGATGTGGCTGTCTGTTATGTCCGCTACCCACATCGTTTCGCCATCGGACCACAAACCAACAGCAATATCGTTCTCGGAGTCCAGTACCAGGTCTTCGTCGGGTGCGCGAGCGCCCGTTGACAACGTGTAGGCGAACAACTTGTCC
>VXYK01000070.1:0-39415 GCA_009845995.1 Acidimicrobiaceae bacterium | reverse complement strand
GACAACGTGTAGGCGAACAACTTGTCCTGAGTCGAATCCAACACCCATACCGTTTCGCCATCGGACCACAGCCCCGCCGGGTCGGCGTTGTCGGAGGTCAGTTCAAGGTCGTTGTCGGGTTGGCGTGATCCCGATGAACGGTCGTAAGCGAACACGCGGTCATGGCACCAATCGACCACCCATATCGTCTCGTCGATTACCCACATATCCGCGGGACAATCGTTGTCTTCGGCCAATCCGAACAACTCAACGTGGCCGGGGTTGGACAAACCCAATTCATACTCTTCGGCCGTTTCGCTTTCGCCACTCTCCAGCGCGTAAGCAAAAACGTGCTCGTCACTTGAATCCACAACCCACACGGTCGTTCCATCGGACCAAATCCCGGCAGGATCAGAGTTCTCTTCTGCGAGCGAAAGCTCCCGGTCCGGATCCACCGAACCCGTTGACAAGGAATAGGCATACAACTTGTCGTCATCTCGATCTGGCACCCACATTGTCGTGCCATCGGACCAGAAGTCACAGAACCTGGCGTTCTCCGGGTCGAGCGCTATATCGCGGGCTGCGTCGCGAACTCAGTTGGACAAGTCGTAGGCGTACAGTTTCAAGTCGGTTCTGTCGCCGACCCACATCGTCTGACCGTCCGACCAGACACCCCACGGCCAGTCATTGTCGCCATCAACGTCGAAACCCTTGCTGAGATCTTCAGTTCCGTTGGACAGGTCGTAGGCATAGATCCTCAGGTCGTTGTCATCGGCAACCCACATGGTCGTGCCGTCAGACCAGATCCCGAACGGGCTGTCGTTGGCAGAGGACAACCCGAACTCCCTGTCCGGGTTGCGTGACCCACTGGACAGGTCGTAGGCGTACACCGTGTCGTCAACCCAGTCGGCCACCCACATGGTTTCGCCGTCTGACCAAACACCAAAGGGATTGCTGTTCACGTTCCACGACAGGCCGACATCCTTGCTCGGGACGCGCTCTCCTTGGGCGAAGGTGACAGTGACAGTGACGAAAATGATGTCGTCGATCACGGGCACGGCCTCGACTTCTCCCCGAGAGTCTTTCCCGTCATGGACGGTGACCCAGAACCGGTAGCTGATGCGCCCGCTGTCCGCGATGGCGGCGCCCAGGGAGATCTGCCCTTGGTCGTCAACAGAGAACAAAGACGCGTCTTGGCCGATGAGCGCGTAGGTCAGCGCGTCGCCGTCGGCATCGGTCGCGGCGACTGGATCACCGATGCTGGTGCGTGCACCCGTTTCATCGTGCATTCTGCGCATCGTCGTGTTGCCGTCAACGAAGGTCGGCTGTGCGTTCGAAGACTCGACGGACTCCGCGTCCTGGGCTAGCGAAGACGCCGTCGACGCAGCAAACACCGCCAACAGAACACTGAGGGCAAGCAACAATCGGGGCCCTTGGCGAGCACCCTCGGTCTCATGACAACGTCGCACATCGACTCCAATGCTTGGTATGGGCTGCGAACGCCCAAACGCTAGCCAACTCGCTTGATTCCTTCGTGGACCTAGAAAATCTGTCAATTCCCGACCTAGTAGGTTAGGATTAGCCCTCCAACCCATTTCAACGACCCGAGGCGGTCAACCCATGTCACTTCGAATCAACGACGAAGCGCCTGACTTCACAGCCGACACCACCGAAGGAACCATCTCCTTTCACGATTGGATCGGCGAAGGATGGGCGCTGCTCTTCTCTCATCCCAAGGACTTCACACCGGTCTGTACCACCGAACTCGGTGCCGTAGCAGGACTCAAGGACGACTTCGCGGCCCGCAACTGCAAGATCATCGGTATCAGCGTGGACGGTGTCAGCGACCATCAAGCCTGGAGCGGCGACATCGAATCGGCTACCGGGAATGCCCTCAACTATCCGCTGATCGGCGACCCGGAACTCGCGATTGTCAAGCTCTACGACATGTTGCCCGGTGACGCCGGCGACACGTCGGAGGGTCGTACTGCCGCTGACAACGCCACCGCCCGTTCGGTGTTCATTATCGGTCCTGACAAGAAGATCAAGGTCACCCTCACTTACCCGATGACCACCGGACGCAACTTCGACGAGATTCTGCGAATCCTGGATTCATGTCAGCTCACCGCCAACGAGCAGGTAGCCACACCAGCCAACTGGCAACAGGGCGAAGATGTGATCATCGTGCCCGGCGTGTCTGATGAAGCCGCCGCGGAGAAATACCCGGACGGTTTCGAGCGCCGTCTTCCCTATCTCCGCTACGTGCCTCAACCCTAAGGTTCAACTTCAGGGTCAGGGCGTAGTCGCTTTGACCCTGCCGTCGGGGAGATCCTCAATCTCGCCGCGTTTGCGCATCCGGTCAAGATGCAGTTCAGCACTGCGCGCCTCTACACGATCGGCAAAAACAGACTGAGCGCCCGGGCGATAGATGAACCGATGGCGCACCATGTCGGCAATCGTGCGGGGCTCAGACAAGAACTCAAGCATTGCCTGGTGTCGCCGCGGAATCGCCGCTTCGAAAGCATCGAGCAGTCTCAGGAACTCTTCGCGGCTTTCGATCACGCCTTTGTGGTGAAAGGTCACGTAGAAATCAGCCTCCTCGTTCCGAACCTGGTTGATGCTGGACTCGAACTGGTCGAGGTCGCTCCAGGTGTCTCCGTAGTACGGCCCGAACCCGCTGAGATCAATGTCAGACAGAAAGAACACGCCACCGGAAACTCTGAAACCACTGTGTCCTCGGGTGTGGCCCGGCAGATGTACGGCCTCGACGGTGACACCGCCGAGATCGAACACATCTCCGTCACTGAAACCATGTGCATCCGGACGCGGGCTGTAGAAGAACTCCTCGACAAAAAGGCGAGCGAGAGCCTCCCGCTCCTGGGGAATCGGACCTTGCACTTCGAGCATGCCCTCGAGACTCTGCAATGCAGGCAGGTCTTGATGGTGAACGTGCACCCGCGCATCGGGGAACATCTTGTTCCCGGCGATGTGATCCTCATGCCCATGGCTGTTGAGCACCGCGTCGACACGGACCGACAACCCGCCCTGCGCGACCACAGAGACCGACGGGTCAACTATGACCGACTCCCCAGCGCCGCGGATTACCAGCGAGTTGCCCGACGGGTACTTGCCCCCCTCGGCCCCGACCAGCACCGAGACCGAATCGGTGAGTGCTCGACTCTCCCCCGTCCAGAGATCTTCCATCCCCAGACCCTACTTCTCATTGTCGGTCCGGCCTCTATCTCGGTCAACGCCGATAATTCGCTCTCATCGACGTAGCTGGGAGTGCGCTTTCCGGTTCGTGAATCCACATCGGAGCGCTAACATAAGCAGCCGATTGCGGACGTAGCTCAGTTGGTAGAGCGCAACCTTGCCAAGGTTGAGGTCGCCGGTTCGAACCCGGTCGTCCGCTCCAAACCAATGGCCGCCAGTGATGACTGACAACGCGACTCACACCAACCCAATCGACGTCGAGGCGTTGTCTCGCTGGATGGACGCCAACGGCGTGCCCGGCGCAGGTGAGATTCCAGAGCTTCATGACCTGACCGGAGGCTCCCAGAACGAACTCACGATGATCGAACGGGGCGGACACAAGATGGTCATCCGTCGGCCACCCGCCACCGCCGTCGACGATCGACTCGACGGCATTCGCCGCGAACATCGCCTCGTCAAGGCTCTGAAAGGAGCTGACGTCCCGCACGCGGAATACATCGCAGGTTCCGACGACACCGAGTTGTTGGGCATGCCCTTCTATCTCATGGAGGCCGTCGACGGTTGGTCACCGATGGATGTCGGCGGATGGGCCCCGCCGTTCGACACCGACCTCGGTGCGCGCCGAGGTCTGGGACTCGAACTCGCGCGAGGTGCCGCGCTGTTGTCGAAAGTCGACTGGCAATCGCGTGGGCTTGAAGGTTTCGGAAGGCCCGACAACTTCCATGAACGCCAAGTCGACCGCTGGCTGGCGTTCCTCGAACGAATCAAATGCCGCGAACTCCCCGGGCTCGACATCGCAGCCGAATGGCTCCGCAACCACCGCCCCCGCCACTGGTCACCCGGGATCATGCATGGCGACTATCAATTCGCCAACGTGATGTTCAGCCATGGCGCTCCAGCAGAACTCGCCGCCATCATCGATTGGGAGATGACCACGGTCGGAGATCCACTGTTGGACCTCGGCTGGGTGATGATGTCGTGGCCGACCGCAGACGGGGACATCGAGGGCAACTCCGTGAGCCGCTCTCTGGGCATGGAGGGGATGCCCAGCCGCGACGAGATGCTCGACCATTACGAGACGATCAGCGGCCGTTCCACCGAGGACATCGACTACTACATCATCCTCGCCCGCTTCAAGCTCGGAATCGTGCTCGAGCAGGGTTACAGCCGTTTCCTGGCTGGCGCAGGAGTCAATCCGAAGGTCGAAGCGTTCGGCCCGATCGTGTTGGACCTGATCAGCAAAGCCGCCGACCTGGCTGCTAAAACTCCTTAGCGTCTGCGAGCTGGATAGGAGCCCTGAATGGACCGCACAACGTTCGATGCCCTCGCCGGCCGACGTATTCTGGCCGTCGGGGCATCCTCGGGCAGCGGACGCGCCACTGCTCTCGCTTTGGTGGGCGCAGGCGCCGAGGTGGTCTTCGCGGCGCGTCGAATCGACAAACTGCAAGCCGCCGTCGACGAAGCGGGCGCAGGACATGTGGTTGCCATCGACGTGCTCGACAGCGGCAGTGTCAGCCGCGGCGTGAACAAGGCGGCCGAACTCCTCGGCGGGACTATCGACGGGATCGTCTACAGCTCAGGGATGTCGCCGTTGCGCCCCATGGCCGAGTTGACCCACGAAGACTGGCAACAGATATTCGGAGTCAACGCGATCGGTCCCAACCTGGTTATCACCTCCGCTCTTCCGTACCTCAGCGACGACGCCGTAGTGGCCGTGTTCTCGTCGGATTCCTCGCTGCAGCCCCGACACTCATTGACCGCCTACGCGGCAGCCAAACGTGCCCTTGAAGCAGCACTTGAAGGCTGGAGGACGGAATTGCTCGGCGGCACAAGATTTCTGGCCGTGCTGCTGGGGCCGACCATGCCGACCGAATTCGGGGACGACTACGACCCGGAGACCGTGGGCGCCACCTTTGTGCACTGGCAACGCCAAGGAATGCGGACCGCTCTGATGCACGCGGACGATGTTGCCAACGGGCTTGCCTCGTGTCTGGGGGCAATGTTCGCCGCACCGGAATTCGGCATGGAGACAATCCTGCTGCGAGCCCCCGAGCATCCTCAACCGGAACCTCAGCAATAGGCTCAGACAGAACCCCGGCTAGCGGTTGATGTTCTTCTTCATTTCGTCGAGCTGCATGAGAATCGGATAGCCGCCGACGCTGATTGCGTTGCCGTGCCCGGTGCTGTGCACGTCGAACACCGACTGCAGCGCCGCGTAGTAGCCCTGCGTGTCGAGCGTCTGGTTCACAGCCCGTTTTGCCTGGGCAAGGCCGAAGGCATTGTTCGTGGCTATCTGCGCCGCGAGTTCGTGTGTACGTTCCCAAAGCTGATCACGCGGCACCACCTCTCGGGCCAATCCAATCTGATGTGCTTCTTGCGCGCCCATGGTTCGCTGAGTGAAAAGGATGTCTTTGGCTCGCCGCGCACCGAACTCCCAGGTGTGACCGTGGTATTCGACTCCACCAATCGCCATCAGCACCACCGGATCTGAGAACTCGACATCGTCGGCGACCACGAGCAGATCGAGGGGAAAAATCAGGTTGAAGGCTCCGGCGATCGCCTTCCCTTGGATCGCGCCAATGGTCGGTTTTGGAATATTGCGCCAATTCCACGAGTAGCCCAGATACTTGCGAGCCTCCCAGCGATAGATCTTGTGCAGTTGCCAACTGCCGTCTTCTTCGCCGAGGTTCACCGCATCGGGATCACGCGAGCCTCCCAGATCATGCCCGGCAGAAAAATGCTTGCCTTCACCTCGCAAAACGATGACCTTGACTTCATCGTCGTATTCGGCGGTGCGGAAACGATGGTCGACCTCGTCGAGCATCCGCTCGTTTTGGGCATTTGCCTTTTCGGGACGGGCCAGAGTGATGGTCGCCACCGCGTCGGCGACTTCGTAGTCGACGTATTTGAATTCATCCATTGTGGTTCTCCTGTCCGACGGCGTCCCAAAGCGAACAGAGTTCGGCGGATGTGGTGATGGTACTAATCAGCGAAAGCGTGTGGTCAATCACGGCGTCGGCGTATTCGGCCGGCACTCCGGCAACGGCGTCTCGCACGAGGACCACTTGATAACCGAGGTCGAGCGCGTTCAAGCACAACCCGAGGATTCCAATATTCACCGAGACGCCCGTGACCACGACCGTTCTGGTACCGATATTGCGCAGCATCTGGTCCAGCGAGGTGGACATGAACGGCGTCATCCCGTGCATACGGGGAATTATGATGTCGGCCGGTTCGGGGCCGAGTTCGGCAACAAGGGCGGCACCGGGAGTGCCTATCTCTGTAGGCAGACCCTGTTCACGGCGGAGTCTGCCGATGAGAGCCATGATCTTGGCGTTCTCGGTGGCTCCTGCCCCGTCCGCACGATGCTCGGCAGTGCAGTGCACGACACGAGCGCCGACCGTGCGGGCTGCTCGGCACACTTTGGCGGCCGCTTCAACGGTTCCGGCTTCCGCCACTCGTTGCACCAACTCTGGGAGCAGCGCTTCGGGACCGACCACGCCCTGTTGGAGTTCCATCGTCACGACCGCGGTCGTTGCCGGATCAACCAGAGAGCGCAGTCGCTCAAGCTTTGGGTCCTCTGATCCACTCACGCCTTCAGCCTAGAGGCCGCGATCAGCGGGCGCGGGGGAGGTTGAGGTGGCGTTCGGCGATGTTGTTGCGGTTGATCTCGGTGGTGCCACCTTGGAATGTCTGCGGGACTGAGTGGCGAACATCGTGATCGATCCATCCATCGGTTGCCGCGCCCGGTTCGTTCAGTCCGAGGAGGCCTTCGGGTCCGGCAGCGGCCTGGGCCCAGCGTGCGTGGCGTTGATAAGCCTCGGTCGCAAAGACTTTGGCAATTGAACCCTCTGTGCCGCTCGGTTCGCCGACCGCGGCGGTCCAGGCGGTGCGCTGGGTCAGCAACTCCGCGACTTGTGCGTCAATCGCCACTTGGGCCATGCGTTCACGATGCACCGGATCGGCGATCACACCTGATGCCTCGGCCCACTTCCCGAAGCGCGCCAGCAGGGGCGTCAGCGCCCCGGTGTTGGCCATGCCGCGCTCGAAACCGAACATGATCGACACAACCCGCCAACCCTCGTTCGCCTCGCCGACCACCCATTCATCGCCCACGCGAACATCGTCGTAGAAGGTGGCGTTAGACCGCTCCGTGCTCATCGTGTGAATCGGATCAATGGTGATACCGGGCGTGTCCATCGGGATTATGAAGACGGTGAACCCGCCGTACCGGCCGGCGTTCGAATCGGTGCGGGTCAACAGGAACACCCAATCGGACACCTGCGCCATGGTGGTCCACATCTTTGAGCCGTTGATCACCCATTCGTCGCCGTCACGAACGGCCCTGGTAGTGATTGCCGGCAGGTCGCTACCACCGTCGGGTTCAGTCAACCCGAAACAGACGAACTCCTCCCCCGCCAACAGCGCCGCGGTCACCCTTTGGTTTTGAGCCGCGGTGCCCGCCTCGTTGAGCACACCCGCAATCACCAGCGCCATACCCACCGAATCGAAAGGCGCTCCCGCTTTTTCGGCTTCACTCGAGAGCATCCACATTGCCATCGGATCCTGTCCCTCCCCGGGCATCGCTTGAGCAAGAAGACCCGAGTCACCAAGCGCCTTGGCGAGTTCGACGCAATGGTTGGCTCCCGTGCGATGAGCCCGCTCAATCACCTCGTCGTCGATATGGGCGTCGATACACGCGCGGATCTCGCTTCTGAGTGCCTCGTGTTGCTCTGTCAGTCGAAAGTCCATGTCAGCGACCTGCGGTTGCCTCGGCCCGACCCCACAGGAGATCGGCGAGTCGCCGTCTCTGGAGCGACAGATCTCCGATTATGTTGGCCCAGCCTCTCGCGCGTCGGAAATACAGCTGAATGTCGTATTCCAGCGAGAATCCGTAACCCCCGTGGTAGTGGAGGCTGCGGTCGGTGCTCACCGCCGCGGCGTCAGCCGCGTGGACCAGCGCCATCGCTGCCAACGGCGCGAACTCGGTGATGTTCCCTTCGTCCATGTCGATCACGCCGGCGCCATCGACCAGTCCCGCGTCGAACGCCCACGCGGCCTTGTGAGCGAGAAAACGGCCGCCGTCAACCAGAGCCGGCAGATCGGCCAGTCCGTGCTGGATTGACTGAAACGACCCGATGGGCCGACCGAACTGGTGCCGTTCGAGCACATAGTCGACGCCCATCCGCATGGCTCGCTCCGCGATCCCGACCAGTGCCGCGGCCGTGAGGACCCGCCACAAGTCGAGGTAGCGGTCAAGGTCCGCCGCCTCACCGAGGACAACACGTTGACCACCGCGAGCCGAGCGGTCGGCCAGTGGGGCGGAACCGTGATTGCGCGGCGAGACCATCGGTGCCGACGAGTGGACCGCTACGAGTTCGTCGCCGTCGACTCCCACGACAACACCTGCCACAGCACCGCCGGGCACCAGCCTCCAGATCCCTTCTGCATCGGCTGGACGAAGCGCGATCGCGGCAATCTGGTCACCGCTCACGATTTCTGGGGTTGGGTAAGCACGCGACGCAACCCAGTGTTCCACCAGGGGAACAGGGGCGATGGACTCGCCCAACGCCTCCGCCACGACCACGAGGTCGCTCAGAGTTGCTCCTCCGCCACCCGCGTGAGGCGGGACCGACATTCCTGGTGCCTCCAAGCTGCCCAGCTTCTGCCAGAGTCGCGGCGAGTAGCCGAGAGGTTCCGCGCCCCTCACCACATCGATCGGGCTTTCAGCGGCAAAGAACGCTCCGAACGCATCCGCGATCGCTTCTTGATCAACCGACAATGAGAAGTCGAGCGCCACTACGACCTCCCCAGCCTTTGGCCCCTCCACAGGATAGCTTCGCGCCGTTCACTGCCAATCACGAGCTTCGGTCCCGCTCAGCAGGCCGGTGCTATGGCTCAGGGAGGGTCGGGAGTATTGTCGGGGCTGGAGGTAGCGATGAAGCTCGGGTATGCATCGATGAACACGCCCGCAGATGTTCGGCCGGACCGGCTCGCCCGAGCTCTTGAGGACCGTGGATATGACTCACTGTTCGTGGGCGAGCACAGCCACATCCCGACATCGCGACGCACTCCCTACCCCGCGGGCGGTGAACTCCCCGACAGCTACCTGCGGATGATGGACCCGTTCGTGAGCCTCACGCTCGCCGCGAGCGCGACTACCACACTGACCATCGGTACCGGAGTCGCCCTGCCACTAGAGCGGGATCTGCTCGCTCTGGCCAAAACCGTGGCCACGCTCGACGTGCTGTCTTCGGGCCGTCTGGAGTTCGGCGTGGGAGTCGGCTGGAACGCCGAGGAGCTCGCCAATCACCGACCCGACATTTCTTGGGCCATGCGTTATCGGGCACTGGAGGAATGCACCGAAGCGCTCCGTCGTCTATGGATCGACGCCGAATCAGAACACCACGGCAAGTACTTCGACTTCGACTCTTCCTGGAGCTTCCCGAAACCACACCGGAAGCCGCACCCGCCGGTATTGTGCGGAACCGCGGGTCGGCTCGGCAGCCGGCACGCGGCGCGTTGGGCTGACGGCTGGATGCCAACCGACATCGGGTTGGGGCCAATTGAAGGGGGCATGCTCGACAAGAAGGTCCGTTTGTTTCGCGAGGCCGCAGAGCAGGCAAGCCGCCCGCATCTACCGATCACCATGGTCGCTTTCGGCAACCCGACACTGGCGACTCTGGCTCACTACCGCGATCTCGGTATCGAACGTGTGGTTCTTGGGACCGCCCGCGCCGACTGGGACGACCCTTCAACCACGATGGCCTTCATCGACCACTACGCAGCGTTGATTCTCGACCTCGCGTGAATTCAAGCCCCAGGGTTCGCGGCTAATCCGTCGAAAATGTTTGCGGGACGGGTGCGAACGTACTCGTCGACAATGGGACTCAACTGATCAGGACTCGCTCCGTGCATGATCACCCCGTCACAACCGAGATCAAACTGACCGCGGATCTTCTCCACACATTGGGCGGGACTGCCGGTCGCAGCCGGAGCGAGCCACTCCTCGGGGATCAGCTCAGCAATGTGTTCAAGCTGTTCCGTTGTGGCCACCTCGTCGATCCCGCCCTGGAACCCGGCGATGAGCGGATCGGCTCTGAAACGTTCAAGAACCCCTGGATCCCAATTGTTGGTGCGCACCAGCAGGTCGCCGTAGCCCTGAAGGTAGGTGGCCATGCGACCGACGGTTTTCTTCAATCGCACATGCTCATCGAGGTGATCGCCGATCGTCGCGAAGCAGGACCAAACACGCACCGCCGCAGGGTCACGGCCTGCCTGTTCCGCGGCCTGCTTCACCGCGGCTGCAACCCTCGCAGTGGTCTCGTCAGTGAAGAACGTATGGAGCACCACCGCATCGAAACAACGCCCGCCGAGAGCAAGAGAATTCGGACCGAATGCGGCCAGGGCCATGGGAATATGCTCGCTGGCCGTGGTACGCAGAGACAGATAGGGATAGCTGCCGGCCGGACCGTCGTGACCGAAAATCGATTCGCCTTCCCACAGTCGGCGCATGAGCCCCACGAAGTCCTCCATCTGCGCCGTGGTTATCGGGCGCAGACCAAAGGCTTGTGACAGCAGAGCAATACCTCTGCCGAGACCAAGGCAGAAACGTCCCTCGGTCAGCTTGTGCATGGTCATCGCGAAAGCCGCGGTTACCGCCGGATGTCTCAGGTGGTGGTTGGTGACGCCGGTGGCCACGCCCATACGCTCGGATATTGCGCCGGCGGCTCCGGACTGAACAACCGCCTCTTTGATGCTCAAACGCTCGCTGACGAATACCGAACCCAGGTTCATCTGCTCGGCTTGGCGCACCTCATCGAGTAATTCGCGGGGCGATTCGGGCGCTCCGGCCAACGTATAGAAGCCGAGTTCATTCATCTGCGCCATATCAGTCCGTTCTACTGGTTCCGAACATGAGGGCCTAGTTGTAGTGGACATAGAGGTTGGTAGCTCCGTGGTGGGGTGAGCCTCCTGTGCGAGTGTGGTGGTTGTGACATCCACAAGAACGCAACAGGAGGCTCGTATGTCGCACGCTAATGCAAGGTTCACGCCCGCTGGGCGGTTGTTGATGGTCCGCCGGGTTGAGTCGGGGATGCCTCAGGCTCATGTGGCGGCCCAGATGGGGGTGTCGCGGGGCACCGTGGCGAAGTGGTGGTGCCGTTATGTGGCCGAGGGCGAGGCCGGGCTCGTGGACCGGTCGTCGAGGCCGTATTGTTCGCCTCGGCGTACCCCGGCCAGGGTTGAGGAGCGGATCTGTCGTCTGAGGGTCAGTCAGCATCGATCACCGTGACCGCTCCCATCGGGCTCACACCATTCACGCGAGCGCCCTTCGTCAGATCCTCCAAACGTCCCATTGCTTGTCGAGGTTAGCCAACCCATTGACAACCCCCGCTCGATCGTCAAGCCTGTCAGAGCTACTCGCGCACGCTTCCCCCATTTCACAACCGATACAGGAAGCGCTGCCATGGCACAAAGCAAACGGGAAGGCGACGCCGAAGAATTAAAGGCCGCCGTTGGGACCGACTTGACGATACTCACGAGAACCATACCTGGACTCTTGCAAATTCGTCGCAGAATGCTAGCATATTGCAACATGAGGACATTGTATTTGCGGAATGTTCCAGACGAGGTTGTGCATCGTCTCGAAACTCTTGCTAGTCGGGAGGGACTATCGGTATCGGCCATGGCAGTGCGGGAACTTGCCAGCTCAACTTGTCGAGCCGACAACCCAGCGCTGCTCGGTGATCTTCCCGATTTAAACATCCGAACAGCCGACATCTTGGCTGCATTGCATGAAGGCCGCGCCGAAAGGTGATCGTCGTCGATGCCTCAGCAGCGGTTGCGGCGTTGCTCCATGACGGTGATGCACGTCTACAACTAAGCGAGAACCGGCTCGCTGCCCCGCACCTCGTAGATGCCGAAGTTCTCCAGACAATGCGCAAGCTACTTCACCGTGGGACTATGACTTCCCACGACGCCGAACAGGCAATCCATCTCTGGACTCGGCTAGGAGTTGAGCGTTTTCCAATAACCGGGCTCTCCACCAGAATATGGTCCTTGCGAAACAACATTTCGGCATACGACGCCTCCTACATTGCCCTCGCGGAGGCATTGAACTGCTCGCTGCTCACCGCCGACGCCCGGTTGTCCACCGCCCCTGGCCCGAACTGCCCGATCACCGTCCTCCCCCGCTGATTCCCAAGCAGCATGAGCGAGTTTCCATTTGCCTCTACGAAGGTGGGTCAGGCCTTGTCGGGGGGGCGGAGGTCGATGGTAAGGGTGAGGATCCCGTCTTCCAAGGAAGCTTCGGCGTCTCCGATTATGGCGAAATCCTGATAGTCGGCTTGGGCTTGGGCAAGAAAGAGTTGGCGCTCTTCGCCACCTACGGGGGGCAGGTTGCGTTTCTTTACAGCTTCGGCCCGGTCACGGAAACGCTCCAACATTGCGTCGAGATCAAGTCCTTCTGCCATGTTCCAACCGTAGTCCCAAGTGCAACGGCGAAACTAGCCGTACCGACAGACGGCTGGGGTCGATAAGCCGACCCTGCGTTCAGATCAATCGGCGACGTCGTCGGTGTTGACGTTTTGGATCGTTGCGCGCTGATCAGCGAGTCGTTTTGTGGCAACCCGCAGCCGCCGCGACGGGATCGTGTGCCACCAATACGCAACAAGCGCGACCGTCATCAACGCAGCAATAGCAATCAGCGTTCGTCTTGCCCGATCTATCCCAGCTTGGTTCTTGTCGAAGTCGATGTCGGTTGCGTCTTCAGCTTCAACCTGGGCTACGGGAGTGATCGTCGGACCGTTGTCGCCTTCATCTTGAGCCGCCGCAACGCCGCTGAACCAGAAACTCCCGGCCACCACCAACAACGCAGCCGCTGCGCGGACCCAGTTCATTGACTAGACGGTATCGGTTTCGCCGGCCCTGTCGCGCGTCAGACCAGCGGGGCGAGGGCCCGGGTCAGATCCGCGATGAGATCATCGGCGTGTTCAAGACCACACGAGATGCGAATGGTGCCCCCTTCGATGCCGACCGCAGCGAGTTCGTCAGGCAGTAGACCGACATGAGTGGTCGACGCAGGGTGCGTCACCAGCGTTTCGGGGCCTCCCAGCGAGGTGGCGCGCTGAACCAGTTGCAAGCGATTGATCAGTCCAACTCCCGCTTCAAGACCCCCAGCGAGGTCGAAAGTGACGAGTCCACCGGGCAGATCAAGCTGTCGTTGAGCCAGTTCATACTGCGGGTGTGACTCCAAGCCTGGATAGAACACCGCTCTCACAGCCGGGTGGGATTCCAACATCGTCGCCAACGCCAGCGCCGTGTCAGCCTGTTGTTGAACACGAATAGGCAGGGTCCGGATTCCTCTCAAACCGTTCAGTGCATCGAACGGGGACGCCACTGCGCCCTGGAGGATCGCAAATCCTCGGATCCAGGCGATCAGCTCATCGCTTCCCGACACCACGCCGAGGATCGCATCATTGTGACCGGCGATGGCCTTGGTTGCCGAGTGAACGACCAGGTCCACTCCGTACTCGAGGGGACGCTGGACTATCGGGGTCGCAAGCGTCGAATCGACAACTGTGATCGGTCCCTTGATCGCCCCGAACGACTCCAGATCAACCAGCGTCAGCTTCGGGTTGGCCGGCGATTCTGCAATAACCAGCGTGGTCTTGCCTGGGATCACCGCAGCTTCGAACGCTTCGGGATCCGCGCCGTCTACGAAGGTGGCGTCGATTCCGAAACGGGGACACACCGCCTGCAAGAACAACTGTGTGTGCGAATAGATCTGCGACTGAGCGACGACGTGATCTCCCGAAGAGCACAACGCCAACACAACCGCGCTCACAGCCCCCATGCCCGAGGCGAACGCTCTCGACGCTTCAGCACCCTCAAGTTCCGCCATGGCGTGTTCGAAATTCGACACTGTCGGATTGGAGTTGCGACCGTAGAACTTCGGCTCGGCGACATCGCCGGCGAACTGTCGGGCTTGGTCGAAGCTGTCAGCCACGTACGCGCTGCTGCCCCACAGCACTGGGGCGAGCGCCGTGTCGTTGTAGAGCCGGCCGGCCCTCACCGCCACTGTGCGTGCGTCGTAGGCATCGCTCGAAGGAGGCGAAACAAGCGAACCGTCCGCGCAGTCTGACGTATCGGGTTCAACGGTTGGTTGCTGAGTCACAGGTTTGCTTCGGTTTCGGCGACGGCGTCGTGAATCAAAGGCCCCAGAAGCGTGGACTCGAGCAGGAAACCGTCGTGTCCCTGCGGGCTGTCAAGAATGTGGTGGTCACAGCGTCCACCAGCGGCTGTCACCTGATCGTGGATCTCGGCCTGCTGATACAGGGGATAGAGAATGTCCGAGGTGATCGAAGCCGTGAACACCGGGCTCGACAGACGAGAAAACGCTGCTTCGATACCCCCGCGGCCTCGGCCGATGTCATGGAGGTCCATTGCCTTGCTCAGGACCAAGAACGTGTTGGCATCGAAGCGTCGCACGAGTTTCTGACCGTGGTGATCGAGGTAGGACTCCACCTGGTATCGCCCCCAATGGTCGAATTCACGGCGCTGGTCGACGTGTTGACGGCCGAAGCGCTGGTCGAATACCTCGGTCGTCCGGTAGGTGATCTGCGAAATCTCACGGGCAAGGGCCAAACCCGCCCACGGTCCCTTTCCCGGCGGAGCATCGTAGTAGTCACCGTTGTTGAACAAGGGGTCGTTCACAATCGCCAACCGCTCGACCGCACTCCAGGCGATCTGTTGAGGACTGGCGGCCGCGCAAGTGGCAAGCGGCATCAGCAAGCGAACTCGGTCACCGAACATCACGCCCCACTCGAGGACTTGCATCCCGCCAAGCGAACCCCCGACGACGGCAAGCCACTGGCCGACACCCAACCGGTCGGCGAGACGCCGCTGAGTGCGGACGATGTCGCGGATCGTGACTTGAGGAAACCCTGCGGCATAGGGTCGATCTTCGCCAGGCATGTCGCTTGAGGGGCCAGTGCTTCCCTGACATCCGCCCAGCACATTTGCGCAAACCACATACCAGCGATTCGTGTCGAGCGCCTTGTTCGGTCCGATGAACTCGTCCCACCAACCGTCACCGGAGTGACCCGCGGACATCGGTCCGGCCGCGTGGGAATCACCGGTCAAGGCGTGACAAACCAGAACAGCGTTGGAACCATCCGCATTGAGTTCGCCCCATGTCTCATAGGCCAAGGTGATCTCCTCAAGCAGGCCTCCACCCTCCAGGGCGAACGGACGCCCCTCGGTGACGGTCATGAAACGCCGCTCTCCGACGGGATCTCCCGGACGCCACGCACCAGAGGCGGGGAGACCGGACGCGAAGCGTTCAGCGGGGTCGTAACGAAGTGGGCGGTGGTCGGGGTCGTGCACAGTTGATTTCGGGTCGGTACTTTCCGCTGCCCCTAGGCGACCGGTTTTTGCCGGACACTTTGTTGCGACGGCCTAAACCGAAGCCACATTCCCGCCGCAGCGGGTGGGGCACCTTGGGCATCCGATCCCAGGTTGCCGGAATCGAACCGCACAACCGGGGTCGTACTGCTCGAATCGCTCTTAATGTTGGCGTCCACTCTACCGCTGCGCGTTGTATTCCGCTCGTGCCACGGGCGGAGCGTCAACCGGTTTGTTGCCTCGCCGAATCAGGCGGCGGTGGGATCCCAACCCGCCAGATCGGCAAGCCGCTCGTCGTTGGAGAACATCTCGGTCAAGGGCGACACGACATCAATTCGCTTTTGGAGCCGCTTGATCTCCAATTCTTCGTCCCAAACCGACAAGGTGACGACAAGGCCTGTCTCGCCGGCACGGGCAGTGCGGCCGGCCCGGTGCAGGTAAGTCTTGTGGTCGCCGGGCGGGTCGTAGTGAACAACAATGTCGATCTCGTCGACGTGGATCCCTCGGGCCGCCACATCGGTGGCGACCAGTGCCTGGAGTTTCCCGTTGGCGAAATCGCGCAGCGATTTCTCCCTGTTGCTCTGACGGAGATCTCCGTGAATCGCAGCGGCCTTGACGCCGATCTGCACGAGGTCACGGGCGAGACGATCAGCCATCACCTTGGTGCTCGTGAACATGATCGTGCGGTCGGCTGAGCGAGCAATAGCAGCCGCAACCTTCGATTTGTCCATCTTGTGGACCGCAATGAAGCGATGTGTCATCTCTCTCGCGGTTATTTCTTTCTCCGCGACCTCATGCATCACCGGATCGTGTTGATACCGGCTGATCAAGGAGTTGACCACACCATCAAGCGTGGCCGAGAACAGCAGCGTCTGACGGTTGGAGCGCACGTTGCGCAGAATCCACTCAACCTGGGGAAGAAACCCCATGTCCGCCATCCGATCCGCCTCGTCAACCACGACGTGAGCCACGTCTTTGACGGAGACTGCCTGGCGTTCGATCAAATCGATCATGCGCCCAGGAGTGGCAACCACGAGGTCGACCCCCGATTTCAGCTTCTCAATCTGCTTCTCTATCGCGGCGCCACCATAGACAGCCAGCACCTTTCGGTTGACCGCTCGGGCCGGCGCTGCGAGTTCGTCTCTGACCTGGCTGGCCAGTTCCCGAGTAGGCACCAGCACGAGTCCCGTCGGGAACTTGGGGCGCGCACGTTTCATGCGCTGGAGCACCGGGAGCCCGAAGGCGAGGGTTTTTCCTGATCCCGTCTTGGCCTTCCCGCAGACATCGAGCCCTTCTAGAGCGTCGGGGATGGTGAGTTCTTGCACCGGGAACGGAGAGTGAATTCCTCGCGCGGCAAGCACTCCGACGATTTCGTGGCGCAAGCCCAGGTCCGTGAACGAGGAGGTGACGGATTTCAGCATTGCGTACTTAAGCGTATCGGGATAACCCTCGGACCCGTCCGTCGACGACCTCGACGCCCTCCGCGCGCAGCCGCTCGGCTTGCTCCTGTTCGCAGTCAGGTGCCAGGCGGCCGGTGGCTGTCACGACTCGCCACCAGCAGAATCCCGCATCGGGTAGGCGACTCAACAACGACCCGACTGCTCTGGCTGCACCCGGATGACCCGCTTCGGCCGCAACTTCGCCGTAGGTGACCACCTCGCCCTCGCGCAGTTGGTCCAGCACAGCTGCCACGTCTACCTCGAAGCTCGTCAAGCCCGATCGATCGCTCACATTCGATCTCTCAGCGCTCAACCTGCTGCCCGTCAGCGTCATCAAATTCGCCTGTTTGACTCACCCCGGTCTCGACCTCGGTTTCGGGTCGGCGTCCGCGCAGCAGCAACCAGCCGCCGGCAATCGCAATGCCGATGATGCTCATCCAGATGTTGACGCGAACCCCGGCAATCTCGGTGGCGTGATCGACCCGAACCGTCTCCAGCCAGAGACGAACAGTCAGGTAACCGAGTGCGTATACAGCCAACAGCGCACCCGCGCGTAGTTTCTTGGTCTTGTCGATCCAAATCAACAACAGCACCAAGCCGAAGTTCCACAGGGACTCGTAAAGGAATGTCGGGTGAAATGTTTCGACACCGCTGTAGCCGCGGGCCGCGGCATGTTGCTGGTCGATCTCCAGCGCCCACGGGAGATCTGTGGGACCGCCGAAGAGTTCTTGATTGAACCAATTCCCCCAACGCCCGATCGCTTGAGCCAAAGGAAGTCCCGGGACGATGGCATCGACCATGTTGGGTCTGTCCCAGGATCTGCGATGGATGATCCAGATCCCGACGAGAACACCAGCCGCCATACCTCCCGGGATCCCGAGACCTCCCTCCCAAAGCTTGAACGGTGTAGCCCAGCCCTCGTCGAACCTCCAATCGGTGAGCACGTGGTAAACCCGCGAACCGATGAGTCCCGCTGGCACACACCACATCGCCAGCGAAGTGATGTCGTCGCGATCACCACCGCGTGCAACCCAACGCTTCTGAGAGAGCCAGACCGCGGCGATCACACCAAGCGCGATCATCAGCCCGTAGGCGCGGATCGACAACGGACCAAGTTCTAGATAGCTCTGGGACGGACTGGGGATCGAAGCCAAAAACATCGTGGGCGTAGCCTATTGCCGCCTATTGCAGCTATTGCGTCAGCAACCGGGTTCTAGCCGCCTGCAGGTCGGCGGACCCGGCGGTGACGCCGGCCAGCATTCCGGGGACCCGTGCCAACCTGTTCGCCGAGAAAACCCGGGCCAGAACGGCTCGATCCGCAGCCACATCGTCTCCCGTTTCGGAATCGGAAATCTGAGCGGCCGCGACTGCGCCGTCGGCCAGGGCCTGACCGGCTGTGGTGACCGCGAGCATCTCCAGGTAAACAGTCGCCCCGGCCAGAGTATCCGTCAGATCAGCACTCCGCCGCTCAAGCAGCCACTCGGTTGCCGCCACACTCGCAGAATGCGCCGCTTCGAGATGCTCAGCCACCGTCTTCAAAGCCGGGAGTTCGGCCGCCGATTCAACCGTCTTTGCAATTGAACCCAACAGATCCGAGACGACTTGTCCGTCTCGCATAGGCAACTTGCGACCAACCAGATCCAGCGCCTGAATACCGTTGGTGCCCTCATAGATCGGAGCGATCCGAGCGTCGCGAAAGTGTTGGGCCGCGCCGGTTTCTTCGATGTAACCCATGCCCCCGTGTATCTGAATCCCCACACTGGTGAGTTCACAGCCAAGATCGGTGCACCAGGCCTTCGACAGGGGCGTCAATATCGCAGCGCGCTCTTCGCCTTTCGTGCGGGTCGCTTCATCTGGACCTTTCGCGGCCCAGTCGAGAGCCTCGGCGTTGCGATAACAAAGACCTCGCATCGCCGCGATCCCCGAGCGCATGTCCAGGAGCATTCGCTGAACATCCGGATGCTCGATAATCGGCGAAAACTCACCTCCAGCGGCCCCCGGGGCTCGGCCCTGGCGACGTTGCAAGGCATGATCCAAGGCCTGCTGATAGGAGCGTTCTGCGAGCGCCACACCTTCCAAACCGACTGACAATCGAGCATTGTTCATCATCGTGAACATGGCCGCCATACCGGCATTCTCCGCGCCGACCATGTAGCCGACCGCTCCGCCATTGTCGCCATATGCCATCACGCATGTCGGGCTCGCATGAATTCCCAGCTTGTGCTCTATGGACACGCAATGAACGTCGTTGCGCTCGCCGAGCGAGCCGTCGTCGTTGACCAGGAACTTCGGAACGATGAACAAGCTGATGCCGCGCGTTCCCGCAGGTGCACCCGGGGTGCGGGCGAGGACCATGTGAATGATGTTGTCCGCCATGTCGTGTTCACCCCAGGTAATGAAGATTTTTTGGCCGGTGATCCGCCAGCTGCCATCTCCGTTGGGTTCAGCCCTCGAAGTCAGCGCGCCAACATCGGATCCCGCCTGGGGCTCGGTGAGGTTCATGGTGCCGGACCACTCCCCGGTCACCATCTTCGCCAAGTAGATCTCTTTCTGCTCTTCGGAGCCATGATTGAGCAGAGCGTCGATGGCCGCCTGGGTCAGGATCGAACACAGCGAATAACCCATATTGGCCGAAGCGAGCATCTCTTGAACGGCGAGTCCCAGCAGCCACGGAAACCCTCCGCCGCCATGCTCGGCGGGCATTCCGATCCCGTTCCAACCAGCAGCCACATGTTGCCGGTAGGCCTTGGCCAGGCCCGGAGCGGCAGTTACCGAGCCGTCGTCGTTGCGTTGGGAGCCGATCGTGTCGCCGTCGCGGTTGGTGGGCGCCACGACCTGTTCGAAGAAGCGAGCCGCCTCATCCAATAGTCCGTCAACCAACTCGGGGTCTGTGTGCTCGAAGCCCTCAAGGCACCCGAGCGCATCCAGATCTGCCACCTGCCGCAGCGTGAAACGGATTTCGTCAAGAGGCGCCTTGTATTCCGTCATCCGTCGAGCGTACCTTGCGCCACCATCGAGATTGATCGTCGGGGCGTTCGAGAGGAATACCGAGCCGAGTCGCCAACAAGGAATTGACCTCGGCACCCACCAACAGACCCATAGCCATCAGATACAACCAGAACAGCAGACTCAAAGCGCCGCCGAGAAACCCGAACACAACATTCGCTCCCGAAGAAACAATGTTGAGGTAGGTGCTGAACCCGACCGAAACGACCGACCACCAAATTGAGGCCAGCAACGCTCCTGGAAACTCTATTTTCCAAGGAGCGCGGTGATTGGGAGCGACGTGATAGACGGTCACAGCCCAGCCCATCATCACCAAGAAGACGACCGGCCATCTCAACCAGTTCCAGATGGTCACGTAGTGGGCGTCCACTCCGAAAGTCTCGCTAAGCCGCTCGCCCTCACCGAACAGCGGTCCCACCACCAGGGCCACCATCACCACGGTCGCCGCTATGACCGACATCAGAGTTATCCCGAAGCCGACGAGCCGAGTTGAGAACCAACCTCGCGCTTGTTCATGGTCGTATGCAACGTCGAGCGCACGCACCACCGCGATGAATCCACGCGTCGCCGCATAGACAGCCAGCACCGCACCAACGGTCAACGCACCGGCGCTGCTGCTCTCAAAGAGGTCGTTGACGGTCTTCTCAAGTGTGTTCTCACCACCGAAGACTCTGACCATCTGCTCGATGAGCCAGTCTTCGGCTTCCTGAGCGGCGCTTTGGCCAATGATCGCGTCCACCGATCCAAGCAGCGCAGCCAGCATGATCATCGTCGGGAAAAAGCTCAACAGAGCAAAGAAAGCGATCTCAGCAGACAGTCCGCCGACACGATCGCGAGAAACCTGGTCGATGAGAGCCCTGGCTACCTCAATAGGCGAACTGAGCGCCTGTCGTGCATACTGCCGTACCCCGAAGTACATTGCTTCGAGACTACGTGCTGTGATGGAACTCGCATGAATGATGTCAGAAGCTATTGCGCCAGTAGTTTTCCACTGGACCTGCTGCTCGCGAAAAAGGGCGACCATCTCATTTCCGTTTGCATTCCGGCGCGCAACGAGGAGGCGACTGTCGGCACAATCGTCGCTTCGATCCGCAACCACCTAGCCAACGGCGACGTGCGCCTCGTCGACGAGATCGTGGTGATGGACGACAGGAGCACCGACGCAACCGCTCAAACCGCGCGGGTACAGGGCGCCAGGGTCGTTGCTGTCGAAGATGTGCTGCCCGAAGCCGGGCCCAGTCGCGGCAAAGGCAACGTCTTGTGGAAGAGCGTGGCAGCATGCTACGGCGACCTGATCGTGTGGATCGACGCGGACCTGACCTCGTTCACGCCCAGCTGCGTCACCGGACTGCTCGGACCTCTGCTGACCGACCCCGACGTGGCAATGGTCAAGGGCTACTACGAACGACCCGAGATTGGCGGCACGGGCGGCGGCCGTACCACAGAACTCATGGCCCGCCCTCTGCTAGGCACCCTTTTCCCTCATCTCAATTCGGTGCGCCAACCGCTCGGTGGTGAATATGCCGCGCGGCGCACGATCCTCGAACAAGTGCCGTTCAACACCGGTTACGGCGTCGAAACAGGGCTGCTCATAGACATCGCCGACCTCGTGGGGCTCGACCGGCTCGCCCAGGTCGACCTCGGCGTGCGGGTCCACCGAAATCGCCTGCTTGAGGAACTGTCGGTGCAGGCTATGGAGATCCTGCACGCGGCGCTTCACCGCGCTGACATCGAGTGGCGGTCGAACTGGACCCATCATCTGCTTCGACCGGACCTTGAACCGGTCGAAGCGCAGGTCACCGAACGGCCTCCGCTCAATACAGTGCCCGCCTATTTAGATCAACGCGCAGCAAGCTGACAGAATGACCGACACGCAATCGATCAACTACGGCCGGACAAGCCGCCAGTGAGACAGGAGACACAAATGGGCCGTTGGAGCAGGGAAGAGTTGGAAGATGAGTTCGACAAGTACCAAGCGCGAGCTCTGAAGGCCGCAACGACGCATGACTGGCGTGAGTGGGCTGACCAATTCACCGAGGACGCCACCTACATCGAACATCACTTCGGCAGGTTCGGGGGCCGTGAAGCCATCTACAACTGGATTCAGTCAACGATGGATGCTTGGCCCAACAACGAGATGATCTACTTCCCCATCGACTGGTATGTCATAGACGAGGAGAAGGGTTGGATCGTCTGCCGTGTGCTCAACCGATTCGCCGACCCGGGCGACGGCTCCATTCACGAAGAGGGCAACTTCACACTTCTCAAGTACGCCGGCAACGGCAAGTGGAGATACGAAGAGGACATCTACAACCCCAACACCTTCGCAACCATGGTGGAGAACTACCTCAACCACAAGAAATCACTCGCCGGCGACGACGGCTGACCGCTCACCTAGCTCAATGGTCCGGGTGCTCAATGGTCAGGGTTCTACGATGTTGAAGGCGCCGTCGAACTGATCAAGGGCGCCGAATAAGACGAGCAGCGCGTCGGCATCGCCTTCAATCTCGAGTCGGCCGTCGCCGATGGCGTCGATCGCTGCCACGCGGCCCGTCAAGAGCTCGCCCAGCAGGTTCTTCGTGAGCCTCAGAGTTGCATTTGCCTGTTCTTCGTGGCGGCCCGCAATGTGGTGCAATGCACAATTCTCGAGTCCGAGCACATGCTTCTCGCCGACGTCGGTGAATTCCCAGTTGATGAGCACCCGCTGATCGACGACACGTTCCGCCATCAGGCGCACCCCGAGAGCGTCGAAAATCTGCTCAACCGTCAGCGCGGTGGTCAACGCCCGACCGCCTCCACCGACACTCCGCACTCCTTCGCGAAGTTCAAGGGCTCCTGTCAGGTAGATGTTGCGCCACGGCCCCGACTCGGCCTGATAACCGAGTTGTTCGAGTGCGTCCGCCGCCAGCAAGCGACCGGCCTCAAAGTCGGGGTCAGCGAACACCAGATGGTTCAGCATCTGCGCGGCCCAGCGGTAGTCACCTTCATCAAAAGCTGTTTGAGCCTTGCGCAGGACCTCATCTCGCCCGCCCATGGCCTCGACATAGCGGACACCCGCCTCGCGGGGAGGATGCGGATTGAGTGTCGCGGGATTGCCGTCGAAAGCTCCGAGATAGCGCTGATAAACAGCTTTCGAGTTGTGGTTGACTGTTCCGTAGTACTCCCGCGTATGCCCCTGGGCCGCAAAGCACTCTGGAAGCTGGAGTTGCTCAGCGATCTCAACAGCGGTGAAGCCGTGGTTCGCGAGCCGCATCGTCTGGTCATGAAGCCAGCGATACACGTCACGCTGCTTGACCAAGAACTCTCGCGCATCGTCTTGGCCCCATCTCGGCCAGTGATGCGTGGCGAACAACGTGTCTGTGTGATCGATATAGAGTTCCAACGCCTCGTTGATGTACTTGCTCCAGCCAAGGGCATCACGTACCTGGGCGCCTCGGGGCGTCAAAAGGTTGTGCATTGTGTGCGTGCAATTCTCTGCCATGCACAAGACCCGCATGTCGGGAAACAGGAAGTTCATCTCCGCGGGTGCCTCTCCACCCGGTGTGTTCTGGAAGACCACCCGAATTCCGTCGACATCAAGCTCAGTTCCGGTGACCAGGATCTCTTCGGTCGGAGCGATCAAACCCGAAGCGGCCCGAGGAATGATCTTGCCGAGACCAGAATCAACATGTCCCAATGGACCCGGTGTCAGCAGAGGCCCGAACATATAACCCGCTCGGCGACCCATGACCGGACCCGCGATCACGTTCTCACTGACCGCTTCGCGCAGGAAACCATCCGGCGCAATGATGCGGACATCGCCGGCGTCGACGGCCTCTTGCGTGGTGACACCGTTGATCCCGCCGAAGTGATCGGCGTGGCTGTGCGTATAGATCACAGCCTGAACTTCGCGATGGCCAAGCACTTTGTTGGCCAATTCTAGGCAAGCCGCCGCGGTTGCGGCCGTTGTCAAAACGTCGACGATCAGCCACCCGTTGTCGCTCGCGATCAGCGTCATATTCGAGATGTCGTAGCCGCGGACTTGCCAAACGCCGTCGGCCACTTCGAACAGACCATGAATCGCGTTGAGTCGACCTTGACGCCACAGGCTCGGATTCACCGACGACGGTGCGGGCGTGTCCGTGCGGTTGAAGTCGTGGCGGGCTACATCCCAGGCAATGCCGTGTGGTCCGTCGATGACACCGGTCGGGTGGGTGGCTATCAGTCCCCGAGTGGCGCGGGCGAAATCGCCGGGGTCGTCAAGAGACAGCACCGCGGCAGCAGCGGCGTTGCGCTGTGCAGTATGAGAGGTGGCCGCTTTGGGTTGCCGGTCGCCATCGTTGATGGGCGCAGTGGTCATGGGCGCAGTATGGCCCACATCTGTTGGTGACCGTGATCTCGGCGGTGGGCAGGCCTCTAACTGCAGCCGCTGGTGGTGCCGCAGTCGCCACATACGTAGCAGGCACCGGCGCGGCGCATCGGCACCCCGCACGACATGCAGAATGGCGCACCTGAGCCGCCATCGACCTCGAACGCCAGTTGGCCCGCCGGAGTTGAGGCTGCCCGGTGAGGAGGAATATCGGAGCCCTGCACAGTTTTGGTGACCTGCTCCTCAACCCCAGGCAGAGTCGGTTGAGTTCGCTCGCCGGTGGTGAATATTCCGAGACTGGCACGCTCGTCCTCGCTCAAATACATGACTGCGAGCCTGCGGAAGAGATAGTCCATCAGGCTGTTGGCGATGCGAATCTCTGGATCATCGGTCATCCCGGCGGGTTCGAACCGCATACCCACGAAAGCATGCACGAAAGCACTCAGCGGCACGCCGTACTGGAGACCGTGACTGAGCGAAATCGCGAACGCGTCCATGATCCCTGCCAGGGTCGAACCCTGCTTCGACACGCGCACGAAGATCTCGCCCGGTCGACCGTCTTCGTATTCTCCGACCGTCACAAAGCCCTTGCAGTCCGCCACTCGGAACTCGAATGTCCGGCTGGTGCGAGTTCGCGGCAAACGCTCCCGCACCGGTTGATTCACAGGCTTTTCGACGGCGTCCGGCAGTCGCTTCGCAGGGCTTGGATCCGCTGCGCCCAGCTTCTTGTTGGCATCGTTCCAGCCGTCGAGGGTCGGGGTTCCCGAACCGGCTGGAGCGGTTGTCTGCGGGCTGTTCTCGGCACTGCTGCGCGCCGCGACTCCAGTGGAGAGGGGTTGCGCGACCTTGCAGTTGTCGCGGTACAGCGCGACGGCTTTCAGGCCCATCTGCCAGGACTCGACCAGCAGCAGCTCGATCTCGGCGACTGTGGCCGTCTCAGGCAGGTTGACCGTCTTGGAGATCGCTCCAGAAATGAACGGCTGGACCGCACCCATCATCTTCAGGTGGCCGCTGTAGTGGATCGGGTCGCTGCCCAATGAGCAGGCGAAGACCGCAAGATCACCGGGGTCGAGTCCGGGCGCTCCGACCGCACTGTGATGAGTGTTGATATAGGCGACGATGTCCTCGACCGCGTCCGGGCTGTAGCCGAGGTTGCGCAGGGCGTGAGGGACCGATCGGTTGACGAAGCTCATCGTCCCACCGCCGACCAGACGCTTGAACTTCACCAGACCGAGGTCCGGCTCCACGCCAGTTGTGTCGCAGTCCATTAGCAGGCCGATGGTGCCGGTGGGCGCTAGGACGGTGGCCTGCGCATTGCGG
The DNA here is from genome assembly GCA_009845995.1 of Acidimicrobiaceae bacterium. GTDB lineage: Bacteria > Actinomycetota > Acidimicrobiia > Acidimicrobiales > Aldehydirespiratoraceae > VXYK01. The sequence goes on along the minus strand of VXYK01000070.1, from coordinate 13,705 downwards.
ACTCCGCTGGTCGCAGCGAATTCACAGGTTCGATCCCAGGCCTGTTGTGCAGCCTCGAGAATGGCCCTTGGAGCGAGATTTTCGTCGATGTCGGCGACCGCCGCGCGATGCTGGTCAAGCACCCGCAGCATGTGTTCACGATTTTCGTCGAATCCGCTGAACGGGCCCATGCGTGCCGCCAGCCTTGTCGATTGGCAATAAGCCTCTCCGGTAATCAGCGCCGTGATGGACGCCGCTACCGCGCGCCCTGCATCTGAGTCGTAAGGCAGTCCCAGAGTCATCAGCAACGCGCCGAGATTGGCGTAGCCGAGACCCAGTTGACGGAAATCTCGGGCATTGCGGGCAATCATGTCGGTGGGGTAATCGGCGTTGCCGACCAAGATCTCCTGTGCGGTAAAAAGAACCCTTACGGCATGCGTGAGCCCTTCGATGTCGATACCGCGGACGCTGTTTCCGCCTTGGTCATCATCGGTGGTGAAGAAGGCAAGCAGGTTGAGCGATGCCAGATTGCAAGCCGAGTCATCCAGATGCAAATACTCCGAGCAGGGATTGCTGGCGTTGATTCGGCCGGTGTTGGCCGCGGTATTCCAGTGGTTGATGGTGCTGTCGAATTGGATCCCGGGGTCAGCACACTCCCAGGACGCTTCAGCAATTTGGCGCATCAAACCACGGGCTTTGACCGTACGCGTCACCGAACCACCACCACGAGAGGTGAGAGCCCAGTCGGAGTCGTCGAGTACGGCTTGCATGAACTCATCAGTTACACGCACGGAGTTGTTGGCGTTCTGGTATTGGACCGAGTGAATATCGACTCCGTCGAGGCTCATGTCGAAACCAGCGGCCTCAAGCGCTCGCGCCTTTCGTTCTTCGCGTGCCTTGCACCAGATGAACTCTTCGACATCGGGGTGGTCGGCGTCGAGAATCACCATCTTGGCGGCGCGGCGAGTCTTTCCCCCGGATTTGATCGTGCCGGCGGAAGCATCGGCACCGCGCATGAAGCTCACCGGGCCGCTGGCCGTGCCACCACCAGCAAGGCCCTCGGTAGAAGAACGGATACGTGAGAGGTTCACTCCGGCTCCGCTTCCTCCCTTGAAGATTCGGCCCTCCTCGGCATACCAGTTGAGGATCGACTCCATGTTGTCGTCGACTGACAAAATGAAGCAGGCCGAGGCCTGTTGAGGAACACCCTCTACGCCTATGTTGAACCAGACCGGTGAATTGAACGCGGCCTTCTGGTTGACCAGCAGGTGGACGAGTTCGGCTCGGAAGCTTTCGGCCTCCTCGGCATCTACGAAGTAGCCGTCACGCTCGCCCCAGGTAGTGATCGTGTCGACCACCCGTGAAACGACTTGGCGTAGCGACGATTCTCGCTCTGGCTGGCCGAGCGTCCCACGGAAGTACTTCTGGGCCAGGATGTTGGTTGCGTTCTGACTCCATGAGCTGGGTACCTCCACAGCGAGCTGCTCAAAGTTCACAGAACCATCACGATGGTCGATCAGCCGCGCGTCGCGACTTTCCCATTCAACAGTTGCGAACGGGTCGGAGCCTGCGGCCGCGAAGCGGCGACGGATGGCGAGGTTCGCTCGCTCAGATACAAGCGTCATTTGGCGGGGCTCCTTTCGAGCGCCGTCCTAAACAGCGTAGCTCGATCATTATTTTTCGAGTAGATGGTTGTTCAAGATGACTCTTGCGAACTGAGGTTTGCTGTGTGGTCGGATCTTCCCGGGTTAGGGGGAAGACGAGTTTGCGGCGGATCCCACATTCCCTGCTTGGTGCCCCCAAGGAACCGATTCGACTCTCGTCTGAGACGTTTCGCACCACCATCCTGGCGATCCGAACCACACAGCGAAGACAACTCTAGAGCCACTTGCTTGTGGATGAGAAGTGGATGACAACCTGATTTAGTTGTGGATTTCTACGGGTTATATCCACAAGCTCGCCTCCTGCGGTGGACAATGCAAAACACGGGCGGTCGTCCTCTGCGACACCCTGCAGAAACGGGACTCGAAACGGTAAGGTCGGCTGCAGTGCAGCAGATTCTTCCCACCTGGATCGAAGACGTTGACCCGCTCGATATCTATCCCGACGATCCTCGGCCGGCACCGATTGGCCGCCCGTGGGTCATGGTCAACATGATCGCCAGCCTTGACGGCGCCACTGCTGTCAACGGCCTGAGCGCTGATCTTGGAGGACCCGCAGACCGCGCGGTGTTTCGCGCCGTGCGAGCTAGTTGTGACTGGATTGTGGTGGCATCTGGCACGGCCACCGCCGAGAGCTACGGACCTCCGAAACAAACCGAGGCCGTCGTCGAGAGCCGACTGAGGACTGGGCGCTCCGCGGTCCCCCGATTGGCCATCGTGACAGCCAGCGGAGCCGTTGACCCGACGATTCCGGCGTTTGCCCACGCCGCGGACCCGACCGTGGACGACCTGGGACCGGATCAACGGCGCCCCCTCGTGATCACCGGCGAACAAGCAGACCCGGAGAGGCTCGCCGCGCTCAACGCCGAGATTGTTCGCCTCCCCATGACCAGACCACAACCCGGCGCAGTGCTCGACGAACTTCATCGACGGGGCGCTCAGGTCGTGCTGTGTGAAGGCGGACCAACCTGGAACGGCCAGATGGTGCAGGCAGGACTCGTTGACGAGATCTGCGTCAGCATCTCGCCAATCCTCGCGGGCGGCACTTCTTCGCGCATCGTCGCCGGTGCCGAGCAAGCCGTCCCAATTCAGATGCGTCTGAGCCGATTGCTCAGCGAAGACGGTTTGCTGTTCGCCCGCTACACGCGGGTCTGACTGGCCGATCATCATCGGTGCCGCTCACTCGAGCAGGTGACTGGGAATTATCAGCTGCTGGCCTGGCTGCAGCGTGTCCGATCCGGCGATGCCGCTGAGCGCTTCGACCAGCGAGCGAGGGTCGGCGCCTGGGTCGAGCCATGAGGCGATAGCCCAGAGCGTGTCGCCCGGTTGCACAACCACGACAATCGCATCAGGGGACCGCGGGTCAGCGGTTGTAGCCGACTGGGCCGAACGGCCGAACGACCAGAGTCCGACAAGCAACGACAAGACCACGGCCAGCACAAGCAGACGGCGGCGGCGATAGACCTCGGCGGGTTGGACGACACCTAGGCCATGGGCACGGGGGCCATGAGCGGCACGCGGGCGAGCCGATGGGCGATTTGGCGGGTAAGCGAGAATTGCGGTCATGACTCCACTCTGCTCCTGGGGTGTGACATTGCTTGCGGGAATCTCCGAACGATGCTTGACAACGAACAAATGTTTGACGAACATATGTGTGACGAACATCCGTTCGATACATTGAACACGAACAAACGTTCGATGTCAACCTACAAGCATGTGATTTCTTCAACGGTCACGGAGGCAACAATGTCCGACACCCTCACAACCCGTCAGAGGGAGATCCTCGATGTGATCGTCTCTCATGTCCACGAACGCGGATATCCCCCTTCTGTGCGTGAAATCGGCGAGGCGGTCGGGTTGCGCTCCCCCGCCACCGTCAAGTGCCATCTCGACAACCTCCGAGATGCCGGTTACTTGAAACGTGACTTGGCGAAGCCTCGAGCGATCCAGGTCAACTACACGGGGTCGAACAGCACCGCGACCGGCAGCACCGCCGAGCACCGGCCTGTGCGCCACATTCCTCTGGTCGGCGACGTCGCCGCGGGTACTGATGTTCTAGCGGAGAGCAACGTTGAGGAACTCGTCCCGATGCCCGAAGATCTCACCGGCAGCGGCGAGCTTTTCATGTTGCGTGTCCGAGGCGACTCCATGATCGACGCGGGCATCTTCGACGGGGACTTCGTCGTCTGTCGCCGCCAAGAAACCGCCGAGGACAACAAGATCGTGGTAGCGGGCATACCCGGCGACGAGGCCACGGTCAAGACGCTGCAGCGCCGGGCCGGATCCGTGGTTCTGGTGCCCGCCAACTCTGAGTTCAGCGAGATGGTGTTCGACCCACAAGACGTGCAGATCTTCGGTCAGGTAGTCACCGTGATGCGCAAGCTGTAGAGCAACACTGCACGGCCCGAGCCTCAGGTGCCGTTGGTGAGCAGATCCAGCAGAGCGGCGTGAGTCCCAAGCAGCCAGGTTCGCTCCAGATACTCGCCTGCGGTGTGTGCGAGAGTGGCGTCGCCGGGGCCGAAATTGCTCGCTGGAACACCCCGCTGCGCAAAGAAGGCCACATCAGTCCACCCGAGCTTGGCCCGAACCTCCAGACCGTTGCGGTCAATCAGCGCCTGCAGCAGCGGATCATCAAGTCCTGGGCTGGCCGCAGGTGAGCAGTCAACTACTTTGATCGTGTCGGAATCGGTGAGCACCGGCGCCATCAACTCGCGAACAAAAGCCTCGGCCGTCTTCAAGTCGCGGTCTGGAGCGAAGCGATAATTCACCCGCAACATCGCCCGGTCCGGAACGACATTGCCGGCAACGCCCCCCTCCACAAAAACCGCTTGTAGCGATTCGCGGTACTCGCAACCCTCCACCACCGGACGACGGCCTTCGAAATTGCTGACAACGTCAAGAACCTCGCGCAGCCGATGGATGGCGTTACGGCCCATCCACGGGCGCGCGGTGTGGGCGCGAGCACCCCCAAGAGTGACTTCAAACCGCATTGTGCCCTGGCACCCGGCCTCAACGGCACCGAGTGTCGGTTCACCCAACAAGGCCACGTCACCTTGAAGGAGCTCTGGACGCTCCGCATCGATCTCGCGGAGGCCACTGTGCTCGATTTCCACCTCTTCCCGGGCGTAGAACACGTAGGTCACATCGACCACGGGTTCGGTGACCGTGCGTGCGAGTTCGAGCATGGTGGCGATGCCGCCCTTCATGTCGGTTGTGCCAACCCCGTACATGCGGTCGCCTTCGATGCGAGCCCCGGCGTTTCCGTTCGGGGGAACCGTGTCGGTGTGCCCGCCGAGAACGAGCCGCCGATTGCGCCCCAATTGAGTGCGCGCGACCAGATTGTCACCTATTCGGTCGACTGCGAGATGGGCCTGGCGGCGCAGGTCCGACTCAAGTAAATCGGCGAGTTCGCGCTCGTTGTGGCTAACCGACGGCACGTCGACGAGCGCGGCCGTCAATAAGAACAGATCTCCCGTAGGCAGTTCCCCCGAGGGCGAATCCACTCCGTTGGTCAAGTGGACACTCCATGGTCGCGAAGGATGTCGTTGAGAGCGGACTTGTCGTGGCGTTCGCCTTCAGTGAGTCTCTTGATCACCAAAACGGCGGGCAATCCGAAGGTGCCCCCAGCGAAATCCCGAGGTCGGGTGCCGGCAACAGCGACACACCAAGACGGAATCTCTCCCCGGCTGATCTCTTGGCCCGTTTCAACATCAATCACCGGAATGGAACCCGTAAGGATCGCACCAGCGCCGAGCACGGTTCCCTCGCCTACACGCGCGCCCTCGGCGACGATGCAACGGCTTCCGATGTAACACTCGTCCTCGATGATCACCGGTGCCGCTTGCGCCGGTTCGAGAACACCGCCTATTCCGACGCCGCCGGAGAGGTGAACGTTCTTGCCGATCTGAGCGCAGGACCCAACCGTCGCCCACGTGTCGACCATCGTGTTCTCCGCGACGTAAGCGCCAATGTTGATGTAGCTCGGCATCATGATCACTCCCGGTGCCTGGTAGCTGCCCCAACGGGCCTGCGCGCCCGGGACGACCCGCACGCCGCGAGCCATGAAGTCGCTCTTGAGCGGGATCTTGTCGGCGTATTCGAATGGAGCGTTTTCGATCACCTCCATCTTGGAGATGCGGAACAACAACAAGACCGCAAACTTGCACCACTGGTTCACGGTCACACTGCCATCCGCGTTGATGTGCGCAACCCGCGCCGTACCGGCGTCAAGTTCATCAATGGCTTCATGGACAGTGGCGACAACCTCGGGATCGTCGATGTCCAGCGAAGCGCTATCAGCCCAAAGGGCTTCGATCCGTGACTGCAAATCAGACATGATCCGCACCCTACCCGCCTTGTGTTGCAGCATCACCGGCACGGCTCAGCGCCAATTCAAGGGCCGCGGTCGGCTGCACCACCGCTATGCGCACATACCTCATCGAATCAGGACCGTAAAACTCTCCGGGGCTGACTATTACCCCGCAGCACTCGGCCAACGTGCGGGCCAGGCCCCACCCGTCACCCTCGGGAGCCTCGACCCACAGGTAGAAGCTGCCTTTGGGAAGATCCGCCGAGATCCCGAGTGTGGCCACGAGCTTCTGCGCCAGTTCCAAGCGGTGCTGGTAGAGGTCGCGCTGCACGAGTACATGTTCCTGGTCACTCCAAGCCGCTACCGCGGCATTTTGCACCGGGCCCGGAACCATGCAACCGGCGTGCTTGCGCAAAGCGCTCAAGTAGTGCACAAGATCCGGGTCACCGGCGTAGAAACCAGCGCGGATGCCCGCGAGATTCGATCGCTTCGACAGGGAATGGACACTCAATACACCGTCAACCCCGTCGGCGAGGATCGTGCGGGGCGGACCATCCCAAGTGAACTCGAAGTAACACTCGTCGCTGAGCACCGGAACGTCGTTGGCGCGGCCCCAGCTCGCGGCCGCCGACAGGTCGTCGAGGCCACCCGCGGGGTTCCCGGGTGTATTGACCCAGAGGCAAAGGGCTCGTTCGACATCGGCGGAATCGATCTGACTCAGGTCGATACGCCACTGATCGTCCACGGGAACAGGCACGGCCCGACAACCCGCCAGCGTGGCCCCCATCGCATAGGACGGATACGACACCGCGGGGTACAGCACTGTGTCGCGCGACGGGTCGCGCAGATGCAAGTATCTCGGTGTCGAGACCACGAACTCTTTGGTGCCGATACAGGCAGCTACCTCGGTGACTGGATCAAGCGCCACGCCCATCTCTCGTTGCACCCAGTCCGTTGCGGCGGTGCGGTAATCCAGTGTGCCGATCGAAGGGGGGTAGCCCCGTTCTGTGTTCGACGACGCCATCGCTGCCACCGCAGCCTGAGGCGGCGCGTCCATCGGGGTGCCGATCGAGCAGTCCAGTACTTCGCCGAATCGTTGTCTGGCAACATCACGCAGATCCTCCAGACGGTCGTACGGATAGGGCGGAGGCATGAATCCGTTCATGGCGCTGCTCGGTGGGCTTGAGTTGACTGCGGATCGGGCACGGCGGGGGTTTCGGGCTGTACCACGACGAACTGTGCCAGCGCCCCAACCGATGCGGGCTCCAGACGAGCGTGCAAGCGCATGCCGCCTTCTTCGGACACGTGACTGCTGACCTGACCCTCGCGATGCACCGCCGCGAGAACGTCGCCGCGATCCCATGGCACCAACAACTCCACGAACTCCGTCGTTTGACGCAGGCGGTCGCCGATGACCTCCAGGAGCGCGTCGATGTTGTCGCCGCTCTGGGCCGACACAGCTATCGACCCCTCGTGACACCCCGCCAGACGCGCCGGGGCATCGCCTAGGTCCGACTTGTTGAACACCAGAAGTTCCGGCACGTCGCCGGCATCGATCTCGACTAGAACTTCGCGCACCGCGGCGATCGACCCGAGCGGGTCTGGTCCGCCACCGTCGACAACGTGGACCAACAAGTCAGCATCGCGAACCACGTCGAGCGTGGTCTTGAACGCTGTCACCAACTGATGGGGCAGTTTCTTGACAAAACCGACCGTGTCGGTTGCAAACACCGTCTCTCCACCCGGCAGAGAAAGGCGCCGGGTCGTGGCGTCGAGGGTTGCGAACAACCGATCCTCCACCAGCACGTCGGCTTCAGTAATGCGATTCAACAGCGACGACTTGCCGGCATTGGTGTAACCGACGAGCGCCACAGCCCGGTTCCTGGTTCTACTCCTGGCCTTGGCCTGAGTCTCCCGATGAGCTTGAACCTTGCGGAGATCGGCCTCAAGTTTGTGAACCCGGCGAAGAAGGCGGCGTCGATCCACCTCGAGTTGAGTTTCGCCCGGTCCGCGGGTGCCGATCCCGCCGGCTTGCTGCGAGTAGTGGCCGGCGAGGCTCCGTAGTCGGGGTAGGCGATAACGAAGTTGCGCCAACTCAACTTGCGCCTTGCCCTCCAAGGTGCTGGCGTTCTGGGCGAAAATATCGAGAATCACCGCCGTGCGATCGAGGGCTGTACAGCCAAGAATCTTCTCAAGGTTGAACTGCTGTGCCGGGCTTAGTTCATCGTCGAATACGACCGTGTCACAGTCGACTTCTTCCACGATTGATTTGATCTGCTTCGCTTTTCCCGACCCGATGAAGGTCGCTGGGTCGGGTGCGGCACGGCGTTGCAGCACCCGTTCAACCTCATCTGCGCCGGCCGTATCGACCAGCAGCGCAAGTTCGTCCAGCGAAGCGTTGACCGACTCTGTCGTGTCGTCCTCCCCCACCATTCCCACTAGCACCATGCGCTCACGGAACGTCCGCTCAATAAGGCCGCCGGATGCGCCGCCGAACTCTCCGAAACCGCCTCGATGCGTGTCTTCGTCGGCTGCCGGGTCCGCGTCCGGGTCAGCAGACTCGAACAGAGCCATATCGGTGAAGAACTTGGCGCTGTCTAGGAAACCCTTGTCGTTGAGTCCGTCTCTGGTGGGTTCGGGGTCTTCAGACATCGCTGACCTCAACGTCGGCAACGTGGGTGGCCGATCCAGTGAGTGTCAGCGGGCCGCTCAGGTCGACGACAGCATCACCGCCCGGCATGTGCACTACCGATCTCGGGCCGATCAGCCCCCACCGATGGAACACGTGGGCCGCGACCGTGGCCCCCGTCCCGCAGGCGCTGGTGACTCCAGCTCCTCGTTCCCAGACCCGCAGCTCAAGTTGGTCGTTCCCGTTGACCGTGACGAAGCTGACATTCACACCCTCGGCAAAGTGACGTTCAATGGCCGGGCCGACAACATCGAGCGCAATCTCTTTCGGGTCATCGACCTGACAAACCACATGGGGATTGCCGATATCGCAGGTTTCCCAGCGACGCACGCCGATCGACTCCGCTCCGGTTCTGTCCAATTCCCCGGCTACGGCTCCCATCAGATCTTCCACGTCCGGAACCGGACCGGCGGTCACGGTTCCCATGTCGACTGTGGCAACCACCGTTTTGGGATTGTCGGTGGCGCGTACTGAACAATGGCGTATGCCCGAGGGGGTCGCGACATCGAGCTCGGACGCGGAGACAGAACGATGGCGCGCCACTGCTTGCGCGAGACAGCGCAGACCATTTCCGCTGACCGCGGCACTGCTGCCATCGGAGTTGAACAACTTCATCGAGATGTCGTGATCTTCGCTGGTGACTCCATATATCAACCCGTCGGCCCCGATCCCGGTGCGGCGATCGCAGAGCGCGACTGACTGATCCACTGCATCTAGCGGCAGCGAGTCGGTGAGCAATACCAGGAAGTCGTTGCCCAATCCGTGGTGCTTTGAGTAGCGGAGGGCCATGGCCTCCCATTCTCGCAGGTTCGCGCCTCTACCCGGTGGTCAATATCCGTTGCTCGTCCCAATGGCTGATCATCTCGGACACGGTGACTGGAGCGTCGATCCAACAGATCCGCGGGTCGCGGCGGAACCAACGCAGCTGGCGGCGGGCAAATCTACGAGTCCGTTTGATTGCCGTGGCGAGCGCCTCTTCAAGAGTGCATTCCCCGGCGACGTGTGCAAGAAACTCCCGGTATCCGAGTGCCTGGGCCGCGGTACGGCTCACTTCACCAGCGGCCAACGCCCGGACTTCGTCAAGGAATCCCGCTTCCATCTGGTCTTGGTAACGGGCCGAGATTCGTTCGTCGAGGATTTCTTGGGGCCAACGCAAGGCCACCATCACGAACGAAGTCGGACCGTAGTGCTCGAGACCTGGACCGAACGACGAGAACAGTGTTCCGCTGCCGATCGTTACCTCCAATGCCCGCAGGACCCTTCGTCGGTTGCTCGGTTCCATCCGAGACGCGGCGGTGGGATCGAGCAATGTCAAGCGGGCGTGAAGGGCTTCCGTGTCGGGCTCAGCGTCGAGTTCAGCTGCAATCTCGGGATAACGACCCGGCAACTTGAGATCATCGACAACGGCTCGCAAGTACAGACCTGTGCCGCCGACCAGGATCGGCGTGTTCCCCCGTTCGCGGATTTCGGCAATTGCCCGCAGGGCCATCCGCTTGAACACACCCACGGTGAATTCCTCGCTGGGGTCCGCCACATCGATCAGATGGTGCGGAACCTGATCCCGGTCGCTCGCGGTCGGCGCGGCCGTGCCAATATCCATGCCTCGGTAGACAGCCATCGAGTCGATCGACACGATCTCTGCTGCTCCAATCTCATTGGCTATCGCCAGGGCCAGCGACGACTTGCCCGAAGCAGTGGGCCCCAAAATAACGAGGGGCCGATCTGCTCTCGTCGTCGGGGTCAACGCAGCGTCCTGTCAGATCGACATGACCGGAATACGGGTACGGTGCCGAGCAGGGACGGTTACATCCACAAGGCGGCCCGACATGTGGTTCATTCCCGCAGACTCAACCTCGACTCGGGCGTAGGTTCCCCCCCTTAGCGTCCTCGGAGATGGAAAGTGGACGAGCGTGTTTCGCCGGGTTCTTCCGGTGAGAACCTTCGGGTCCTTCTTACTCGGACCCTCAACGACGATCTCTTCGGTCAAACCGACACGAGATTCGTTGGCGGCCCGGCTCGAACGCTCGATTACCACGCGGAGACGTTCGTACCGCTCAACAGCAACGGCATGATCCACAAAGTCAGCCTCCATCTCAGCGGCCTCGGTTCCCGGCCGGGGAGAGAACACGAATGTGAAAGCGCTGTCGAACTCGGCCTCGGCTGCAACCTCCAACGTGCGTTCAAAATCGTCGTCAGTCTCTGATGGAAACCCCACGATGATGTCCGTTGACACGGCAAGGTCTGGGATTGTGGCGCGAGCCTCGCGCAACTTCTTCAGGTAGCGCTCAGCTGTGTAGCCGCGATGCATGGCTGCCAGGACTCGGTCGCTGCCGGATTGCAACGGGAAGTGCAGGTGCTCGCAGACTTCGGGAACATCGGCCATTGCCTCGAAGGTCTCGCTGCGCATGTCCTTTGGGTGAGGGCTTGTGAAGCGCACTCTATTGATGCCCTCGACCGCGCCAGTCGCCCGCAGAAGGTCGGCGAACAGGGGCCTGGCGCGACGATCATCGAGCCACCGGTGGCCACACCAGTGATGGTCGTTGCTGCTGGGTTCAGCCCGTCGGGCGAGGGCCAGGTCTCTGCCGTAGCTATTGACGTTCTGGCCCAACAAAGTGATCTCGCTGACTCCGTCTTGGGCCAGATCCTCCACTTCGGCGACCAACTCGCCGAACGGACGACTGATCTCCGGACCACGCACCGCGGGAACGATGCAGAAGGCACAGGTATTGTCGCAACCGATCTGCACAGTGACCCAACTTGCATGATCAACCTCGCGGCGGGTTGGCAGCGCCGAAGGGAATGCCTCACCGTCCGCCCGAGCGGTTGCCTCGAGGATCTCGACTATTGGGCCGTGCTCCGCCGCATGGTTGAGCAACTCGACAGCCCGATCAACATTGTGCGTTCCAAACACCACATCCACATGAGCCGCACGCTCGCGGATGAGGTCACGGTCCTTTTGCGCCAGACAACCCCCGACCACAATCTGCAAGCCCGGATTGATCTGTTTCAGCGCCTTGAGATTGCCCAACGCGCCATAGAGCTTGTTGTCGGCGTTCTCCCGTATGCAACAGGTGTTGAGAACGATGACATCGGCTTGTGCCTCATCATCCACCCGCCACATCCCGTCGGCCTCAAGGAGACCGGAGATCCGTTCTGAGTCGTGCTCGTTCATCTGGCATCCGTAAGTACGGATCACATACGACTTACCCACGAGAACAGGCTACAAGCGCCATAGCCCGCGGCTCGCCTAAATGACGCACCGCCTTGATTCGCGGCTAGCTCCTGTTTGTCGTGCGACAGGTGCCTAGCCGGCGAACCAAGGGAGGTGGTGCGATTTGAGCAGACGGCCCCGACCTAGTCGTCGAGAGCGATGGGCAGGTCGTCGGCGTGGTCGAACTCCGCCTCCGCTTCGACCTCCGGCCCTGGTTCTGGTTCTGGCATAACAGCCTTCCAGACCCGGTCTGAGATCTCGACCATGACTTCAGGGTTGTCCTGAAGGAACTTCTTGGCATTTTCACGGCCTTGGCCAAGCTGTTCACCGTCGTAGGTGTACCAAGCACCAGACTTTTTGACGATGCCCTCATCGACAGACAAGTCGAGTACCGAGCCCTCACGGGAGATCCCGGCGCCGTACATGATGTCGAACTCTGCTTGCTTGAAGGGTGGGGCGCACTTGTTCTTGACGACCTTCACCCGAGTGCGGTTGCCCACAATCTCGACACCGTTCTTGATTGCTTCGATACGACGGATATCAAGCCGGCACGAGGAATAGAACTTCAGTGCCCGCCCACCGGGGGTGGTCTCAGGCGAACCGAACATCACACCGATCTTCTCCCGCAACTGGTTGATGAAGATGCAGATGGTCTTCGACTTGCTGAGGTTGCTCGTCAACTTGCGCAATGCCTGCGACATGAGCCTGGCCTGCAAGCCGACATGAGTGTCGCCCATCTCGCCTTCGATCTCAGCACGAGGGGTCAGCGCCGCCACCGAGTCGATAACGATCACGTCCAACGCGCCCGAGCGGATCAGCATGTCTGTGATCTCAAGTGCCTGTTCACCCGTATCGGGCTGAGAAATCAGCAACTCGTCGATATCGACACCGATCGCCTTGGCGTAAACCGGGTCCATTGCATGCTCAGCGTCTATGTAGGCACAGACGCCGCCATTACGCTGAGCCTCGGCCACCACATGGGTGGCGAGGGTGGTCTTGCCCGAAGATTCCGGGCCGAAGATCTCGGTGACCCGCCCACGAGGCAGCCCACCGATGCCGAGAGCCAAATCCAACGCCAACGCACCAGTCGGGACTGACTCGATCCCCATGGTGCTCTTCTCGCCCATCTTCATGACCGAGCCCTTGCCGTACTGCTTCTCTATCTGGCCCAGAGCCATGCTGAGTGCCTTGTCTCGCTCCACTGTCTTTTCTCCTGATTTGTTTGCTGCGCCTCGCAGCCAAGTTGTGGGGGATGTTGGATTGCTGGACTCGAACTTACGGAGGGGGTGTGACACAGCCCCGACCGAGGACGAACGACACAATTGTAATTGCGAACATTCGTTCGGTCAACCACCGACAAGCATTTTCAAATTTCTTGCAGACCGAGGACCAACCAAGGGTCGTGATGTGTTCTCATATAGGCAAGACAAGGAGGTCTGACCATGACCGATACCACCTACAACGACGCTGAGCTTCGCAGCCGCTTGACCCCCGAGCAGTACACGGTGACTCAACAAGCCGGCACCGAGCGTCCCTTCACCGGCGAATACTGGGATTGCCACGATGACGGCACCTACCGTTGCATCGTCTGTGACGCCGTCCTTTTTTCAAGCGACACCAAATACGACTCGGGCACCGGTTGGCCATCCTTCTTCGAGACCGCGGGCCAGGACGTGGTTCGCATCCAGACTGATACCAGCCACGGGATGGTCCGCGAAGAAGCAGTGTGTGCCAACTGCGGCGCCCACCTCGGCCATCGTTTCAGTGACGGCCCAGGCCCGCACGGCCACCGCTACTGCATGAATTCCGCCTCCCTCCGCCTTGATAGAGACGAAAGCTAACCCACACCCACCCCC
>VXYK01000067.1 GCA_009845995.1 Acidimicrobiaceae bacterium | reverse complement strand
ACGCAAAGATGACCCACCCCGTGAGGGATCAGTTCGGCCATCTTGTCGACATCGGGACCGTCCGGGCCCATGAACATCGCCGGGAAGATCCCGACAATCTGCGCGGCTTTCTCCTCCAAGGACATTCGCGACAACAGGTCGTCCACCCGCTGCCTGATCGAAACACTCGGGTCCAGATAAGCGGCGGCCATACCGGCTTTAGACCTCTGATCCGTCGTTGATGTAGCTGATGTCTGCGGCGCTCAACTGTGCGTCCGCAGCAGTGACGTTCTCGCGAACTTCGTTTGGAGTGACGCTGCCGGCTATGGCCATAGGTCGAAAATCAGCGGCAAACACCCAGGCCAGAGCTATTTGGCTCAAACTCAGACCCATACGCCGACCCACCTGTGCGGCCCGCTCGCGGCGCTGCCAGTTATCTTCGTTCAGATAGCAGCGGGCGGTGTCTGCCAACTGCGGCGCTGGTTCGTTTTCTAAGTCTTCCCGGCTGACCCGCTCGCTCAGGAATCCACCTGCAAGCGCCGACCAGGCAACAACTTTCACGTCGCTTTCGCAATGCCAGTCGCGGTCAGCGGCTTGCGCTTCACCGGTGAGCGTGACCACGTCGTCCCAAGGGCTGTCGAGTTGGGTAGCAAGGCTGTAGTGAGCGCTGTTGACGACGGGGCCGCGAAGACCATGGTCGGCCGCGTAGGCGATCGCGGCTTTTATCCGCGCCACCGACCAGTTCGACACCCCCCAGGCGCGGATCGAGCCTTGGGCGATCGCTGAATCGACCGCTTCGACGAGCGACCCGATGTCAGCCGTCGGGTCGTCACGGTGAAAGAGCCAAAGATCAAGGCAGTCCAAATCCATACGCTCACGGGTCAGGTCAATGTCGTCTGCGATAGCAGCCGGATTCACCCGCGGCAGATGCCAATCAGGCAACGCCGGGTGGGCACCTTTGGCGATCACCACGACCTCGTCGCGCGCGCCGCGGTCCCGAATCCACCGGCCGAGCATCGCATCCATGCTGTAGCCGTCGAAGGCATACACGGCTGCTGTGTCGAAAGCGTTCACGCCCGCTTCGACAGCCGCGTCGAGCACGGGAAACGCCTCCGTGTCATCAGCACCCATCAATCCGGTCGAACCATGCACCAACCGGCTGACAGGTTTGTTCAATCCATCGAGTTCAATCTGTCGCATACGGACGCGGACCCTATCAGCAGCAAAACCCGAATCTGGAACCACGCAGCCTGTGTTCAGCGCACTTATTCAGATGCCTGGAGTGCGGTAGCCGTCGCGGTGCCACAGGATCGGAAAATGGTTCTCGTCCATCTGATCATCACAAAGCCTTGCGTAGCGGGTGTAGACAGGACCGTTGCCCGAGCCGAACCCGGCGCGGCAGAAGCGGGCTTCGCTGCTCGCACAGTGCAGCACCAGCGCCCGACGGTGCGATCCGGATCGGTTCGGGCCCGAACCGTGCCAGGCCCATCCGTGGTGGAAAGCAGCACTGCCGGCGCTCATCTCAAGCGCAGCGATGTCGAGTTCGGCGCCTGCACTAGCGGCCGCTGCCGCGACAGTCGCCCGATAGTCGTCGGGAGCGTGGAACTCACCCTGCGGACCGGCGCTTGTCGGCCACCGGTGCGATCCGCGGGCCAACTCCAACGTGCCGCCCGAGGCGCTGGTGTCGTCGAGGGCTATCCAACACGAACACATCTCACTCGGCGTGTACCAGGCCAGATAGGCGTTGTCACGGTGAAAGCCCAGCGACTTGGCCCCTGGCGGCTTCCAAATCACGTTGTCCTGGACGATGCGCGCTCCGGGCCAGCGGGCGAGCCGGGCGACGGCCGCGCCGAGGCGCTCGTCAAGCACCGTGGCCGCTATGAGCCGGTCGGCTTTCCAAGCGTTGCATATCTGACGGGTCAGAGACGGATCACTTTCGCCTAGTTGCCAATTGACCTCGTCGGGTGCGGTGCCGGTCTCGAACTCGCCCGCAAAAAGCCGCTCGAAGCGCTCATGCAGTCGCTCAATCAACTTTGAGTCGAGCACCAGCCCAATCTCCACAAACCCGTCGGCGTCGAACGTCCTCAGGTCATCGGCAGTAAGCATTGTCCAACGTTAAACGAAGGCGCATTGGGCATCCAGCGCCCCAGTCGGCTCAGGCGCCCGTCAAAACAGCTCAGGGAGTTATCCCGACCCGTGCTTTGGGCTGAGGCGAGTCCATACGACGGCGTGCGCTCAACTCAAGCCCTGTGAGGATCGCATTGCGCAGGTCGCGGGGGTCGATCAACTCGTCAAACCCGAGGCCCGACGCGGAGCGATAACTTGACTCCAACTCGGCCTGACGGAGCTCTTCACGGGTGCGCTCATCGGCACCCACCGCGTCACTGGCACCCGACGAGCCCATGGCGCCCATGGTGACCCCCGGAAAGGCATACGAGACTGTTTGATTGTCGAAGGCGTTCATTGCCATCACGCACGAGCCGAACCCGTACGCCTTGCGCAAGGTGACCTGAATCTTGACTGTCGTGGCACGAGTCTGAGCGGTGAACATGCGAGCGCCCGCTCTCAGAATTCCGGCCTGTTCAGAAGCGGTTCCCGCCAACACTCCTGGATTGTCGGTCAGAAAAATCAACGGTAGATGGAAGCTGTCGCAAACCTCGATGAAATGAGCTGCTTTGTCGGCCGAGTCGACGTCAATGGAACCGGCGATGACTGAGGGTTGGTTGGCGACCACCCCAACCGCGCAGCCCCCTATCCGCGCAAGGGCACACACTATCGACGGGCCGAAATCGGGTTGGATCTGAAAGAATCCGCCGCCGTCGACTACGCGGCTCACCGCCAGCCGCATGTCGTAACCCGCAGAACCGTCGCGGGGCACTATCTCAAGCATGTCTTCTAGACGCCTTGGACCGAGATCGCCGGTATCGCACCATGGAGGCTGCTCCCACGCCGATGAACCGAAAAACCCCAGGTAACTGCGCACATCAGCAAGCAACGAAGCATCGTCGGCAGAGAGATTGTGCACGACACCGCTGGTGATGGCTACAGCCGGGCCGCCCAGTTCTCCTTTACTGACGTCTTCACCCAGCGACGCCTTCACCACCGGAGGTCCGGCAGTGAAAATAGCGGCGTCCGCGGTCATCACCGACCAGTCGCACAACGGAGCAGTGATTGCTCCGTGGCCGGCCGATGAACCCATCACCGCGCACACCATGGGCACATATCCAGACAACCGACCCTGAGCTTGAAGATCGCCCGGGCCACCCGCGGAAGGGTCCCCCGGTTTGGGCGGCCGATGGCCCGCGCCCTCCAGCAGCATCACCAGCGGCACGCGTTCCCGACTGGCGATATCGGCGATGCGCCAGCGTTTGCGGGAAGCGGCCGCACCGATCGAACCGCCCATGGTCGTGAAGTCCTCAGCGCCAACCGCAACGGGGCGACCGTCGATTTTTCCCACGCCCGCGACCAGAGCATCCGCGGGAGCGGAGCCACCAGCCAAGGTACCGATCTCAGAAAACGAACCGTCGTCAAGCAACGCGGCGATGCGGCTGCGGGCATCCAGGCGCCGCGACTCTGCACGGGCAGCCAACTTGTCGGCGCCGCCCATGGCGAACGCTGTGGCCCGCCGTGCTTGTAGATCGTCGAGGGTTTCACCCCAGTCGTGGCTGTCGCCCATCGAAAGTGACCCTAGCAACTCCGTTATCTCACGAAGAACCCACAGCTGATGCCGACGCCGGGCATGCTGCGAACTCCTCTCTGAGCAGAGCATTATGGCTACCAACAGGCTTGGCCGTCGCAGGCAGCGGTCGGTGTTGCGGAACCTGAACCTGCACGCGTTCGGCCCCAAGTTCCACGAACCACCGATCTCCGTCATGGTGCAGGCGCGCTTCCACAGAGTCTGACGTCGCACAGGACCCAGCCCAGGCCGCGGCTCGGGCAAGCGGAACCTCCACGACCGCTGCCTGCGGTGAAGCCAACAACCGTGCCGCCAAAGCGGCCGCTGCCAAACCAGCGATCGGATCAGCCACCGCGTCAGCGACAAAGCCACCAGGGTCGCCGGGCAACCAAAGACCGCCGGCCACCGCCGTGTCGTCACCAAAGCCAACCCTCATGCCAGCAGTGCCGGTACGGCCATAGGCATTGATCGACAACCAGGAAACACCCGTTTCAGCCAGTGCGCAGGGATCGATCCCCAACCGGTCCATCACCCGAGGCCGAGAACCCTCCAAAACGAGATCAGCCGCGGCCAGCAAGCGGCGCAGAAACGCCTGGTCGTCGGCGTTCGCGAAGTCGATTTCGACGCATTCTTTGGCGTGGTTGAGCAGATCGAAGAACTCAGGTGTCCCTCTGCGAGCTCCGTCGGGACGGCCGGCGCCTTCCACTTTCACAACCCGGGCACCAGCCTCGGCGAGCAGCCCGCCGACCAACGGACCGGCCCACAAAGATGTGAGGTCCACAACCAAAGGCCGCTCAACCACCCGGCGCGGTCCACCATGATGGAGTTCCCGATCCGGGGATTCCACAGGCAGCCGATAACTGGACGGAACTGCAAACGGGATCCCAAGCAGCGTCGCGGTATCGACAAGCTCAGCGCTCCGAAGCCGAGCAATACCCGCTGCAATCATGGGCCAGTCATCCGCTCTCAAAGACTGGCCCACGAGAGCCGGAAGAGACTCCACATCTTCGGGCCTGGCGAGGTTCACCACGATCTTGCCGTCGGCCGCCTGCACGAAACGAGCCGACCCTCCCACCGACGTGTCGCCGTTGCGGCTCATGCCGGTGAGGGCTGCACGTTCGCCCAACAAAGCAGGTCCGTCGACCACTACGGTCTGACCCCAGCGGGCGGTCTGCCGTGCCAGATCGTCGGCTGCTGTCGCCAGAGCTCTGACCACCCGAGCTGGAGCGGCCGACGGCGGGCCGTCCCGCTGGCCCGTCAACCACATGGCACCACTTGACGCCCACGCCACGAGATCGCACTCCCGTCGCTCCATGACGCCCGACAATAACCATTTTGACAGCCAAAACTCCAGCAAACGCAAGGGCGGCTTTGGTCTCATGAAGGCTTCGCGGCACAATGGAGCACCAACCAACGCCCAGGAGTAACAGACGATGGTCGAACTAAAGCCCGGTGCCCGATTCCAGAGCACGGTTTGCAAGACACAAGTGATCGTGGTGAAAGGCGATGGCGAGGCCGAGTTGACCTGCGGGGGCACCGCCATGGTTGCCGCAGGAACCGGCGAAATTACCGGTGAACCTGCACCCGATGCAGCGGAGGGCACCCTGCTAGGTAAGCGCTACAGCAACCCCGAAGACACCGTTGAATTGCTGGCCACCAAAGGTGGGTCTGGTTCCATCGCCATTGACGGGGCCGCTTTGAGCGTCGCTGAGGCAAAGACCCTTCCCGCCTCAGACTGAGTCGACCGCACCCGCCATGAACCTGATGATGCTGCTGGAGATGGCGGCGGAAGGACTCGGTGATCGGGTCGCAGTCGGCCCCCTGGAAAACGGGATGACCTACCGGCAGCTTTACGAGCAAGCAGGGATGGCGGCGGCGCAATTCCGCGAAACCGACGGCGACACGGTTGTGTTGTGCGACGAATCGAGTCCGGCAGTACCGATTTCTCTGTTCGGCGCGGCATGGGCAGGAATGCCCTACGCGCCTCTCAACTATCGGCTGCCAGACGACGACCTTTCCTCTTTGGCTCAGCGCAACGCGCCCGGCGTGGCGATCACAGATGCCGCCGGGTCTGTGCGACTATCGGGCGTGGATCGTCTTGAGACGCTGACTCGTCAGCAGTTTCTCGAAGACCCCGCCAACGGAGCGGCGCCGTGTACTGCACCCGACTGGTCGATGGACCCTGATGACATTGCAGTGCTTCTGTTCACGAGCGGCACAACCGGCGCCCCAAAATCCGCCGTGTTGCGTCATAAACACCTGGTCTCCTACATCTTGGGTTCGGTTGAGTTCATGGGCGCAGGCGCTGATGAAGCAACCATCGTCAGCGTGCCTCCCTACCATGTGGCGGGGGTTTCCGCCATGCTCTCGGCGGTGTACGCCGGACGCCGAATCGTGCAACTCCCGAAGTTCGATCCTGATGATTGGATCGACACCGTGGAGCGGGAAGGCGTTACCCACGCCATGGTCGTACCCACCATGCTGGCCCGAATTGTAGGGGCCCTCGACGCCCGTGGAGGTGAACCACTGCTAGGGGTCCGAACCCTGTCTTATGGTGGAGGCAGAATGCCGCTACCAGTCATTACCCGAGCATTGGAGCTGTTTCCAATCACCTCATTCGTCAACGCCTACGGCCTCACTGAGACCAGTTCCACCATCGCCCTTCTGGGCCCCGACGACCACCGGCTGGCCCAGTACAGCGATGATCCCTCGGAGCAACGACGCCTCGGCTCAGTCGGGCGCGCACTTCCCGGCGTGGAACTCTCAATCCGCGATGACGCTGGTACGGAGCTGGGGGCCGGTGAACCCGGTGAGATCTTTGTGCGCGGCGAACAGGTGTCGGGCGAATATCTCGAAGCCGGTTCGCTGCTCGTAGACGGGTGGTTCCCAACCCGCGACGGGGGCTTCATAGACGAAGCCGGCTACCTGTTCGTCCAGGGACGCAACGACGACGTCATCATCCGTGGCGCAGAGAATATGTCGCCGGGGGAAATCGAGGATGTGCTGCTGACCCACCCCGGTGTCTCCGACGCAGCCGCGATCGGTGTTCCCGACCGACAATGGGGCGAGAAAGTGGTCGCCGTCATCGTGCTCGCCGACCAGACAACGCAGCCTGCCGACGGCGCAATCGAAAGCGAGATCCAAGAACTGGTGCGCCAGAGGTTGCGGTCGAGTCGCGTCCCTGCCCATGTGGTGCTGGTCGACGAGCTTCCCTACAACGACACCGGGAAGCTGCTTCGCAGGGAACTGCGCGAGCGGCACGGACATCTGGGCGACTCGGACGGCTGAGGTTTGGTCGTGGACGCCATCTTGTGGTCATGGGAGCAAGCCCGGGCCACCGTGGCGTCGCCGGACATCGACAGGATGGTCGGTGTCGCCGTCGACAGTCCGGTGGTGGCAGTCGAGCTCGGCGACCACGACGGCGCCGAAATCGCCGGCCGTCTATCGCGACTGCCTGTCGTGTCGGTCGGCGTGGGCAGCTATGCGGACTACGCGTGGGACATCAGATGCGACGACCCAGAGCCGATCATCGCGGGGGTGCTGGCCAACCCCATAGCCGCAGTCACCACCGCCCAGGTTCTGCGAGACGGCGAGAGTCGAGGCTTCGGCGACGCGCTGCTGGTCGAATCGCTCGCTTATGCAACCCTGCAGTCAGGAGCCGAGTTCGCTTCCTGGTTGGCAACCCAAGGCCGTCGTGTGCGAAACGACGACCATCCCCGCGTGCGGACAAGTGAACACGCCGACCGGGTTGATGTGATCCTCGACCGGCCCCGGTTGCGCAACCTCATCAATGCACGAATGCGCGATGAACTGATCGACACGTTCGGCGCGCTCGCCCACGGACCGACCCGTCCAATCCGCCTGAGCGGCGAGGGACCCGCGTTCTGTGCGGGTGGCGACCCAGCCGAGTTCGGCACCGTCGCCGACCCGGCGACCGCGCACATGCTGCGTTCCACGGCCACCATCGCGGTCTATCTGCACCGAGTCGCCGACCGCGTCACGGCTCAAGTGCACGGACCGTGCGTCGGTGCCGGAGTCGAGATCATGGCTTTCTGCGATCGGGTCCAAGCGCATCCCGACACCTGGTTTCGCCTGCCGGAAACCCGCATGGGTCTGCTGCCCGGTGTGGGTGGCACCGTCAGCATCCCGGCGCGAATCGGACGGCACCGCACCCTCGCCTGGTTGCTGCAAGACAGCACCATCGACGCCAACACCGCTCTCAAGTGGGGACTGATCGACTCGATTCAGGAACCCGAGACGGACCCTGCCGACAGCTAGCGTGTTGGTCTAGCGGCGACTGAAGCTCTCGCCGAGGGTCGAACCCTCGAAGCCGCTCGGGGCCATCCCCGATGTTGCGTAGAGATACAGCGCTGCCTGGAACACCGCGTTGAGCGCAGTCATCACCACGACCACAAGTCCAACCCAGGCAACTCCGATAATGATGCCGAGAATTAGACCTGCACCACCCAAGGAACCCAGGACAGCTACTACGAGGATCACCGGCAGAATCGCCACGAAACCCAAGAGTCCGAACCCTACGCGGGCTGCCAGGTTCTCACCCCAGGTTGATTTGAGCAAAGCACCGGACTTCTTCAATCCGTCCCAAGCGCCTTTGTCGTCGATCATGATGGCGGGAACGACCAAAAAAGTAGCGACTTCCCAAGCCATTCCGATAATGCCCAACACGAAATTACTCAGCCCACCAGCTCGATCGCGCAGAGCACGCAGGATCATCCCGACCGTGGCGGTCAGGATCGCCCATGGCACCAAACCCGAGATGCGGCTGAAAGCCTTCCGTATCGCGGAGCCGACGGTCGGATCACCGCCCGTGAGCCGTTCGTGCGCACCCGCCACCAACGCGCCGTTGAAGAAGACGCTGATCACACTCAAACCCAAAGCTCCGACGATACCCACAAGCGCCATCGCGGGGCTCGCCGTGGTTTCTTCGCCGGCTGCTGATCCGGTGCTGGCTGTCGCGAAAGCGACGAACACCAGAGGAATCAGCAAAGCCGCCGAAACAAGAAACGACAGCACCGGAAGCGCCAGCAACTCGCGATCCTTTTTGAGCACTCCCCACGAGAGTTTCGCTAGCTGAAACGTATTGCTGATCCTACCCATAGCCGCTCCTTGCCTCAGTTCTGTTCCGGCCCGTCAATCACACTAAGCATAGCCACGCCGACCGACACTGAGTCTATGCGGCGACCGTGCCTCAGCTCATCGGGGCTCACGGGGAAGGCCGAGAACCCGTTCGCCGATCACATTGCGCTGGATCTGGTTCGAACCGCCGTAAATCGTGTGAGCACGGCTGTACAAGAACGTGCGCTGCTCACGGTCGATCTCATAATCGGGAAGCTCATAGTCGCCGAAACTCGGATGGCCGTTATGAGCAGCGGATGACCCGACCATGGCACTCGCACCGCGGACCAGCATCGCCAACTCGCCCATGCGACGATGCCACGACGCCCAATAGAGCTTGCCGATCGACATTTCAGGGCCCGGCACCCCGCCGCTCGTCATAGCGGTGAGCATGCGCAACTGGTTGAAACGCAGTATCTCCAACTCGACGAAACTGCGGGTCAGTTCGTGGCGCACAACCGGATCAGTCAACCGTCCATTGTCCTTTGCCAAAGCAACAAGATCATCGAACTCTTGGCGGTAGCTGACCTGTTGCCCCAGCGTGGAAGCGCCTCTCTCAAAGCCCAGAGTCCCCATCGCTACTTTCCAGCCGTTGCCGGCACCGCCCACAACCAAAGACTCTTCGGTGTGAGCGTCAGAGAAGAACGTTTCGTTGAACTCTGAACCGCCGGTGATCTGCACGATCGGCCGAATCTCGATCCCGGGCTGGTCCATAGGCACCAACAGGTAACTCAGCCCCGCATGGCGTTGCGAACCAGACTCGGTGCGGGCCACGAGAAAAACCCATTGAGCGCACTGAGCCAGCGAGGTCCAGACTTTCTGACCGTTGATGATCCAACGGCCGTCAACCAATTCGGCCCGGGTCTTGACATTGGCCAGGTCAGAACCCGCGTCGGGTTCGGAATATCCCTGGCACCAGTAATCCTCAGCAGCGAGGATGCGGGGAACGAAACGACGCTGCTGAGACTCGCTGCCAAACGCCATCAACGTCGGGCCCAACAGGGTCAGACCCATGTTGGGCAAGCGCCCCGGCGCCCGCGACTCGACATAAGTCCGATGGAAAACCACCTGCTCCGCCAATGAACAGCCGCGCCCGCCGATCCATGCCGGGAAGTCGATCCCCAGCCAGCCACCCGTTGCCAGCTCTTTCTCCCAGGACCACTGAACCTCAACCGGGACATCTTCTTGACCAGTCCAACCTCGGCCTCGGTATGTCGCGAACTCGCCGACGCAGTGCTCTTCAATCCAAGTACGAACCTCGTCGGCGAAAGCGTCGAGCGCGGGGTCGTTCCAAGCGTCCATGATCCGCGAGCGTACCCATCGGTTGCTCCTTCTCCCGAATTCGAGTCTCGCTTGCGAACTGATGCGTCTTATCCTGTAGGGGCCGACGAATTGGACAACAAGAGGGCGAACAATGGGCGAGTACGAGCGCATCAGGGTGATGTGGCCAGATCATCTCGGTATCGCCCGCGGAAAATACCTGCCCGCCGACATCGCAGATCGCGGCACGGGTCACTGTGCATCAGTGTTCGGGCTGGGTTACGACCGAAGCGTGAGTCCCGCGCCCGGGTCCTACATGCTCGAAGGACTCAAAGACGTGCGATGCAGCTTCGATCCACAAACGGTGAGACCGGGCTGGGAAGACGACCGCACCGCAGTCGCGGTCGGGCATCTCGACTTCGAAGGTGAGCCCTACCCGTTCGCAGCGCGTTTCGCTCTACAGAAGGCGATCGCAGATTGGCAGGATCTGGGCTACACGCCACAAATCGGCTTCGAACTTGAGGCTTACGTGCTCGAACCCGACGACACCGGGGGTTGGCGACTGCAGGCGGCACCACGGTCGTACGTCTACGGCACGGGCCCGACCGCAGACCCGACCGGAATCATCGACGAGATCATGCGGGCATCTGCCGCGTCCGGGTTGAAACTCGAGTCGGTCAACGCCGAGTTCGACGAGTCCCAATTCGAATTGACACTCCAACACGATGAGGCTCTCAGAGCAGCCGACGATGCGTTCCTGTTTCGGGTGATGGCGCGTGAGATCGCGCTCAGAGGCGGCAACGATCTCACGTTCTTGGGCAAGCCCTTCAACGACCTGAGCGGCTCGGGCCTGCATGTGAACTTCTCCCTCAACGACACCGACGGTCAGAACGCATTCATAGACACAAACGCCTCGGACGGGTTGTCGGCTCTGGCGCGAAGCTCGCTGGCCGGTTTGTGCGCGCACCATAAGGCAATGACCGCTCTGTGCGCGCCGACAGTCAACGCCTACCGACGTTTACGGCCGGGTGAGTTCGCCGGATACTGGGCGAACTGGGGTTACGAGCATCGTTTCGCCTGCAACAGAGTCCCCGATGCCCGCGGCACGGCCACCAGGATCGAGAGTCGTCTCGCTGACGGAAGCGCCAACATTCACTTGGCCGCGGCCACGGTTCTGCAAGCGGCGCTCCTCGGCGTGACCGAAGAACTGGCGTGTCCCGAGCCGCTCACCACCGACGGCTTCGAGGAGATCAATACCGAGGTGTCCAGCGCTGACAATCTCGGTGATGCGCTCGCCGATCTCGCTGCTGACCCTGCGCTTGTTGAAGCGCTCGGATCGGACTTGTGTGCCAACTTCCTATTCAACAAGGCCAACGAATGGGACCGCTACATCGCCGCGGGCGGGAGTCCAGAAGCTTCGGACAAAGTCACCGAATGGGAAATCTCCCAATATCTGAACTATCACTAACGGCTGCGAAGATCCGGCACCAGCTCTCCGTCGACAACCACAGCTTCGCCGTCCAAAGTGACAGTGCAGGATCTCATCGGCAGGTCGAAATGCCCCCGGCAGAACCGTTCTGCGGTCTCGTTGGCGCCGGTCGAATAAAGGAAGTTGCCGGCGAATGCCCTCAGTTCGGTGCCGTTGAAATCGGCTTTGTCCCACATCGCCATAGCGTCCCAGCGAGCCGCGTCGTTCATGCCCCAACCGACATGGCTGACCGCATACGCCTCCGGTTCCCCGAACGACGACAGGTACGACCGGAACAACTCAGCGTCCACACCCGAACCCTTGATCTCAGTCACGTAGTCGTCGTGCACGGTCAATTCGACGGTGTCCCTCAGGTACTGCTTGAACGTCAGATTCACATCGCCGGGCGCCAGAACGACTGTGCCGTCAACACTATGGGCTGCCGGGAAGCACAGGACGAGCCCGCCGGGCCAGTGAGCGATCGAACCGGGTTCGGTGCACCAACCGAACGATCCGGCCACAACAGCACCGGCAAGACGCACCGAAAGGTCGGTACCGGCCGCCGACGTAACCTTCATCACCTTTGCCGCCACGAGAAGTTCAACACCGGTGTTCACCCGCTCAGCCAAGGTCGGGTCGTGCGGCCAGCGTTCGACATTTTCAGGATGCTCATTGGAGATCATCAACACCCGGGCACCAGACGCGAGAACTTCTGCCAACTCCGGGGCGTGCAGCAAGCCTTCGACGGTGCAATCGGCGACAAAATCAGCGGCACTCAACGCAGCGATAGCCGACCGGTTGTTCTGCAACGCCTGTGACGCCCCTGTTGAGCGGATCGGCACGGGACCCGGGTTGGGCGGCGTGGTCACCACCACGTCGATCACGGCTGCACCGAGTGTCTCGAGTGCTAGACGAGCAGTCGAAGCCACCACCGGGTTGCTGGTGGTCTCGGTCAAGACCACTGCCACGTCGCCGCGGTTTACTTCACAAGCGTTGAACTGCTCGGCGTAGCGCTCCACCCAACGCCATTGCGTATTCACGTTGCCGCCTCAGGGTCGTGGTCTTCGTCGGGGTAGAGGCCGCTTTGGCCGAGCCGCTCCAGACACACCTCCACACTCCAGGGCAGCATCGCGGCACCGCAGCGGGAGTCACGGTAGTACTGCTCCAGCCGGGAAGGCCGCAACATCGAGCGACCGCCACAAATGCGGATCGCGGTTGAGGCCAGTTCCGGGGCGCCTTCCATTGTCGACACGACCGAACTCCACGCCCGTCGAACAGCATCGGCTGAAGGATCGACACCAACCTCACCTAGCACGCGGTAGCACAACGACTGAGCCTCGTCGTACTTCAGATTCATCGCGGCCCAGCCCTGCTGTTTGAGAGGATGGTCACGACGTTCAGACGGGCCGTCTGCACCTATCAGATACTCAGCGGACGCATCGAGAATCGCTCGCATCAAACCGAGATAAGCGAACGACAACGTCATGTAGAAGTAGGGCCAGCGAAGCGCTGCCTGGTCGAACATTCCCGGTGGGATCCATTCGTGTTCAACCGGGACGAACACATCGTTCAGCACCAGGGTCCGCGAATCGGTCGCCCTCATGCCGAGCGAATCCCAATCGCCCTCAATCGTGACCCCATGAGCATCGGCGGGAACTCCCAAGAGCCGCACCCTGGAGTCGCCCTCCACCATGCAGACAACGTTGTGTATGTCGGCCGCGCCGCTCAACGATGCGAATATCTTTCGCCCCGTCACCCGGTACCCGCCATCGACGGGGACCGCCCGCGTCGCGAACCCTTCCGTGGCGCCTACCGATATTCCCTCCGAGAACGGCTGGCTGTGAATCATGCCGTCTTCCACGATCCCCCGACGCAGTTTCGTCCGGCGTTGCTGTAGCGCCGATCGCTCAGCGTCGGTCAGGTCCATGTCGTCGCCAATCTGCCCGACGAGAAGTGTCGTGGCGACGTGCATATTGAAGGTCAGCGCGGTGGCCGCACAATGGCGTCCCAACTCCTCAGCGACCAGGGCATATCCCACAAAGTCACCACCCAGCCCGCCTTCAGAGGTCGGGATGCAGATGCCGAGCAGGCCTGCGGCTCTGAGATCAGCCCAGTTCTCTGTGGGGAAAAGCGCCTTGCGATCGTATTCAACTGCACGTCCGGCAAACGTGGGACCCAGCTCGGCGATCATCTCAACGAGTTCGGCGCGCGCCGCGGTATGGATGCCGGTGTTGCGGGTTCGCGGCCCTGCGCTCATGGGCGCACGGTACCGGCGTCAACAAGAAAACGCCTGACAGTTGCGTTGAACTCCACTGGAGCTTCGCAGGGACTGAGATGACCGGCACCATCGATAACCACCAACTCGGCGCCGAGAATACGGTCAGCCAGGAGCCTGCTGTAAGCCAACGGGGTCTCCTCATCGAGCTCGCCCACGATCACCAGAGTAGGCATGGTGATCTCTTTGAGACGGCCGCGCACGTCATGGGTCGTCAGACATTCGCAAGCTGCTCGCAAACCGGCCGACGTGATCCTGGAGAACGACGCGACGGCCGCTGCCAACGAGTCGCCGCCAAATTCCGGACCCGCTACCGAACACAGAACGTCCTGCGCGAAATCTGCCGGAGTCAACCCCGCCTCAAGCGGGGCGAGTCGAGCTTTGAGCCATGCGTCGGGATCGGTGCCGTCCCCGCCGAACGCCGCGCTCGTATCGGCCAGGATCAAACTGGCAACCCGATCCGGATGTGCCAGCGCAAAGTGCAGAGCCTGCTGGCCGCCCAACGACAACCCGCAGACATGTGCACGCTGGACTTCGAGCACATCGAGCAAACCCGCTATTGCGTCCACGATCGCGGCGAAGGTCAACGGCTCGACCGATGACGACTTCCCATAGCCCGGCATGTCCCAAGCGACACAACGCCAGCGATCCGACAGATCTCCAAGTTGCAGATCCCAACTCGTACGGGTCAGCCCCAGCCCATGGAGGAACAGCACGACCTCACCCTGGCCCGCTTCGCGCCAGGCAACCGGCACACGGTCTACATCAATCACCGGCATCGGTCTCGCACGGTACAGTCCTCCACGGCACCCCTACAGCCAACCGATTGAGAACTCGAATTTCACCCGGTGATCGTAGACCGCTCCCGGATCAAGCCGGGCCGATGGAAAATGCGGCTGGTTGGGTGAATCCGGGAAGTGTTGCGTCTCAAAGCAGTAACCGGCGAACCGGCAGTATGCGACATCGCCTTTGCCTACCTCAGAATCGCTGAGACCGCCGGCGGTGTAGAAATGCACACCCGGCGCGGTGGTCGAGACGTCTAACCGTCGGCCAGAGACGTGGTCGAATGCGGTGGCTGCATGGCGCATCGTTTCTCCTTCGCCACGCAGCACCCAGTTGCGATCAAAACCAGATCCAGCGCTTTCGCTGCCAGCGGTTTGATCGAGCGCACCGATCGCGTCACGGATACGACGAGGCACACGGAAGTCGTAGGGACTGTCCGCAACGGCGCGGACTTCACCGGTCACGATGAGATCGGCGTCCGCAGGGGTGTAGAAGTCCGCCTCGATCTGAACCTGCTGATCGAGCACGTCGCCCGAGTCATGGCCCGCAAGGTTCCAATAGGCGTGATTGACCAGATTGACAACGGTTGGCGCGGTCGTTTCGGCGGTCATTGCAATCTCCAACGAGTCCGGGCCGAGCGTGTACTCGACGTTCGTCGTGACTTCACCGGGATAGCCCTGATCGCCGTCGGGCGAAACCGTCGAGAATCGGACCGTGTTGCGGGTTTCGTCGTTGTTGGTTTCGTCGTTGTCGGTTTCGTCGATGCGCCAAACGCGCTTGTCGAATCCGTCCGGACCGCCGTGAAGATGGTTCGCGCCGTCGTTCAGCCCAACCTGATAGCGCCGACCATCGAGCGTGAACCGGCCCCCTTTGATCCGGTTGGCGAAACGGCCACAGGTCGCCCCGAAATATGCGTTGCTAGCTTCGAGGGCTTCGATGTTGCCATTGGCCAGTACGACATCAGAAAGATCCCCGTGACGGTCCGGCACCCAAAGCTCCAGCAGTCGCGCCCCGAAGTCGCAGAACACGGCCTTCAACGCACCGCAGGTGAGCGTCACAGTATGGGTCTCACCGCTGCTCGCGTTTCCATAAGTTTCGATTTCGACGGGCATCGCCTCTCCGCTGCCGTTGCAGTGTGTCTACGGGTCTACGATTCTGGGGTGCTTACTAGGATTGCACGTCGGGTGGCTGTGGACTTCGCCGACACCACGGCATATCTCACCCAACAGGGTTGGGGAATCACCTACGCGGAACTCGATCAGGCTGCCGATGAAGCCGCAGCCGGTCTAGCGGCCCGTGACATCGGTGAGCGAGATGCGGTGGCCCTGGTACTCGAATCGACGATTGACTACGTGGTTCTGTTCCTGGCGCTCGCTCGGCTGGGCGCAGTCACCTCGGGTATCAACCCGAAGCTGACCGCCCGTGAGATCAACGCCTGTTTGGAGGTGCTCGACCCGAAATTGGCGATTGTCGGTGATCAACTGTCAGCCACGGTCGACGTCAACCGGTTCGCCTGCGAAACACTCGTACCGGGCACCAGCCCCGAAACGGTGGCGGACGAGTTCAGGATCGCCGATGCTCGCCCGCTTTCACCGCTGACCGAAGATCTGGACCGGCCCGTGTGCGTGTGCTTCACCAGCGGTTCCACAGGTCTGCCAAAGGGAGCCTGGTACAGCAACCGGCAGTTGGAACGAATCCTCGAACTCGACACGGGGGGAGCTTGGGGCGGTGGTGGGCACGGCATCAGCTCCACTCAATTCGCCCATGTCGGTTTCATGACCAAACTGCCATGGCTATTGGCCAGCGGTGGAACCACCCATCTATTGAAACGTTGGTCAGCCGGACCCGTGCTGGAGTTGATCGCGCAGCACCGTATGCCGGCAGTCACCGGGGTGGCACCACAGATAGCGCTAATGCTGGCGCACCCGCAGGTCGACGAACTCGATTTTTCCGCAGTGCAAGCCATCGTTGTCGGCGGTGCCGCCTCCCCACCGGCGCTGGTGCGCGAAGCCCGAAAACGATTCGACGCGCCCTATTCGATCCGCTACTCGTCAACCGAAAGCGGCGGGATAGGCCTCGGAACCGATTTGGACGCCGACGACGAAGAAGCACTCAACACCATCGGAAGACCCCGACCCGGGGTCGAAGCGGCGGTACGGGACGAAACCGGAGAACCCGTCGCCCACGGAGAGGTCGGGGAACTGTGGTTGCGCTCAGATTGCATCATGGCGGGCTACTGGAACGACCCCGAAGCGACCGCCGAGACTCTGGTCGACGGCTGGCTTCGCACCGGGGATCTTGCCCGTGTGGATTCCGCCGGTTGTTACCGGCTCGCGGGGCGGGTCAAGGAGATGTTTATTCGCGGCGGCTACAACGTCTATCCGATGGAAGTCGAGTCAGTTCTCGGCAACCACCCGGCCATTGCCGAGATCGCGGTCGTCAGCAGACCCGATGAGGTGATGGGTGAGATCGGTGTGGCTGTAATCGTTGTGTCCGAGGGCGATGAGCCTCCCACCGTGGACGAACTGCGCGACTTCGGCTCTGTTGACCTCGCTTCTTACAAGCTCCCCGAGGCCATCCGGGTCATCGACCAACTCCCCCGAAATGCCAGTGACAAAGTCGACCGCCGAGCCCTCACCGAATTCGAACGGAGGAACCACGGCCTCGGCAGTTGATGCGAACAAGCCAGGCACCTAAGTGCCGACGGAAACTAACGGCGAGGTCGATAGGAACGTTGGTGCTCTCGTTGACGTTGGGCTGCCAACTCGGCAACCAGGGCGACATAACGCTCGACCCGCTTGGCATCAAGCGTGCCGTCGGCGACCGCGGCGGTGATTGCGCAACCAGGCTCAGAGGTGTGAACACAATCATGGAACCGGCAGCCCGCGGACAACTCGTCCAGATCGCCGAAAACGAGGTCCAGAGCGTGCTCGGCCTCCCAAAGCCCCACCGAGCGGATACCAGGCGTGTCGAGTACAAGCCCGGCGTTACCGGGCAGCAACACAAGTTCCCGTGCGGTCGTGGTATGCCGACCCTTGGCATCAACGTTGCGCACGGAGCCAACCTCGAGGCGCTCCTCTTTGGCCAGGGCATTCACCAGCGCCGACTTGCCGACACCGCTGGCGCCGATCAGTGCCAACGTGCGCCCTGCGCCAACGTGACCGACGAGTTCGTCGAGTCCGGTTCCGTCGACGATGTTGGTTGTCACAACTGGGATATCGCGGCACACCGAACGAACAATCGCCTCACACTCGTCCGCCCCATTCTCGTCTTTGGCCGCTGCGGCGTCGGCCTTGGTCAAGATCACCAGCGGGGCTGCACCGCTGTTGATGGCAACAACCAGCAATCGTTCGAGGCGACCAACCGGAAGTGGACGATCCAGTCCATGCACCACACCGACCAACTCAACGTTGGTGGCCAGGATCTGTTCAAGGTCACGTTGTGCCGGATCCCGTCGGTTCACACTCGTTGTCCGTTCTAGAATCGTGCTGATGACCGCACCGAGTCCTTCGTGTTCTTCTATCTCTACCCAATCGCCGGTCACGGGCGCGGTCTCGTCTTGAGCACGAATCGAATCAGACAGCACCCGCACGATTCCGGTCTCGGTCACCACATCACACTCACCACGATCGACACGGACCACGCGTCCCAAGGTTGCAGAGCCGCTACTGGCGCCTGCGGGCGCTCGGAGCCCCCAAGGGCCAAGTTCGTTCGTCAAGGTTCAAATATTCTCGCCGCGGCGAGTAGCAACATCCACAACAACGCGAAACTCTTCGGGCAGGCCAAAATAAACAGCCCGCTTTGGGAACGATTCGACGAGTTCGGGAGTTAGAACTAAAGTAAGCGCTCCGCCGGAGGACTCCTGTGAATACCTCACAGCACGACGACAAGCCCGACGACGACAGTTCGACCGCGGACGACCCAACACCCGACAGAAGCTTCAAACCCCCACACCGGACCTCATCGGGTCAACTCTGGTGGCAGGGAGCACTGGCAGGCGCCGCCGCCGGCGGGGTCGCGTTGATGTTCGGGCAATTCGTGGAAGCACTGAGTGAGACCATTCCGGGGCTTGTTCTGGGCATGGGTGAGTGGATACTCGACATCACCCCCGGGTGGGCGGCCGAGGAGAGCATCGAGAATCTCGGTCCCACCGGAAAAGCATCACTGTTGCCCGGTATCACCATTGTCGCGTTGCTGGCCGCAGCCGCTCTGGGAAACGCCTCACTTCGTATCTCCCGCAAGATCGGAGTCATGGGTTTCGCGGCCTTCGGAATCCTGGGAGGCTTCACGACCGCACGCAACCCCAGTTCACCCGCTCTGCAAAGCTGGTTCTGGTCGCTCGTGGCCGCCGGTCTGGGCATCGCCACGCTCCTCTTCTTGTTGAACCGACTCAGAGGCCCCGAGGAGCGTGAACAGTTAGCGGGGCCTCTAGCCGATCCCCTCGATCCACCCACGAGTCGTCGAGCATTCCTGGGCTGGTCCGCGGGTGCGGGTGCGGTCGCGGTCGGCGGGTTCGCGCTCTCGCGAGCGATAACCCCCAAATCGGCAGCAGAAACCGCGCGCGAGAGCATCACCTTCAGCGACGTCACAACCACGACAACCACAACTCCCCCGACGACCACCACCGCCCCTCCCGCCGCAGAAGCAACCGTCACAACCGAAGCGATCACCGATATCGATGGGATCTCCTCCTATGTCACCCCCAACGATTCGTTCTACATAATCGACACAGCTCTCTCGCCTCCACATCTCGCCCCAGAAGACTGGTCGCTCGAAATCAAAGGCATGGTCGACAACCCCTACACGCTCACCTGGGACGAGTTGATCGCGATGCCCATGGAAGTACACGACCTGACCCTCTCGTGCGTATCCAACCCAGTAGGCGGACCGCTTGTCGGCAACGCCCAATGGCTGGGCGTTCCCCTCACCACACTGTTGGAGCGAGCTCAAGTGCAACCCGGCGCCGATCAGTTCGTCGGCAAATCGATCGACGACTGGACCGCCGGATTCCCGACTGATCGCCTCTATGACGGTCGTACCGCTCTCCTGGCTGTGGGTATGAACGGGGAGCCGCTGCCGATCTCGCACGGATTTCCCGCCAGACTCATCGTTGCAGGCATCTACGGCTACGTTTCGGCGGTCAAATGGGTCACCGAGATCGAACTGACCCGCTGGGATGATTTCGACGGCTACTGGATCGACAAGGGTTGGGCGAAACTCGGTCCGATGAAGACCATGTCTCGTATCGACGTTCCCCGCCACGGTTCGTCGGTTCCAGAGGGCGAGACCGTCCTGGCGGGTGTGGCATGGTCACCTCCTCGCGGCATCCACGCTGTTGAGGTTTCGGTCGATGACGGCCCCTGGTGGCAGTGCGATCTGGCCGTGCCGGGCAACGACGAAACCTGGGCTCAATGGCGAACCACCTGGGACGCAACCCCTGGACGGCACAGGATCAAAGTTCGAGCCGTCGACGGTACCGACGAAATCCAACCGAGAGGACCAAAGTCTGTTGCCCCGGACGGCGCCGAGGGTTGGCATCAGGTGACCGTCAGAGTCACATAACCGTCACAGCCATTTGTCCGTCACAGCCATATAGTGTGCGGGCGCAGGCGTACCTACAACAGGGGCAAACTACGAGGGACTCTCGATGATCAACGAATCTGTCGAACAGGCGAAACCACAGGTCGAGGTTCTCGATTGGGCCGGTTACGGGCGCGGCGCACGGGAATTGGCGATCACAGTCGCTGACGACGGTTACCGGCCGGAGATGATTCTGGCTATCGCCCGGGGCGGCCTCTTCGTGGCCAGTTCGCTCGGATACGCACTCTCGATCAAGAACATCTATGTCATGAACTGCGAGTACTACACAGGAGTCGACGAACGCCTGCCGGTTCCGGTCGTGCTTCCTCCCTACGTCGATCTCGTCGACATGGAAGAGGTCAAGGTCCTCATCGCAGACGATGTAGCCGACACCGGCCACACGTTGAAGCTCGTATACGACTACTGCCAAGAACGAGTCGCTGAAGTGCGTGCCGCCGTGCTGTACGAGAAGTCGCACTCGTTGGTCAAATGCGATTACGTCTGGAAGCGCACCGACCAGTGGATCAACTTCCCTTGGTCGACCGAAAAGCCTGTTGTCAGCCCCGAAGACGCTCGCCACCGCGTGCTCGACGCCTGAGAGATTGAGCTAGCCGCTGAGCTAGTCGGCTCGTTTGGCACGACTGGGAGAGACTCGAGGCCCTTCGTTGGGTTGTTTGGGGTATACGGGCGGCCAGGGAGCATCCGTCAGCCCCGAAGCCCAATCCCTCTTGTGCCACTCCAGCAACGCGTCCAACGACTGAAGCTGATCGTCGATGGTCGCCCATGGATCCCCTCGTTGTTCGACTAGAGCGGGGACCGTGGCGATGGTCAAGCTTTCCGGATCAATGGTGGAC
The DNA here is from genome assembly GCA_009845995.1 of Acidimicrobiaceae bacterium. Classification (GTDB taxonomy): domain Bacteria; phylum Actinomycetota; class Acidimicrobiia; order Acidimicrobiales; family Aldehydirespiratoraceae; genus VXYK01. The sequence continues at coordinate 28,472 of VXYK01000067.1, read as the reverse complement.
ACCTCGTCCCAGGTAATCGGTGTTGACACCTGCGCGCCGACCCGCGGCCGAGCCTGGTAGGCACCGAAGACCGTCTTGTGGGGAGCATTCTGGTTGAAGTCGAAAAAGATCCGCTTGCCTCTCTGTTCCTTCCACCACTCGCAAGTGATCAGATTGGGGCATCGCCGCTGCATCTCCCGGGCCAAGGCAACGGCCGCGTAGCGCACGCCGTAGCCGTCCCAACGGGGTTGCAGGCGAATCCAGATGTGGAGGCCCTTACTGCCCGACGTCTTGGGGAAGGCAACGATGCCCAGATCGTCGAGCACGGACTTCACTTCGAGCGCAGCCTCGCGAACCTCGTCGAAGTCGGTGCCCGGCGAGGGGTCAAGATCGATCCGCAGCTCATCGGCGTACGCCGGTTGGTCCACCCGGTTGGGCCAAACATGGAAACCCAGACAACCCATGTTGACTCCCCACACGATGTGGGCGAGATCCACGGCAACCAGGGCATTGGAGGTGGTGCCGTTGGGTGTGCTCACGACCGTTGTCTGCAACCAGTCGGGTGCGCCGGCGGGCACACGTTTCTGGAAGAACGACTTGCCGCGTGCGCCGTTCGGGTAGCGCTCCATCATCAGCGGACGCCCTCCGATCGCCCGCATGACAGGTTCTTTGAGCGCCAGGTAGTACTCGACGAGATCTAGTTTCGTCTCGCCTCGCTTCGGAAAGAACACCTTGTCTGCGCTGGTGACGCGAACCTCGACACCGTCGATGTCGAGCACACTCGCGGCGCCGGCCATCGCGCTTGCCGGCTAGACGCCCGGTTTGAAGATCATCAGATAGAGCGACAGCAGGAACAACACAGAAATGATCAAACTGCCGGTCTCGGCCTTCTTGGTGTTGTGTTCATCGCCGTCGGCTATCGCTTTCTCGGTTGGAATCACCATGCCGTGCAGGACGCCGTTCATCGCTAGCCAGGCGATGACCGAGGCCACCAACCACCCGTCGCTCAGTTGATACACCTTGTCGGACAATCCCGCCACGCCGAAGCCGAGCAAGCCACCGACAATCAGCGAACTGCCGTAGATCCGCATCGAGCGCTTGGCTATTCCCGCGTACAGAGTTCTGCGAACCGAGTATTCCCCGTTCGTGTCACGAGCCAGGAACGGGTAGACGAACGTGGGCGACAACGCCACAACGATTGCCACGACGTGCAGGAACAGCAGAATGTTGTATCCAGTGCTACCAACTTGAGCAAGAACCATGGAACGAACTGTAACCAAACGTTCTTGAAGATCAGCAAACCCGGAAGCACTTAAGCGAAGAACGGCTCGCTCCGGGTGTAGCTGGCGCTTCGGGACTCAAACTAGCGCCGGGCACAGCCGGAGCCCCGGGACACAAATTCAGCACGACGGTTGGGCCGCTTGGCTAACCCGACCCTTGTAGACTCACACAATGGCTGACTACCGCTCGCGCACATCTACTCAGGGACGCAACATGGCCGGGGCTCGAGCCCTGTGGCGTGCCACCGGTATGAAAGACGATGACTTCGACAAACCGATCATCGCCATCGCCAATTCGTTCACCCAGTTCGTTCCGGGTCACGTCCACCTCAAGGACCTCGGTCAACTCGTCGCACGCGAGATCGAAGAAGCTGGTGGTGTCGCCAAGGAGTTCAACACGATCGCCGTCGACGACGGCATTGCCATGGGCCACGACGGGATGCTCTACAGCCTCCCGAGCCGGGACCTGATCTCCGATTCGATCGAATACATGGTCAACGCGCACTGTGCCGATGCGCTCGTTTGCATCAGCAACTGCGACAAGATCACCCCGGGAATGCTGAACGCCACCATGAGGCTCAACATTCCGACCGTTTTCGTGAGCGGCGGACCGATGGAGGCGGGCAAGACCAAGCTCGCGGGCGTCAGCGTCAAACTCGACCTGATCGACCCGATGATCAAAGCAGGGGACACGTCCGTCTCAGACGAAGACCTGCTCCAGATGGAGCGCTCCGCCTGCCCCACTTGCGGTTCGTGCTCTGGAATGTTCACCGCCAACTCGATGAACTGCCTGACCGAGGCCCTCGGGCTCGCTCTGCCCGGAAACGGCACGGTATTGGCCACCCACGCCGACCGCAGACAACTCTTCTTGGAGGCAGGCCGGCGAATCGTCGACATGGCCAAGCGCCGCTACGACAAGGACGACGAGTCGGTGCTGCCCCGGTCGATCTGCTCCAAGGCTGCCTTTGAGAACGCCATGACCCTCGACATTGCCATGGGAGGCTCAACCAACACCGTGCTGCACATTCTCGCGGCGGCTCAGGAAGGCGGTATCGATTTCAAAATGGCCGATATCGACAGGCTCAGCCGCAAATCCCCCAACATCTGCAAAGTCGCGCCCAGCACCGACAAATACCATGTCGAAGACGTGCACCGGGCGGGCGGGATCATGGGGATTCTCGGTGAACTCGACCGCGGCGGATTGATCGATACGAGCTTGCCGACGATCCACAGCGAGACCCTGGGCGCGGCACTCGAGGTGTGGGACGTGATGCGCAACCCGTCGGCCGAGGTGATCGAGTTCTACCGTGCCGGTCCTGCGGGAATACCCACCCAGGTGGCGTTCAGCCAAGCCGAGCGCTGGCCGACCCTCGACCTCGACCGCACCGACGGCTGCATCCGAACAGTGGCCGAGCCTTACACCCGAGAAGGTGGGCTCGCGGTGCTGTTCGGCAACATTGCCGAACGCGGCTGCATAGTCAAGACCGCCGGGGTTGACGAGTCGATCTTCAAGTTCAGCGGTCCAGCAGTGGTTTTCGAGAGCCAGGACTCCGCGTGCGAAGGGATCCTCGACGAGTCGGTGATCAAGGCCGGCGATGTCGTCATCGTCAGATACGAGGGACCCAAGGGCGGCCCCGGGATGCAGGAGATGCTCTATCCCACCTCCTACATAAAGAGCCGCGGCTTGGGCAAGGAGTGCGCATTGGTTACTGACGGCCGGTTCTCGGGGGGAACTTCGGGGCTCTCAATCGGCCATGCGTCCCCGGAAGGCGCCGAAGGCGGTGCGATCGCGCTCATTGAAACCGGCGACATGATCGACATCGACATCCCCAACCGCTCCGTGAACCTCCGAATCAGCGACGCCGAACTGGCCGAGAGGCGGCGCGCCATGGAGGCTAAGGGAGCCGACGCGTGGCGACCGCTGGAACGTCAACGCACGGTCTCTGCGGCCCTGCGGGCTTACGCCGCGATGACCACGTCGGCAGATCGCGGTGCTGTGCGTGATGTCAGCCAAATCTCGGGCTGACGCGCTACAAGCTTTCTGACGAGATGACTGAACCTTCACCGATCGTCCGTGGGCCCGATGCGGTCCGTCGCAGTCTCATCGACGCGGCCAAGGCGCTTTCGAGCGTTCGTTCGCCACGCCAGGTTTCGGGGCGTGAACTGGCACAGCACGCAGGGGTGAACTACGGACTGATCCACTACTACTTCGGGACCAAGGACAACGTCTTCGCTCAAGCCGTGATCGAAGCGACCGAAACGATGGCCGAACGCTGGGACGAAGGCGGCATCCTGCCGGTCAATACCAGCGAAGAGGCCTCGAGCTATCGCACTTTCGCGAAGCTCGAAGTCGACGAGTCCCGGTCACCGATCTCCGATCTCGTTGCACGGATCGTCGCCGGTCAAGCTCAGGCCAGCGGACGTTCCCAGAACGACGAGGAGCTGCTGGCCGAGGTCGCCATTGCCACGGCTCTGCAGTTCGGCTGGGGTGCGTTTGAAGAGGAGATCGTTGCCGCGCTTGAAGAGTTCGGCGCTGAACTCCATACGCTTCGGGCCCGTGTCGCTGAGTTGTCGACGCGGCTCAGAGCGGACTAGTGGCGCGGACGTTGTCGGACCCTGAAGTTTCGGGGCGTGTCGCTGCCCGCAGCGAACGCCAGGTCATCGTCTTTCTGGCGTTCCTCAGCATAATTCTGGCTTTCGGTGTCGATGCGATGCTGCCCGCCTTCGACAGAATCAGCGAACAGTTCGACCTGAGACCCGGCTCGGGTGAAGTCTCTTTGGTGATCACCTGGTATCTGCTGGGGATGGCGGCGGGGCAGATGTTCTGGGGGTTGCTGTCAGACCGCTATGGGCGCCGCGCGATCCTGATAGCAGGATTGGCGCTGTACGGGGCGGGCGCGCTCGGTTCCGGTTTTGCTCAAAGTATGAACGGACTGCTGGCGATGAGGTTCGTCTGGGGGCTCGGCGCAGCGTCTCCCAGCGCCACCCGGCTTGCGATCACCCGTGACCTTTATTCCGGCGATCAGATGGCCCGCGTGATCTCGTTCGTTATGGCGGTGTTCATGTTGGGCCCCGCGATCGCGCCCGCTGTCGGCGAAGGGATCCTCTTGGTCGGAGATTGGCGACTGGTTTGCTTCGCTGCCGCTCCGTTGGTGGCCGTCGCCGTTTACTGGACCGTACGGTTCGGCGAAACGCTGCCCCGATCAGAAAGGCGCCCGATCGACCTGCCGGCCACGGGGCGCGGCGTGTACGCAGTGTGTCGGACTCGGGTCACGATCGGCTACATGCTGGCGTCGATGTTCACGTTCGGCGCATTTTTCGTCTATTTGGGGAGCAGTGCCCCGATCATCGACGACATCTACGGTCTCGACCAGTATTTCGCGCTCATTTTCGGTGCTTCGGCACTGTTTCTGGCTGCCGCAGTTTGGACCAGCGAACGGTTCACCCGGCGCTACGGTGCCGACCGCGTCTCGATGACTGCTCTGCTTGTAATGCTCGTGATCTCAGCGGCGTTCACAGTCTTGTCGCAGGGGGCCGGGGGTGTGCCGTCGTTTCGGGTGTGGTTCGCGGCAACAACGCTGCTCGGCGCATTCACCACCGTGTTCACCCCGAGTGCCAGCGCGATCGCTATGGAACCGATGCAGCGGATCGCGGGTGCCGCGTCGGGGCTGTACGGCGTCATCACTATCGGTGGGGGTTCGATTCTGGCCAGCTTGATTGACCGCCGAATCGACGGCTCGGTCACGCCGATGGCCGTCGGCAACATCGCCTACACCGCGGTCGCTATTGGTTTGGTGTTGTGGGCCCGCGGTGGATCCCGCGCAATCGTTGATCCCGACACCCGGGCAAGCAAGGGTGGAAATCCCTAGCGCGCTCGTAGTGCCTCGGCGATCAGTTCTATGGGGTGGCGGACGGTGAGGCCCGTTGCAGCAAGGTGCATCGAACAGCCGGGGTTGGCGCTCACCACAAGGTCAGCCCGCGATCGGTTGATGACTTCGGTCTTGCGGTCGCGAACATCAAGCGCCAACTGCCTCTGCACCAGCGAATACGCTCCACCGGCGCCGCAGCACATCCCCTCATCGTCGAGTTCCACAATCTCTGAGACGAACGGTTCGAGGACCTTGCGAACAGCCATGTGCGACCCCTGCACATGACGGAGATGACAGGGATCCACCACAGCTACCCGCTCGGCGATCGCAGGCTCCGTGGGAATCGCATCTATCTCATCGATACGGTCGGCCAGCCATTCGTGAATGTCGAACACCCGTGCCGAGAAAGCCCGGGCTTCGTCGCTGTCGAGCAGCCGGCCGTAGTCCTTCAAGGCAGCTCCGCAACCAGCGGAGTTCACCAGGATCGCGTTGTCACCGTTGAGCGCTGACATCACTCGGGTGGCCAGCCTGCGGGCTTCGTCGCCGAGGCCGGCGTGGGTATGCAGCGCTCCACAGCAGGGGGTTGCGTCACCGCTCGGACGGACTGTCGTGCCGGTCGCCTCGATCACTTCCTGGGTTGCGAGGTGGATGTCGCGTTGCCAAGCGTCCATCACGCACCCAGTGAACAACCACACGTCGTCACCCGTTGCTCGCAACGCTCTGCGGCGGACCGGTAGACGCTGGGGCAGTCCCAAGCGTCGCGACGGAACGAGCCGCAGTCGCTGCGCAACTGCGAGACAGCTTGAACCAATGCGCAACAAAGTTGGACGGGTCAGACCCCGCAAACCCAGCTTCAGCCACCATGGAGCCTTGCCGCGCGTCGTCTCGACGAACTCTTTGGTGGCCTCCAAAAGGTGCCCGAACGGCACATCGCCAGGACATGCGGTCTCACACGCTCGGCATTGAATGCACGAATCGAACGCTTCGACGATTTCGTCGGTCAGCGGAGCGATGCCTTCATCCACGACCTGCATGAGGGCTATGCGTCCCCGCGGCGAGTGGGTGTCGGCACCGGTAACCCGATACGTCGGGCAATGCGGAAGGCAGAGGGCGCAGGCCACACAACTATCGAGTTCAGCCTGGTCAAGCCCCAAGAGTCCGGGCGATTCGGTCATAGCTGCCCCACGGACCGACCCGGGTTGAAACGACGATTCGGGTCGAATAGTTCGCGCACTCGACGATTGAGGGCCGCCACGCTTGCCGGAACGGGGGGCGGGTTGGGGTCGGGGCGTTCACAATGGACAACACCTACACCAATCTCGGCAATGAAACGTCCCGTCTCGTTCGGGAGGCGGTGCAGATCCTTGGGGCGACGCGACCAGCGAAACGGCGGCAAATCCGGCGGCGGAACTTCATACGATGCGGGCAGTCGGACGAGATCGTCTTCAACATCAACTCGGTGTCCGCAGAGCCGAGCCCACACCGACGATCCGTCCCACAGGATGGCCGTTGCCGTCTTCGCTGTGTTGAGCACTGTCTCGGGTTCTGCGTCGGCGAACTTCGCCCATTGCTCGTGCTCCGGCCTCGGGCGAGTGCGCAGGATCGCATCGCCGATGCAGCCCAACGTGCCCAACGAACCGACCAGAACGCGGCACATGTCAAAACCGGTCACATTCTTGACCGTGGGACCTCCCGCGGTCACAAGTTGTCCGTCGGCAGCCACATAGTGCAACTGGAGCACGGCGTCGCGGATGTGGCCGTCGCCCAGCCTGGTGACCGGCGACCGCCCAACCGCGATCGTTCCGCCGACTGTCGAAGCAGGCGATCCGCCTGGCACGGACCCGTCGGGCAGAGCGGTGCGCTGACCGTGTTCGGCGAGGACGGCGTGGAGTGCGGCAACGGTGGTGCCCGCGCGCACGCACACGGTCATCTCATCGGGTCGAAACTCAACGATGCCGGTCGGTGCGCTCACTTCGCGGATGTCGCTGTCGGGGGCACCCCCCACATCCCATTGGGTGCCTCCACCACGGACCATGACCGGTCCGGCGGAGCCGATCTCAGCAGCAAACGCCAGCAGCGCGGTGTCATCGATCACCGGCGGAGCGATCATCCCCACACTCCGTTGACTTTCGAAGCCGACAACGAAGCTATGTCCGCGCAGCTGTGAGCCGACGGAAGAACCTTGCCCGGGTTCAAGCGGCAGTGCGGGTCGAACGAACGACGCAACAGCGCCTGCTGCTCCAGGTCCGCGCTCGTGAACTGGTACTCCATGAAATCTCGCTTCTCAACGCCGATGCCATGCTCACCGGATAGGACTCCACCCACCGCTAGCGACACTTCGAGGATCTCTCGCCCGGCTGCGGCTACACGCTCGTTGACGCCCGGTTCACGTGAGTCATAGGCCATCAGCGGATGCAGGTTGCCGTCGCCCGCATGAAAGACGTTGACCGCGGTGAGATCGTAGCGATCAACGATTTCATAAACCGCCTCCAGTACTTCGACGAGCTTGGAACGAGGCACCACGGTGTCGTGGAGGTAGTAGTCGGGTGCTACCCGCGCGACCGCCCCGAACGCACTTTTTCGTCCCTTCCAGAGAAGTGCCCGCTCCTGTTCGTCTGCCGCCACCCGCACGGTCCCACCGTGTGCGCGACCGATCTCGGCGACCTTCTCGGTGTCGGCCTCGACGCCCCGTTGCAGACCGTCAACCTCGATCAACAGCACCGCTGCGGCCCCGCGGGGATAGCCGGCATGCACAAAGTCCTCGACAGCGGCAACACAGCGCTTGTCCATCATCTCGACAGCAGCGGGAACCAACCCTGACGCAATCACCGAACCCACGGTGGCCGCTGCATCAGCCACGGTGTCGAAAGACAGCAACAGCGTTCTGACACTCTCAGGATTGGGCGTCAAACGCACCGCGATCTTGGTGGCGATCCCGAACATGCCCTCCGAACCAACGAAGGCGCCTCGCAGGTCATATCCCGAAGGCTCGGCTTCGAGCCCGCCGAGCACGACCGCTTCGCCAGTCGACAGAACCACCTCCACAGCCAGTACATGTGCGCTGGTCACGCCATAGGCAAGACAGTGGGGACCACCGGAATTGTTGGCGACGTTGCCGCCGATCGTGCACACCTGTTGTGACGAGGGGTCCGGCGCGAAGTGCAAGCCCAAAGGTGTCACCTGTTTGGTCAGGTCAAGGTTGATCACCCCTGGTTGCACCCAAGCAACACGATCCTGTTCATCGACTTCGAGAACCCGATTCATGCGCGTCGTGGAGACGACAATGGGATCGCCGAGCGGGGCGGCCCCGCCGCTCAGGCCGGATCCGGCACCTCGGGGAAGGACTGCACGGTCGTGTCTGGCGGCGACCTGCATGATCGCCTGCACATGCTCGGTGGAGTCCGGAAAGCAGACCGGTCCCGCGGCGCCGTCGCTGAACATCGAGGCGTCGGCGCTGGCGAGATGTCGAGCTGCACCGTCAGCGCGGACCCGGTCCTCGCCAAGCGCACGGATCAGTTCAGCAACACACGGATCGGCGTGGTGTTGGCCGGCTCCGTCGGCCCGAGTTCTTCTACGGAGCTTCATTCGAGCACCTTTGTTCAAACGCCACTCTCACACCGTAGCCAAGCAGGTGCAGTCAACTCGCACCCGAAATTGCATCTCCGTTCGCGGAAGCGGTCCCCCCGAATCATTGCCCACGTGCCCGAGTAACCGTACCGAAGTTCGCGACGAGCGCTCCTTGGGGATCACCGCGGCACCGACGCTTCCCAAACTATGGTCTATATGGCCAAAGAACCGGTTGAACGCGCGATCGCCCACTATGGAACCCAACTTCGTCAATCGAACGATCTGGACCGGTGACAACCTCGACATCCTGCGCGGAATCAACAGCGAGACGGCGGATTTGATCTATTTGGATCCTCCGTTCAACTCGAACCGGAACTATGCCGCTCCTATCGGCAGCAAAGCTTCTGGGGCAGCGTTCAAAGACACATGGACAACCTCCGACCTCGATGTCGAGTCGGCCTCCTACATCGCAGACGAACATCCCGCCGTCAGCTGTCTGCTCTCCGCGGCCAAAGTCGTGCATTCAACCGGGATGCAGGCGTATTTGACAATGATGGCTGTCCGATTGCTGGAGATGCAGCGCATCTTGAAACCTTCCGGCAGCATTTATCTGCATTGCGATCCCACCGCCAGCCACTATTTGAAACAGTTGATGGACGCTGTGTTCGGACACGATCAGTTCCGCAACGAGATCGTCTGGTGTTATTCGTCAGGTGGCGCAAGCAAGAAACGCTTTTCGCGCAAGCACGATGTGCTGCTGCTGTATGGACGAGAACGCGATGTCGTCCACAACGTGATCCGTGTGGCCTATGCCACCCCGGACGTCGAAGGACGCCCCGGGTTTCACCCTGAAGGAAAAATGCTTCAGGATTGGTGGACCGACATCGGAATCATCTCAACCACCGGGTCCGAACGCTCCGGCTATCCGACGCAGAAACCGTTGAAGCTCTTGGAGCGGATCATCACGGCGAGCAGCAACGAGAACGACGTTGTGCTCGACCCGTTCGCGGGCTGTGCTACCACCTGCGTTGCCGCGGAGAAACTGAACCGGCAATGGGTCGGAATCGACCTGTCTTGCAAATCAGCAGAACTCGTCGGCGAACGACTGCGTGGCGAATTCGGAGACTCGTTTCAAGCCTCCGTCACCACCCGAACCGACATCCCCCAACGCACCGACATCGGTTCCTGAGCCCTAATCGAACAGAATCTCAAGATCCGATTTGTCGTAGCCGAAACACTCAAGGAACTGTTCTGATCGCTTTCGCATAGTTTCAGCGCTGCCGTGGCTATAGACGTAGTACTTGCTTGACTCCACCTGAAAGAAGGATTTACTTGGGCCTTCGGCTCCGAGTTCAGCTGGGTCGGGAGACATGTACGGGTGTTTTCTACCTTTGAGCTGTAGCGCCTTGTCGAATTCGTGAACGTGATTCTCGTAGAGAAGATGCATCACCTTCTTGAGAATCTCTTTGTGTGACCCAACTGGGTAACGCTCGCCCCAGAGCATGATCGCTACGGGTTTGACGCTCGGACGTGGGGAGCGCTTGGATCTTTCGGCGGGTTCATCGCGAATCGGCGGCGCCTTGGGTTTCTTGGTTTGGTCAACAGGCGCAGAGTCCAGCGCCATCGGGACCGGTTTGCCGCGCAACACCGCGACAATCTGTTCCTTGTGCGGCCTCAGATTGAGTTTCTCATAAACCCTCGAGCCGATGAGTTCCACCAGTTCTGGGTCGGAGTCTTCGACCATGGCATCCCAGATTCTTGGGATCTCGCTCTCCAACTGAGCCGCCACCAGATTCGCTTGCAGCACCAGCTCAGCCTTTTTCTTCGCTTCACCACCAACCAAGCGCTCCTTGTGCAAGAAGGCGGTCAAGTCATCGACTAAACGCTCAACCGAATCGTTCAGCAGGTCCAACACCGCAAAGCGACGCTCCGACGGTTTTCCCGGCCTCAGCGGCAGATAGAGCCACCACTCAAGTCCAGTGGTCAATACGCAGATATCCACTCCGTCGTGGAACGCGTATCCCAACACCTGCGTTACGTGGGAGCGAAGATCGGCACCCGGGGCCTTCGCTTCGATCAACGCCATCAAATGGTCGCCGCTGTGCAGCGCAATGTCGACTCTTCCACCCGCCTTACCCCCGACTGGATGCTCCAACAAGAACTCTGAGGCGTCTTCAGGGTTCCAATCCAAACTCCGCAGGACTGGCGCGATCAACTGAAACTTGGCCGATTCCTCGTTCTTCGGAACAGGTCCAGATCGGATCTTCTCCAAGCACTGTTCCAAGGACACGGCTGCGACTATACCACCCACCCCCTTCGGGACTTAATCTCAACGGACCGCGTAGCCATGCCGGCCCGGCTGTCACCTCAGCGTGCTGGAAAGAACTTTCATTATTTTCCATCGCGCGTTGATCTTGATCTGGATTACGGTCTCAGACATGGAAGCGGACGCCATCGTGCAACTCGTCACCATCGTGGTGGCCGCCATGGGAATCGTCTGGCACCAGCAACACAGCACCAACCAACTCCGGTCGGAGTTCCGCGAGGACAACCGCCAAATCCGCGAAGACAACCGCCAACTCCGCGAAGACTTCAACACAGCGAACCGCGAACTCCGCGAAGACTTCGGCGGTGAGTTCAAATCGCTGCGAGAGGACCACAACGCGCTCCGCGACGCCGTCGCCCAAAACGGCCAGCGGCTCGCCCGAATCGAGGGACACTTGGGCATCGGGTTTCCGCCCACCGGCGACCCCAGCGACTCAGAGCCTCCATCCGGTTGATGCGCATTCTTTATATCGACATAGACACGCTGCGATCCGACCATCTCGGATGCGCCGGATACCACCGCAACACCACTCCCAACATCGACGCGATCGCCGCCAACGGTGTCCGATTCGCCAACGTGTACGCCTCCGACGTGCCCTGTCTGCCAAGCCGCACCGCCCTGATCTCGGGCATGTTCGGGATCCGCAACGGGGTGGTGAACCACGGCGGAGTCGCAGCTGAACTCCGACCCGAGGGCCCCGGACGGCATTTCATCGGGACTTTCGCCTCGAATTCGTGGGCGTCGAAGTTCTATTACGCCGGTTACCACACGGCATCGATCTCCAGTTTTCCTTTCCGGCACTCCGCTGGTTGGTGGAACTACGGCTTCATGGAGGCGCTCAACCTGATGCGTGGCATGGGCGGGGAACGAGCCGACGAAGTGCTCCCCGGTGCCCACAAGTGGATCGCCGAGAATGGCCACAAACAGGACTGGTTCCTGCACGTTCATCTGTGGGATCCGCATACCCCGTACAACACTCCCGAGGGGTACGGAAACCCGTTTGCGAGCGATCCGATCGCGCAGTGGCACACCGAAGAGATCAGGGCGCACAACTGGGGCTTGGCAGGGCCTCATTCAGCGCAGGAGCCTTGGGGGTTCGAGCCCAATGAGTGGGGTCCTCCCGGTCCACGCCAACCCGACGACGGGTCTTCAATGGACGACATCAAGGGCATCATCGACGGGTACGACGTCGGGATCCGGTATGCCGACGATGCTGTGGGGAGCCTGCTCGACCAGCTCGCGGGGTTAGGCGTGCTCGACGAAACCGCGGTGCTGGTCTCTTCAGATCATGGCGAGGCCTTCGGCGAACTCGGCGTTTACGCGGATCACCAAGGTGCCGATGAGGCGACCTGCCACATTCCTTCGGTGCTCTCGTGGCCGGGGCTGGACCCGGCGGTGTTCAACGGCCTGCTCTATCACCTCGACGTGGGCGCCACGATCGTTGAGTTGGCGGGAATTCTGGCTCCGCTTCACTGGGACGGGCAGAGCGTGGCGGGCGAACTGCGAGCCGGAACCGACGCCGGGCGCGACCATCTGGTCGTTTCTCAGGGTGCGTGGTCGGCGCAGCGCGGGGTTCGCTTCGGCGATCACCTGTATCTACGTACTTGGCACGACGGCTACCACCCCCATTGGAACGAGGAGATGCTGTTCGACATCGCCCGCGATCCCCATGAGGTCAACGATCTCAGCAACGACGAGGTCGCCGTGGTGGCTCAGGGTCGGGAGCTGTTGGAGTCTTGGACCTCCGAGCAGTTGGCGCGCAGCTACAGCCCGGTCGATCCAATGGAGATCGTTCTCGAAGAAGGTGGGCCGTACCACTGCCGCGGTCGCTTGCCTTCATACGCAAAACGCCTGCGTGCGACTGGCCGGTCCGCCTGGGCCGATGTCCTCGAACAACGCCACCCCGACGAGTTGTAAGGCCGCACATTCGGCTCGGTGCCGGATCGGATGTTTCATGAATTTCTATTGCTTATCGATCTGACACCGCCTAGGGTCTGAAACATGGATCTGGACGCGATCGTGCAACTCGTGACCGTCGTGATGGCAGCCATGGGAATCGTCTGGCACCAACAACACAGCACCACTCATCTCCGGACGGAGTTCCGCGAAGACAACCGCCAACTCCGCGAAGACTTCGACACCGCGAACCGCGAACTCCGCGAAGAATTCAACGCAGCGAACCGCGAACTCCGCGAAGGCTTCAGCAGCGAGTTCAAATCACTGCGGGAGGACCACAACGCACTCCGCGACGCCGTCGCCCAGAACGGCCAGCGCCTCGGCAGAATCGAGGGCCGCCTAGGCATCGGCTTTCCGCCCGCCGACGACACTGGCGACCCGAAGCCGCAGCCCGGTTGATCTCAGAGGGCGACTACTTCGACCGTGGCGGTTTCAGGCTCCGTCAACGAGCCGACGAGATGGTCGGCGAGGGCTGTGATCTGATCTCGTATACTCTGCGGGCTGCCCGACAAGTCGATGCCTACAGCATGGAGTCGTGTCCCTACGTTCCTGACTTCGATGCTGGACATTGCTAGTCGCGCGGTTGAGGAGTCGAAACGGTCCGCTGCATCGCCGTCGCCCGTTTCGTTGGCGTCGACACAGTAGATCAGCGTGCCACAGCGGTGGTCGAGCGCGGTCGTGTAGGCCAGTAGCTGGTAATAGTCGGCGTTGCGTGCCCAGACCCCGTCGGTGGTCTTGTCACTGTCGCTGAGTTTGTACTTGATGTCGGCAACCCCAACGCACTGGCCGAGGCGGTTGAACAACAGATCGGGCTGGATCGACACACGCCCGCCCGTGTCGAGCTTGCTGCCCAACTGGGCCTCAACATCGAGTTGGCCGATCAGTTCGGCTCGCAGACGTTCGGTGACGAAGCGCTCAAACAAGTAGTTCATATCGAGCATGAACGCCGAAGCCGAGGTGTCGCCGTGCTGGTCCTGCAAGGTGAGGTTGGCGAGGATCAGCCGGGCGAGACGCATCGCCGGGAGGTAGTGGTCGTTGAGCCGGGTGAAAGTGACCCGGTCGATCGCGCTCGCCTCCATCGGCAGGTCGGCCACATCCTCGAGCGCTGCGAGCATCCGCCTGATCCGGCGTCGGTCGACCATCGGCACCCCCGGCACCCGGACCGCCCGCTGCATCGCCGCTTTGAGGTAACGGTTCTCGATCACATCGGCAGTGAAGTCGTCGTAGGAGCACGCCATCGGGACCAGTTGACCGACCCTGCGGAACTGCCGGTGGAAATCGAGGCGTCCTCGCAGGGTTCGCACGTCGGCTTCCTCGTGCCGGTAGGCGTGGTAGTGACCGCGCGCCAGGGTCGTCTCCGCGGTACGGGCGAAGAACGAGATCAGCGCGGCCAGAAGGTCGTCCGTCTCGGCGTAGTCGATCGCCTCGGGTAGCCACGCGTCGGGCGGCAGGCCGACTTCGAGCAGCAGGAACAGGTTCTCCGGCTTGATCTTCGGCCGCACGATGACCCGCAACCCGTCGATCGCGAACCCCCCGACCCACTGCTTCGCGGTGACCTTCCAGCGCCCGTCCTCAGGCTCTGGACTGACCGATAGCCACCCTGTCGCCTCCAAGCGGCCCGCCTGCTGTCTGTTCATCTCAAGCCGTCGAGTCTCCCATTCGGCGAGCGTGACCGGTTCCAACTCGACCGGCGGATCATCGACCGCATCACTTGCCCCAAGCTCCTCTGTGGCGATCACGCTAGTGCTTCGAGACAATCGCAGAGCTCGTCCAACACGCCAAGAACGACGGACATATCAAGACTTGGCTGTGTGAGCGGTCCGCCTCCCAAGTCCAGTCCCAAAGGTTCCAAGACTTCTACGTAAGCTTGGATTTGGTCCTGCTTGTTCGCGAGCTTGTCGAGTCTTGACCGCGGCGCGAAACTAACGTGCTCTAAGTATTTGGCGTTAACGCTCAATAGCGAAACGTCTCCGCGCTCTCTAGACGTTCTCAACGAGAAGCCGTTCCCCTCTCCGCCGGTCGCACCGAGGTGTCCAGCGGATACTTGGTCTGGAAAAAACGCAGCTTGTCTCCGAGCCGCTCCACAAGCCCTCGAACAAACTCGGTATCACGCATTTCCGGAGACACCGGGTTTCGTCCGCTACCGGACGACACGTCTTCGGCTGGCTCGCTGGGCTGAACCTCATCCACCATGCGCCCGTGTCTTCGCAGGACCGCGTCAAAGCGGAAGCGGGCGATCTTGTCTGGATTGCCGAATAGTTGGTCCTCAATGAACGGTTCGATGTTGTAGCGCCAGACGCGCTTGAATCCGCCGTCATTGAGATCGGTCTTCATGAAATAGCTTGGACCAAGCTGGAGGTGTTCGCCTCCTAGTTCCTTCTCAAGCTCGCCGTTGACCGCCGACACGAGGTCGACGACCCATGCCTGGTCAGGAGCGTATTTCTGAGTCCATTTGCGTAACAGGCTCTTCGTGGGTTCTTCTCGCTCGAAGAACGGCACGAAATGGAAGCGCCTGCGCATGGCTGCATCGATCAGGGCGATCGAGCGGTCGGCTGTGTTCATCGTGCCGATGAACCACAGGTTTTTCGGAAGGCTGAAGTCGTCTTCGGGACGGTGCACGACCTGGATCGACTTGTTGCGGTACTCGAGCAGGAAGAGCAGTTCCCCGAGCACCCGGGGAAGGTTCGCCCGGTTGATCTCGTCGATCACCATGACATGCTGTTCAGGGTGGTCTGCGGCATGTTCAGCCAGCTTCGCGAGGGGACCCCATGTCAGTTCGTAGGTCATCTGGCCGTCGTCCACGACCGGCCGGTAGCCCTCGAAGAAGTCTTCATAGGAGTAGGCCGGATGGAACTGGACCAGACTCCGAGCCTTTTCCTCAGGCGCCAACGTTTCGGCCAACACTTGTGCCAAGTGGGTCTTGCCCGTGCCCGGCGGGCCATAGAAGATGACTTGCCCCTTGTCTTTCAGCAGACCAACGATCTCTTCCAGAAAGCTGACATCGCATAGCAACTTATCTGCCGCATCTTCCATGCGCTCTTCGAGAGAACGCGTGTCTACGACTGGTGGGGCAGGATCGACCGTGGGATTGCGGTCGCCAGGGTCCTCGCCGTGCTCGGCCAAGTATTGGATGCGATACGGCACGTCGAATTTATGCGGCTCGTACACGGTGGGTGGAAGATTCAACTGTTCGTTCAAGTCATCTCCAAGGATGTCTCTTGATACGTCGGTTAGAATCCACTCAACCTTTCGGCGGTGCCGCACGTTCTCAGGTTGCGAGGGGGCCCACTCGTAGGGCCCGACAACACGTCCAATCGCGATCAATCGCGGATTGAGCCCAGGTCGCTTCTGGGGCATCACGACCAAGTCTCCAATCGATATTTCCTTTCCGAAGCGCCAGAGCTGGTCTCTGGCTGAGCGAATGTCCACATCCGGATAACGCTCCTGGAGACGTTCACCCAGCTCATCGCGGTCTGACATGGAGTCGAACTCATCAAAGTCGTACCATCCGATAGTAACCACCCCATGGTTCAGGTTGTGTTGCTCCTCTGCTCCATCCGAGCCCGCCCGCACAACCCACGCTTGTGGGGCTTGAACCTTGGCCTGCTGGTACTCACACCACCATCTGATGTCGTCGCTATAGCTCCGACGTGTTCCTTCCTTGAGATTGTTCTGCTCGTCGAGAAACTCTTCTACTAGGGACCGATCGAATATCTCTGGGCTCGTTTCACGCGCCAGTGTGTGATCTATCCATCGGTGGAGAACGCTCCAAGAGTTATTGACCGTGCCGGGTTTCAGACTGGTACGAAGGTGATCCAGGTATTCGTCAAGGCGTTGTTGCCAGTACTCGGGTTGCTCGGTTGGGTTGGGAACGCTCATCGCTCAATCTTTTTGGTCCTAAGGGTTGACCGCTCCAGCAGAACCCCACATCGGTTGGTGACGCCGAAGAGACTAGCTGTCGAGAACTGGAGGGGTGATCACGGGGCAGCGGGGTCCGCTGGCTCTGCTGAGTTTGTGGTCAAGGGTCAGCAGCGGGTAGTCGAACGCTTCGGCCAATGCCACATACCAGGCGTCGAAGCTGGTCAAATTGGCACGCAATTCCCACACCCGATCAGAGAACGGAGCGAACGGGCAGAGCTCGATGTCCAACCGGAGCAGGTCGCGTTGCGCTGCTTTGGTTTCCATTGGCGACACCTGGCCAGAGAGTTCTAGGCGACGAAGAATGTTCGTGACTTCGACCAGAGCCAGTTCTGGCGCTGCTAATGGACCCTCCGAAACAACCGATTCTGCCCATCGGCCCTCAGGACTCCCGTCGACAAGGGCCGCCACAAGCACCGAGGCGTCTACGACAGCATTCACACTCTGTCCGCGTCGCGTGCCGCAAGGATCTCCGAAGACGAGACCCGAGTTCCTGCAGCTTCTTTGCGGCGTCGAACCTCTTCGAACAAGTTTTCGAGGGAGGGCTTCGCGGCGATGCGTTCCAGTTCACCGCTGAGGAACTCCTGCATGGATTGTCGCTTCATGGCGGCTTTTGCGGCCAGTGCGTCACGGACTTCCTCACGCACGCCTCGAATGGTGATCTGTACCGACATGCATGCATTATGCCATAAATGCAGTCGTTTTGCCAGCGTTACTACCCACTTTTTATTAATTTACATGATTTATAGATAATTTTAAGGGTCATTGTCACAGGGGGTCGATAGAGTTACATACATGGAATTAGCTTCCGCATCCGACCTCTTGGACCCCCCTACTAGAGGCGCCGACACCGCTGGAGAGGCTGTGTTTGTGCCGGCGGTTGATGTTGTGGCATTGGGTGATGAGGGTTTGGCGTGTCGGCTGGGCGTGATTGGTCGTGCTGAGTCTCGCTTGGCAGCTATGAAGTCTCAGGTGCTGGCTGAAGTTGGTCGCCGTCACGACACGAAGATGGCCCAACGCATCGCTCGTGACGAGTTGCAGTCCTCCGTGCGTGAAGCCAAACGTGATGTTGAGTCGGCGGTGCGGCTCGCTGAGTTGCCTGCCACCAGCGAGGCTTTGGAGTCTGGGCACATCCCAGCGGGTCATGCCCGGTTGATCGCGCGTGCTTCTGGTGAGGGCTCTATCGACGAAACGGTTCTGGTAGAGGCTGCTGGGGAACAGGACTTCGACGCTTTCGCCAGAACGGTGCGGCGTCATCAACAAGACCAATCTGAAGACGACGGGCAAACGATCTTGGACCGTCAACGCAAGCGGCGCAGAGCACGGATCTTTGAGTCACCTGAAACTGGCATGTTTGTATTGTCCGCGGAGTTCGACCAAGTCACCGGAGCACGAATTGCTACAGCGTTGACTGCCAAAGAACGAAGACTATGGCACAGCGAAGACCCCAAGAAGCGTCGCACACCCCAACAACGCATGGCTGATGCATTGGCGGAGCTGATCTGTGAATCGGGAACTGGCCAAGGTCAGGGTACTGACTTGTTGGTGATCGCTGATTTCGATGTGATCAACCAACAGTTGGACAATCCCCGTCTCGCTGACGGTTCGGTGATCCCGATTTCTGAGTTGCATCGCATGGCGCTCGACGCCAACATCCTGCCTTCGATATTCGATGTCAAAGCTCAAAATATGTGGTTGGGCCGCAAACAACGGACCGCGTCACAAGCTCAACGCGCGGCTCTTGTGGCTCGCGATCAACAATGTGTGGGTTGCGGCGCGAATCCGTTGTGGTGCCGCGCCCATCACATCATCTGGTGGCGACACGGGGGGTCTACAGACCTCGACAACCTGCTACTCGTCTGCGACGACTGCCACCACAAGATCCACGAACACGGTTGGACCGTCCACCGACACCCCAAAACCCACAAATACCACCTCAAACCCCCCACCGACACCCCGAAACCAGCCCAAACCCCGGCCCACCAACGGAGCACCGGGATTCAGCCGAGAGGCAAATCAGAGGGTGACTACTTCGGTGGTGACTAGGTCGGGGTCGGACTCGGGGAGCAGGTACCGCCAGAAGATGGAACCCCGCTGGTGGGACTCGGTGTCGAGCCAGTTGGGATGGCCAGGATCCTCGGCGCAAACCCAGATCTCGAAACTGCCGTCGTCGTTGTAGCTGATCTGTTCGGCATTGAGCGATGAGTTCCGGTTGCGATATTCCAGCGTTTGCATATGGGAGTTCCAGAGCATGACGTTGACGAAAGGCCCCGGAGGAAGTGCGCCGCGCATCACCAGAGCCTGACCAGGTTCAAGTTCCCAACGGGTCATGGCGTAATGGATGTCGGCCGCCCCGGGCACCGGCAATCCCGAATCGCGGAAACTGAACGGTTTGGGGAGCTCGTTGGGGACGTCGGACACAAACGGCACACCTGAACCACCGCCGAAGGGACCCTGCCCAACTGTCACCTGACGCAGAAAGGCAATTCCTTCGTTCATGCGTCCGGCAATGAATTCGTCACTCAGCGGTGGAGGGGGCGTATCAACATCCAAGCATTCGATATCGATGTCTACATGGACCTGACTGTCGTTTTGGGCCGACAACGGCAACTGGAAATAGCCTCGCACGACCACCACGATCGTGTCGGGTTCCAGCTTCAGCCAATCCCCGCCCTCGGCATCGGCCGGGTCATCGCTTAGGGTCAAGCTGTACGTACCGTCGGAAGCAACGGTCAAGTCACGGTCGTTGATGTCACCCCGCAGCGGTCCAGCCATCCCGCCATCCTCAGCGGTTGCGTGCAACGTAAACGACGTGTAGCACTCCTTTCGGATGCGTCCGCTCACACGGTATTTTCTGGTGCCGTCGATGCGGGCGTAGTGATAGATGGCGTCGGGATTGTCTCCCTGGAGTTTTCGCCCCGGATCCACGATTCCAACAAATCGCGGGTGTTCAGGCATCGCCTCCCAATACAGCTCCGACATCGCCGACAGCATCTGACCCACATAGCGAAATGCCTCGACTTGTTCAAGTGGCTCCACCCATCGGGCGGGGTCGAGAACGTAACCGTCGCGGATCTCGGTAAGTGTCGAGATCAGATCGTCGAGTGCTGCAGTGGCCTGGGGGGCGTGGTTTTCGCTTATCCGCGTATTTGTCATAAGCGGATAATGTCACGCGGTGGCCGATTCCATCCAAACCGAACGTGACAACTCCCCCGATACCGAACACAAGCCCGCCGAAAGCGACTTGAGCGACGCAGAACTCCTTGAGTTGTTCGCTGGGCATGGTGTGTACCGCGACAACGCCGCCCAGTACCGCGGCAGACTTGCCGGTCAGCTGCTGATCAATCGCTGCGCAGATTGCGACCGCTATCACCAGCCGCCGCGGCCGATGTGCCCGAGTTGCTGGTCTTTCGATGTTGTTCCGACCCCCGTGAGCGGTAGGGGCACGATCCATTTGTTGATGCACCTTCATGCCGGTCCTCCAGCTGATGGGGTCGACTACCAGAACGAAGGTCATCCCGTGGTAGTCGTGGAACTTGAAGAACAAGATCACCTGCGTGTCACCGGAACGATTCACAGCTTCGGCAACCGGGAGCCGAGCATCGGCGACGCCGTCGAACTCGAATACCTGTATCGAGGAGGCGCGCCGATCGTGGCTTTCCGGCCGAGCACGTACCAGCCAAGCCAGCCAAGCCAGCCAAGCCAACGGAGCGAAAGCTAATGGCCAGATCAATGAAACGTTCGCCAATGAAAGACCAGATCGCAATCGTCGGGATCGGCTCGACCGGTTTCAGCAGGGGCGACCGCTCACCGTTGTCGCTGGCTTTGGAGGCGTCCACCAGGGCGATCCGAGACGCGGGACTCACCGCCGCCGATATCGACGGTGTAGTGGCCACATCGGAAGCCGGGGCTGCCAGCGCACCTTTTTTGGTTGCCTCGCTGGGGCTGACTGAGGTGTCGCACCACAGCCGTCCCGCCCCGCTGATCATGTTTTCTCTGCTTGACGCGGCCCAAGCGGTGTTTGCGGGCGCAGCCGATCATGTACTGATCGTCACGCCGGTGATGATGTCGTCGTGGAACTCGCGGCGAGCCGCGGCCGATCCCTGGCGACGCGGTGCCCGCAGCACCATTCGCCCCATTCCTGAAGATGCCGCCAACGCCAACGCATACGCCACCTGGGCCGGCCGCTACATGCACGAGTTCGGAGCTTCGAAAGATCCGTTCGCCCGAATCGCTATCAATTCTCGAAGCAACGCGGCAGCCAACGAACTTGCCGCCATGCGCAAACCCCTGTCATTCGACGAGTACCACGCTGGTCGCATGATCCGCACACCGCTGAACATGTTCGACATGGACTATCCGGCCGACGGGGCCGACGCTTTCGTCGTGACCACCGCGCAGCGCGCCGCGGAACTCCCGCAACCACCGGTACTAATCCACGCGGCGACGACAGGGGTGGTCGGCGAGAACACCGAAGATCAGTTGCCCAGCCTGAAACGTCACGGCCAGCATGTTGTGGTCGACCATCTCAAGGCACGGTCCGATCTGTGGATTGACGACATCGACGTGTTCTATCCCTACGACGGATTCACGATCATCGCTCTGAGCTGGCTCGAGAACTGCGGATTCTGCGAAATGGGCGGCGCCGAACGGTACTTGGCCGAGCACTGGAATGAAGAACGTCAACGAATCGAGATAGACGGTCGAATCCCCGTCAACACCCACGGCGGATCATTGTCCGAAGGAGCTACACGGGGAACAGGCCATCTGCGTGAGGCGGTGACACAGTTGCGCGGTCAGGCTGGCGCTCGCCAGGTTGAAGGTGCCAAGGTTGCACTGGTAACCCCCGGGGGTTTCTTTTTCAACTCCCAAGGCGCGATCCTGAGATCGGCCTAAACCATTAGCCACGATTGGCCACGATTAGCCACGATTAACCCAAGGAGGGGCGCCATGAAAGCATCCGACATGATCCTCATCAGCGTCGACGATCACATCTGTGAACCGGCGGACATGTTCGACGCCCATGTTCCCGCCGCCTACAAAGACCGGGCGCCGCGGGTCGAAACAGACGAAAACGGCCATCAGCAGTGGTGGTACGGCGAGGCCATGGGACGCAATCTGGGATTGAACGCGGTAGCGGGCAAGCCGCCTTCAATGTTCAACATCAACCCCAGTCGCTTCGATGAGATGCGCCCCGGATGTTACGACGTCAACGAGCGAGTACGAGACATGTCTGCCGGTGGCCAACTCGCCGGGCTCAACTTTCCGAACTGGACTGGGTTTGCCGGCCAAGTGCTGAGCGAAGGCCCGGACCGTGACGTCAATCTGGTCATGATCCGTGCCTACAACGATTGGCATGTCGACGAGTGGTGCGGAGCCCATCCCGACCGTTTCATACCATGCGGGATGGTACCGCTCTGGGACGCCGACCTGGCCGCCGCGGAAGTCCGCCGCCTCGCCGCCAAAGGCGTACGGGCCATCACCTTTTCAGAGAACCCCGCGGCTCTGGGCGTGCCGTCGATGCACTCAGGTTTCTGGGATCCGTTGTTCGCAGCGTGCAACGACGAAGGCGTCGTGATCTGCTGCCATATCGGATCGTCGTCGAAGGGGATGAATACTTCGTTCGACGCGCCCCCGGGTGTGCCGATAACGCTGTCGCCGCTGAGCACGATGTACACCATGGGCGACCTGCTTTGGGCCGACATCTGGCATCGCTTCCCCGACTTGAAGTTCGCTTTGAGCGAGGGCGACATCGGCTGGATTCCATATCTGCTGCAGCGGGCCGACCATGTTCAGCGCCGCCACCAAGGTTGGACCGGCCACGAGTTCCCTGAAGGCATGTCGTTGGCCAGCGACATTTTCCGCCGTCACATGTTGTGCTGTTTCATCGAAGATCCGGTCGGGGTGGCGCTCATCGACCAGTTCAACATCGACCATGTGTGCTGGGAGTCGGACTTCCCCCATAGCGACAGTTCGTGGCCCAATGCCCCCGAGAGCCTCGAGTCGTGCTTTGTCGGGGTCAGCGATGAGATCGTCAACAAGATCACGCACCTCAACGCCATGGAACAGTTCGGCTTCGACCCGTTCTCGGTGCGGCCTCGCGAGCATTGCACTGCAGGCGCACTGCGAGCTGAGGCCTCCGATGTCGACACCGTGACGCATCTGGGCCATGAGCCCGATGAAACCGATCTGGCATATTGGCAACAACTCACAACCCGAGGCCTGAAACCGCCACCGGCGCAGCAGCCCGTTCCCTCCAAGTCCTAGCGTCGCTCGCCTAGCGTCACGGGCCGACGGTTCTGATCAGCCGCTGAGCAAGCCACCGGCCAGTTGTTCGGCATATTCGTCGCCGTCGCCGAAGGCGAGATCATGCACCCAGGCTCGCTTCAAGTACAGGTGAGCATCGACTTCCCAGGTGTAACCCATGCCGCCGTGGACTTGGACCGCGTCTTTGCCGCAAGCCGCGGCAGCGCTGGAGGCGAGGACTTTGGCCACCGCCACGCAGCGAGAGGGATCGTCGACTCCCTTGCCGTCGACGGTCACAGCTGCTGCGTAGACCGCGGCCCGCAACACCTCAACTCGCGTGATCATGTCGGCACACCGGTGCTTCACGGCCTGAAAGGCACCGATCGGTTTACCGAATTGCTCACGTTGTTTGGCGTATTCGACGGCTAGGTCGGTGGCTCCGGCGGCAATGCCCAGTTGCAGCGCGGACGTGAGCAGCGCACCGCATTGTCTCCAAATGATCGCCGTGTTTCGATCAGCGATTCTGCGTCCTTGAGGCAGCTCGGAGACAACCGATACGGGCGTGAGCGGGTCCAGCGGGTGGGCAGCCCGGGCGGCATTCGCGGCTTTCAGCCATTCCGCTTCAACCCACCACAGTCCTTCGTCATCACTGATCACCAGCCCGTCAACCCAACCCGCGAACTCCACGAAACAAGGCCCATCGCAGCGCTGGAGGGCGCCGACAACAATGCTGCCCTCAGCCGCGCCTTCGCCAATTTCTGTCGCGTCCAGTCCACTGGTCTCGACGATGGTCGTCGTGTCAGCCAACCCCACAAGCGCAGCCGTCAGGGTTGTGGCAACCAACGGACCGGGTACCAAGGCGCGACCGAGTTGTTCAAACACCACCACCGCTTCGGCCCAGCCCATACCCAGACCACCGTCGGTTTCCGGGCGGGTCAACGAGAACACTCCGGTTTGCGCGAGTTCTGTCCAACGCCCCCGATCAAGGCCATCGGTTGCCATCAGGCGGACAGTTTCGATGTCGAAACGGCCTTCACACAGGGCCGCCACACCCTCGGCTAGCGCCTCCTGGTCTTCGTTCAGCTCAAAGTCCATTGCTTATCCCTGCTGTCCCTGCTGTCCCTGCGGTCCCGGCAATCCCTGCTCATACCTAGTCATACCTAGTCATCCCTAGTTATCCCCAGTCATCGGTCCTTGGGGAGTCCCAGCAGGCGTTCACCCACAATGTTGCGCTGTATCTCCGATGTCCCCGCGGCGATGGTCAGAGTCAACGTGTAGAGCCTCTCCCCGACATGATCAAGCTCGCTCAGATCAAGTGTGTCACCAATGGCAAGACCAGCCCGACCCAGGATCTGCTCAGCCAAGTCGGACATTCGTTTTCGCACATCGGCATAAGCAAGCTTGAAAACCGAGCCCCCAGGTCCAACCATGCCGGTGCGTTGAGCCTGGCTCACGTTGCGTTTGGTCAAGGACCACAGAGCATCCAGTTCGGCTTCAAGTCGGCCTAATTCACGCCGGATTCCCTTGTCATCTGCGGCGCGTGCCGAACCCCTGGTCACCTTTTGAGCAACCTTTGCGAGGTCCGCCAGCAGCCGCTGGGAGGCGATGATCTCGCCGATGAAAGCGGTGCCTCGCTCGAAAGCGAAGGTCACCATCGTCACCCGCCAGCCATCGTTGTGATCACCGACGCGGTTGACCTTGGGAATTCGAACTTCGTCCAGGAACATTTCCGCGAACTCGCTCGCACCAAGCGCGGTCACAATCGGGCGTATCTCGATACCCGGAAGGTCCATGGGCATTATCAACCAGGTGATACCCCGATGTTTTGGCACATCAGGATCGGTACGCACCAGCAATTCGCAGTAGTCGGCCACCTGCGCGAAGGAGGTCCAGATCTTCTGGCCGGTCACCACATAGTGGTCTCCGTCGTCGAATGCTCGAGTGGTGAGAGAAGCCAGATCCGAGCCTGAACCTGGTTCGGAAAAGCCCTGGCACCAGACATGGTCGCCACGCAGGATCGGGGCCAGGTGGGTGCGCTGCTGATCCGGCGTGGCCTCGGCGATCAGGGTTGGCCCGGCGTGAAGTTGCCCCACGAAGTTCACGCCCACATAAGGCGCCCCGGCTCGTTCCGTTTCCTCAAGGAAAATCAGGTGTTCAGTGGGTGTGGAGCCCCTTCCCCCGAACTCAGCGGGCCAGTGGATCCCGGCGTAACCCGCCTCGTACAAAATACGCTGCCATTGGGTGTCGTAAGCCCTGCGAGCTTTGAGATCCGTGTGGTCTGTCGGAGGCGGGCCAACGTCGGGTAAAACACCCTTGAGCCACGACCGAAGTTCGTCACGAAACGCTTCTTCGGCTTCGGTGTAACAAAGATCCATGAGCCCACGACTCTATTTGTTCGCGCTGCCGGGCCCCACTTCGGACGTCGTCCTGCTGGTCGCGGACCGTGCAATGCCGCCAATGAGCCCTCAGCGGAGACGGGTTCTCGATTGTTTCTTCGCGGCTGCCAACAGCACCCGCTCTTCTCTTTGTCTGTAGAAGTCGTCGAGGGGATAACACCCGGAGACAAGGCCGTTTCGCGGCGCCGTCGTGCAATCCGAAAAAGTGCGGCAAAGCAATCTTTTGTTGAGTCGTCGACCCGCCAGCACGTCGGCGGGCAGGTGTGGATACGACAGCATCATTCGGCCCAGACCCACCGAGTCGGCGCAACCACTCGCCACCATCGCCTGACCGACGTTGGGCAACCACTGTTGCAGATACGACAAACCTGCGCCGACGATGCGCATGTCCGGGTGACGCTGGGTGACCTCTGTCGTCGCGGCAATCAGGCGCGCAACACCGACGAGTGGATCTTCGGGCGGCTGATATCCGTCCGAGGGCGGGAAATAGGCGGGGCGCTGCACATGGGGGACGTAGTACGGGCTTCCCGCAGAAGCGCACACAAGGCCCACGCCCAAGCCCGCCAGACGATCGAGCAGTTCATGGGTCTCGGCCAGGTCATAGCCCAAACCGGTGCCGTCACCGCCGAAGGCGTGCCGGTAGCCATCGGTGGAGTCATCGGTTGAGCCATCGGTGAAGCCATCGGGGCCGTGGCCGGCAGCTGCCGCGGGACGGCCTATCCCACCCTCACCCGCGACATGGGGCACGAAATCAAACAACGAGAGACGCACCGCGACGCCAATACCCGGAGCTGCTTCGCGTACCCCTGTGATCACCGAGCGCAAGAAGTTGCTGCGGCCCTCGAGATCGTCTCCGTATCTTCCCGGCCGGTCCCACGCGCTCAGGAACTCATGGCCGAGATAACCGTGGCAGGCCTTCACGTCGACAAAATCAAATCCTGCCTGCCCGGCGAGTAGCGCCGCGGCGATGAACTGCTCCACCAACTCATCGATTTCGTCGTCACTCAACAGGTTGGATCCGTCTGCAGCGACATCGTCGCGGTCATCAAGCAACGGATGCTCATAGAGGATGCGCGGCTCTGGTCCTTCGGCGGTCGGACGGGCGTAACGACCTGAGTGTGTGAGCTGTAGCACCGTCACCTGCGAGGGATCCAACTGGGTTCGCAACTCGGCAATGTCGTCAACCGTTGTCTCGTTGAGCACCAGCTGGTTGGGGTTCGCTTTGCCGTCATGTCGTACCGCCGTCGCCTCACCCCACACCAGTCCGGCGCCACTCTCGCCAAAACGCTGCCAACGCCGTTTCACCAGCTCCGAAGGTCGTCCGTCGGCCAGCCCGTCCCAGCCTTCCATCGGCAACACCGTCCAGCGATTGGGCACGGCCACGCGTCCGGCTGCGCCGTCGGTGATCGTCATGGGGGCCGCCAGCACACCGGTCGGGTCGACTTCGGTGTCTGTCGGTATCTCAACGCCGACGGATTCAAAATAGGCACGCAATGTTCCCCCATCAGTGAGCGCTTTGACCTGTGTGAACCGCGGCATTGCAGCATCCCGAGATTAGAGCACACCGAGGCGTTCAGCGATGTCGCGCAGAATCGCTCGGTCCGATTCGGGGCGATGCGGCGTGCCGGAGGGCACAGCGTCGGATGTCGCCCAACCGCGGAGGTGCAGAAACATCGCCGCGTTGTGTCGATAGGCGGGCACCGGGGGACGGAAGGCGAACTGACCCAGATACTGGAGCGTGTCATTGAGTCCGTAGAACGCAGGGTCGCCGATCGCCCAGAGGCGGTCCCGCTCGGCGAACACGTCGGGGGCGAAGGTGGCCAAACCCAGCAGATAATCCGAGCCGTATGTCACCATGTCAATGGCGAGGTCGTTGCCGGTCAAGACCATGAAATCTGGGCGAACCTCATCGCGCAGCGCCAGCCGTTGCCATTCGAGTTCACGATTCAGCGACGAATGCTTGGCACCGACGCACGTGCGGATATCGAGCATGGCTCGGTACGCGTCGAGGGAGAAAATGCGTCCGTAAGGCACGAACATGGATCCGAGTTCGAAACCAAGGAAGCGATCCAGGTTCGCCCCGATGGCAGTGAGCGCTTCGATCCAGGTTTCTTCGCTGCCGCCGTTGAGTCCGTGCGACGGAAAGATCACCGGGGTTCCGCCGCGGGAAGCGATAGCAGTTGCCTCCCCAAGATAGGCGTCAAGATCAAAACTGTCTCCTTCGGCATCGGCAACAAAGGCTCCGGCCACGAAGTTCCCAGCGGTGACTTCGGCAGCGAGGTCAAGGACTCGACGCTTGCTGCGCTCATCGAGCATCTGCACATAACCCGTGTCCATGTTTACTGCTGGTGTCAACCCAGAATCTAAGGTGCGAGCTATGTGCGCTTCAGTGCAGGACCAGTCGATCTTCCCCGACGGTGTGCACGGCAACAGCACCGCTGCCATACCGACAATTTCCCGTGGGGTGGTGCGCAAGCTCCGAGCAGTCCTCTCTCCCGGGGCGGTCCGATCTCCCGGCGCAGTCCTCTCACCAGGCGCAGTCCTATCACCCGGCGCAGTCCTCTCACCAGGCGCAGTCCTATCACCCGGCGCAGTCCTATCACCCGGCGCAGTCCTCTCACCAGGCGCGGTGGGCTCCCCCGGTTCCGCACGATCGCCGGCAACCGTCCGAGCGAGGGGTTCTGAGTTCGATGCCGAGGTCGGGGAGATGGCAGGACCTTTCGACGAGCGCAGCAACGGCGCCGGTTGCGTCAAGCGCTGAGACTATCGGCACCCGGGGCATCCATGTGAACGCAGCGGCCGTCGACTAACGGATGTCCGCTCCCAGCCGGGACACTCACTGTGCGATACCGGGGGTGGTTCAGTTGGTTGGGGTTGGTTGTGGGGGTTGGTTGCAGGTGTGTTTGGTGTATTGGTTTATGATGGTGTTGAGTTG
>VXYK01000023.1 GCA_009845995.1 Acidimicrobiaceae bacterium | reverse complement strand
CACCCCACCCCCACCACCGTGCGCACTCGCGCCAAATCATGTCCGTTGACGAGAGGTGCCTGTAACCGATACGGTCGGCCTACTACCCCTGTCGCTTTGAGGCGATGGGGGTTTTCGGTTTTGACGACGGTACTGCACATTGTCTCAATCAAGTCTAATTAATTTGACTTGATAAGTCTATTAGAATGGACTTATCTGTGAACAAACGGACTCTAATCAAACAGATCCGAGAGATTGCAAAAAAAGGATGGCCTTGAACTGACTTTCGTGCGCGAGGGAGGTAATCACGAGATCTGGTCAATCCGCGGCCACCGACTGGTTATCCCCCGTCATCGCGAAATCAACGAATACACCGCTCATAGCATTCTCAACATGGTCAAGGAGGTGACTAGAGATGAGAAGTGAACAGGCTTACCAAGTTGAAGTGGTGCGATCCGGTGACTGGTGGGCCATCACCGTGCCAGAACTAGACGGGGTTTTCTCCCAGGCCAAACGCCTCGACCAGGTCGAATCCCAAGCTCGCGAAGCGATCGCCATGATGCTCGACATCGACGAAACCGCCGTAGGACCCCTGAAAATCCATATCACACCCCCCGCAACAGCATCGGACCTGCTCGAAACCTTAAGGACGAGCGTGACCGTAGCTGCCGAAACCGAAGCTAAAGCTGCTCGAATACGCCTGGAGGCGGCTATGGCGCTCAGGGCAGAGGGTCTGCCGATGCGCGATGTCGGAACACTTATCGGAGTCTCCCATCAGCGCGTCCATCAACTCCTCACCGGCTGAGGCGGATGAGCCAGATCTTGACATCGCGGCGGGTCTTGAGCCACACGATCGGCAGCGCGGGTTGTTGCCGCATGAGGTCTCGTACTCGTGGTTCGTGCTCGGGGTAGGTTCGCCAAGCCCAGCGGATGATGTGATCCCGATCGGTGAACAATTTGCGAAGCGGTGGCTCTCGGCATCCTTCCCACAATTCGGTCCGAAGCAGCATCCTCTTGACGGTGCGACGGACCACACGGGACACCGCCAACCAGCGGGGCAGATCAAGAAACACCAGAAGATCAGCACGGGCGGCAAGCACGGGACGCGCCAATTGATACTGCCATTCCGTCACCCATTGCGCGGACTCAGCGAGATCCGCCACATCGCTTTCGAACGATGGACGCGGGACCCAACCGGGCCCGTGATAAAGGGAATCCAGTTCCACATAAGGGAACCCCAGTTCCGTCGCGACCGCCGCAGCCACCGTCGACTTCCCGGCGCCACACGCACCCGCCACGACCACACGGTTCAGTTGCTCAGGAAACGGATCATCCCGCCCAAGTAATGCCACCCAGAGAGCGTACGCACTCGCAACCCGAAGCTGCGATCCTCGAGGAGCGCCCCACGAGCAGTAGCTTTGTGGGTGTGAGAGCACTGGTTCAGCGGGTGAGAGAGGCACGAGTCCGAGTTTCCGGTGAGGTCGTCGGGGAGATCAGCGCTGGGTTGTGTTGCCTCGTTGGCGTGACCCACAGCGACAACTCACAAAGCGCCACAAAGCTGGCCCATAAACTGTGGCACCTGCGAATATTCGGCGACGAGAAGGGGCACATGAACCGATCTGTTGCCGACACGAGCGGGGAGGTTCTGGTGATCAGCCAGTTCACTCTCTACGGCGACACCCGCAAGGGCCGTCGCCCGTCTTTTGTGGCAGCCGCTGAACCGGATCAAGCCGCCGAGCTGATCGACGAACTCTCAACCGAGCTGAGGCTTCTCGGCGCCACAGTGGCCACCGGATCGTTCGGGGCAATGATGGACGTCGAGTTGATCAACGACGGCCCGGTGACCCTGATGCTGGAGGTCTGACCCGCAAGATGCGGGCCAACCATGGGAGTCGGTTGCGCAGATATACGAGGGTTGGGAACTAATCTTGCGTTGAGGTCGTCTGATAGTGGAAGGGTCCGTATCGAAGGCTTGACCCGGCTCCAGACCTCTCACAAGCGAGGTGCCCAATGGGAACCAAGAAGCGCACAAATCAGAATCGAGTTGTTGCAGTCGTTGGCATCACCTTCGCATTGCTGCTCGGATCGGCGTGTCAATCGATTTCGGGTTCAGGTGATTCAGTCCAAGGCACGGTCAACTACTTGGAAAACCTGGAGTTGACCGACGATGCAGTCCTACGTGTCAGGCTCTACGACACGTCATACGCCGATGCTTCGGCTGAACTCATCGCCGAGCAGATCATCACAGACCCAGGTCAAGTACCGATCAAGTTCAACGTCGAATACGACCCCGACGACATCGACCCCAGGGCCACCTATTCGATATCGGCGAGCATCATAGAAACAGGCGACCGATTGGCTTTCACCAACGACACGGCCTACGACGTAGTCACTCGCGGCAACCCGACCAGAGTCAACATGTTGCTGGTGATGGCGACGCCGCCGCCAGACCCGACCGGTCAATGGAACGAGTCGAACTGGCGGACCTGGGTGGAAGCGGAAGTCCCGGTACTCGGAGCGGAGGTCGTGGAGTACCACCCTGAGGTGATCGTGTTCGTCGAACATCTCCAATCGACGATGGAAGGATGTGTCCGCCGCGGTCCAGCAGACGTGGGTTTCGAAGTGAGAGGCTCCGACATCTTCGTATCCGTCACCCTGCAGCAGCCACCGCCGACTCCCTGGGCAATACCGTGCGACGATGATGTCGTCACCGTCGAGGCCGATGTGCGGTTCGGGGACTCCCTCGTCTCGGGCGAGACGTACCGGGTGATCGCCAACGGCGTCGAAACGGTGACCTTCACCGCTCCCTGACGATGCCCGGATCACGACAGCCCTCACCTGGGATGCAGCGACTACCGAGGGACTTCTTCACGCGGGATTCACTCGACGTGGCTCCCGAGCTGCTCAACAAAGTGATCGCGTTCGGAAACTGCCGCGGCCGCCTGGTGGAGGTTGAGGCATACAAAGGAGTTGACGATCCCGGGAGCCACGGATACCGCGGGATGACTCCCCGCACCGAGGTGATGTTCGGACCAGCCGGTCATCTCTACGTCTACTTCACCTACGGGATGCACTGGTGCGCCAACGTCGTGTGCGGTGCCGACGGCGAATGCAGCGCTGTGCTGCTGCGGGCCGTTACCCCGCTGGCGGGTCTGGCCGAGATGAGAAAGCGCAGGCCCGCGGCTCGGCGCGACCGAGACCTGTGCAGCGGACCCGCCAAGTTCACCTCGGCTTTCGGCATCGACGGCACCCACAACGGCGCAGATCTGGTAGCTGCGGATTTGGGCGTCGAGTTGCTCGACGACGAAACCCCGCCCCCAGTGGAGGTCGGCCGGTCTACCCGTATCGGCCTCACCGCCGGAACCGAATTGCCGTGGCGCTGGTACGTCCGCGGCTGCGATGACCTGTCGCGCCGAGGTTGAGGGCAGCAAATGAGAATCGGTTTCCCAATCCCGTCGAAAATGCTGGCTGCGCTGCTGGGGCTATCGCTCGTGCTCGGGGCTTGCGGTAATGACGAAACGGTCGTGGGAGGTCCCGCAGTTTCGGACGATTCGGCTGAACCGGCACTCGACGGGCGTCAGTTCTGGTCGATTTCTGTTCTCGAAAACGGAGTGGAACGCCCGTTGGTGGACGACACACGCATTTCGGTGCGGTTCAACAACGGCAACATCTCAGCCTCAGCAGGATGCAACTCGATGGGCGGGCCGTACCAGGTCGACAACGACGGCCAGTTGACGGTCAGGGAGATGGCGTCAACCGAGATCGGCTGCGATCCGGAGCGTCACGCACAGGACGAGTTCGTGGCGGCCGTGCTCACCGCCCGACCCCAGCTGACACTGAACGGCCACGATCTGACGCTCGCCACCGACACCGTCCGAATCCAGTTGCTCGACACCGAAGTTGCCGACCCGGATCGTCCGATCTTGCAGACACGCTGGGTCGTTACCGGGTTCATTCAAGGCGAAATGGCCATGGCCATGAACGTGGAACCCGGGCGGGAAGGATGGATCGAGTTCAGCGAAGACTCGCAGCTGACCGGTTTCGACGGATGCGTCGATTTCAGCGCGCCCGCAACCCTCAGCGAAGGCGAGATCCAATTCGGCGAGGTGACATCCGAGGACTGCGCCGAGCCTTCCTTATACAGCGAGGCCTTCAACACCTTGTTCGAGACCGATAAGGCCGCATTCTCCATAGACGGTCCAAGACTCACCCTGCTCAACGCGCAGGACAACGGCGTGACCTTCAGAGCCGACGAATAACTCTCCGGCGACTTTCGAGTGACGGGTTAGCCGGTGTTGCGGAGGCCGGCCGCGACGCCGTTGACGGTCAACAACAGAGCACGGCGCAGACGGGCCAGGTCGTGGCCGTCGTCCCGTCCGGCGCGGGAACGGGCGAGCAACTCGACCTGCAACACGTTGATCGGGTCAAGGTAGGCGTCGCGCACAGCCAGTGTGCGCTTCAAAATCGGCAGGTCCTCAAGAAGGTCACGGTCCGTGATCTGCGCGATCTCAGCCACGGTGCGGTCGTGTTCGGCTGCGATGGTGTCGAAGAAGTGATGCAACTCAAGCGGTACGAGCCGGTCAACGTAGTAGCGGGTGATCGCAAGGTCCGTTTTGGCGAGGGTCATCTCAACGTTGGAAATGAACGCGGCGAAGAACTGCCAGTCGTCATACATCGCCTTCAGCTCAACAGCGTGCCCCGCCAACCGGGCAGCTTCGAGAGCGGTGCCGACGCCGAACCACCCCGGAATGATCTGGCGGGACTGGGTCCAGCCGAACACCCAGGGAATGGCGCGAAGCCCTTCAAGTCCGGCTGCGGTGCTGGTGCGGCGTGCCGGACGTGAGCCGATGTTCATGTCGGCCAGTTCCTCTACCGGCGTTGACTTCTGGAAGTAGTCGACGAAACCGGGAGTTTCGAGCAGCTCCCGGTAGGACTCGAAAGCTCGTTGCGACATCAGTTCCATGACCGTGTTCCAGCTGTGTGTCGCTGACCACTCGTGGCGAGGAGTGCGGTGTGCGAGCGAGGCTTCCAGAACAGCGGACAAGGCCAGGTCGAGATTGCGTTGGGCCAATCCGGGCAGTCCGTATTTGTCGGCAATGACTTCGCCCTGTTCGGTTATTTTGACCGCACCGTTGATGACTCCGGCGGGCTGGCTCAGGATTGACGCGTTGGTGGGGCCGCCCCCTCGCCCGACTGTGCCGCCCCGACCGTGGAACACGGTGATCTTGATGCCAGTCTCGGACGCCACCTCGGCGATTTGCCGCAGTGCCTTGTGGATCTCCCATTGGGAGGTCGTGATTCCGCCGTCCTTGTTGGAGTCGGAATAGCCGACCATCACCTCCTGGGAGTTTCCCCTCAACTCCAGCAGACGTCGATAAGACGGGTTGTTGAGCAGCTCGCGCAGCACGACACCGATACTTCGGAGATCGTCGATCGTCTCGAATAACGGAACGAACCCGAGCCGAGCCACGCCCGCCACGAGATCAACCAGCCCGACGTCGCGGGCCAGCACCGCCGGAGCGAGGATGTCGTCGACTCCTTGGGTCATCGAAACGATGTAGACGCCGATGATCTCGTCGCCAGCCTGATCCATGGCGTCGCGCAGGGCCGCAAGCAGGGACAGCGAATCGCTGCCGGCCCCGCCTGTTGGCGGCGCGAGCGGGCGGCGGCTGCTCAGTTCGGCTGTCAACAGTTCGATGCGAGCGGAGCGATCCAGGGTTGAGTATTCGGTGCCGAGAGCTGAGAAGAGTTCGTCGAGTGTGTGATGGTGAACGTCTGCGTGCTCTCGAATGTCGAGTTTGGCCAGGTGAAACCCGATCATCGCCACGGTCCGGCGCAGCCGCGCCAAGCGGCCCTGCGCCAACAACGTGCCGCGGTGCGAAGCGAGCGATCTGCCCATGACCGCCAGGTCCGCCTCCAGTTCTTGGGGGGAAGTGTAAGCGCGGAGACCGGGGGGTGTGCCGGCGGTTTCTTGGAGGCGCTGATGGATGACAGCGCAGCGCCGCCGGTAGGGCTCGCCCTGGCTGAGCTTGTCGAATCGTGCCGTTACCGCAGGGAACGCCGCGCGGTCGGTGTCCAGCTGGCTCAACAACTCTTCGGACACTTCGGCGACTACGTCGCTGACCGACAGCTCCGCTGAGAGCTGCTCGACCTCGTGGATCAGAATGCGCAGCGCCCGACTTCGTTGAAACTCGAGTACTTCAAGTGTGATCTCGGGTGTGACGTTGGGGTTTCCGTCGCGGTCACCACCAACCCACGAACCGAAATGAACAGGCGCGTTCTCATTGAGAGCTCCTCCGATGCTGCGCAGAACAGCGTCTATGTCGTCGAAGAGTTCGGGAACCCCTTCGGTGGTGATCTCGTTGAGGAAATAGAGGATTGAGCGTGCCTCGTTGACCGGGTTGGGTTGAGTTCGTCGCAATTCGTCGGTTTGCCAGATGACATCTATCAGTTCGTCGATTCGGCGGTCGATGCGCTGCTTGTCGCTCGGCCCGGCGCTGGATTCGTTGCGCTCCTCGATGAGGACGGCGATCTCTGCGAGTTTGTCGAGTATCGACCTTCGTGAGGCTTCGGTCGGGTGGGCTGTAAACACCGGTCGCAGGTCCAGCGAACAGGTCGTCTCGATGATCTCTGCGTCTTCGACCCCGCTGGCCTGGAGTTTTGCGACGGTTTCGGCGAATCGCCTGTTGCTCGTCCGCGGGTTGGCATTGAGGTGTTCGATGCGGTGAACCTGCTCGGCGGTGTTGGCCAGATGGAAATAGACGGTGAACGCCCGCACGAGCAGGATCGCCTCGACGAGATCGACGTCGGTCAGGTGATCGATCAGGTCGAGTCCCGACTCGCCGTTGCGGTGAAGGCGGCTCGCGTGCGTGCGCACGAGCTCGACTTTCTCGAGCAGTTCAGGGCCGTGTTGACGCACCAGCGCCAATCCGAGCTGGGTGCCGAGTCGGCGGATGTCGTTGCGAAGCGCCGTGTCGATCTGCTGGAGGTATGTGTCGGTCACTACCCGACACGTTACTTATTCGTCGACGCCGGTTCTGTGAACTTGTTGCGCCATCAAAGTAAACGCAGCCGATGTCCGTCGTTGATGAAGGGATTATCGGGGTTATCGGCGGTGTATCCGCAAATCTTTGCCGCCTCGCTCTTGTTATGACCGCGAGCGAGTAGTGCTTTACCGATCTCCGAAGCCAAACGGGGACGCTCTTGGGCCAGTTCGTCACTTAAAGGTTCACGGGTTCGCCAACCCCGCGCGCTGAACCTCTTATAGAAGTTAGTTCGCTCCCGGGAAGTGATGGTGCCCAATTCGTGCGCTCGTTCGATTAGAGCCTGCATCGACACCCCCCATTGGCGTTTGAGGTCGTGCAACCGCCCGAGGGTGAGGTTACGTAGCTGAGGCCGAATAGTCTCCGCTGGCATCAGGAACTCAGCAGCGAAAGCGGTGGCGTCAGCTTCAACGTCATCGGGAACACCTTGGCTGTGGAGGCATAGGTGTCCCAACTCATGGGCCAACGTGAGTCGACGGCGGTCGGTTGGTGCCGAGACGTTAAGCATCACGACCGGGTGGGGGCCACTCCATTGGGAGAGTCCATCGACTCGGGTCGTCTCAAAGTCCGTGTCGATGATCAAACAACCGGCGGCTTCCATCCATCCCGCAAGGTCCCTCACCGGGCCGCTGGGCATACGCCACTGCAATCGCACGATGCGGGCCGCTGCCGTCGGTTCGTATTCGAACGGATCAAGCCAAGGGATTGTTAGTTCGGTTCGCAGGTCCAATTCGTCAAAAAGACGTTGTGCGTGGAGCCGGTGAAGATTCAACTGGGCTTCAAGACGACGCCACACGGTCGGCTTGGCTGTCGCCCTCCTTCGCATATGGGCTCCGACGGCGAGAGCCCCTTCCATACGGTCAGCTCGGCTCAAAAGATCGGGCACCACTCCGAGAGTCGAAGCGATTTCATAAAGGGCATCATCAGTCGGTTCCCGCAGTTCGTTCTCATACCGAGACAGGGCCGCTTGCGTAATTCCCAAGCGCTCAGCCAGCAGTCCCTGTGTGAGACCACGGGCACGCCGGGCCGTCGCGATCGCCTCGCCTAACCCCACTATTCGCTTGCCTCCGTTTCTCTGACGGGTGCATTCGAGAACTCGATGATCGGCGGTTCTGGCGTTTTTGGATCCGTTATAGGTAGGACAGAGGTTCCATCGAGCACTTCGTCAGGATTATCGTGCGATTTCATACCGGAAAATATACCACCCAGAGGGCACCTGGCATGCAATCCCAAATAAAATGCGGCTATTCGCTGGCTGGGGGGCGATAGAACAGGGCTAGCTGGGCGATTGCGGCGGCGATTCCGCCGACAGCGCTGATCAGCAACCCGGTAGTACCGTCGAAGTTCTCGATCAGCTCGAGTTCGTAGTCGAGGGAGTACTTGCCGGGGCCGGTTGTGGCTATGCCGACAGCGATGATCGCCAGCACGAAGTTGTACTCCCAACCTTCAGCGACGATAAAGAAACCGTTGTCGCGATGGACAGTCCACCCGGCCACGACCATCAGAGCCACGAAGGCGAGAGCGGCCAGCGGAGTCAACAGACCTACAGCCAACAGGAGTCCGGCACCGACTTCAGTGGAAGCGGCAAGCAGCGCATGGAACTTACCCGGCCGCATCCCCATGGAATCGAACCAACCGGCAGTACCGGGGATCCTGCCGCCTCGGAAGAACTTTCCGTAACCGTGAGCCGCCAGGGTGAGACCAATGGCAACCCTTACGATGAGCGTGCCCAGGTTGAAGCCGTCTATATCGGTGATGTAGTTCTCGGCCCCGAGCATCACTGCTGATCCCATTAAGTTCCCCTTTTGTGTTCCGGTATGAGCGTATTCCGCATGAGCGTGTTCCGTATGAGCGTGTTCCGGTGTGAGAATCGTCGGGTCCGAGCCTGGTGGCTACCCGCGTACCGCGTCAGTGTAGAAGACTCGCGTAATGACCGTCATGCTCGCCGCCGCCTGCAGAACGCCTTTCACCGGAACAGACGGTGCTCTCGCCGGTTGGCATCCGGTCGACCTGAGCGCGTTGGCGATGAATGAGGTGGTTCACCGCGGTGGCGTCGCGGCCGAGTCGGTTGGCGAGGTGTGGGTTGGATGCGCCGAACCGGTAGGGGCCCAAGGTGCGAACATGGCTCGGGCGGCTGTGCTCAGCGCGGGTTGGCCTGATCGAATCGGCGGGATTGTCGTCGACTCGGCGGAGATGAGCGGTTCGGCTGCTCTCCATGCCGCGGTGGCTGCGATCGCGTGTGGTTCTGTCGACACTGCGGTCGTGGTCGGGGTGTCGGTGGCGTCGCTTGTCGCTCCCGGGGCTTCTGCTTTGGGCCGCGTGTACGGACAGCCGTGGGGTGAGGGTCCCACCACGCGAGTCGCAGCCGATGGGGGATTGCTGCCACCACCGCGAGCTGCCGAGTCGACTGCCGGGCTGCTCGGGATTGATCGGGTGCAACAAGATCTCGCCGCGGCTCGCAGCGTCGAGCGCCGCCGTGCTGCGGATGTTCGGGGGCTGCTGTCGGTCGCGGCCCATCCGGGTAGTCGCCTTACCGCGGTTCGCGGGACGTCTGTTGCCAGCGACGAGCACCGTGTGGCGGTCGACGATCCAACTGAGTTGCCGCCGTTGTTCGTTGCCGACGGCACGATCACTGCGTATTCGTTCGCATCGCCTGCAGATGGTGCAGCCGCGCTGCTATTGACTGGCGGAAGTCCTGCAAAAGGGCCAAGGATCGCCGATGTCGTGGGCGTTGGGCGCGCTGCAGGAAGTCCTCTGGATGCAACTGGCGGTGTGGAACTGGCCCTTGAGCGTGCTCTTTCGCATGCGGGCGCTGGTCCGCCCGACATTGCCCGTTGGGAGATAGTTGAGAGCACCGCTGCCGGGTTGTTGTCGATCTGTCATCGCCTTGAGGTTGACCCGTCGATCGTCAATCCCGATGGGGGAACCCTCGGCGTCGGGGACGCCGGCACAGCCGAGGAGCTCCGTTTGACCGTTGACGGAGTGTTGCACGCGGCCCCCGGCGAGTGCATCGCTGCAGTAAGCGCTGGTTCGACCGGTTCGGCGGTCACGCTGTGGCAGCGCCGGACCTAGGCTGGCTGTAGTGAACGTGTTGAATGTGATCATCGCGGTGGTAGCGGGCTTTCTGATCATTCGTATCGGGTTGGCGATGCTGCGGGGACTCGCTCGGCCCGCTCCCGAGCCGCCACCTGCGGGCGAGCTGCGCAAGGTGAAGATCACTTACCGTTGCAGCATCTGCGGTACGGAGGTTCGTATGACCGTCGCCCCCGACGAGGATCCGGAACCTCCGCGGCACTGTCTGGAGGACATGGACCTGGTCGCCCCGGTCGACTGAACCGGAGCTTGTCCACAGCTTGTGGACAAATCCGTGGATAATCACACCGATGTGATTCCCCAAAGAAGACCCGCCTACGTCGCCAAACCTCTAGAGTTGCCACATGTCTGAAAAGCCCGCAAAGCGCCGGGTGTCCGGTGGCAGGGTCACCCCCAAAGGAACCAGACCCGACGGATACACCCCCGACACTGTGTCTCACACAGGTCAAGACACCATGCCACCGAGCCCCAGGTGGGTTCCCATCCTCATGTTCGGCCTGCTCGGTGCCGGTATCGCGACGATCCTCGTCAACTACGTCGGTTCGTTTTGGGACACATCAAACCCCGTGCTGCTGCTGGGCTTGGGAATGATCCTGGCGGGCATCATCACCGCAACCCAATACCGCTGACCGCAACCGCACAGCTTTCAGGCTCAGCTCTCGAAGTTCTCCCAATAGCGGCTGGGCATGGGGCCACGCTGGTGTTTGTACTTTGATCGAAGCTCGTCAGAGCCGTATGGATGCTCCGCGGCTGTGGTCATCTGTTGAAACGAGATCTGACCGATCTTCATGCCGGGATACAGCTTGATCGGCAGATTGGCGACGTTGCTGAGTTCCAGCGTCAGCTGCCCGTCAAACCCCGCGTCAACAAAACCCGCCGTGGAGTGGATCAACAGACCCAGCCTTCCCAGGCTCGATTTCCCCTCGAGGCGCGCCACGAGATCATCGGGAACGGCGACCCGTTCGAGGGTGCTGCCCAACACGAACTCCCCAGGATGCAGAATGAACGATTCATCCTCTGAGATCTCAACCAACTGGGTGAGGTCGCTGAGGTCCGCCTTCACATCGATATGGCCCATCGTGTGATTCCGAAAGACTTGAAAGAACCGGTCGAGCCTCAAGTCAACCGACGAAGGCTGCAACGCCGAGGGGTCGAGCGGATCAATGATGATGCGCCCGTTTTCGAGCTGTTCGCGCAGCGAGCGGTCAGAAAGAATCACTTGTATCCGATCTCATCGACTCAACGATGATTCGCGTAGCCGGTCCGAGGCGACCCTACCCGCACCCAACACCCCATCACACCGAATCGCGCCGTGCATCGTCACCAAAAAATCCGTTAGGTCGGATCCTGGTTCGTAACGCACTTTCCTTGGACCCAGACATTGCTGATGTTGGACGGATTCGATCTGCGAACCAACTTCTCGAAGGTTCGATCCCAGTCGTCGAAATCGTCCCAAACATCGACGGTTGACCCTTCGCCGATGCGCAACGTCACCGCATCGAACACTCTGCCCGGTTCCAAGAGACCCGCCGGGATCCCAAGCAGATCAGCTCCGCCGACGGTGGCTGTCCAGAAAGCTGTGGGGATATCGATACGCGAGTGCTTGATACCGGAAACTCCAGGCACCAACCCGTCTTCAAGCATCCGCGACGACGTGACGGCTTGCTGGCATTGGACGAACAACGACGCTGAGGGCCCTCCGGCAATATCGCTGCCGAGGCCCACTCGCAGACCACTGTCGAGACTGGCTCGCGCTCTGAATACTGCGTTCGAGAAGTAGGAGTTCGACAACGGGCAATGAGCCACGCCCGCGCCTTTGGAGATCAGGAGCTTGCGATCAGCACCGGTCAGGTGCGTTCCGTGTGCCAAAACCGTGTGCGGTCGGACCAGTCCAAAGCGGTCGAGCGATTCGCTGTCGGTGCAACCATGACGTTCGAGAACGTAGCCATGCTCCCAGTCGCCTTCCGAACAATGCGTCTGCACGAGAACTCCCGTTGCCGCCGCGAGCTCACCCATCCCCTCCATCGCCGCGTCGCTGCAAGCAGGAATGAACCGGGGGGTGATCATCGGCTGGACCAGGTGCAACGGATCGGACATCGACCGCAGCGCCTCGACCGAGCGAAGAGTTGCATCCACCGATTCGCTGGGGCTGGGGTCTCGATACCACTCGGGTGTGCCGTCGGGATGGTCCATCACCACCCGGCCGATGAAGGCTCGCTGCCCGAACTCGATGCACGCCTCCACCAGCGCAATCGTCGCGGGTTCATGGATCGACGCGAAATAGACCGCGGCGGTGGTTCCGTTGCGCAGCAGCGAGGGGACCATCGATGCCCACACGCTCTCTGCGAAGGCGAGGTCGCTGAATCGCGCCTCCAGCGGAAACGTGTGGTCGTTCAACCACTGGTCGAGAGGCAGGTCGAGCGCGGTGCCGAGTTGCGGCCACTGAGGCGCGTGGACGTGCGTATCGATCAGCCCCGGGATCAGCACTTCGTTCGTGTCGTGGATTCTGTCTGCCACGACTCCGGCCCGCGGCACGACAGATGCAATCACGCCTTCGTCGTCGATCGTGACGACATGATCTTCGAGAACTTGAAGGATGCCCGGCTCAGGCGTCTGCAGAATGGTTCCGCTTACGGTGGTTGGCATGAACGCTCGATTCTCGACTACGGCTCCGCCGCCGGAGGCAATTGAAGCCTAGCGAGCGATCAAGTTCCACTAGCGATCGCTTGGTCTGACAGAGGCTCGCACCAATAGACTGCGACCGAGCCGACACGGCCCAGCCAACTCGACTCAAATCAGCCATGCCCGCGGGTGTAGTTCAATGGTAGAACATCAGCTTCCCAAGCTGATAACGCGGGTTCGATTCCCGTCACCCGCTCCAACTCCATCCAATCTAATCCAACACCGTCCGTTAGTAGCCGCTCGAAATCTATTGCAAAATACTTCCGATATCGGTATATTTTAGCTATGAGTGTTGTGGGTGTAGCGGAAGCTGCTCAGGAACTAGGTGTTAGTGATCGTCGAGTTCGCCAAATGTTGGCAAACGGTCACTTACGAGGTGAGCGTGTTGGACGGTCCTGGGTACTCGACTCTCGCGTTGTTCAGCAAGCCGCAGCGGGCCGGCGTCGACGAGGACGCCCGTGGAGTGAGGCGTCCTCGTGGCAGTTGCTCTCGGTTGCCGCTGGTGTCCTTCAAGTGGAAGGTTCGCCATCGCAGCTCTCAAGGGCCCGCGCTCGTAACCTCCTCGGCGTTGAGCGGTTCGCGGATCGTTTGGCTAATCGAGCGGTTAGCTGCCGATTTTTTGCTCACTCGTCGGTGCTCGTCGAAATGATGGCGGGGCCCGATGTAGTTGCCTCGGGTGTTAGCGCGCTGGCGGTACATGATGTCGGGTTGGTCGTTGCTGATCAAGCCGAGGGGTACGTGCGCGCTTCTCGGCTCGCCGAGCTGATCGACAAGTACGCTCTCGACGGTTCCGCTTCCCGCCCCAACCTTTTGTTGCGTGTTGTCAGCGACCGCAACTGGCCGTTTGCTGATGATCAACAGCATGCGCCCGCTGTCGTTGTTGCCTTGGACTTGCTCGGCGCCGAAGACTCAAGGTCGCGCCGTGCAGGTCGAGAACTCCTTGAACGCACATGAGCGACCCAATACTCATCGATCGGGAACCCGTTGAACTTCCCGAATTAGCTGGGCTGGACAGTGATATTTGGCCCGCTCTAATCGAACTAACTCAACTACGGCAACCGAAGTGGACCTTGATCGGCGGTCAAATGGTTTTGCTTCATGCTCTAGAACACCAAGTGCCACCACCGAGAGTCTCGACAGATCTTGACGCTCTAGTGAACGCACGAGCCACCACACACGCAGTCCGATCATTTGTAGAAGCCTTGACACATAGCGGATTCGAGCTCACAGGAGTATCTCCGGACGATGTCGCTCATCGCTACGTTCGTAATGGCGTCGGCATTGATGTCCTCGCTCCAGAAGGACTCGGGGCACGAGCGGACCTCACCACAACTCCACCTTGGCGCACACTCGAGGTGCCAGGAGGAACTCAAGCGCTCGCAAGAACTGAACTATTGCCCGTGCGGTTCGGCGACTTGAGCGGACACGTACCAAGGCCGTCTTTGCTTGGCGCGATTATCTGTAAAGCTGCTGCTGTTACCGTGGACGACCTCCCGGACGCGCAACGCGCCGATTTAGCTCTGTTGCTGAGCTTGGTTAAGCGACCGCTTGAGACGGCAAGCGAAATGACCAACAAGGAAAGGTCACGGTTGTGCAACCGCCGAGAGATGGACGACAGCGACCACCCCGCATGGCTCACACTCGACAACGATGCTGCGAGCAGAGGACTCTCGACATATCGGATTCTCACCAGACAACGGTGACGTGTCTGGCGGCGTACAACGAAATATGTATGGCGAAACGGGTTCGTGGTCTGGCTGCGATGTACCCCTCGTAGTGTGCAGGCTAGGAGACGACGCTCATACCGAGGAGGATGCCTTGTGCCCGTGAAAACGATCATGCAGGTGATCAGCTCGCACGCCACCGCGATGACTTTGCTCGCTTCTTCGAACCTGATCCACTGCGTCTCGATTGTCCAGTCACGCACTTTGCCGCCCTTGGTGCCCTCAGAGCGGGGCTGAGGCTTCCACTTGGTGTGGTTCAGGTACGCGATGCTCGGGCCGTCTCCAACGGTAACCATGCTCTGTGGGGCCAGTCCTACCGAAAGCGATGCGTTGCTCTGTGAAATAAGCAGTCCATGCTTCACGGCGTTGTATGCGCGGCGACCATCTAGCCATTTATGTGCCAACATTTGAAGGATTCCCGAGAGGTTATCTATAGACGCCACTCGGTCCGGGTCGTCCTCTGGTACCTCACGCTGTCCCAGCAGGAGGTAACTGACATCGGATCGCAAATCGCGCATTGGCTTGGAGCCACCTGTGAGGTGCTGCTTGATGAGCGCGGGCAGGTCGCTATCCCTGTCACTCAGAGTGATAAGTGGGTCCAGCCAGGTCGTTGCCTCGACGAGACCCGTGTAGAGCCGCAGCAGCGTCTCAAGCACGTGATGCTGCAACGAGATCGTCTCAGTCTGGATGTACCACTGCAGCGGATCGGAGTTCGCTGACGGAGGGTCCGGGGTGTCGTCGTCGGATTCGACGCTGGGAATCGTGATGTGTAGATCATGAAAGCGCACCCCCTCACCGGCCCACGTGACGAGTTGTTCGCGGTGCTCGTTCACAGCCGCAAACACCAAGAGCCGCGTATTGAAATAGGTGCCGATCGAATGCTCTCGATAAAACACATCACAACGAGAACGTGCAAATTCTAGGGCCTCATCAAGTTGCTTCTGTGAATTAGCCGTCATCAGGTCTCCGTTCCCCGAAGGCCAAGCCCGTCTCGGCCTGGATGGTCAAACAGGTCCCGCACAGTGATGTCGCAGCAAGCGTCGTCGTCGGGTCGCGGTCGGTGAACACCACCGCATGCCTGCGACAATAGCGCGCCCCACATGTTCGGCACTCCCTCATCGACCCTTCGCATACTGGGCACTCGGGAAGCAACGCGAGACAGGTTTCGCACCTGATCTCCAAGCCCCTCAGCACGCCCGGACCGTCTAGAAAGTCGACCGGACCGTAGTCAACGATGATCATCGCCTCCATATCGTTCAACTCCCTGCCGCAGACGCAACAGCCTTCCAACACTCTATGTTCCATGTCGCGGCCCGGCCTCTGTTGACGTTTGACAACCATACGATGCCTCTCTGTTCGATCTGTGCTACAGCTTGTCATCGAGGTGTGACTGCGAGCTATGAAACCCCGAGGCTCAATATTGGCTGCTCCGTCAACGCGGGCTCGGGGTCCAC
Source organism: Acidimicrobiaceae bacterium (assembly GCA_009845995.1). Taxonomy (GTDB): domain Bacteria; phylum Actinomycetota; class Acidimicrobiia; order Acidimicrobiales; family Aldehydirespiratoraceae; genus VXYK01. The sequence goes on along the minus strand of VXYK01000023.1, from coordinate 34,157 downwards.
GCTACGGCTGCGCACTTGGATGGAGACTCAAAATCCGGCGAAATCTCAACGACCGGCGGATTGCGACGCGACATATCGCACGGTCGAGCACGACCAAGTGCAGACTTAGGCCTTCGATGCGTTGGAGGAGCGATGCTACTCATTGGATTCAGCGGATTCGACTTCTCGCCGAACTAGGCACAATGATGCCGATGCCTACTTGATCGTCTCCGACAACTTTCGATGCTCATGGGTTCTCAGGACCCTCCGGGGTTCGAAAGCAGAACTCATCGGCACCCAAAACCATTACGGTCAACAAATCGCCTTCACTCATTAGAGTCTGCTGGTAGCCGCGTAACGGCGTTGGTACCCGTGAGTAATTCTCAATATCGAAATAGGAAGTCCTTCTCGCGACGCCTCAGCATGTCCTGCAGTTTCAAGACAAACTTTAGGCGTTTGGAATCGCTCTAAGCTCGGTCGTGGGCGCGGCCAGTTATGTTGTCTGGGGAAAATCCGTTGTGGGAGAAGCGATTGTGAAACAAGCACGGGGGGCCGGCGGCGTTGAGGAGACCTACGGGCCAGGGCGGATACAGCGCCGGGGTTTCGTAAAAGGCGCAGTCGGCGTGGCGGGTTTTGCAGCAACTGCCGCCGTGTTGGCCGCATGCGCGGAAAACGAGGTGCTGACCCCTGACGACACCGGCGCCGCGCCCCAGAACCCCACCGATACCGCTGGAACCTCGTTCGCTGGACCTCAGATCAACTGGGAGATGGCCACCAGCTGGCCCGAATCACTGGTGACGCTGTACGGCGCGGCTCAGTTCTTTGCCGAGAAGGTGAGCGAACTCACCGGCGGCGCGTTCAAGATCACTCCCAAGCCCGCAGGTGAACCCATCGGTGCGCTCGGGGTGTTGCCCGCTGTACGTGACCTAGAAGTGGACATGGGCCACAGCGCAGCGTACTACCACGTGAATCTCAGCCCGGTGCAACAGTTCGGAACCACAGTTCCGTTCGGGCTCACCCAACGTCAACAGAATGCCTGGCTCTACCAGGCCGGCGGGTTGAAGATGCTCAACGATTTCTACGCCGAGGAGCACCAGATCATCACCTTCCCCGCAGGAAGCACGGGATGTCAGATGGGTGGCTGGTTCACCAAAGAGGTCCAAACCGAAACCGACCTGCACGGACTGAGAATGAGGATTCCGGGACTCGCCGGTCAGGTGCTCGAAAACCTGGGCGGCGAGCAAGTCGATCTCGGCGCCGACGACATCCGCGACGCAATTCAGCGAGGCGAGATAGACAGCGCCGAGTTTGTCGGCCCCACCGACGATCTGATCTTGGGACTAGACGAATTCGACGGCCAATTGTACTACTACCACCCGGGCTGGTGGGAACCTGGCGCCACGTTGGAAGTGCAGATCTCGCTTGAACGCTGGAATGAACTCCCGCCCTACTACCAGTCCGTCGTTGAGATCGCTGCCATGGCTACCAACATCAACACGGTCGCCCACTACGACTACCGCAACCAGATCGATTTGAAGAAGATCCAGCAGTTCGCCATCATCCGCGAGTTCTCGCCGGAATTGATGAGGGCATTCAAAGCCGAAACGGAGAATGTTCTCAACGGTCTCGCTAGTGAAGACCCGCAGTTCGGGGCGATCTTCGAGCCGTGGCGCAGCTTCCGTGACAGCATCTCGGTGTGGCACGGTCTAGCTGAGCGTTCGTTCCTGTCCCAACAGTCCACAATCTGGATCTAATCTCGCCTATTGCTTCTTGGAGGAGGCTATTCATGACCACCGCCGACTGGACCTTCGCTGACTATCGTGTCGGCGACACCGCGCTGCCAGAACCGAACCTCGGTTGGAACATGTACGGCACGGGCCTTGAATGCATGGGCGACAACGGTTCTCCCGAACCGATGGAGATTCCCGAAGTGGGCCCAGATCAACTGCTTATCCGCATCGACGCAGTGGGCCTGTGTTTTTCGGACGTGAAACTCATCCGGCTGGGCAACGACCACCCGAAGCTGTATGGCCGCGATCTGGCGGAGGACCCGACCCGTCTCGGTCACGAGGCGGCGGTGACCGTGATCGAGGTGGGCTCTGATCTCACTTCGAGGTTCAACAAGGGGGACCGTTTGGCGATCCAGCCCGACATTCACGTCGACGGACGCAGCACGGCCTACGGCTACACGATTCCTGGTGGTCTGATCCAGTACCACTTGATCGGTTCTGAGGTTCTCGACGCCGACGACGGCGCCTACGTGATCCCCGTGAACGACGAAATCGGATACGCGGCAGCGGCCTTGTCGGAGCCGTGGGCTTGCGTGGAAGCCGCGTACACGCAGCGTCGCCGTCTCGACCCCCTCGCCGGCGGCAAGGCTTGGATCATCGGTGATCCGAACGACCGAACCGACTATCAGTTCGGTCAGTGCATTGCTGATGTCGGAACTGTCGCGTTGACCGATCTGTCGCCCGAGGTCCAAGCACGGGTGCTCGAGTCGATCGGCGTCGACACCGAGACGATCGTCGCTGACGGAATCGAGCCGGACACCTACGATGCTCTCGCCGCGGATATGACCGGCGGGGTCGGCTTCGACGACATCATCCTGCTTGATCCCCGCTCGGCGGCGCAGGTGACCGAGGCGGCCCGCCAGATTGCGTTCAGAGGAACATTGAATCTCGTCGGGCAGCATTCCCTCGACGACTTGCCCCAAATCGATTTCGGCCGGTTGCACTATGACTACACCGCCTATGTCGGTACCAAGGGGCCTGATGTGACCGCCGCATACGGCGAGGCCCGCAACCGCTGCGACCTGCGCCCGGGGGGAACCGCCGTGTTCATCGGGGCGGGCGGCCCGATGGGGCAGATGCACATTCAGCGGGCGATCGAGAGCGACAACGGTCCGGCCACGATCATCGGGGTCGACCCCGACGGCATTCGCTTGGCTGTGCTGGAAGCGTCTCTGCGTCCGTTGGCGGACAAGGCGAACCGGACGCTGGTGCTGTTCGACCCGAGCGCCGCGGATGAGACCACCGAAGAGATGGTGAGCAGGCTCACCGATGGTGAAGGTGCCGACGATGTGGTCGTGACCGTGCCGGTGGCTGCAGTAATGGCCGACGCCGCACGACTCATGCATCCCGACGGGATGCTGGTGTTCTTCGCCGGTATCGCCAACGGGACCATGGGTCCGCTCGACATGAGCCGTGTGTATCTGCACAACGCCCAGTACACGGGCACATCGGGTTCCGCGATCAGCGACCAGGCGCTGGTGCTCGACAAGGCGATGAACGGCTCGCTCTCCCCGGCACTGAATCTGGCTGCCATAGGGGGAATCGAGGCCGCCCGCGACGGGGTGGAAGCAGTGATGCAAGGCCGTTTCGCGGGCAAGGTCATGATCTTTCCCCAGGTGAGCGGTGTGCCGTTGCTGGGTCTCGCTGAGCTTGCAGAACAGTTACCCGACATTGGCGCAGCCCTCGGCGAACGGGGAGAATGGACCCCGCAAGCCGAGCAACTCCTGTTCGAGAACTACCGAACTGCCCCAGCGCATTGATCACCACGCTCACTCCGAACCCCAGCATCGACCGCACCCTGTCTATTGGGCACCTCGAGCGCGGTGAGGTTCTGAGAGCAACGACCGCGAGCGCTGAATTCGCAGGCAAAGGCGTCAATCTGGCGCGGGTATTGACAACGAACGGACACCAGGCCCAGGCGGTATTCCCGGGCAACCCCGATGGTCTCGCCGATCTGATTGCTCCGTTGAACAAGGCGGGAACCCAGACCCACCTGGTCGCCATCGAGGGCACCGTCCGCACCAACCTCACCATCATTGAGGACGACGGCACCACAACAAAGATCAATGAGAGCGGTCCTCACCTCAGCGAGTCGGCATGCGATGCGCTCCTGGACACCGCTGTGAAACATGCCGCTGACTCGCAGTGGCTGGTAGCCAGCGGCAGCCTTCCGCCTGGCGCTCCGGCCGACTTCTATGTGCAGTTGGCCACCCGGCTGTCGGACGCGACCGAAAAACTGGTGATCGACACCAGCGGCACTGCTCTTGCGCGCATGGCTCACACGCCCTGCGCGGTGGCAAAACCGAACCTTGAGGAACTGGCGAGCTTGACTGCGAAACCGCTGTGGACTCTGGGTGATGTGGTCGATGCGGCCGGCGAACTCCAGCGTCACGGCTGGGGCACGGTTCTGGTCAGCTTGGGAGGCAGCGGAGCCGTGCTCGTGGACGACCAGGTGAGTTACGGCAATTCACCGGCTAGCGACATCCGCAACACGGTCGGAGCGGGCGATGCACTGCTTGCAGGATTCTTGGCCGGTGGTGCGAAGGGGCCGACCGCTCTGCGAAATGCACTGGCGTGGGCCCGTGCCGCGGTTCGCTCAACAGACACTGTCGGTCCGCCCTGCACCGCCGAGGACCAAGCCGCAGTGACCATGAGCGCCGATGTGCCCCTTGAAATGAGCGTTGGTCAAGCCTTGCGCTGACGCGCGTTGTTATCGCCGGGCGCAGCCGGAGCCCCGCGACACGGGTGGCAGCGCTTTGGTATTTTCGCGAGACTGCCAGCTACTGAACATCATTCGACCTGACTGAGCCTTAATGCCCGAACCAAGAGTCAAACCGTTCCCGCTGCCGATTTCGGAGATGTTTCGACGCGGTTTGCGGGGTTATGTCGCGAATGCGGTTCCGTTGACACTGGCCGGCGTTGCCACTTTCGCTGTCTTGGCAGCATGCACATTTCCGGTGTGGGGGGCCGAAGACGACCGGTTACGGGTTCTGGGGATCAGCACCCTCGGCCTGATCGTGGCGAGCACAGCGTCGCTTCCATGGTTTTCTTATGCGCTCAACGCAGCGCGCAACGAACCAATCGATATGGCCGCGCCGTTCCGAAACTGGAACCGCTTCGTCGACCAGTTGATCTGCTCATTCTGGTTCTGGGCGGCGTTCTTCCTGGGATTCCAGTATCTCAGAACCCTCTTCGGACCGATTCTGTTCTTTCTTGTTGCCGTCCTGTATGCGTTCTTCGGTTATATCGTCGCCGACGGAAGAGTGGAAGGTCCGCTCAGGTCTTTGGGTACGAGCGTTCGGTTGAGCGAAAAACGGCGAATCGCGCTGTTCGCGATCCTGGTTCTGTTCTTCTTGTTCAACTTCGTGGCCTTGCTGCCGCTCGGCTACGGCGTGAACCCCCTGACCGGGGTGATCACGCTGATCACTCTGGTGATGACAACCAGCATCACGATCGTGGCTTGGGCGTGTCTCTACGACACTCTCGACGATCTGCTCGTCCCGTTGCCGCTGGCCTCGAAACCACAGTGGGGTAGAAAAAGAAAGCCGAAGAAACCGAGGAGGAAGCGATGAACGAGCGGGCCGAGGCACGACTTGTAGGAACGGGCGCGGCTCCGGGAGTGGCGATCGGGCCTGCGGTGGTGATCGACACAGTCGAGGTGGAGATTCCTGTCACCGAGGATCCTGTCGCTTCGTTCAACGATGCCTTGGCGGCCGTTCAAGCCGATCTGCTCCGGTTGCAAGATCATGCGCGCGACGCGGGCCGTAACGAAGCCGCTGAAGTTCTCGGTGCTCAGGCCCTGATGGCCGAAGATCCGATGTTGGCCGATTCGGTGGCCGCTGGAGTTGCTTCCGGGGCGACCCTTGAGGAGGCGGTGACCAACACCTCAGCGGAGATCGCGGCGATGTTCGCAGCTATCGACGATCCTTACATCGCGGCCCGGGCCACCGATGTGGAGGAGGTCACCGACCGTGTGCGCCGCCACCTGGCCGGGGTTGAGAGCACTGATCTGGGGGCCATCGAGGAGCCGTCGATCTTGGTGGCAGCCGCGATCACCGCGGCGGAGACCGCTTTGCTCGACCCCGACGTGGTTCTCGGTTTCATCACCGAGGCCGGCGGCCCGACCAGCCATGTCGCGATCATCGCCCGGTCACTGGGTGTGGCCGCCGTAGTGGGCACGCCCGGTGTTGTCGGGTTGGTGAGTTCAGGTGACTCAGTGGCGCTCGACGGAACGAGCGGTGAGGTGGCAATACGCCCCAACGCCGAGACCGCAACGTCCTTCACAACTCTGCGGGACGAGTTCGTCGCCGCGCAGCAGGCCGCGGCGCAGTACCGAGGGGTGAGGGTTAGTCTGGGTTCTCGCGGCGTGGCGGTGCCTGCCAACGTCGGTTCTCGTGAGGACATTGAGTTGGCGATTGCCGAAGGCGCTGACGGCATCGGTCTGCTGCGCACCGAGTTCTTGTTCCTTGATCGCAGCACCCCGCCGAGTGAACAGGAACAATTTGAGTTCTATTCGTTCGCGGCTCAGGGTTTCGGCGACACCGTCGTTATCCGGACTTTCGACATCGGTGGCGACAAGCCCGCCTCCTATCTCGACATCGATCCCGAGGAGAACCCTTTCCTGGGGGTGCGCGGTGCCCGCCTCTATTCCCAGGAGTCCGACCTGTTCAACACACAGCTGCGGGCTGTTCTGCGGGCCGCAACGCACGGTGATGTTGCGCTGATGCTTCCAATGATCAGCCATGTCGACGAGATCCGGGAGGTTCGTGCACAGATCGCCGATGTCGCTCAACAACTTGCCGCTGAGGGCGTTGACCATGAGGTACCTCCCATCGGTGTGATGGTCGAGGTGCCTGCGGTGGCGTTGGTGGCAGACGCGATCGCTGCTGAAGTCGACTTCTTCTCCATCGGGACCAACGACCTCACTCAGTACACCATGGCCGCGGATCGCACGAACGGCGTGCTCGACGGTTTTCAGGACCCGTTGCATCCGGCGGTGTTGGCTCTGTGCAAGTTGACCGCCGATGCGGCTCATCGCAATCAGATAACCGTTTCGGTTTGTGGACTGGCCGCTGCGGACCCGGTGGGAGCCGTGCTTCTAGCAGCGATGGGGATCGACAAGCTGTCGGTCAACGGCCGTTCAGTCAACCCCACCAAGTCGGTCATTGACTCTCTCGACCCGGCAACAGCTGAACGGTTGGTTCAGCCGGTGCTCGCCGCGGCCAGCGCGGCCGAGGTGCGAGAGATCGTTCGCACCGAGACGACCGAGGGCTCAGCGAGTTCGGTGGGGTGAACGTCGACATAGACACCAGGGTTATCCGGATAACCCGCTGGTTGCTGGACCAGCACAGACCCCGGAGCACAGCTGAGCTTGCGGCCGAACTTGGTTTGAGCCAACGGGTTGTCCGCTATCGCCTCGATCAAGTTGAGCGGTACCTGCACGGGCACGGTGCCGAGTTGGTGCGCCGACAGGGTCTGGGTTTGATCATTGAGGCGACGGACGGTTTACGGGAACAGATCATGGCCGATCTGCTGGCTCGTCCCCAAGCCCCCCGGGTATACGCCCCCGAGGAGCGCACTCGCCTGCTGTTGGCAGCGTTGTTGTGGACCGCGCCACAGGTCAATTCGCTTGAAGAGCTGCACGAGGAGTTGGAGGTGTCGAAGACTTCAGCTCGTCGCGATCTCCATGCCTGTGAAGCTTGGCTGGAGCGCAACGGTCTGCCGTTGGTCCGCCGTGCCGGCAAGGGAATCTCGGTGGTCGGATCTGAACGCCGTATCCGCCAGGTGATGGTGCAGTTCACTTTGGAGTCGGTCCCCGAGGACGTGTTGCGACTGCAGATGGGCAACGATTCCCGTGCCCGTGAGCAGTCGACGGTGCGAGTACCAGTCGGGCTTCGGGAACGGTTGTTCGCGTTGCCGTTGGCGGGGACAGCGGCGATCGTGCGCCGCAGCACACTCGGTGAGACTCTCACGTCGGGCAGAAGTGACGTGGTTTTCGCTCTGTTCCTGGCTGTCGCGATCATCCGTCTGCAGGCCGGCAACCGGGTTTCGCTGGAGGCGGGACTGCATCGTTCGGTCATGGACCATCCGGTGGCATCAAGCGTGCTGGACATGGTCCCGGACCTTGAGCAGATCCTCGGGTCGGGACTGCCGGAAGAAGAGGTGGCGGCCATAACGGAGTACCTGCTCGGGCTCGACGCCCTTGATGCTGTCTCCACCGAAACGATGGCCGTCACCGGTGAGTTGCTCGACCGGGTGATCAGCACGGCTGGAGAGCGGCTGCACATCGCCCTTGGTGAAGACAGGGAACTGCGACGTGGTTTGGCGCTGCATCTCGGGCGGTTGAGCGTTCGGCTTCGTCACGGACTGCCGATTCACAACCCCTTGCGAGGAGAGGTGACGACTCGCTATCCCGACGTATATTCCGTCGCCGGCGACATCGCCACGTTCATCGGCGACGAGTTGGGTCTTTCGATCAATGATGATGAAGTCTGTTTCATCACCATGTATCTCGCAGGAGCTATGGAGCGAGCGAGACTGCGTCCACGGCGGAGAGCTCTTGTGGTGTGTCCCAGCGGAATGGCTACCGCTTGGGTACTGGTGTCGCGGATCCAGGCCGAGTTCCCCGAACTCGAATTGGTCGAGGTGCTTTCCGAGCGCGGCTATGAGGCGCTCAGCCACGACCAGTTCGACCTCGTCATCACGACGATCACGCTCAAGGAGATCAACGCTCCGGTGGTTGTCGTGAGTCCGCTGCTGTCGGCCTCCGATGTGGCCCGAGTTGCGCGTTATACCTGAGAACTGGTCGGTGGCTGGCCAGTTTTTCGCACTTGATCGCGCAGTGTCCTCCCTTGCATCGAGATTTACTTGAAAATCCTGTACCACATGACGGATTTTCAATGACTATACTCGTTGAGTGTCTTTCGTTGAACGTGATGAGGATGCCCGAAACCTCAAGGAAGCGCTGTCGCACGCGCCCGTGACTTTGTTGACGGGGCCTCGGCAAGCAGGCAAATCAACCCTGGCCTGTCAGACGGTCACTTCGTCAAGTTCAGCCTTCTTCGACCTCGAAGACCATCGTGATCTGGCTCGTTTAGCCGAGCCGACCCTCGCTCTACGCGACACCGGCGAGACAATCGTGATCGACGAAGCCCAACGGATGCCCGAGTTGTTTCCTACGCTTCGGGTGCTCGTCGACGAAGGACGTCGTCCGGGCCGGTTCGTGGTACTCGGGAGCGCTTCCCCCGACCTCGTCGGGTTGGGGTCGGAGACATTGGCCGGCCGGGTGACCTTCGTTGAGTTGGCGGGATTTCGGTTGACCGATGTCGGCGCCCACCAACTCGATGATCTGTGGTTGCGCGGCGGTTTGCCCGAGTCCTTCCTCGCTCCGACCGACCAGGCATCGAATCGCTGGCGCGACGACTACATCTCAACGTTCCTCGAGCGCGACCTCTCCAATCTCGGCTTCCGCTTCCCCGCCGCAACGATGCGGAGATTCTGGACGATGCTGGCCCACTTCCACGGGCAGACTTTGAACAGCGCCCGAATCGCCCGATCGATCGACGTGTCCGAATCCACCGTCAGGCGATACATCGACGCGCTGACCGACGCTCTGGTCGTCCGCCAGCTGCCGCCCTGGTTCGCCAACATATCCAAGCGCCAAGTCAAATCACCGCGCGTCTACATACGCGATTCGGGCCTTCTGCACCGACTGCTGGGCATCGACTCGATGCACGACTTGGAGCGTTCACCCGCTCTGGGGACGAGTTGGGAGGGCTTGATCCTAGAGCAGCTGCTCACGAGATTCGCTCCTCTCGACCCAACGTTCTGGTCGACCCACGGAGGCGCCGAACTCGATCTGCGCTTGGAGATCGACGGGCGGATTCTCGGGTTCGAGATGAAGCGCACCGCCCGGCCGAAATTGTCAAAGTCGATGCACACCGCCCGGGCCGATCTCCAGCTCGACCATCTGTTCCTCGTTCACGCCGGTCCCCACAGCTTCCCCCTCGCCGACCGAGTCACCGCGATCACCGCCGCCGACCTGCTCGCAAGCACCGACCCTCTCACCGAAGTCTCGTGAAAGTCGGTGGAGGCGCGATCGGACCGAAGTCTAATTTGAACAATCTGCGCATGTTTTGTTGAGCAATCTGCGAGCCGATTCTCGGAACACGGCCGCTCAGGGGGTGCGAGACCGCCGTCGGCGCCGTTTTTCGGGTTCGCCAGTGGAATCCAGGGGATAGTCGTCGAACTTGCCTTTAGCGGGTGGTTCGGCGCCGACTGGTTCGCTCGTAGAGAGTGCATCTTTGGAGTCTCGGGCGGTGATCGTTCTGTGGTTGTTGGCGAGGTCGGTGAGTTGTTGCACCATGAAACCGGCGACATCTTCCCTGTTGACGTTGGCAGCGCGCTCGGCCCAGCCGCGAGGCGGTGTGTCGTTGATCACCGGTGCACGAACAATGGTCCAGTCGAGCGGGCTGTCCTTTATGATGTCTTCTCGAGGTGCGTGGCCTCCTCGTATGCGAGGACTGTCGAACCCGCCGAAGGTTCCATCGCTAGGACCGATCCAGGCCGTGAAACGGGGTAAGACTCGGCGCATCGTGCGTTCGATTATTGGGATCTTGTCGGTGTACAAACCCTCGCCGGTCGTGGTGGCGACAACCAGCCGGCGGACACCGTTGCTAACCATGGCATTGACAATGATGTTTGTACTGGTCGCGGGTTGCGCGTGTTCTTCTTTGTGGTCGCTGCCCAGACAGATCATGACAGCATCGTGGTGTGCTACGGCTCCGGCCACCGCTCCGGCATCGATCAAATCACCCTGGATCGGTTTCAGTGCGGGTTCTTCCTCGGAGAGCCTTGTCGCGGAGCGGCCGAATACGGTGACGTCGTGCCCTGCGTCGAGCGCTTCGCGCCAGACCTGCCTTCCGAGTCGGCTCGTGGTGCCGAAGACAATGACTCTCATGTCGGCTGCAACCGCTTCTTCGGGAGGCATCATCGCACGCTACCGCTGTCCTTGACCGATCGCGTGACCGCAATCACCGCTGCCTATCTCCCATTCGCCCCAAAACCCCTCACCGATCTCACATTGGACCCCTGGGTCATCTGCCACCGAACCGGATTTCCGTCTGCCGGATTTGAGCGCTAGTGCGAACGCCGGGCCGTTTTGTCATATCTCCCTAGTGCCTTATTGGCAGTAGCGACGTTCAGCGCTTATGTGACAGCTTTGTAACAGCATTACGACACAGGGGGAGGACCCGCGCATGCTACAACGTATTCAACGTCTCGGCGGTTTCTTGTCCAGCATGGTCATTCCAAATATTGGAGCGTTCATTGCTTGGGGCTTGATTACCGCAATTTTCATTCCGACCGGTTGGCTCCGAGAACTCGGCGTCGGGGACCCCGATGTGTCCGACTGGATTAGCGACATCGCCGGAGCCACCGTCGGCCCGATGATCAAGTACCTGTTGCCCTTGCTCGTGGCCTACACAGGCGGCAAGTTGATCCACGGTCATCGCGGTGGCGTGCTCGGAGCCGTCGCAGTGATGGGCGTGATCGGCGGTGCATCCTTCGAGATCACCGTAGGGGGCGACCTGATTGGTGGCGACCCCCCGCAGTTCCTCGGAGCAATGCTGGTAGGCCCGCTCGCCGGTTGGGTCATGCGCGAGGTCGACAAATGGCTCGAACCGCGAACACCCGCAGGATTCGAGATGTTGTACAACAACTTCTCCCAGGGCATCAGCGGCCTGTTCCTCGCCATAATCGGATGGCGCATCATCGGTCCGATCATGAGCAACATCGCCGAAGCCTTCGGTGACATGGTTGAGGGCATCGACGATTCCGGCCTCCTGCCGTTGGTAGACCTGCCGATCGAGGTTGCCAAGGTGCTGTTCTTGAACAACGCCATCAACCACGGTGTGTTGACGCCGCTCGGCACGACCGACGTCAACGAGACTGGCCGTTCGGTCTACTACATGCTCGAGTCCAACCCGGGACCAGGTCTCGGCCTGCTGCTCGCCTACTGGTTCGCCGGTAAGGGCCTTGCCAAGCTCTCCGCACCCGGCTCGATAATCATCCACTTCTTCGGTGGTATCCATGAGGTGTACTTCCCGTACGTGCTCATGAACCCAGTGATGATCGTCGCAATGTGGGCAGGCGGCATCAGCGCCGACATCATCTTCGTGATCTTCGACGCCGGTCTGACCGGGCCACCATCTCCAGGGAGCATCTTCTCCTACATAGCCTTCACTCCATCTGATGGCGCGGCGGCCTTCGGGGTGTACGCAGGCATGGCCGTCGGCGCGGCTGCCGCGTTCTTCGTAGGCAGTATCCTGCTGCGGTTGTTCCCCGTGAAGGACATGACCGACGCCGACGACGGAGGCGACGACCTGGCCGACGCCATGGCGGGCGTGCCGGGCGTCTCATAGGCGGGCCTCAGGCTCGACGTTTGTTGCGGGGTGGTCTGGATTTGCCCGGACCACCCCGCCGCACGCTCACAAACCACCAATATTTCGGGGGACAGACATGTCAGACCGCGTAACCAAGCAGGCCGACGAGATCAAACTTATCGTCTACGCCTGCGAGGCTGGAATGGGCAGCAGCCTGATGGGCGCCAACCAGCTCAAGAAGATGGTCAAGAAGGCCAAGCTCGACATCAACGTCGTGCATTCACCAGTGGGACAGTTGACCGAAGCCGCCGATGTGGTCGTGGTCCACAAGGGTCTGGCCTCCCAAGCCCAGACCAAAGTCCCAGGAGCGGCAATCATTCCGTTCACGCTCTTTATGAACGATCCGGCGGTGAAAGCACTGGTCAATTCGCTCAAGGCCGGCGAGCCAGTGGTTTCCGCGATGTGATGTAGCAATGGACGACTCGCTCGCTTCCGTTCTCACTCCCGATGACATCGTGCTCGGTCATCATTCAGATTCGATGAACGAAGCCATAGAGCACGCCGGTGGGCTGCTGGTTGCCCGCGGGTCGATCTCTGATGAATACATCGAGGGAATGAAGCTGCGGGAAACGAAGGCGTCGACGTACCTCGGCAACGGTGTGGCGCTTCCCCACGGATTGCTGGAGAGCAAGGACTACATCCGTTCGACCGGGATCGTTGTGGTGCAACACCCTGACGGTGTCGATTGGCAGGCGGGGACCGCCCACTTGGTTGTGGGTCTGGCCGCGGTTGGTGATGACCATGTGCGGGTTCTGTCGCAGCTCGCCGAGATTCTCCAGGATGAGGAGCTGTGCGAGACGCTTTGGCACACCACCGACTCGCAGTTCTTGTACGACTGCCTCACCGCCGATCCTGACGACGACGAAGACGACGACTAACTTCATTAGACCCCTGGGGCCAATATGGACAAAGAGATCATCATCACCAATCCGCAGGGCCTGCATGCACGTCCAGCGTCCGCCCTCGTCGAGCAGATGAAATCCTTCGATGCGACGGTACGCGTCGAAGTTGGGGCCAAATCCGCAAATGCAGCGAGCATCATGAGCGTGCTTGCCCTCGGCGCAACTACCGGCGACACGGCTCGAGTGATCGCCGAAGGCGCCGATGCGCAAGCCGCTCTCGATGCAGTTGAAATGATTCTCACCACGGAGGACGACTGAGATGGCCAGACTCGATCACAATGCTCTCACCGAGTCGATCAGCGACGCGGTCGGCGCATCGCCCGACCCGAGCGGCGAGGCTGACCTCGTCTTCGACAAGGGCTCGATCAAGGGTTCGATAATCGTGGCCTCCGAGGCTGCCGCTTTGAAAGGCGCCTTCAAGCGCGCCAAGAAGATCAACGGTTACCGCTGGGTGGTAATCAACCGTGACGATCTGTTCGGTGCCAATCCATTGTCGCTCGGATCCAAAGCTGGGATCCTCGACGCAACCGGCAAAGTTCTGAAGAACGCCGACACTCCACGCAAAAAGGTCTAACCCCATCTCCTCGGCGTTGTCGATGCCTCCGCGTTGTCGATGCCTCCGCGTTGTCGATGCCTCCGCGTTGTCGATGCCTTGACACTTCGCCCGGACCCTTGATCACAGAAGAGAGCGAATCTGGACTTCGCCGTTGTTCGGCTCAGGCTGCGGCAGGGAGACAGACTACGAATCGGGCGCCTCCGATGGGCGCGACCTCCACATGAACCGTGCCCCCTAGATCGGCCACAGTGGAGGCCACGACTGCGAGACCGATTCCTGCCCCGCCTTTGTCTCGGGACCGGGCGTCTTCTAGACGAGCGAAGCGTTCAAACACCTTCTGGCGCGCATTCGATGGGATCCCCGCGCCATCGTCATCGACCCAGAGCATGACTTGGCCTTCTTTTTCGACTAGTCCGACGGCGACCAACGACTTGCCATGGCGGGCGGCATTGTCCAGCAGTTGTGCGACGATACAGGTGAGTTGGTCGACCCCGCCGAGAACCCGTCCGGCTGACACAGATCTCTTGTCGACTGGGAGTCTGCGAGATCTGATCGCTTCGGCGAGCACGATATCGTCCAGATCGACAGGATGCCGACCGGCTTGCGATGTCGTCCCCTCGTCGCTTCGCGCAAGCACTAGGAGACCCTCAATGAGGTGGCCCAAGCGCTCGCTCTCGACCAAAACACTGTTGGCGAGTTCTTCTGTAACGGTGGCATCGGGCAAACGCAACGCTGCCTCAGCTTCACTTTGGAGCACCGCTACCGGCGTCCGCAATTCGTGGCTTGCGTCGCTCACGAACTGGCGACGTTTCTTGTCGGATGATTCGAGACGGTCCAGCATCGAATTCATCGTCAAGCCCAGATCGGCGATCTCGTCGCTTGTATCTGGAACCGGGACCCGTTCATGCAGCGTGCCGCCGCTGATCTCTCCCGCACGCGCGGTGATGCGTCGGACCGGCGCAAGGACCCGACCGGTCAAAAACCAAGTTGCAAGCGCGGCAAGCACGACAAGCATCCCGCTCGTGGCCCACAAGGTGACGCGGAAGTCATCGACGGTTTCCAATGTCCGCCTGATGTCAACCGCGATGATCATCTCCAAACCGTTGATGTTGCGTGACACGAACACAAGATCGGCGAGTCCCGAGTCATGCTCGATTGGGAAGAATCCAGAACCGACAGTGACGCGCTCGACGCTCAATTCGAAGAGGGTGTACGCATCCACAATCGGACCGTCGCCCGTGTACGCACCAATGATCTGACCGTGTTCCATGTTCTCATCGACAGAACCGTTTTCCAGTATGGACTGGTCGGCGCTGATCATCCTCACCGAACCGCCGGGAAACAACACTGGAACTGGATCGCCGGGATCAAGCAACAGTGCGCTGAAGAAGGCTTTCCCTTGAGGATCCGCTTCTATGAGAGTCAACGCAAACACTGCTTCTTCCAACTCCCAGTCAGTGATAGGGCCTTGATCAGGTCCGTCGATGTTGATGGCACGAACCAGTTCGAGGCTGGCGACATCGGCTTCGACCGCATCGTCGACCAAGGAGTCTCGAACCTGCTTGGTCCCGATCCAGGCCGCGGCGCTCAGTGCCGCCGAGGTGATCAGCGCCACGATCAGAGTCAATCGAAGCCGTACTGATCCCGGCATCAAGCGACCACCTGATAGCCCGCGCCCCGCACCGTCCGAACCGAATTGACGGCGAAGGGCTTGTCGATCTTGCGGCGAAGATAGCCAATGTAGACCTCGACAATGTTGGGGTCGCCTTCGAAGTCCATGCCCCACGCCGAAAGAAGGATCTCGTCTTTGGTGAGCACCTCTGGAGATCGTCGCATCAGAACCTCGAGCACCGAATACTCCCGCGGAGTAAGCGTGATCTTCTTTCCTCGGCGGGAGCAGTGTCTGGTCCCGGGATCAAGTTCGAGGTCGCCGACCTCCAGGCTCGTTGGACGCGGGGACTTGCCGCGTCGTGCCAAAGCGCGCAGGCGCGCACTCAACACGGCGTGGCTGAACGGTTTGCGCAGGTAGTCATCCGCACCGAGTTCAAGTCCTTCTACCTCATCAAACTCACCGCCCTTAGCAGTGAGCAACAGGATCGGGGTCCAGATCTCTTCAGCCCGAAGCGTGCGGCACATGTCGTAGCCGTTCATCCCCGGCAGCATGATGTCAAGAACGATGGCGTCCAAATTGCCCTCCCGCGCTCGCCACAAACCGTCGCGGCCGTCGTGTGCCAAATCGGCGTAAATCCCATCTGCTTGCAGACCTCGTGCGACTGAGGCAGCCAGTCTGACTTCGTCTTCGACGATCAGCACACGCATAGAGAGAGTGTGGCACGAAACAACTGAGAAATTGCTGAGAATGCTCTCAGCGTCTCTCAGGATCCCTTCAGAAGCGATTCGCTACCGTACCGGCCAATCCCCCCAACCACCATCCACACCGAAAGGCAATGATGAACCGCTCACCCAGTTACCAGTCCATTCATTCCCCCGTAACCGAGGCTCGCAAGCCGCGGTGCCGACATATTGGCCGCCAGTTGCTGGTCTGCACATTCGGCACCGCCGTCCTTGTCGGAGCCTTTGTCAGCGCCGGGTCCGCTGGAGTATCCGCTCAAGGAGGCCCTGCTCAAGAAGAGCCGCTGGTGACGATTCCAGGGCAGAACCCGGACATGGCGGCGTACGAGGAATGTTTCGATGATCATTACAGTGCCCAGCACGGTGCCGTCGACTTTGAGAGCACTGACGCGGCAGTTCTAAGCGAAGCGTATGACGAAACTCGCGAAGAATGCTTCGAGCACCTCCCTCAAGCAACCAAAGACCCGGATCGAGAACTCGAAGACCGAATGGCCCCATGGCAGCCCTACGAGGACTGCTTCGAGAACGAACTCGGGGAGATAGACCCGAATATCGTCGGCGAGGCGGTTTTCGACGAAGCGTACGCAGCAGCAGGCGAAGAGTGCATCGACCTCCTCCCCCAAGAAGTCAAAGACCGAATGGCCAAGCAGATTCTCTATGAGGAGTGCGTCGCCGACGAATTCGCTGAAGCTGACATCAACCCCGAGACCGACGACTTGAGAACGGTCATCAAAGCATCCGCAGCAGTAGACGAAGCATGCTTGCTGTACCTCCCGCCGGGAATCAAGGAGCAAATGGCCGAGCAGACAGCCATGTGGCAATTCTTCGGAAAGTGCATCGACAGAGAAACCGTTGACATCGACCCGAAGACCGTCAGCGAGGACGCATTCGACGAAGCATACGCAGCAGCCGAGCGAAAGTGCTTGGACCTCCTCCACCAAGAAGCCGAAGACCGAGGTGTCGGACGGGAACCCCGCGACGACGACATCGAACCCGTGAAGGCAGCTTCCGACTCGGATATGTGATCTCGTCCAAGACCGCCCCCAAGCATAGATCACGGTCGGCCCTTCCCCCCCGGGGCCGACCGTGATCGTGCCCGTGCGAAATTCCCGTCCGGGCCGTGCTCGCCTTCAACGGCGACGTCTACTCAGGCATGGAACCGCAGACGTTCAGCGAGCGGGATTTCACGCATGCCCACACCGCCCTCGTGGGTATTATCTGGCGCAGCCTCTCGATTCGACTTTCTCCGGTTCGAAGTAGCCGTCGTCGGCCTCGAAGGCGGCTGTGGCGATGGCCTCAGGTTCCTCTCGGCTGATGTCGACGCCCGAACATCCACGCACGACCGTGACCAAGAACACCCACAGCATTGTGCTCTCGGCCGCATCATCACCGAGCAAGACCATCAGACCCATGGCTCTCGAGCCTGAACCAAATGGGGCGGGGCAACCAGACCAACAAAAGTCTTGATGCTCAGCCGAGGGCTAATCACCGGTGCGTATGCTGCTGGATGCCTGAGATTATGTTGGGGCCGCGAGTCAGAAAATCGCCTTACTACGAGGCGACGGTCGCGGCTGGGGTCAGCGCCTTCACGATCTACAACCACATGTACATGCCGACTTCCTACGGGGACCCGGCTGAGGAATATCGACGGATGACCGAACGGGTGGCGCTTTGGGACGTGGCCGGCCAACGCCAGATCGAGATTGTCGGCCCCGACGCGGCGAGCCTCACCCAGTACCTTTCTGCTCGCAATCTTGCGGGTTTGAAGAGTGGTCGGGCTCGGTACGCGCCGATCTGCGATCACGACGGCTACCTGATCAACGACCCGGTCTTGTTGTGCTTGGCCACCGATCGCTTCTGGCTCTCGATCGCCGACAGCGACCTGGGACTATGGGCCAAAGCTGTGGCGGCCGAGCGTGGTGCCGATGTGCAGGTCTTCGAGCCCGACGCTTCGCCGCTGGCGATTCAGGGCCCGCTGGCCGAAGATCTTGCGATCGACCTGTTCGGCGCCGATGTTGTCGGTCAACTGGGGTTCTTTCATCATGTCGGCGTGGAGCTCGACGGGATTGGGCTGGTGCTCTGCCGGTCTGGGTGGAGCAAGCAGAACGGTTTTGAACTTTTTTTGACTGACGGGTCAAGAGGTGTGGAACTGTGGGACACGGTGATGGCGGCGGGTGCTCGATTCGGGATCGGTCCCGGCACACCGAACGCGTCCGAGCGGATTGAGAGCGGTCTGCTGTCTTTCGGGTCTGACAACGATTCGCGGACGGATCCGTTCGAGGCGGGGCTCGGGGCCTGGGTGAACCTCGACGGCGAATACGACTTCATCGGCAAGACGGCTCTGTTGAAGCGGGTCGAGAGTGGCATTGAACGCTCGCTGGTCAACGTTTCTTTCGCCGACGATTCACTCTCGGCTGCGTCGCTGCCGCTTGAACATCCCCGTTCGGTGCGGTTGGACGGGCAGGTGGTGGGCGAGCTTCGCAACGCCGTTTGGTCTCCCCGACTGGATCAGGCGATCGGTATTGGCCTGGTGCAAAGCTCGGCGACCACTCCCGGCACCCGCCTCACTGTCGATATCGACGGCGTTGAGTGCTCCTTGGTCGTGGCCTCCGAACCTTTCGGCACTCCACGCCGGCTTTTCTCGGCAACCTGAGTTCCGGTCGGTGGTAATTGTGAGGGTTTTGGGGTAAAAACAATGGTGTGTTGATCGTTGTCTCTCCGGCGAAGTCGCTGGATTATGAGTCGAAACTAGCCACCAAGAAACGGAGCGAACCGCGGTTGCTGGATCGCAGCCGAGAGCTCGTTGAGGTGATGGCGCAGAAGTCGCCACAACAACTCAGCACGTTGATGTCGATCTCGCCTTCGCTCGGCGAGCTCAACCACGAGCGCTTCCAGGACTGGGAGACTCCGTTCACTCCCGAGAATTCTCGGCCCGCGGTCCTCGCCTTCAACGGCGACGTCTATATGGGCATGGAGCCGCGGACGTTCAGCGAACGTGATTTCACACATGCGCAGAAGACGCTGCGGATCTTGTCGGGTCTTTACGGAGTGCTTCGTCCGCTTGATCTGATGCAGCCTTATCGGTTGGAGATGGGCAGCAGGGTTGCTACGGCTCGGGGCAAGGATCTGTACGGGTTCTGGGGCGATTCGATCACCGATGTGCTCAATGCCGATATTGAGGCGAGTCCTGGTGCGAGTGCGCTGATCAATCTTGCTTCGAACGAGTATTTCGGTGCTGTCAACACCCGCCAGCTCGAAGCTCGTCTGGTCAGCCCGGTGTTTTTGGACTCCAAGAACGGCGCCGAGCCGAGGATCGTGAGTTTCTTCGCCAAGCGGGCGCGGGGGTCGATGGCGGGTTGGATCATCCGCAATCGGGTCAGTTCTGTTCGGGGTTTGATGGAGTTCGCGGAGGGCGGTTACGGCTACGACCCTGACCGTTCAGACGCCAACCGCCCCGTTTTCGTCCGCTACAACCACTCGTAGTTATGTAAGTTATGTATAATTTTTGAGTTTGTACTATCTGTTTCAAATAGTACATAGCCGATGTATATAATTCATGTGTGGATTCAGACGAGATTGCTGAACTGATCAAAATCGGCGAGACGCTCACGGTTGAGTTCAAGGCCGGCGGAATTGACCAAGACGATCTAGCGGAAGCCGTCGTTTGCCTAGCGAACGCCGACGGAGGGATTTTGCTGCTCGGGGTGACCGACGGAGGTCAGATACGGGGGGTCAACCTCGACAAGAAGGACTACGCCGATCCCCAACGGCTCGCCGCGACAATCTCAACCCGCACAGAACCTTCGGTGACGGCAAGTGTCGAAACGGTCACGATCGAGAACAACTTGGTCGCCGTCATTGACGTGCCTGCTTCAGATTCGGTTCACGCAACAAGCAAAGGCCGCTACCTTCGCCGCGCTCTGGATGTCAAAGGCAAACCACAATGTCTGCCGATGCGTCCACATGAAGTGTTGGCAGGTGCGGCAGGCGAGACAGATTTCTCCAGGCGAAAGGTCGATGGGCTCGATTTGCAGGACCTCGACGGGAACGAGTTGGCCCGAATGCGCGAACTCGCACGTCAAGGCGATGGCGACAGGGCGCTCAGTTCGTTGTCAGACACCGAACTGTTGCGGGCACTCAACCTGATTGATCTCGATGAACGACTAACCGTCGGCGCCGTCTTGCTGTTCGGGACTGCCGCCACCATCGACCGCATCACACCAGCCTTCGAGATCGGATTTCAAGAACTCGATGGGACCGAGATAAGGGCCAACGAAATAGTCCGCATTCCGTTGCTACGGGCAATGGCTCACTTGGCCGAGCGAGTGGAGGCTCGGAACACTGAAGAAGACGTTGAGGTCGGGCTGTTTCGTATTCCATTGCCTCAATACGCCGTACCTACGATTCGGGAGTTGATCGCCAATTCTCTGGTGCACCGCGACTACACCCAGATGGGAACGACACTGGTGCGGATGAGCCGGGATTCGCTAACGATCTCGAATCCGGGAGGGTTCCCACCAGGGGTCAACACAAGCAACTTGATCTCGGTCATGCCTCGTCCCCGCAATCCTGCTCTGGCCGACGCTTTCAAGCGAGCCGGCCTAGTCGACCGGATCGGACGCGGGATCAGTCGGGTATTCGAACATCAGTTGTCTCTCGGCAGGCCACCACCCGATTACAGCGGCAGTACCAGCGATTCCGTAATTGTTCGCGTTCGATCCGGACCCGCTGATTCCGACCTCGCAGGCTATATCTCCCAATACCGCCGTTCTGGAGAAGAGTTGGATCTCCAGGATCTGCTTACATTGCACGAAGTCCGTGTTGAGCGCAGAATCACGACGGCGCGGGCAGCCGAGTTGTTCCAAGTCGACCAATCTTCAGCTCGAGCCAAACTCAATGCACTGGTTGAACGCGGGGTGCTTGAGTCCCGTGGCGAGACCAGAGCACGCACCTATCACATGTCCGCAGCCTTGTATCGGCAGCTTGGCGAGCCGGCACAGTACGTTCGCACCAAAGGGTTCGAGCGGATTCAGCAACGGGAGATGATTCTCACTTTTGTTGAACAGCACGGCTCTATCAGTCGCAGCGAAGCCTCTGAGTTGTGCCAGATAGCACCACTCCAAGCCGGAAATCTTCTACGTCGGCTACGTGACCGAGATGAACTTGTGATGGTTGGGGAACGGCGTACTGCGAGATACACGGCTCCCGAGAGTTAACCCAAGACCTCCGGCAACCAAGAGCCGATCGTCGTCGTTTATGTGTTTTTATATTAAAATTTCATAGTTTGTACTATCGGTTTCAAATACTACATAACTGATATACATAGCGGGTTACTGCGAGGGGTGGGGGTGTTCTTGGGGTTCTAGGTGGAGAGCGGTGTCGGTGTTGGGGTTGGCGCGGGCGACGTCTTCGTTGAGGTCTGCGCCGAGGCCCGCGCCGGTCGGCGGGATTACATAACCGTCTTGCCATTTGATGGGCGTGGTGAGCAGTTCTGCGTGGAAACCACCGAAGGTCTGGATCGATTCGAGGATCAAGAAGTTGGGTGTGCAGGTGGCGAGGGCGATGTTGGCGAGGGCTTCGATCGGGCCGCAGTACAGGTGAGGGGCGATCTGGACGTGATGGGTTTCGGCTACGGCTGCGATCTTCTTGGTTTCGAGGATGCCTCCGGATCTCCCCAGGGCGGGTTGGAGGATGGCCGCGGCTTGGGCTTCGACCACCCGGGCGAATTCGTATTTGGTGGTGAGGCGTTCGCCGGTGGCGATCGGTATCGAGGTTTGGCGGGCGACTCTGGCCATCTCTTTGATGTTGTCGGGTGGCACTGGTTCTTCGAACCACATCGGGTCGTACGGTTCGAGGGCCTGGGCGAGGCGGATGGCTCCGGCTGCTGTGAATTGACCGTGGGTGCCGAAGAGCAGGTCGGCTCGGGTGCCTACGGCTTCGCGGATGGCCGACACGAAGGCGCGGCTGCGTTCGATTGCTTCGAGGCTTGGCATGTGTCCGTCGTAGACGGTGTAGGGGCCGGCGGGGTCGAACTTCACCGCGGTGAAGCCTCGTTCCACTTCTTCTGAGGCTCGTTGGGCGGCGAGCTGCGGGTCGCTGTAGACACGGTTCTCGGTGTAGGGGTCGGGGCCGTCGGCAGCTGACGGGTATAGGTAGGTGTAGCTGCGGAGCCGTTCGTGGACCTGGCCGCCGAGCAGTTCGTAGACGGGTTTGTCGACTGCCTTGCCGATGAGGTCCCAGCAGGCGATCTCGATTCCGCTGAGGACGCTGATGAGGGAGATGTCGGGCCGCGACGTGTAGCCCCGCCCGTAGACGTTGCGCCAGAGGGTCTCAATGTGGAACGGGTCGTGACCGATTACGTGGCGTTCGCAGACGTCTTCGATCATCTGGGCCACGACGTGGGGGCTGAAGGTGGCGGTGTAGACCTCTCCGTAGCCGACGGTGCCGTCGTCGGCCACGAGTTTCACGAAGATGAAGTAGCGGCCGCCGAACGAGGGCGGAGGATTGCCGACGACAAAGGTCTCGAACGATTCGATCTTCACCCCGCTCACCTCCCTGTGGTCACCAGGTGTCTACCACCACCAGCGTGAAGGGTCTAACTGGTTATGGCTGGATGCGCCGGGTATGTTGGGGGCGTGTCGTGGGGGGTGTGTTTGGAGCGGGTGAAGGAGCAGTGGCCTGGGTTCGGGGCTGCGGGAGCGACGTTGTTGTTGGGGCTGTGGCGGCTCGATGTGCCGACTCCGCATTTCGACGAGCCGCTGTATGTGGCGGTCGGGCGGCGTTATCTGGACGGCGACCTGAACCACACTTTGGAACATCCACCGATCGCGACTTACGCGTTCGGGGTTGCTCAGATGTTGTTCGGCGACGGGATTCCGTCGGCCCGGTTGGCTTCGTTGGCAGCTGGTGTGGTGACCACGTTCTTGGTCTGGTTGCTGGTGTCGCGTCTGGTGAGCCGGAGCGTCGCCGGCTTTTCCGCGTTGGTGTGGGCTTGTTTGCCGCAGTC
Organism: Acidimicrobiaceae bacterium; assembly: GCA_009845995.1. GTDB lineage: Bacteria > Actinomycetota > Acidimicrobiia > Acidimicrobiales > Aldehydirespiratoraceae > VXYK01. The sequence continues at coordinate 11,130 of VXYK01000023.1, read as the reverse complement.
GTTGAGTGCCGGCGAGGTTGCCACGATCATTGAGCGGCCCGAGACGGTGGCGTTTCTCGAGTCGATCACGACGATGTTCATGGTGGCGGCGGTTTGGGCGGGTGTGAGGGCTTTGTCCGACGAGCGCTGGCGTTGGGCGGTTGCGGTGGGCGTCTTCGTGGGCTTGGCCACGGCCACGAAGTTGACGGGTTCTCTGGTCGGGCCTCCGATTGTCGTGGCGCTCTGGTTGACCCGGCGTTCGCGGCTCAGTCTGTATCAGGGGGTTTCGGCGGCGGGCATATCGTTGGTCACTTGGGCTTTTGCTTATGCACCGTATGGGCGTGCGGCAAATGAGGCTTGGGTGGCGTTGTGGGATGCGACCATCGCTCATATGGAGGCGGGTCATCGGCAGTATGTGGCCGGAGCGGTCTATGACAATCCGCCTTGGTGGACTCCGTTCTGGCATCATCTTGACGCCGACGGCTTGCTGCTGAGCGCGGTGTTGGTGGGTCTGGTGCTCTTGTCGGTGCCGCGTTGGCGTCAGCCGGAAGTGGCGTTGGTGGCGGGTACGGCGGCGGTGGTTGTCTCTGCTCTGTGTCTGTCCTCGATTCAGCTTCGGCATTACAGACTGGTGGTGTTGCCGTTGCTGTTCGTATTGGCGGTGGTGGGGGCGCAGGTGTTGTGGTCGAGGCGGGAGCGGGTGGCTCGGGCGGCAGCGGTAGGCGCGTTCGGGGTTGTGGGTTTGTTCGCTGCCGATGCTGTTGTCGACCGGCTAACTTTGCAGCCGGTGGGCTATGCGGCGGTCGGGGAGGTTCTTGAGGTGGAGGGGTTCGTTGACCGGGCTGTTTACGTTTTTGGCTCGCCGCATCTGCAGCGCTATTACTTGGGGGATCGGGTGATCGGGGGTGCGGCTGGTGAGCCGATCCCTGTTGGTGCGGTGGTTGTGACTGAACAGAATTGGGAGTTGCGTTTCCCGGTTCAGCGTGACCGGATCGTGTTGTGGGGGCCCGACGGTGAGCAGTTGTCGTTGTCTGAGGCGCGTGACGGTCGGCAGTTGGGGCCTGTGACTCTCTGGTTGCCTTAGGTTGGTTGTCGTAGGTATCGAGCATTCAGGGCTCGACCCGGCGGGGGTCCCCTACCGCTGTCTCACCGGCGTTGTAGTTTGGAGGCATGAGTGCAGGTGGCTTGCGTTTAGTGGCGCGCGGTGTTGTGGGCTGTCTGCCGAGGGCTGGCGGGTCATGAGCGGGTCGGAGCGGAGCAGGGGGGGTACGTCCACCTCGAGCTTTGGAGTTGGGCGGCGCGAAGGGCATGACGCTTCAGCGTTTTACGACCGTTTTCCTGCGCCGGAGATCAGCGACGACGACCGTATTGCTGAGCATTCGTGTCGTGATCAGTTGTGGGTGGGCGACGCGCGTGACATGGACTCCTGCGGCAAAGTGGCAGACGGTTCAGTGGCGTTGGTGGTCACATCGCCTCCGTATTTTGCGGGCAAGGAGTACGAGGAGGCTTTGGGCGAAGGGCATGTTCCTGCCGACTATCTGGCGTATCTCGACATGTTGGAAGCTGTGTTCGCCGAGTGTGTGCGCAAGTTGGAGCCCGGTGGGCGGATCGCGGTGAACGTCGCCAATCTCGGGCGCCGGCCGTACCGTTCGCTGTCGGGCGATGTGGTACAGATCCTCCAGGATCGTCTGCGGTTGTTGTTGCGCGGCGAGGTGATCTGGGTGAAGGCCAAGGGCGCGGCGGGGAACTGCGCTTGGGGGAGTTTCCGTGAGCCCGCCAATCCGGTGTTGCGGGATCTGACTGAGCGGGTGGTGATTGCGTCCAAGGGGCGTTTGGATCGGGCCAGACCGGTGGCCCAGCGAGCTGATGAGGGGCTGCCTTCGGAGGCGACTGCGCCCGTCGAGGAGTTCATGGAGGCGACGACCGATGTTTGGGAGATTCCGCCTGCGTCGGCGACGCGTGTCGGTCATCCTGCGCCTTTCCCGGTGGAGTTGCCGAAGCGTCTGATCGAGCTCTACACCTACCGGGGGGATCTGGTGTTGGATCCGTTCATGGGGGCGGGGACTACAGCTGTGGCTGCGCTGCGCACGGGTCGTCATTATGTGGGGTTCGATACTGACGCTGCTTATATCGCAACGGCCGAGAAGCGAATCACCGCTGAGCGTGAGGAGCTTGCCAAGCCCACCGATGAGCTTGAGTGGCCGGTGACGGTTCCTCGTGGCCGTCAGTTGAGTTTTGCCGAGGAGTTCGGCGATTTGCAGGTATCGACAAACGGTCGTTCGACACCCGCTGAAAGAGGTGGCGATTTCCAGGCTCGGGCTGGGCGTGAGGGTCGGAAGGCCCAGGAGATGGCCCACGGGGTGCTGAAGAACTGCGGATTCACCGTTACTGAAGTGAATGTTGTCCGCGCCGGTGGCGTGGAAGTGAATTTTGTGGCCCTTGATCAGCAGGGCGAGCCGTGGTTGTTCGATGTGTCTGGGGCTTTCAGCGTGACCAAGCGCCCTGGGCTTCGGCGTACCGACACGCTGTGGAAGGCGCTCGGCAGAGCTTCTGTGCTGCATTCGAGCGATCCGAGCACGCAGCTGGTGCTGTTGACCACCGACCGTCCGCTTCCCAACAGTTCCGGTGATCGGGCGCTGCGTGAGGTCACCGGCCCAGACAAACCGGTCCGCGATGTGATCTGCATGCTCTCCCAAAAGGACCTAGACCGCCTCAAAGCCCTAGCCGCCGGCACCAACACCACCGCCCACGAGTAAGGCTTTCCCATAGGCCACAGCCTGTAAGGAACAGAACGCCGCTCAACAAGGGGTGAGCGCATGGCGTGATCCGAATGCTGAGCTGGCAGATCGATGTCTCATTGTTGGTTCTCCCTGCGTCTGCGGATCTCTTGGCGCACCGTTCGCATCGCTTGCGGTCTCATATGGGTTTCGCTCAACCAGCCCCGGACTTTGCGATCCTCGCAGTCGAGGTACCACATAAATTCATCGTTCGTTTGGTGGCCGAATTGGCCAACCCACTCCTCGTGGAGTTCCGCCTCGGCGAGCACAGGAGCAGAGTATTCAGCGAGTTCGGCCACATCGATGATCACGCGGCTCAAATGGTGGGCGATTCGTTGTTGCAGAATGTGGACGCCAGTGTCGGCCATGACGGCGATCCGGGTACTAGTAACCAGAACGTCCGTTGATTCACTGCGGAGTTCCCGGATGCACGCAGCTGGGCTAGCCATGTCAGGTGCTTGCGCACACGGCAGTGGCATCCAATCGTAATACCCGCTCCAATCAGCAGCAGAATTGTCCCGAATCGGGGCAACGATTTGGGTGGTGTGGAAGGCAGAACCCTGACGCATTGAGCAGGCGTGGGACATTACGCTTACAGGGCCGTCGGGCGTCACGACTACATCACCTTGCATCAGCATTCGGTGTGTGGGCACGTCAGCAGGCCCGGTGGCAAGCCACAGGTCTTCAGGGTTTTTCGGCGCGGCCAGTTTTGCCAAAGTGGCTCCGTCACTCGCGCCGTGTAAGGGCTCGTTCACCGTCAGGAAGTTTGACGATCTTCCATTCTGAGCGGGAAGAGGTGCGCCAGTCCGGCGCGCAGTGGTCCAGCAGTTTGTCAACTCCCAGATGCCCTTGTGCATGCTCCAGAAGATCTTGAGGATTTCCGGCAACGTAAAGGTCCGCTGCAGTTACGGTGTGTTGATCTGATAGGCGCATGTTCAACCACCCGGCGGGTTCGCCTACCGGGCCAACTTCTTGGAGCAAATCCAAAAAGGCGGCAAGGCGGGCCAAGGAGCGGCGGCTCTCGGATGAAATCGACTCGCCCGCTCTCCACTTGCGGACCGCTGACACCGAAACCCCGCAGAGACGAGCGATCTCGGACCATCCCAGCCCGCGGTCTATGGAGAGTTCTTCTAACAAAAACTCGGTCGGTAGTCGAGATTTCGCTGATGTGCGTTCATCAAGGTCCATTGACCGAACCTTACGACGTCCACCTTCAACGTCTTCGGAGAGCAGACGGACCTTACCCGTAAGTCCTCCGTATGCGTCTGTAAGCTCCGCGATCGCTGACGCGTATTGGGCTGTCGAGTCATGCTCGTACGCGTCAAGTTCAAGCTGCCTTGACCGGGTGGATGTCCGGTGTTGAGTTGTGGTCACAATTCCCCCCGGAACAGCGCTCGTGATTTGTCTGTGATGGCATTCTGGAACATCGCTCCTACGGGTTCATGCAGTTCATCGAGAACCGGGGCCAGAACTTCCGGGCTGAAGCTGAGCATCTCGGTACCGGGTACATCACGGTAGGAATCGGTGTCGATCACAAAGAACGGGCCCTCGGTAGTCTGGGACCGACGCTTCAACGGCTCGCCGGACACAACCCCCGCACCGTCTAGAGCCGTATAGCGAACAACTATCTGGCCGCCTGGTCCACTCAGTTCGATGACCGTCTGGAACGACTCAGGCGTGTAACCAGGCATCGGATCAAGGTGGCTGAGCACATTGTTGTTGATCCACCCGGTCCATCCTGACACATCGGTTATCTTGTCAGGAACCCGGATCTCATCGATGTAGCGAAGTCCGACCCGTTCGGCCCCGACTATCCTCACGGACTCCTGCACAGCTCGGACAGCTTCAAGTACAAGAGGTTTGAAGTATTCCCACTCCACGTAATCGGTTGTCTCTACCACGAGCGAGTTCCGTGTCACAGCAACCGAAGTCGTCCTCTCCTTGTTGAGAAACCGTAGCTGTCGCTCAGGGTCGCCTAGTGCGTCCATCTCAGGTATTGACCGGAAGGTTGCGACCTCAGGAATCGGTAGCGTGTCAACGAAGACCTCGTTCAACGATTGGAGTGATCCGTCCCCCGTGATTTTCGGCGCTAGCGGGAAGCGGATTTCGCAAGCTACGAAGGCCAGAGGAGCATTCGCGAACACTTCACGTGCGTAGCTCATGTGACCACGGTAGCAAAACACGTACCAAAACATGTACTAGAGACAATTCGCATTTCGGTTTGCAGGTTGGGGGGTCGCACTTACTGGCTCAGCGTGTTTGCGGCAGTTGTGAAACCAGATTTTCAGCGAGCTCGTCGCCCAAGACTTCTGTCAACTTTCGATAAAGTCTGAAACACCTGATCTCCGTCACTGTTACATAACTTCGGGGCCAGCAGACCGGTCTCAGCAATGCCATCAGGGTGTCCGCTTCTTCTTGGCCGAACACCTTGACCAAGCTTCGGTACATGTCAAGGAGCCTGGTCTCGGTGGGTGCCACGATCGTTTGTCCCTTCTGGCTGCTGTGCGACTAGGACTTCGAGGGGAAGCAACTGAATTGTTGCCTATGGTCGGGCCTATAGGGGAAGTTGCTTGAGAGTCACTGAGGCCGACCGTAGAACCGCGAAACTGAACACTTGCTTCGCTGCTGTGTGTACCATATCACCAATTATCGTCAAAGGTTACAACCTGTCTCAAATTCCCACGAAGTGATCGGAGTGGGATAAGATCAGGGGACTGTGACGGTGTCGCCGGATTGGGTGCTGGTGTCGTAGCTGGACAGCACTTCGAAGGTGCAGCCGATGGCGTTGCATGCACTGACCTTGGCGACATAGGTGCCCGAGGCCAGGCCGGTGACTATGTGGGTGTGGGTGCCGACGTCGACGTCTGCTGTGCCGTTGGTGCCGGGGGCGCCGGCTACGGAGGGGAACCACCGAACCTTGTAGTGGGTCACGCCCGCCAGTCCCTGTCCGCTTGCCTCCCAGGTGATGATCTTGGTGCTGTCGGGCTCGTTCGAGGGAGCGTCGTTGATCCGTACCGCAACGATCGACACGTTGGATGGCACGCCTGCGGTCTTGACGATCGGGGCGTATCCGGAGGTGCCGACGGATCCGGAGCGTGACACGGCCCGGACTCGTACCTGGTAGCTGGCGCCTTCCTCCAGGCCCTGGACCTGTGCGGTCAATGAGCCCAGCGGGAAGTCGGTGCCGGTCGTTTCGCTGTCGCCGTCTACGGTATTCCAGACGAATGCTGAATAGCGGGCGTCCGGTACGGGTCTGTCGGGGTCGGCGAGTCTGCGGTATTGGACCTCGTATCCGGTGATCGGGGGTCCACCGTTCGTTCGGGTGACCTCAGACCATGTGACCGTCAGCTCTGTGCCGTTGCCGGGCGCACCGTCGCTGTTGATGGTCGGCGAGGTGGCGGTGACGGTTCCGGGTGCGGGCGGCACCGCGGCGGTGAATCCGCTGATCTCATGGCTGTATTCGCCGGTACCGACGGCGTTGACGGCGCGGATCACTATCAAGTAGTTGGTCCCGTCCTCGAGCCCGGTGATGGTGTGGCGGTGGGCGGGTGCGTCGACTCTGATGTCGCTTCCGTATTGGCCGGTGTCGCCTACTGCGTGGTTGATCAGGTAGTGGGTGATGAGGGAACCGCCGTCGTCGGGCGGGTTCCAGGTCACGGTCAGCAGTTGGAATCCGGGCTCGATGTCGACGTTGGCTGCGGATTCGACTTCGTCGGTGCCGATGCTGCCGGGCTGGGTCGCCGGGACGGCGGAGGTCGTCGCCCAGGGGCCGCCTTCGGTCGGGGTCGGGTTGGCTGTGGCGCCGTCGCCGTCGTGGTCGTTGGTTGCGCGGACTCGCACGTCGAACGAGACGCCGCGTCCGGTGGCCGAGCCGCTGCGACGGTCTTTCAACCCGGTGATCGTGACCGATCGGGTGTTGATGTTGGCGTTGGTGAGCGGCACGTCGGTCCAGTCGCCTGCGCGTACTTCGTCGTTGGCGTCGGGCGAGCTTCGGGGCACGAAGGATTCGCGGTATTCCACGACGTAGCCGAGCACGGGGTTGGTGTCGTTGCCGGCTGGCGGGTCCCAGGTGACCAGAAGCGATTCCGGGTCGACGACGACCGGGTTGCCGGTGCCGTCTGTCGCCGGCGGCGGGCCAGCAGTGACGTTGCGCGGCGCGGCGGGCACTGCTTTGGGTATCGCTGTCACTTCGGCTGAGGGCTGGCTCTTCCCTGATGCGGATATGGCTTTGACCGACACGGTGTATCCGAACCCGTTGGTGAGGCCGGTGATGGTTGTTGTTGTGACTGTGCCGTCGACGCTCACCTGTTGGGGTGTTCCGCCTGACGTGTAGGTGATCTCGTAGCCGGTGATCGCACCGCCGCCTGTGTCGACGGGCGGGGTCCAGGTGATTTGCAGGGCTTGATGGGCTGACAGCACTCCTGACGCATCCAGGCCTGGGGGTCCTGGTGCCTGTACTGGGGTGGCTGTTGCCGATGCCCAGCGCCAGGGGCCGGTGAGGCTGGTCTTGGCGTTGACTGCGCGCACCCGCACTTCGCAGGGTTGGCCGTTCTCGAGGCCGGTGATGACGATCCTGTAGCTCTCGGTCGGGACGTTGGGCACGTCCACCCTACCTGCCGGGTTGCCGGGGATTCCGGTGGTGACCCAGCCGGTGTCGCCGCTGCCGGTTGCGCAGTTGATCTCGACTCGGTAGTTCTCGACGGGTTCACCGCCGTCGTTGAGGGGGGCTCGCCATTCTGCTATCAGTTCTGTCCCTGATGTCTCGGAGGGGGTGACGGTGAGTTGTGTGGGGAGGTCGGCGCCGACGGTGGCGGGGCTGACGGGTTTGCCGTTGGGTGTGGGTGTGAGTGTGCCTTCGCCGAAGGCGTTGATGGCGGTGATCCAGACGTAATATGCGACGGGGTTGGCGGCTGTGGTGTTCTGCAGGCCGGCGATGGTGTGGCTGCGCAGAGTCGGGTCGTCGATCATGTGCTCGAGGGGTTTGGCTCGCCGGTTGGCGGTCCATTGGACGAGGTAGCCGGTGATGTCGCTGCCGCCGTCGTCGGTCGGCGGTTCCCAGGTGAGGTTGAGTTCCATGTTGCCGGGTTGCACGTTGAAGTTGCTGACGAGGCCAGGTGCGACCGCGGGGGTACCGGTCGCTTCGGGCGACCATGGTCCGTTGCCTCCGGCGTTAACTGCGGCGACCCTGAGTGTGTACTCGGTTCCTTTGGTGAGGCCCAGGATTCTGGTTGTTGTGGTTCTCGAACTTTGTTGGCGGGCTGAGGCGTAGTCTTCGTCTCCGGATTTCCATTGCACGATGTAGCCGGTGACGGTGTTGCCGCCGGTGAAACGGGGTCGGATCCAGGTGACGGTCAGTTCTGTGCCGTCTTCACCGCTGGGTTCGGCGGCGACGCCGCTTGGGGCTTCGGCTGTGGTGTTGGTGAGGGTGCGGTACAGGCGGGCGATGAACGATGCCATTTGTTCGCGGGTCACGCCTGCTCTGGGTTCGAAGGTGGTTTCTGTTGTGCCGGTGGTTACCCCGAGGCCGTAGATCTGGCCGATGGCCTGCTGTTGTTCTGAGGAGCGTCGGCCGATGTCGGTGAAGTTGGTGTTGACGACTGGTGCGTCGACGCCGGTCACGGCTTTGTACAGGCGCGCCAGGAACAGGGCCATGTGTGATCGCAGCACGGGCTTGCTTGGCGAGTATGTGGTGGGGCTCGTTCCGCCGGTGATGTCAAGCCCGTAGATACGACCGATGTCGTTGACAGCGAAGGAGTTTTCGGGGACGTCGGTGAACGGTGTGTCGACGATTTCTGCTGGGGTTCCGGTGACTTGGCGGTAGGTGCGCGCCATGAACGCGGCCATTTCTTCGCGGGTGACTTCGTCTTTTGGCCTATAGCGGTTGTCGGCAGGCTGGGTGATGCCGAGTTCGAGCAGGCAGCGGATGTCGTTGAAGGCGAAGCTGCCGGGGTCGACATCGGTGAACGGGAGTGTGCCGGTGTCTGATGGGCAGTCGATGGGAGCTTCGGTTTCGTCGTCGGTCGTGTCGGTCTGGGCGGTTGCGGTTGCGGCCAGGCCCAGGGTGCTGGCGAGCATGATGAGGGCGACCGCTGCTCGCATGAGCCGAAGCAGGTTCGACCGGGTTGACCGGGTTGACTTCAGTGCCCGCGCTTTACTGCCGGTAACCGCTGATCTCATCGCTGCTCCGTTCTGGGCTTGGCGCGTTTGTCCAACTGCTGTCGAATCTACCGCCTGCGTGCTCAACATTCAGGACTATCGGTGTCTAAAACCCGATTCTGATTCGGCCCGGGCCGATGGGCCGGTTCAGCCCGGTGCGAATTGCCAGAACGAGAGAAAAATCGAGCCGCAGATGGACACGGTGATCACTGTGATTGCCACAACGAACGCCCAAACATCTCTGCTGCGTTTGTCCGAGAGGTCCGCGAACCGGGTGTCGATGACCGCGAACTGCCCCTTGACCTCGGCGAACTGCTCCTTCACCTCCGCAAACTGCTCCTTGACCTCGGCGAACTGTTCCTTAACTTCCGCAAACTGCTCCTTGACCTCGGCGAACTGCTCCTTGACCTCGGCGAATCCCTTATCCATCTTGGCGTGGACCTCAACGAAGGCGGCCTGCGTCTTGATCTCAAGGTCTGCCAGGTCACGTTTGGTGGCCAACTGCTCCCATCCTCCAGGGGGTTGCTGTGCCATAAGGAACTCCGCTGCTTGTTGACCTGTCGCTTCGACAAGACTGCTGTAGATTTCGGATCGCTGTTGTTCTGTAAGGGCCACTACTGGGTCTCCCGTCTAATCGAGATCGATTCAGGGGGAAGTGGCTTGTGCACAGCACGGTATCACCAAAAGCATGAAGAAATATTAGATCAACTCAATATTGTCCCAATTGCATCTCGTGTTACAGGCGCCGTGATTGAGGAGGCGGAGGCGACAACATTACTGTTCTCAGGATTGTCGAAGCACCCCACTAAAAGTGTGGGACAGATTGGGGGACAGAATGCCGAATCTCACCGCCGCCAAAGTCAAGAAAGCTGGACCTGGAAAATCTCACGATGGAAGGGGTCTTCACCTGCGAGTGACCGATGCCGGGTCGAAATCATGGTTCCTGCGGCTCACCGTTAGCGGTCGTCGCCGCGATATCGGTCTGGGAAGCTGGCCCGAAGTGAGTTTGGCCGATGCCCGTCGGAAGGCTTTTGAACTCCGGTCAGCCGTTGCCGATGGCCGTGATCCTCTCGCCGAAAAACGCCGGGCAGCTATTCCTGTGTTCAAAGATGCTGCCCGGGCCGTGTACGACGCGAACCGGCCGCGTTGGCGAAGCGAGCGGCATGCCGCCAACTGGTGGGGGTCGCTGGAGAAGCACGTCTTCCCTGCAATCGGTTGTATGAGGGTGGATCGCATCACTCAGTCCGATGTCCTTGGTGTTCTGACTCCGATCTGGACTACCCGGCCGGAGGTGGCAAGGAAGACGCGCCAGCGCATCCGCACGATTTTGCGATGGGCGATGGCACACGAGTTTGTTCAGCTCAACATGGCGGGTGAGGTGATCGACGGTGCTTTGCCGCCGATGCCGAGGGTGCAGTCCCATTTCCGCTCGCTGCCATATGGGGAGGTGGCCGATGCTCTTGTCACTGTGGATCAGACCAGGTCGTCGCCGTCGGCAAAGCTGTGTCTGCGGTTCGCAGTGTTGACTGCGGCCCGCTCCGGCGAGGCTCGCAACGCAACGTGGGACGAGATCGACTTCGGGGCCCGCGAGTGGAAGATACCCGCGGACAAGATGAAGGCTGCTTCTGAGCACCGGGTGCCGCTCAGCGACGCGGCTCTCGAGGTGCTGGACCGGGCCAAGGACTGCCACGACGGTTCCGATCTGGTGTTCCCGTCGCCGCTCAAGCCGGGCAGGCCGATGTCGGACATGACGCTCACCAAGATGCTGCGCGACGCCCGGCTGGCCGACCGGGCCACTGTTCACGGCTTTCGGGCCAGCTTCAGGACGTGGGCGCTGGAGGAGACAGACGCTCCCTGGGCAGTGGCCGAGGCGGCTTTGGCCCACAGCCTGGGCGACGCGGTGCAACAGGCGTACATCCGGGGAGACGCCTTCGCCAAGCGCCGCGAGCTCATGGACCAGTGGGCGGAGTACTTGGATCGGCAGCAGGGTACCGGCGGTCCAGTCACTTGATCGCAGCGCCCGCGGTGTAGTCGGACTCCTGCCAGTCGACGGGAAGCGCGTGGCATTGCACGACGATGCTGCTGTGGGACATATTGTGGGACGAGAAACCGAATTCGGTTCCTTTGAGCGGTTGATCTGGGGAAACGACAAGGGTTCGAGGCCCGGTGAAGGTGCCGAACCGATCGATTCGGTTGAGTGTGCTTCGCTTTGTGCGCA
>VXYK01000003.1 GCA_009845995.1 Acidimicrobiaceae bacterium | reverse complement strand
ATTCTCCCATGTCAGGAGGCCTTTCTAGTGAACGCGCCACACCCACCACACCCAAACCCACCGGTGGATCCAGGCTAAGAGCCAAACGAAGATCTGGATGCTCGCGCAGTTTGCGAGCCTCCAGTGGAAGGATCGAGCCGTTAACCGACGGTGGCAACTCGACCAGTTCGGTATTCGCGATTTCTCCTTCGTTAAGGATCGCGCCGAACTTCGACTTGTCGAGAGCGTTTTGGTAGACGGTGAACTCAGCTCGGTCGAGTTGGTCGCCTACGTCTTTGCCTTCGAGTTCCCAAAACGGCCACATCTCCACCTCTGCAACCTCGAAGGGGTCGAGCACTCGCATGGCCACAGCGTCGGTCCGTTGGTTCGTGAGGTGGCGGCGAATACGGGTACGGAGCTTCTCGGTGGTTTGACCGACATAGATCGGTTCGCCGTCGTAGTCGATGAACAGATACACACCTCGGGTACAGTCACCGACCTTGCGGCCGGAACTGTCGGGAAGATTGAGCAAGCGCGTCACCCCGGCGTATAGGGCATCGACTTCGGGGGAGGAGTTTGAACTCAAGCGGCAAGCCTCGTCAGCCAGTTATGACCCAGCCATTCAATGACCGGTACGCACACCGCGTCGCCTAGAGCGAACATAGCCTGTCGCTCTGACACGGCGTCGTAGTGCAAGTTCGCAGCCCCCTGGAGACGTGCGTACTCGTCGACACCCATCCATCTCACATCGAAGTTGCCTTGTCCTACCCGCACCAGCGCTTGACGAGACGATCCACCTTTAGTTGTCCGGAGGGCTCCTGCGATCTCGTCACTCCGCACCTCCCAAACCGCTCGCCCGTCGCGCGTACGCCGATACGCACCGAGGCACCTAATCCGAGAATCACTCCGCCACGCATCGACCCGCTTACGTTGTAACGGTGAAAGCGAATCCAAGAACGAGTCGCGCCGATCTGGAGGCCACCAATCACCATCAGCACCGGCAATGTCAACCAGCCGCAACGGCCCGGCCTGGTTTGGGGGTTCGGGCAGCGCGGGCCGTGGTCCCAGCGTCCCGAGAAGGAACACCCTGGCACGACTCTGGGGCACGAATGCCGAAGCGTTTACTACGACGGAATCCACCGAATAGCCGAGCGAGCGAAGCATCTCGACAACCTGCGCGAAGTCCCGCCCCTCGTTGACGGTCTTGAATCCCGGCACGTTTTCCACGATTACTGCGCGGGGCCGACGCGCCCCCATCTCTGCGAGTATGCGACAGAACTCGGTGATCAGCCCAGATTGTTCTCCGTCGAGTCCCGCTAAATTGCCTGCCAATGACATATCCACGCAAGGGAAGGAAGCAGTTGCGATATCAGCGTCGGGGATGTCGTCACCAGTGAGGTTCCGAATGTCATCCACCGTTAGCACATCGTCTCCCCAATTGGCTCGGTACAACGCAGCCTTGGTGGAGTCATTGTCGTTGGCGAACACCGTGCTGACACCGACCCGCTCGAGCCCAGCTCGCATCAAACCCATACCCGCGAAAAACTCCGCGGCGGTCGCGTGATGAGCCGGTTGCTCTGGCGGATCCGATTCACCACCAGACCGTTCACGCCTCGGTTCATCTGTGTGAGAGCGCTGAGGAGGAGCGAAACCGTTTTGCGTTGCGGTCTCGGACGCTGAGCGGGCGGGACTATCCACGTCTGTGTCTGCGCTCATGGTTCGTCTGCCTCTTCTAGGAACGGACTGCCAAGCCCTGGGGTTACTGTACAACCACAAGATATGCCGAGGGTGTGACACCAGCTCACGTCGGTATGTTGATCCCACCAGAGGCGATCAACAGTGCGAAGGTCCATGTTCTACGAAGAACATCAGCGCCTAGAGGCTCAATTCGCGTCTTTCTGTACGTCCTTGACGAGCTTTTGCCCCATCTTCTGAAATTGGCTCGAGGGAATCGCGGCTCCGGCTAAGCCCGGCGCAAGCTCGAGTCGGTGGCCGCGGCTCCGGCTACGCCCGGCGAAATCACAGTGCCCGGCGGAACACAGCACTGCGGTAGTGGCGTAGTTCCTCCAGGCTCTCCCGAACGTCGTCCATGGCCCGATGGCCCGTGGCCTTCTTGGGGGCCGACTCCAGGACTTCAGGATTCCAGCGACGGGCGAGTTCCTTGACGGTTGAAACATCAACGGAGCGGTAGTGCAGGAACTCCTCAATCTCAGTGAGGTGTTTGGCCAGGAATCGACGGTCGGTGCCTATTGAGTTGCCGCAAAGCGGGACCGTTCCTGCCTGATCGATGTGTTGCTTCAAGAAGGCCAACGTCTGTGCTCCAGCTTCGGCAAGGGTCACTGTCGAGTCGCGAACCGCTTCGAGGAGCCCGCTGCGGGTGTGCATCTTCACGACGACATCTTCCATGCCGGTCAGATCCTCTTCGCTGGCATGGATGATGAGGTCCGGCCCCTCGGCGATCAACTCAAGGTTGTCGTCGGTGATGAGAGTTGCGATCTCCAAGATTGTGTCTTGGTCGGGATCCAGCCCCGTCATTTCCAGATCCATCCAGGCCAACATGGTCTCAGCGTACGTCGGCGAGGGCCTTACCCAGCCAGATCGCTCCGGTATCGGGGTCGACACGCAGTTCGTCGACAAGCTCGCGTGCGCTGTTGTCGAAGAGACGCAAGGCTGTCTCAGACACGCCTGAGGGATCGGTGCGAGTGGCTTCGAACTCGAAACGGTTCTCCACGATACGAAATACGACATCAACGAAGGGGCCCGCGTCGGCGGGGTTGCTGCGAGGCGCGTCCGTTATGTTCTCGGGTCCGTCAACGCCGTCGAGCAGCATGATCATCGCTTTGTCCATCGCCGATCGCAGATCGTCGATCTCCACGAAGCCCATGCCGAGTCGGATAGCCAACGCAGCCGCTCCCACTCGCACAATCGGCGCGTACGACTGAAGCGCAGGAATCCGCAGAAATACATCTTCGGCGTCGGGGGAAGCCACAGCGGCCAGTATCTCACGACAAGAGCGGTTTGGCCGACGGTAGCCTTATTGGTCGTGGCACTCCTTGTTCAGAAGTTCGGCGGCACGTCGGTGGGCGACCCGGATCGCATCCGTGAGGTCGCCGACTACGTGGCGCGCAGCCACAGGCGAGGCGACCAGATCGTGCTCGTCGCTTCGGCTATGGGCAAGGAAACCGACGAGCTTCTGCGTCTCGCCAAACACGTGTCCGGGACACAACCGGGGCGGGAGATGGACATGCTCATCACCGGTGGCGAACGCAAAGCCTGCGCCCTGGTTTCGATGGCCTTGCATGATCTCGGAATCGAATCGGACTCGTTCACTGGCAGCCAGGCCGGTTTCCTGACCGACTCGACCCACCAGAACGCCAAAATCCTTGAGCTGCGTCCCGATCGGATCCGCGAGGCGCTCGACGCTGGTCGCATACCTGTAGTCGGGGGTTCGCAGGGAGTTTCGACCGACAACAATGTCACATTCCTTGGCCGCGGAGGTTCAGACACCACCGCAGTGGCGCTCGCCCACGCCTTGGACGCCGACGCCTGCGAGCTCTACACAGATGTTCCCGGCGTGTTCACCACCGATCCTCGGCTGGTGGCCAACGCTCAACGGATCGATCAAGTCTCATTCGACGAACTACTCGAGATGACCGCGACTGGCTGCCCCAAGCCGGCGATGCGGTCTGTCGAGTTGGCCCGGGCCTACGGAGTGAAGTTGCATGTGCGCAGCGCGTTCTCGTGGGTTCCGGGTACTTGGGTAACCGAGGAGGGTCCCATGGAAGGTGCACTCATTTCCGCAGTGACGCACGACACCAGCGAGGCGAAGATGACCGTCTCGGGGGTGATCGACCGTCCAGGTGTGGCGGCGCTGCTGTTTCGCACGTTGGCGAACGCTGATGTCAACGTCGACATGATCGTGCAGAACGTGTCGGCTCAGGGTCATACCGATATCAGCTTCACCGTGCCCCACGACCAGGTTGAGGCAGCCACCGAGGCGGCCGACTCCATTCTCGAGTCACTCGGCGCGGTCGGTGTCGTGGCCGACGATGGAATTGCTCGGGTCAGCCTTATCGGGGCAGGCATGAAGACCAATCCTGGCGTTGCGGCCACCATGTTCGAGACTCTCTCCGACAACGACATCAACATCGAGATGATCTCCACATCGGCGATTCGGGTGTCGTGTGTGGTTCGTGAAACCCAGGTCGAGCGGGCGGTGGCGAAACTTCACGCCGCCTTCGAGCTGCACAAAGCCCCTGAGGACCGCAGCCACATCTGATGGCTGAACCCACTGCTGAATCTCGGCCGGTGGCCCTGGTGACAGGGGCGAGCCGAGGCCTCGGCAAAGCCATCGCCTTGTCGCTGGCGAATGCCGGCTACGACCTCGCTATCGGTGCCCGCACTCTTGTCGACGGGGATCGCCGCCTCGAAAGCGATGAGAGCATCGTTGTGCCCGGTGGGCTGGACACGACTGCCGCCGGGATCGAAGCTGCCGGTGGGCGAGCCTTGTCGCTGTACATGGATGTCCTCGACCGTGCCACCGTCGAAGCCGCGGTACATCACACGGTTGCGCACTTTGAGCGCCTCGACGTTGTCGTGAACAACGCCATCTACCAAGGACCGGGTGCGATGTTGGAGTTCATGGACCTGACCGACGAGCAGATAAAAAATTTGTTCGAAGGCAACTTGTTCGCCCAGCTGGCAGTGCTCCATGCGGCGCTGCCAACCATGATCGCCGCGGGCGGAGGGACCGTTGTCAACATGATCTCGGCTACCGCCTACACGACTCCTGCCAACCGGATCGGTTCAGGTGGCTGGGGAATGGGCTACGCGATGACCAAGGCGGCCTTCGAGCGTGTGGCGCCGATGCTCGAGGTCGAACACGCAGCTGATGGGATCCGCGCATTCAACATCGATCCCGGACATGTGGCCACCGAACGCCAGGTCGCCTCCGGTCGAGCCAAGCAGTACGAGGGCAACTTCACGGCTGGCACTCCTGAACAGATCGGCGCGGCTGTCGCCTGGCTGTGCACCAATCCCGCGGCCGAGCAACACCGCGGCCAGATCGTGCTGGCCCAGAAACTCACCCAAGACCACGGTCTGCTGTAGTTCCCTGACAGTTGTGCCCGGAGGACATTGCGGGCGATAGTGGGGCGCTTCGCAGGGGCACTACACTCGCTGTGACTACGAGGGAGAAGCAGTGGGGTCCGACGAGCCGACCTGGTCGCTAGGCATCGAAGAGGAGTATCAGCTCGTTGAGCTCGATACGGGCGCCCTCGTCGCCAAGCAGCCTCCCGGCCTGTTGGAGAAAGTCGCCGACCTGCGTCACGGTCTGGTGGCCAGAGAGCTGTTCAGTTCGCAGCTCGAGATCGCCACCGGGATCTGCACCGATATGAAGTACCTGCGTGCTGATGTTGGTCTGCTGCGTTTGGCGGTGACGGAGGCCGCAGCCGAGTACGGGTTGGCGCCTATCGCCGCTTCGACTCATCCGTTCGCGCGCGTGAACCAACTCGAGTACAGCGAAGGGGAGCGTTACCAGGCCTTGGTCGAGGATCTGCAGGGGGTGTCCCGGCAGTTGGTCATCTCGGGGTTGCATGTCCATGTCGGCATCGCGGATCCCGAACTGCGGATCGACCTGATGAACCAGGCCTCGTACTTCCTGCCGCATCTGCTTGCCCTGTCGACTTCCTCGCCTTTCTGGGAGGGTCGCGATACGGGCCTGCGGAGCTACCGCACGACGTTGTTCGCGACCCTGCCGCGCACCGGGTTCCCCGACAAGTTCGATTCGTGGTCAGAGTTCCGACGCCATGTGGATGTGCTGGTGAACGCCGGGATCATTGAGGACTCCAGCAAGGTGTGGTGGCATATTCGCCCGTCGGAGCGCTATCCCACTCTGGAGATGCGGGTCGCTGACCTGCCCGCGAAGATGGAGGACACCATCTGCGTCGCCGCTCTGTACGTCTGTCTGTTGAGGATGCTCTGGAGGCTCAAATCACAGAATCGGCGTTGGCGCAGCTACTCCAACTTCCTGCTGTCGGAGAACCTGTGGAGGGCTCAGCGGTACGGGATCGGTGGTGAGCTGATCGACTTCGGCAAAGGCGAGTTGGTGCCGTTCACGGATCTGGTGGCAGAACTCGTCGAACTGGTTCGACCCGACGCCGAGGCCTTGAACTGTGTCGCCGAGGTGGAGCACGCGCTCACAATCTGTGACCGCGGCACCTCCGCGGATCGCCAACTGGCGGTGTACAACAGTGCGCTCACCGAGGGTGCGTCTGAAGACGAGGCGCTCCGAGCCGTCGTCCAAGCACTGGTCGCCGACACGATCGCCGCGCCCGAGTCTTAGCCGGGGCGCTAGTTGCGGGACTCCTCGACAGGTTGGGGCTCGGGTTGTGGTCTCAGGCGGTTGGCACGTCGTGCAGCATCGACGAGGGTGGCCTCAATCTGGGCGTTGATCGAGCGGAACTCGTCGCCGGCCCATATCTCGTAGGCGTCGTAGAGCTCCTGGGGGATCCGGAGCAGGTACTGCTTGCGTTGTCGGGTCATGCAGACTTTCTGAGGGTTACCGGTTGAGCGTGCCGACGTTGACGACGGGATTGGTTGGACTGTCGCTGGCGATCACCGTCATGAGGTTTGATGCGAACGTGGCCTTGCGGTCGGCGTCGAGGGGGATGGTCTGCTCGCCGTTGTCTCCTTCTTCTAGTCCGCGCACCGCGTCACGTACCATCAACACCGCGCCGTTGACGATTTCTTTGCGCGCCGCCACGATGGCGGCGGCTTGTTGCCGCCGAAGCATTGCTTCTGCGATCTCCGGCGCGTAGGCGAGGTCGGTGATTCGAGCTTCGAGTATCTCGACCCCTGCGTCATCGGCTCGCTCTTGCAGTTCGACTAGCAGGTGCGCGTTGACTTCGCTGGTAGCACCGATGAGGGTGGTCACGTCGGTCTCCTCGAACGCGTCGTAAGGGTAGGAGCGGGCCAGCTGGCGGACCGCTGACTCGGACTGGGTGTGGACGTAGGACGTGAAGTTGTCGACACCGAAGACCGCCCGGGCGGTATCTATGACACGCCAGACGACCACCGCGGCGATCTCGATCGGATTGCCTCGTGCGTCGTTGACCTTGGAGGTCTGTGTCGTGAAGTTGCGGACCCGCAGCGACACCTTCTTCGACACGTAGAGAGGATTTGCGATCCGCAGCCCCGGTTTGGTGTCTGTGCCGCGGTAGTCACCGAAGAACATCAGCACAGCACCCTGGTTGGGTTGCACCATGAAGAAACTGATCGACACGACAGTCACCGCGACCGACAAGAAAATCGCCGCGAAGATCATCAGGAGGCTGCCGGCGATGCCGCCGAAGACGTAGAGCAGGATCGACGCAATGAGCATCAGCACGTCGAGGGCGAGCCACGGTACGCCTGAGTGTGACCGGCTTGAAGTTTCGTTGAGTTGATCCATGACGTTCCTTTTGCTTAGTTACCTGTAGTAGCAATATGATATCATATTGATAACTTGTTACGTGCAACTGGACTCCCGCGGACAGTCCTCGCTGAGCTTCAAGGGAGTGTCACCGTGAAGTGAACGGCGCGTGGCGGCCTGACTGGAGAGCAAAACGGTTACGGTGTCGCTGTGGCTGAGATACATGGAACCTGTGAGGTCGGGTTTGAAGGCGTGCGCGATGCGTTTTCGACCAACTTCGATGAGGGCGATCTGGGCGCTTCGTGTTCCGTGGTCCACCGGGGTGAGCTGGTAGTCGATCTTTGGGGCGGGCATCGAGATGTCGCCGCAACGAAACCGTGGGAACGCGACACGATTGTCAACGTCTGGTCGACCACCAAGATGATGGCCGCATTGTGCGTGTTGGTCCTGCACGACCGGGGCGCGCTCTCGGTGGATGACCCGGTCGCGGCGCACTGGCCGGAGTTCGCGGCCGCCGGCAAACAGGGAGTGCTGATTCGTCACCTGATGAGTCACACGGCCGGGCTGCCAGGCTTCGATCCGCCGATAACCAAAGAAGAGATGTATGACTGGGACCACTGTTGCGCCAACCTGGCAGCTCAGAGTCCCTGGTGGGAACCGGGCACAGCCTCGGGCTATCACGCATCCACCCAGGGATGGTTGCTCGGTGAGGTGGTGCGGCGGGTCACCGGCCGTTCGCTCGGCACCTTCTTTCGCGAAGAGATCGCCGGCCCTATCGGCGCCGACTTTCATATCGGGCTTGCCGACAGCGAGTTCGACCGTGTCGCCGAGATGCGCACCGACGAAGCCGAGGGTATTGGCGATCACAGCAACCCGATACCGGCCCGTCAGGCTCGTGGCGAGGCCGAGCATTCTCAGTTCGTCAACACCGACCGCTGGCGTCGAGCCGAGTTCCCCGCCTCGAACGGCCACGGCAACGCCCGCTCGGTTGCGAAAGTCGTCTCCATCCTGGCCCAGGGCGGCGAATCCCAAGGGATCCGTTTCCTCGGCCCGTCCACCATCGAACGGATCTTCGAAGTGCAGGCATCGGGACCCGATCTGGTGCTCGGCTACAACATGAAGTTCGGCATCGGATACGGACTCAACTCCGAAGCAATGCCCCTCGGGATCAATGACCGCACCCTGTTCTGGGCCGGCTGGGGCGGTTCGATGGCTGTGGTGGACGTCGAGAACTCACTAACGGTCTGCTACGCCATGAATCGCATGATGTCAGACGTAGTCGGGGGGATGAGAGCCGGCCGGGTGATATTCGCGGCGCATGATGCCGGCACTGTGCTCCGGGCCTAGCGGCCCGTGAGCGAAGCGAACAAGAGCGGAAAGCAACGCGCCGCGCATGATGCCGGTGCGAGCCTTCGCGGTTAGGGGACGGGAACTGTGACGGTGTCGGTGCCGCTGCGCAGCACTACACCGGGGAGTTCGTCGGTGGCCTGACCGTCGAGCACGGTCGTGACTCCGTTGACCATCACGCGTCTGATGCCGGTGGCTTCGGAATAGAGACGCTTGCTGTCGCCCGGCAGGTCGAACACCAACTCCACATCAGTAGCCCCAACCTCGTCGCTGTCGAACAAGACCAGATCGGCAAAATAGCCTTCTGCGACACGGCCCCGGTCCCGCAGGCCGAAGAGCCGTGCTGGTACGTCTGTGAGATGCCGGATGGCGTTCTCCATGCTCGTGAGCTGCCGGCCGCTCAGGCAGTCGGCAAGCCAGGCCGTGGTGTAGGGGGCACCCGCCATGCGGTCGAGGTGAGCGCCCGCATCGGAGCCGCCGATCATCACCGCTTCGTGTTCCCATGCCTGTGCCCTCAAACGCCAACTCTCGGCGTCATCGTCGGTCGGCAGCGGCCACCAAACTGTTCGCAGTTCGTCTTCGAGGGCGATCTCGACCATTGTGTGGAACGCCCGTCTACCCCGCTCACGGGCGATGTCTCCAACCGTGCGGCCCTTGAGGCCTTCGTTGGCGGCGGAGTAGGTATCGCCCACCATGTAGTTGTCCCAGCCGGTCAGGCGGGAGAACACTCCCGCTTCCGGAAGCGCCGCTTGATTCTCAAGCCAGGTGACCACCTCGGGGTCGCGCAGCTGCGCCATCCGTTCCGGGTAATCGAGGCTGAAGACTGTCTTCCACTCCGGGAGTTGATGCAGCGCGCAGAAAGTCCCGAGGCTCATGTTCATACCGACCAGGATCGGCATGGTCAGGGCCACGATCTTGGCCCCTTCTGAGTTGGCCTTCTCGCATGCGGCGATCTGGTTGCGGTAGGCCTCGGGGCGGGCCGAGTCGATAGTCAACACGTTCCAGTTGAGCGGCCGCTGCCCTTCAACCGACATTTTG
The DNA here is from genome assembly GCA_009845995.1 of Acidimicrobiaceae bacterium. Lineage (GTDB taxonomy): Bacteria > Actinomycetota > Acidimicrobiia > Acidimicrobiales > Aldehydirespiratoraceae > VXYK01. The sequence continues at coordinate 40,814 of VXYK01000003.1, read as the reverse complement.
GTCATCAACTCGACTTCGTCGTCCTCAAATCCGTTGAGGCATCCGTCAGCCACCCATTCGAGAGTCGTGCCCTCGTGGGCCGAGGTTTCCCGGCAGAGTTCCAGCACTTCATCCCAGGCCGCCCAACGGCTCGGTACGGGGTTCCCGTCCCAGTCGTTGTGAGTGAACGAGCGGCCGGTTGAGAACCCGAGGCCGCCAGCTTCGATCGACTCTTTTAGAAGCTCCCGCATCTGCGCGACTTGTTGTGCGCTTGCTTCGTGGCCCACAGAGTCGTCTTTCATGACCAGTCGGCGCAACGCGCAGTGGCCGACCAGGAAACCGACGTTGATGGCCGTGCCGTTTTCGGCCACCCGATCGAGATATTCGCCGAAGGTCCGCCAGTTCCACGGCACTCCCAGTTCCAATGCCTCAAGCGCCATCCCTTCGACCTTGACCATCATCTTCTTCAGGTATTCGCCGTCGGATTCGTCGCCGAGCGGGGCGAGGGTGAAACCGCAGTTGCCCCCGATCATCGAGGTCACGCCGAAGAGGTTCGACGGGGTTGTCCGCGGGTCCCAGAATATCTGCGCGTCGTAGTGGGTGTGTGGGTCGACGAACCCGGGGCATACCACCAGCCCGCTGGCATCCACCGTCTCTGCTACTGGTTCGTCGACCGTGCCGACAGCAACAATTCGGCCATCGCGAATCCCGATGTCACCTGGTACTGGTGCGGCACCAGTGCCATCGACGATGGTCCCACCTTTGATAATCATGTCGAGCATCGCTTCGTCCTCCCAGCCCCGAACGCGGCCTGAATGTCGTAGGGCCTTCATGCTATTGCCCGAGGCGCAAAGCCACCTAAGTGCGCCCGTTAATATGGGATAGCTCGTGTTGTATCGGTCTGAGCCTCGCCTTATAAACACCTTTATGTCGGCACCTTCCCCCCTATCGAGCTATTACGGAAATTTTTATTGTTTAGACCAGTTTCTCGTTCGATACACAACCTCTGTCAATCACTATGGGACAAAATTAGCTAGCAATGATCGCTACACGGCATTAGCGTCAAGTTATGGCACGTCGCCCGGGAGTCCACTGGCCGACCGATGCGCGCTCGGTATTCTTCGACGATGTGGCATCCCCTGCCACCCTTTCTAAAGCGGTCTCCGAGGGACGCATTCGACGACTCGCTAGCCGGGTCTACACAACAGATCTGAACAGCGAAGCCGAGGATGTGATAGCTAAGAACTGCTGGAAAGTCCTTGAGAAATTCCTGCCGGGCGCCCTCATCGCCGATCGATCGGCCGCCGAGGACGGCCGTATTTCCCATGGACAGCTTTTCGTGGTCGCAGATACACCTCGAAAGTCGATCCGGCTACCTGGACTCAATATCAGCATTCGACGCGGTCAAGCATATGAAACGCCCGATCTGCCGGTCGCCGACACAGTATGGGCTGAGGGATTGCGGATGTCGAGCGCGCCGCGAGCACTGATCGACAACCTCGAAGATTCTCGTCAGCACGGTGCAACTCCCTCCCGGACGCTGAAGTTGGCCGAACTTGAAGACTGGCTTGCTCGCAAGTCCATCGTGTGGGACAAAGAACGAATAGCGCGATTGCGCGAGGACGCCGTCGCGTTGGCCGAAGCGCTCGGCGTCGATGAACGCATCCCGACGATTCTTCGACTTTTTGATCAGCTGTCGGATCGTGAACCGGTTCGACCCCGCGCAGGACAGCTCTTGTTGGCACTGAGGCGCGGACAGGCATGGGACGAACGCCGCGTGGGCATGTTTGACCATGTCCGAACACATCTCAACCACACCGAAGAGTGGGGGGTCCCTGCCGCATTGCCCGCATCGACAGAGCCGGAAGAAGTCGCCTTTTTCGAGAGCTACCTCCCGCACAGCCCGGTCGTCAGAACATTTCCCCTCCATGTTCCCAAAGAACTGCCGTTCTACGAGAGCTATTTCTCCAACTACATTGAGGGAACCGAGTTCAGCCTGGAAGAAGCCCGGCAGATAGTGGACAGCCAGCAGCCGCCCTCGTCTCGACCTGCCGACGGCCACGACATCTTGGGCACCCACAGGTGCGTCTCTGATCCCGTCGGTCGGTCCACGACATCCGAAAACCCGGAGGAGCTCATCGAGATGCTCCTACAGAGACACGCAACGATCATGGCGGGACGACCGAACGTGCAGCCCGGGCAGTGGAAGACCACTGCCAACTCGGTCGGCTCCTACATCTTCGTCGAACCGAAACTCGTTGAAGGGACGCTGCTCAGGGGTTTCGACATGTTGCGACATATCGAGCCTGGATTCAACCGTGCGCTATTCGTGCTCTTCGTGATCTCCGAGGTACATCCTTTCGCAGACGGAAACGGCCGTGTCTCTCGAGTCATGATGAACACTGAACTCTCGCGGCTCGGCCAATCCCGAATCGTCATTCCCGGTGTCTTCCGAAACGAGTACATCTCTAGTCTGCGGCGTGCCTCCAACGACAATGGCAACATCGAGGCCCTTGCCCGCGTATTGGCCTACGCATGGCAATGGACGGCGACAATGCCATGGTCGGATCGGGCAGCAGCCGAAGGGCAGCTACACGCGACGAATGCGCTCCTCGACTCGACTGAGGCGGAGCAAAAGGGTCTTCGCCTCCAATTGCCTTGACGAGTCCCGCCAAGCGCGAAACGACCAGTTCTTCGGGCCCGACCCGAACCACCGTCGGCTCTGAGCACCCGGTGACAGCTCCGCCATCACCCTCCCGGTCGAGGGCGAAGGCTTCCAGACCTGGGGCGCCATCTCGAAGTTGGACGTGGCGAACATGACACCGGAGGCGGGTCCGACGGTGAACACGGAGGTTAGAACGACGACAGTCAATCCTCGGCCCATTGGGTCGGAGGTTTCTTTGTTCGATTCGCTCGGCCCCGTTAGGAACCAACATTTCAACCATGTAGGTTTCCGGCGATGAGCAAACGGACTGATGACCTTCTGGCGGCGATGACAACCGAGGAGAAGGTGGCCATGGTCACGGGTGGCGACATGTGGCACACCCGCGGCGTTGAGCGACTCGGAATCCCGAAGCTGAAGGTGACCGATGGTCCCAACGGCGCCCGAGGCGACGGGCTCATGGGTACCGGCAGTCGCACCGCGTGTATCCCGAGCGGTGCGGCACTGGGCGCAACCTGGGACCCGGCTCTGGTTGCCGAACTGGGCGAGCTGCTTGGCGACGAAGCCATTGCGAAACGTTCCCAGGTGTTGTTGGCCCCCACGATCAATCTGCACCGCTCCCCTAAAGGCGGACGAAATTTCGAGTGTTACAGCGAGGACCCGATCCTGTCTGGGCGTTTGGCCGCCGCGTTCGTGCGAGGTGTGCAGTCGCGTGGCGTTGCGACAACCGCCAAACACTTCGTGGGCAACGACTCTGAGTTTGAACGCAACAGCATCGACACCCAAGTCGATGAACGAACCCTTCGCGAGCTGTATCTGGTGCCGTTCGAACACGCGGTGAAAGACGGTGGTTCCTGGGGAATAATGTCCGCCTACAACAGGCTCAACGGCACGTTCTGCTCGGAGAATCACTGGCTGTTGACCACCGTGCTGCGTGAGGAATGGGGCTTTGACGGATTCGTCGTGACCGATTGGTTCGCGGCGCGTTCCACCGCCGACATGGCCAATGCTGGTTTGAGTCTGGAGATGCCGGGCGAGGGACGCTGGTACGGCGAGCTGCTCACGGCTGCGGTCAATGCGGGTGAGGTGCACCCCGATGCCCTTGATCGCATCGCCGGAGACGTCTTGGCGCTCATGGAGCGCACCGGCGCGCTCGATCATGACAACGATTTCACCGAAACCGAATTGGACCGGCCAGAGGATCGGGCCTTGGTTCGCCGTGCCGCGGCGGCCGGTTCCGTGCTGTTGCGCAACGACGGGGTTCTGCCTCTCCACCCTGAGGCGATCACCAAGGTTGCCGTCATCGGTCCCAACGCCTTCAACGCCAAGGTCATGGGCGGCGGTTCCGCGAAGGTCAACGCTTACCGGGCTACCTCACCACTGGATGCACTGAGCGCACGCCTGCCCCACGCTGAAGTCGTTTGGGAGAAGGGTTGCGACATCGACCGCACATGTCCGGCGTTGACGAAGCCTCTCGTGCAGGGGCGAGTGACCGTCGAGTACTTCGATGGCTTTGATCTCGACCACCCGGCCAAGACCACGGTCCAGACCGGCAGCTTTGATTTCATGGCGTTCGGCGAGCCGGCTTCTGGGGTGTCTGCTGAGTCCTACTCGCTTCGGGCGACTGCGACGATTGTGCCGACATCGACTGCGACCCATGAGTTCCGTCTGGTTCAGTGCGGACGGGCTCGGGTGTTGGTTGACGGTGAGGTCGTGCTCGACGCGACCGATGGTGATTATCCGCGGGGCAGCGCTTTCTTTGGTTTCGGGACCGATGAGATCGTCGCTCAGGTGGATTTGATCGAGGGGCAGGAGATCGAGGTGACCGCGGAGTTCTCGAACCGCGATTCGATGTTGTTGTCGGGCATGAAACTGGGTTTGCTTTCGACCGCACAAGAGGACCTGTTGGGACGGGCAGTGGCACTGGCGGCCGACAGCGATGTGGCGGTCGTGGTGGTCGGTACCAACGACGACTGGGAGACCGAAGGGCGAGATCGAGACCTGTGGGAACTGCCCGGTGATCAGCCCGAGTTGATTCGCCGTGTAGCGGCTGCCAACGAGCGGACCATCGTGATCCTCAACGTTGGTTCACCCCACGATCTGTCGTGGCTTGACGAACCTGCCGCGGTGCTGTCTGTTGGTTTCGGCGGTCAGGAACTCGGCGATGCGATTGTCGACATGCTGCTCGGCGAAGTCGAGCCGAGCGGCCGGGCGCCGACCACCGTCGGCGATCGTTACGAGCATTTCGGCGCCTATCTGAACTATCCGGGAGAGAACTCTGTTGTCCGCTACGGCGAAGGCCTGTTCACGGGCCACCGTTTCCACGACTCATTGGGGATTGAGCCTGCAGTCGCGTTCGGCTTCGGCTTGTCCTACACGACATTTGAGCTGTCTGAGCCCCGAATTGCGTCTGGGGCTGGCGCTCCAACCGGTGCCACCATCACCGTTGAAGTCGATGTTGCCAATACCGGCGAACGACGCGGATCCGAGGTCGTGCAGGTGTATGTCGAACCGTTGAACCCCGAGATTCTGAGACCTGTCCGGGAGCTGAAAGCCTTCCAGAAGGTGACCCTTGATCCCGGTGAGACAACCACGGTCGTCCTTGATCTGGAGCCCCGTTCCTTCGCCTACTACGACGTCGGCGATCCGTTTTGGGCCGAGTTGAGCAACGCCGGTCCAGTGCCCGTCGAGGGAGAGGGGCTTCATCGAACCGAAGCAGGCTGGTACGTGGACCCCGGCGACTACCGGATTGTCTCCGGTCGTTCGTCTCGCAGTTTCTCGGGTTCAGTCATGCTCACGCTCACGGGTGACGCCACACGACTCGACACCTAGCGGTCTAGGCTCAAACTGAGGAGAACTGACAATGCTGTTTCGACGAGACAAGCAAATCATGCCCACCCCCGAAGAGGCGCTTGCGGGACGGCCCGATGCGCTACCAGTGCAGGACAGACACCTTGTTCTGGGCACGCCGCTGGAGGGTCCCTATCCCGAAGGTTTCAAAACCGCGATGTTCGGGCTCGGCTGTTTTTGGGGCGCTGAGCGTTTCTACTGGCAACTCGATGGTGTCTATACAACAGCGGTGGGATACGCGGGCGGCTACACGCCGAACCCGTACTACGAGGAGGTCTGCACTGGACGGACCGGGCACAACGAGGTTGTCTTCGTTGTGTTCGACCCCGATGTCGTCAGCTATGAAGATCTGCTCGCAGTCTTTTGGGAGGTGCACGACCCCACCCAGTTCATGCGCCAGCACAACGACATCGGCACCCAGTACCGCAGCGAGATCTACGTTTATGACGAAGCCCAGAGAGCCGCGGCGCTGGCGAGCCGCGACAAGTACCAGGGGCTACTGAACGATGCCGGATACGGCGAAATCGCCACCACCGTGGTGGACGCTCCCGTCTTCTATTTTGCTGAGGAGTACCATCAGCAGTATCTCCACCGGAATCCGGGCGGCTACTGCAATCACGGGGTCTGCCAGGTCAGTTACGCCTGAGGTCTCGCGGACCGGGATCAGGCCCGCCCATTGCCGGCCAACCCATTGCGGGCCGGACGATCAGATCGACTGGCTTGGGAATCCGGGGCCTTCGTGATCCTGTCCATCCATACTGGCGTTGAGACGGGCTTTGCCCATCAACTCGGCCATGACGGGTCCGAGTTCGGTCGGATCGTCCGGTTGCACGGCGGTCGGGCCAAGATGCCAGCCTTCGGCGATACCGAGGTGACGCCCCCGAATATCAAAGACCCTGCCGGTGACCTTGCCGGCCTCGGGGCTGGCCAACCAGGTTGTGAGCACCGCGATCCAGCGCGGTGACATTGCCTCCATTGCCGACTCCGTGAGGTTCTCTGCACCACCCATAAGCGGCAGGGTCAGGCGAGAGACGGCGGTGGGCGCCAGACAATTCACCGTGACGCCGTACTTGACGAGCTCCTGGGCGGTAATGATCGAAAAGGCCGCGATGCCAGCTTTCGCGGCACCGTAGTTCGACTGGCCGACATTGCCGTAGATGCCTGAGGGCGAAGCGGTGTTGATAATGCGGCCATATGCCTCACCACCGGACTTGACCTGCGCCCGCCAGTGGACCGCGGCGTGGTGCGAAGGGCCGAACGTGCCTTTGAGATGAACCCCGATCACTGCGTCCCAGTCATCTTCGCTCATGGAGAAGACCATGCGGTCACGCAAGATTCCGGCGTTGTTGACGACGATGTTGATGTCGCCGTAGGTGTCGATCGCTTGATCGATCATGGCTTTGGCCTCGTCGAATTTGGCCACGTTGCCGCCGTTGACGACAGCCTCGCCGCCCATCGCCTCGATCTCCGACACGACTTCTTGTGCCGGGGTCAAGTCTCCGCCCCCGCCGAATTCGTCGCCGCCGAGATCGTTGACGACTACTTTGGCGCCGTGTTCGGCCATCATGATGGCGTGATCGCGGCCGATGCCGCGGCCTGCGCCGGTGATGAGAGCGACCTTGCCCTCAAGAAGCTTGCCCATATCCCCTCCGGGGTCGGAACCTGCAAAAACTAACAGGAAGTGAAAAGTGAACGATCGTTAGCGTGCCACGCGCAACGACAAACAACTACCTCAACACCCAACCAAGGCGAAACTTGCTTCTGAGACAGCCTCGGCCAGTCACCAGCCGCGGGCCACCCATTCATCGAAGCTAGGGATTTCGTTGCCGATGGTTGTGTCAGCGCCGTGGCCCGGCAGCACGATCGTGTCTGCATCGAATACCCGAAACATGCGGTCTTCGATGCTGCGCAAGATGGTTGGGAAGTCTCCGCCTTCGAAGCTGGTTGCTCCGGGTCCGCCGGGAAAGAGCGTGTCGCCGGTGAACAGCAGAGGTGTGTCTTGCACGCTGAACGACATCGATCCCGGTGTGTGTCCCGGTGTGTGGTGAGTATGGATTCGCAACCGGCCGATCTCGATCACCGACTCGTCAGTGAGAAGGTAGTCGTAGCTCGGCAGCATGGCCGCGTCTTGAGCGGTGACACCGACTTTGTAGCCGGCTTCGCGCACGGCCGGCACCGCCTGGATGTGGTCCCAGTGGCCGTGCGTCTCAAGCACGGTGCGTACATCAAGCGCTTGGCACAACTCCAGCAGTCGCTCGTGTTCGTTGGCTGCATCGAGCAGTACACCCTCCCCGGTTTCTCGACAACGGACCACGAACACGTTGTTGTCGACGGGGCCAACGACGAGGCGATGAACCTCAACGCGGCTGTCGGACCAATGCAGTGTTGAAGCAGACGAGTCCGGGGCGGGTGGGGTCACACGGAGATCGTAGCGGCAGCGCGTTCCTCAGGCAGCCGATTCGTCTTCAACGCCCAAATCCGCCGGTTCGTCTTCGACGCTCAATTCCCTTGGTTCGTCTTCGACGCTCAAATTCCACGGTTCGTCTTCGACGAAACGCACATTCCCGAGAGGTACTCCAACAGCGCCGCAGTTCCAGCAGACATCGGCGCTGGTACCTCTCCAGGTGACGTCGCAACCAATGCAGCGCAGCGGCTTTTCGATTCCACCGGTCGCCGATGGGACTGAGACAAGGTCGGTCACAGAAGTCACACTATGCACACCCACCATCACAAATGGGTGATCCCCCGAGCGAGCCGTCGGATTTAGGCCGTTGCGCTCTAGCCTGCGTTGAGCAGAATCAGGAGAATTTTATGGCCTCAACCCCCTGTCCCGAGAGCGATGGCTCGAGCCCCAAACGTCAGCGGTTCGACGAACCACCGCAGATGTGCATCGACCCGGCCAAGAGCTACACAGCAACTATGGAGACATCGCTGGGCTCGATGACCATCTACCTTGACGCCGCAGCTGCGCCCAAGACGGTCAACAACTTCGTGACCTTGTCCCGCTACCACTACTACGACGGAGTCACGTTTCACCGCATCATCAACGGTTTCATGTGTCAGGGCGGTGATCCAGACGGTACGGGTCGCGGTGGTCCCGGTTACCGTTTCGAAGACGAACTGCCCCGTCCCGGGCGTTACGAAATCGGTTCTTTGGCTATGGCCAACGCCGGCCCGAACACCAACGGCAGTCAGTTCTTCATCGTGTCTGGACCGAGTGGGGTGGGCTTGCCGCCGCAGTACTCGCTGTTCGGCAAGGTTGTTTCGGGTCTTGATGTGCTCGACGAGATGCAGCAGGTCCAAACCGACCGCAATGATCGCCCTCTCAGCGACGTTGTGATCTCATCGGTCACGATCACCGAGGGGGACTGACATGGCGATCGACACAATCGGGCTTGTCGGCACCGGCGCGATGGGCAGCGGAATCATCGAGGTCGCATCCAAGGCCGAAGTGGCCGTCGTCGCCTACGACATCAACGCGGCAGCTATCGAAGCCGGCAAAGCCAGGGTGGAGGGTTCGCTTGACAAGGCGGTGGCTCGGGGCAAACTCGACGAAACCGGGCGCGACCAAGCCGCGACGAAAATCACCTGGACCACCGACCTCGCAGACATGCGTGGATGTCAGCTGGCGATCGAAGCCGCGCCGGAGATCCTCGACCTCAAACTCGACATTTTCAAACAACTCGATGGGATATTGCCTGAGGGAGCGATTATGGCGACGAACACGTCGTCGATCCCCATCATCGACATTGCCATGGGGACCAACCGCCCCGAGCAAGTGTGCGGGATGCACTTCTTCAACCCGGCAACGGTCATGCGGCTCGTGGAAGTGATCTCTACACAGAGAACCGATGCCGCGGTGGCACAGGCTGCCGCGGGTTTCGCGTCTGACGTGCTCGGCAAACGCGTTGTGCACTGCAAGGATCGAGCCGGATTCGTTGTGAACGCTCTGCTCGTGCCTTTCCTGTGTCAGGCAATCGCCATGTTTGAGACCGGCCATGCCTCGGCCGAAGACATCGATGAAGCGATGAAGCTGGGAGCAGGTCACCCGATGGGTCCGCTCGCCTTGTGCGACATGATCGGTCTTGACGTGATGTTGTGGACCGCCGAGTCGCTGTACGACGAATACAACGAACGCTTTCTGGCTCCGCCGCCTCTGCTTCGACGCATGGTGTCCGCGGGCCATCTCGGCCGCAAGACCGGCAAGGGCTTCTACGACTACTGAGCGCTCTGCTTACACCGGGCGCAACCGGAGCCGAGTGAGCTGCTCTGCTTTCGCCCGGCCCAGGCGTCGGCTTCTGCGTAGGCTTCGCGCTCGGCTCTGATGGCCAAGTAAGCGTCTCGGTGGCAGCGACTGCGTCGCAGTTCACGGAAATAATCGCCCATATACGCCCGTAGAAACGCACATCGGCCCGCTTCGTACCATTGTCGAACGTGGACGAGTTCGTGTGCCAACAACTTGCGATTCCCGCTGCGATCATCGTCGGTCCTCAACAACACGAACCGGCCGATCGTCATTCCGTTCGATCCGAAGAAAAGCACAGGCACCCGCACAATTCGCACCCGTTCAGCCAATTCACGGCTGAGAACGTCGTACGATTCGATTTCCGGCCCCTCTAATCGTCTCATGTTCAGCACGATCGTATTCGACTTCGGCACAGCGTTTTGAAGACTGTTCGAGACCTCTTGCCGCTCTTGCGCGGTCTGAAGATGCGGGTTCGCATCGGCATCGCTTTAGCCGTGCTGGTCGTTCTGTTGTTGGGTTCGGTCATGTTGGCCGAGCCGACCGACAACCTCGGTGGCGATGTAAACGCCACAAGCACAACAACAACTGCCACGACCACGACGACAACTACGACCACCACAACAACAACGGTCCCGGAATACTCCGGTTGGGTGGACCCCGAATCGATCGGGACGCCGTGGGGTACCGAGGTTCGCGGGTTGCTGACATTCCGCGGCAACCCCACCCGAACCTACTACGGAGAGGGGCCAATCCCGTCTGCTCCCCAGATTCTCTGGCAGTTCCCGACAGAAGGTTCTCTGTGCTCGTCCTCAACGACCGGCGGCGTGACCACGCAATGGTGCGGATCAGGGTGGACGGGCCAGCCGGCCGTCTTCGAGTACAACGACAAAACCTGGGTGGCCATCGGCAGCATGAGCAGAAACATCCATTTCCTCAACTTCGATGACGGCACACAGATTCTCCCGGACTTCCCCACGGGCGACCTCGTCAAAGGCTCGGGCACCGTCGACCCCGACGGATTTCCTCTGCTCTACATCGGCAGCCGCGACGGCTACTTCCGAATCCTCGCTTTCGACGGCGAAGAGCCTCTCGAACTGTGGAGACTCTCCGCGTACGATGTCTTCCCGACCATGTGGAACGACGACTGGGACGGTGCCGGACTGATCCTCAACGACTACCTCTTCGTCGGCGGCGAAAACTCTCAGTTTCATATCGTCAAGCTAAATCGGGGCTATGACATCGACGGCAGGGTCACTGTCGACCCTCATCTCGTGTTCAACGCCCCGGGCTGGGATGACGAGTTGATCGCGGCCTTCGGCCCGAACGTCTCGATCGAAACCTCGGTGACGATTTCGGGGAACGTTGTCTATTTCGCGAATTCTGGCGGGTTGATTCAGGGAGGGGACATCACCGACCTGACCGATGGTGTCGATCCGACACGAGTGTTCCGCTTCTGGGCGGGCGATGATGTTGACGCTTCTCTGGTAATCGACAGCGATCAGATGATCTACGCCGCGGCCGAGTACGAACTGGGCAATGCTCGCAGCCAAGAAGTCGGTCAGATATTCAAGCTCGACCCGTCTCGACCCGATGATCCGCTCATCTGGAAGGTTGATGCGCGTTCTCATCTGGGGTCGGGAGTTTGGGCCACGCCGGGGCTGCACAAGGACATTCTCATCGTGCCCACGGGCACGGGTGCCGTGCTGGGACTCGACCGCGCCACCGGTGAGCAACGCTGGTCGATCAACCTTGTGGGACCGACGTGGTCCTCACCGGCGATCGTCGACGACGTGTGGATCCAAGGCGATTGTGACCGCTATCTCCGTGCTTTTGACGTGTCCGACACGACTGCCGAACCGCCGCAGCTGTGGGAGGTGCACCTCGGCGGTTGTATCGAGTCGACCCCGGCCGTGTGGGGCGGCAGGATCATCGTTGGCACGCGCGGCGGCAAGATCTTCGCCGTCGGTTGAGCTCACCTACGGTGCCAGACGGGGCCGTTGGGGGTGTCTTCGACCACGACGCCCAAGGCGGTGAGTTCATCGCGGAGCCGATCAGCTTCCGCAAAATCCTTCGAGTCCCGAGCGCTCGAGCGAGCGGCGACCAGCGCTTCGATCTTGTCGCTGTCGCTCTCTGAAGCACCACCGGAATCCTCGGCGGCATGGGTTCCGCCGACCCCGATTCCGAGCGCTGCGGTGAGATCGACCACGGTCGCAACCAGACGAGCAGCCTCTTCGGAGTCGCCGGCAGGGCTTGTGTCGAGAGCGGTATTGGCTCGCCTGACCGTGTCGAAGATGACAGCTACGGCTTCGGGCGTTCCCAAGTCGTTGTCCATCGCCGCCACGAACGCCTCAAGCGATGCGGTGTCGCACCCAATTCCGTCAAGCTGAGTCCCGTCGAGAGGAACGCCCGCCGCGCCGGCACGGCGAGCCATGGAGTCGATTCGTTCGATAGCGGCACGTGCCTGGGTCATCACCTCGGCGTTGACCTCCATCGTCTTGCGGTAGTGAGTCTGCAACAACAGCAGCCGCAGCGCCCGAGCGTTCAGCGGGTGCTCGTCAAGCAGGTCGCGGACAGTGCGAAAGTTGCCGAGCGATTTTGCCATCTTCTCGCCGCCCACGTTGAGCATGGCATTGTGCAGCCAATGCTGGGCGAACGGCCGGCCTGCAGCGATCGCTTCGGCCCGTTCATTGGTGTGATGTGGGAAGACGAGGTCGTCGCCTCCGCCGTGGAGGTCGAACCCGTCGCCGAGAATGCCGAGGCTCATGGCCACGCATTCGATGTGCCAGCCTGGACGGCCGGGCCCCCACGGGGAGGGCCAGGTCGGCTCATCGGGTTTCGCTGACTTCCAAAGTGCGAAATCGAGCGGGTCCTCTTTGTGCTCGTCGACCTCAACCCGAGCACCGGAACCCTCGGCCAGCTCATCGAAGCTGCGGTGCACCAAGTCGCCGTATCCCGGCACCGAGCGAACCCGCAGGTACACCCCTGATTCGGTGGCGTAGGCCGAGCCGTTGTCCATCAGGGTTGCGATGAACGCGACCATTTCGTCAACGAATTCGGTGGCATGCGGACGGTCGTGGGGGTGGAGAATGTCGAGTTCGTCCATCACCTCGATGTAGACCGCTTCCCATTCGGCGGCCACTTGCGGTTCGGTCAGGCCTTCTTTGTTGGCGCGGTTGATGATGTTGTCGTCGATATCGGTGACGTTGGCGACGTGGTGAACCTCGACGCCTCGCCACTCGAGGTAACGGCGCAGGACATCGTAGGTGAGAGCTTGGCGAGCATGGCCGAGGTGCGGGTGGTCGTAAACCGTGGGTCCGCAGGCGTATAGCGAGACCTTGCCGGGGTCTCGCTGGGCCAGAGGCCGAACCTGCATGGTGAGCGTGTCGTATAGGCGGATCAAGGGACTATCGGGTCGGGGTCAGATCGGTCGGGGGTCGGTTAGGCGACCGGAGCCGCCGGGGTGTCTAGTTCGATGCCGCACACACCGGCCAGTTCCCGCAACACGGCTGGTGCGGACGGGTCGTCGCCTCCGTTGACAATGGCCCGAGCGAGTCCGAGCAACTCAGTTTGTGCTCGGGGGGCGTTGAGGTCGTCGTCGAGGGCGGCGCGGAAACGGTTCGCAAAATCAGCCGGATCGGGTCCTGAGGTGGCGTCGGCCGCCGTGAGCATCAACTCGAGAGAGTCAGCGGAGGCGCTGATGTCTTCGTCGAACCATTCCCAGTCGTCGCGGTAATGGTGGGTCATCAGGGCCAGGCGGATCGCTCTCGGGTCGGCGAGTTTCGCCAGTTCGCTGACGAAGACGAGGTTGCCGAGCGATTTCGACATCTTCGTGCCCTCGTATGCGACCATTCCGCAGTGCATCCAGTGTCGTACGAAGGTGGTTCCTGTGGCTGCTTCGCTCTGCGCTCGTTCGCATTCGTGGTGCGGGAAGATCAGATCGCTGCCACCACCGTGGAGGTCGATGGTGGTGCCGAGCAGACCCATCGACATGGCGCTGCATTCGATGTGCCAGCCCGGGCGACCCGGCCCCCAGGGCGATTCCCATGAGGGTTCGTCAGCCAGCGATGGTTGCCACAGCACGAAGTCGAGAGGGTTGCGTTGGCGGGGATCGTCGGGATGGCCGCCGCGTTCGGCCGCCAGTTCGATCATTGTGGCCTCGTCGTAACCGCTGACGGCTCCGAATGTGTCGAAGGTCGTCACATCGAAAAAGGTCGCGCCCTCAACGGTGTAGATGTGCCCGCGACCTTCGAGCACTGTGATCAGGTCGATCATCTCGGCAACCCATTCAAGGGCGTGGGGCTCAGCCGTCACGGGTCTGGTGTTGAGCGCGGCCATATCGCCGTGGAAGCGCGCCGTCTCGGCGGCCGCCAACTCCAGGAAGTCGACTCCAAGTTCACGGGCCTTGCCGAGGATGCTGTCGTCGACATCGGTGATGTTGCGGACGAGTTTCACGGTGTGGCCGAGCTCTTCGAGCCGTCTGATCAGCAGGTCGTAGGTCAGGTAGGTGTTGGCGTGACCCAGATGAGTCGAGTCATACGGCGTGATGCCGCAGACGTAGACCGATACTTCTTCGCCCGGCTCGAAGGGAACTATCGAGTTACGCGCTGTGTCGTAGAGAAGCACCCCCGCAACGGTAGCGCCCCTCAACACTTCTGGTTCAGTCCGTTCGATGTCGTCCGTCTACTGAACGCTCCGGAACGCTTCGATGCGATTATCGAGATTGAAGAACAGCGCAACGTACCGGCTGATGTCCTCGGCGGTGATCTCGTCAAGGAGTGCCAGCCGCTGATCGGGCGTGCCGACGAGCGCATCGTCGAGGTGTCGGCGCATCAACAGCGGGCTTATGATCTCGTCGTTGCTGTCGAGTTGGTAGTCGTCTCGCAGTACCGCCTTGGCTTGCGCCAAGCCGTCGTCGGTGGGACCGTCGGCGATCAACTCGGCAACGGTTGCAACGATCGTCGAATTGATCTGCTCGAGGCTCTCGGAGGGACCAGACGCGCTGAAATAGGCGTCCCACACGCCCACTTCGATGAACGGCGTCAGCACCACGCCGACCGAGTAGGTCTCTCCGAGGTCCTCGCGGACCGAGCCGACGAGCAGGTCGTCGAGCAGAGTGCTCACAAGATCGGCGATCACCAGGGTCTCGGCTGTGACCGGCACCGCAGCGCCGAACTGCAGATAGAGGCCGGCTGCACCCGAGTCGGCGTCGACGGGAGTGGTGATACGCGTGACGCCCGGAGGGAAGCCGGGGTTGTGGTTCACGTGTGCGTCCGCCTCGCCGGCGGGGAGGGTGCCGATGTAGCGGGCGGCCAGGTCGGCGACCGTGGCCTGGTCGATGTCCCCCACGATGACCACCAGCAGGTCGTCCACATCGTCCAAGCGCGCCTCGTACAGATCCAACAGTCCCTCGGCCGTGACCGCGTCGATTTCCTCGTGGGTGAGGATGAAGTGGTACCAGGGGCTGTTCTGGTAGGTGGCGTCGTAGAGGTCGAACACGGCGGTCCACTGCGGGTTGTTCTCGTAGTTGGTCCTGCGGATGCGCAGGGTTTGGATCTGCTCGCCAGCGGAGACCTCGGCCACCCGCGGCTCGGTGATGTAGAGATGCATCAGGGCGAGCAGATCGTCGAGGTCGTCGGGGCCGGCAAAGCCCGTGAAGCCTTCTGTCAGCTCAGTGATGTAGGGGGTCACCCGGGCCGTGGTTCCGGCGAGGTACTCGTCGAGCTGCGATGCCGAGTAGTCGGCCACACCGCTGCTGGCGACCGCTCCGGCGATGGCTCGACGCATCGCGGCGCTGCCCATCGGCAGCTGCGACCATCCGCCGAGACTGCTCGCCGACAGGTCCACGTGCCCTGCGGCCAGATCAGAGGGTGCGAACACGACGTGTACTCCGTTCGCAAACACCCACTCGTGGGCACCCTCGAACAGGCCCACCGGGTGCTCGCGGATCGGAGCGACCGGGTCGGGGGTCGCCAACAGGGTTTCGATGCGGTCCTCGGTGGGCGGCGGCGGTACGGGAACCACCGCGTCGATCGCCGCTTGGAGTTGGGCGATATCGGGGACATTGGCAGGATCGTCGCCGAGCGGCACCACCAGCGGCGGCGCGTTGTCAAGGATCCAGCGCAGGTGAGCGGTCAACTCCTCGACGGTGAAGGTGTCGAGCAACGCCTCGAGCCGGGCTACCCGGTCCTCCACGGACTCGATACTCCCACCGTTGACGAAGTTCGAGGTGTAACGGTCGGCATGACCGGCGCTCTGGATAGTCGGCTCACGCTCGAGTTGGTAGTCCAGCGAGGTGCGTGCCGCGGTGGCGGCCTGGTTCAGTTCGTCGTCGGTGAAGCCGTAGTGCGCAGCGCCGGCCAGCACCGACAGGTAGTCGGTGGTCGCCTGGGCCAGATCGGTGCCCTCGATGTTGGTGTCGTACAGGCGCAGGCCGCGAGCTTGCTGCCACAGCCACATCGCGGGCTCGTCGGCCTGGGCCATCAGGCCGGCCCGGTGGGCATTGGCGAGCCGGACATCGAGCGCGTGGGCGATGACTGCTTCCATCCAGCGGAGCCGGTCGCCACCGACAGTTCTCGGCGACCACGCC
The DNA here is from genome assembly GCA_009845995.1 of Acidimicrobiaceae bacterium. Lineage (GTDB taxonomy): Bacteria > Actinomycetota > Acidimicrobiia > Acidimicrobiales > Aldehydirespiratoraceae > VXYK01. The sequence goes on along the minus strand of VXYK01000003.1, from coordinate 24,491 downwards.
GGCAACTGCCAGTCGATCGACATCGAGATGAAGCCGTAGTCCGGGTGGGTGGCGACGTCGATGACAGGTTCGTCGACGAAGTCCGCGGTGAAGGCGTTGCGTTCGGGTTGCGGTGGCATCGGGTCAGCGGGGTTGGTCAGGCCGCCGAGGAATTGCTCGGCCTTCTGGGCCATCTCGGCGACGGGCAGGTCGCCGACGACGACCAAGGCCATATTGTCGGGCCGGTACCAGGTCTCGTAGAAGTCGCGCAGTTGCTCGGCCGTGATCGACGAGTTGGATGCTTCGCTGCCGCCGAGCAGCATGCCCTCATAAACGGTGCCGCTGTAATAGATGGCATCGAGGAAGTTGCCGATCCAGCCGTTCGCGGACTGGTCGGTGAGCCGGTACTCGTCGAGCACTATGCCTCGCTCAGCCTCGACTTCGGCGGGGTCGAGAGTGGCCGCCGACGCCCACTCCGAAAACACCGTGAACGCAAGATCGAGTGCTTCGGGGTCGTCGAGTTGGAAGTCGAGCATGTACACGGTCTCGTCGGCGGAGGTGTAGGCGTTCAGATCGGGGCCGAATTCGATGCCGAGGTCGCGCAGCGCCTGTCTGAGCTCAAGCTTGGAGAACTTCTCGGTGCCGTTGAACAGCATGTGTTCGAGGAAGTGGGCGGTGCCCTCCTGGCCTGACGGGTCAAGCACTGCGCCCGCGTTGACCACCAAGCGCATCGAGACATGTCCAGCCGGGGAGTCGTTGGACCTGAAGTAGTAGGTGAGGCCGTTGTCGAACGTGCCTATCTCGACTTCCGAGTCGATGCTGAGCGGCGTGTCGTCGGGCTCGTCAGGCTCGTAGTCGTTGAAAGCCCCCAGGTCAGCTGGCTCGGTGGGCTGGTCTGTGGCGGCGCTGTCGGCTTCGTCGGATTCTTCGGTGGCCGTTTGGTCGGGCTCGTCGGCCGTGTCGTCGCCTTCAGGTTCCTCGGCCGGAGCCTCCGTGGTTTCAGGCGGTTCGCTGACTGTTGGTTCTTCCTCGATCGGGTCGTCTGCGCAAGCTGCCGCGATGACAGCGATGGCGAGCACGAAGGCCAGAACGGTCTTGTTGGTTCGAGCTTTCACAGCCGGGAAGCTAGTTGCCTCGGGGGCTCTGGGCAACCATTTCGGCGACGGAGGAGACCTACTCCGGCGTGACGTAGGCGGCAGTGAGACCGCCGTCCACCTGCAGGTTGGCACCGGTCATGTACGACGAGTCAGCCGAGGCCAAGAACAGAGCGGCCGCGGCCATTTCGGCGGCTTCGCCGAAGCGACCCATCGGTACGTGCACCAGCCGGCGCCGGCGCTTCTCCTCGGTGTCGAGGTACGACATGAGCAATTCGGTGCGCAACGGTCCCGGCGACAGGGCGTTGACCCGGATGTTCTCCCGGGCGTGGATCACCGCGAGCTCCCGGGTCATGGACAAAACCGCTCCTTTGGAGGCGGTGTAGGCGATCTGCGGAGTGGCCGCTCCCACCGATGCCACGAATGACGCCGTGTTGATGATCGAACCGCCGCCCGCTCGGCGCATCGCGGGGATCTGATGTCGGCATCCGTACAGGACACCCTTGAGGTTCACGGCCAGAGTCTTGTTGATGGTCTCTTCGTTGGCCGGATCGATATCGACCGCAACGATCCGGGCGCCTTCTTTCAGCGAAGCGCAGCGCACTGGCCCGTCCGATACCACCGGCCGTACCAGTAATCAGCGCAACTTTGCCTTCGAGTCTCATACCCGCTCCCCTCAGGTCCGACCACCGCTCAACCACTCATCGGTACTAGCAATGACATCATAGTGTTGTTTGATGTTATCATTAGGGCATGATTCGTACGCAGATCTCCTTGACGGAAGCCCAAGCAGTGCGACTCAGAACACGGGCAGCGGCAAAAGGCGTCTCTCAGGCTGAGTTTTTTCGCCAAGCTCTAGACGCTTACTTCGCCAACGACGAATTGGCGCTGCGCGTGGAGCGTGCCCGTTCGGCGGTTGGTGCCCACCGTTCAGGCAACAGGTCAACCGCCGAGTACCACGACGACGCGCTTGATGAGGCTTTCTCGGCGTGAGCTCCCCGGTCTTCGTCGACACGTCAGCCCTCTACGCCGTACTTGATGCCAGCGACGACCGACACTCAGATGCGGCGTCTGGATGGCTCCGGTTGCTGGAAGGTATTGAGCATGGAACGTTCGCTGGGGTCACCCACTACGGGGTGGTGGTCGAAAGCAGCGCCTTGGTGCAACGGCGTCTTGGCATCGCCGCAACCCGAGACCTCCACGACGAGCTGCTGGCGGTGCTGTCGGTGGAACGGGTCGACGAGGCTCTTCACGAACGGGCGTTAACGGCCCTGTTAGCCGCTGCCGACCGCAACATCTCTTTGGTCGACTGGACATCGTTTCAGTTGATGCGGGATCGGGGGATCGACCACGCCCTCGCATTCGATTCCGACTTCGACGACCAAGGCTTCCGCCCGCCCTGGGTATAGCTGACTCGGTCGGCTGCCTGGAACCCCGATTGTTCACGAGACCCCGATCACATGGCGCCCCCGGCAGGAATCGAACCTGCGACGCACGGTTTAGGAAACCGACGCTCTATCCACTGAGCTACGGGGGCGGGGCCTGCGCGATTTGCTGCGCGAAATGCGAAGCAGGGCACTGTTGCTTCGTCTGAGGTTACTGTTCGCGGTTCTTGGCTACTCAAGTGCGATTCAGGCGCGCGTTTTCACCCTCACATAGGGGGCTGGCTAGGCCCGGCCCGCGCCGGTACCTTGCATGTTCAGGCCATGCCCAACTACAGACGCGCGCTTCGCAAACCAAAGCTCCATCTAGCCCCGAACGAGATATGGCCCAACGGAAAACTCGACGCCACCGCGCCCCCAGAAGCACACCTAGCCAAAGCCCTCGCTCAACGCTTCCACAGCGCGCGAGCTCGACACACCCTCAAACAAATCGCTGACCAAGCCGACATCTCAACAGACTCACTCAGCCGCCTGCTTCGCGGCGAGACCTGGTGAACAATCCCCGTGATCGCACAACTCGAAACCGCCCTCGACACCGATCTATGGGGCGACGAACACCGCCAACACACCAAGCAACGGTCACCACGTTGACGAGGCCGCGAAACCGCGTGAGGCTGTTTCGCAACCAGCCGCGCATCGGCGTCGAATGCACCACCGGCTGTTGAGCGCTCCTTGGTACGTGTGCCGCTCATCTGGTCGGTCCTCGTCAAGGAAAGAAGCCCAGTGACCAACACAAACTTAGCTCCGTTGCACGGCGTCGTGCTCAACAAGATTTGCTCTGATTTGGCTGCTGCTGCGGGTGGTCGTTTGTCGGTGGACGGTGTTCACCATAGGTTGCAGGCGCTTTGGAGAGAATCCGGTGAGACGGATGAGGAGTTGCGCGCTTTGGCTGTGGCAACCGGCTATCTCATGGACGCGACCGTAGGGGCAACGTCAAGCGGAGACGCGGTCGACCATCCCGAACCGGGCTGAATCCGGCCCGGCGCACGCACCACCATGAACGTTTCCATCACCTCCCGGACTGTGCTGTCATGGTCGCTGCCCACCCCACCGTGATCGGTGGTCACCAGCACAGACGCCTCACGACCCACAACACCAAGCAGTCGCGCCAGCGCTGCGTCTGACCGGGTGGCCGCGGCCACATATTCGGCGCTGTCCCAGGCGTGGAGATGCCCGCTGAGGTCTGGCTGCGAGAGATACACGAACAACAGGTCATGGTCACAGTCGGCACTGGTAGCGACTACGGCTTCGACGATTCGGCGGTCGTCGTCAAGGTCGTATCCGCTGTCGATCACGAACCGTTGGCTGGCCGCATCAGGTTCGATCACGGAGTCGAAGGGCAGCCAACTCACAAACATGGCAGTGGAGCAACCGGCCGCACGGGCTGCACCCAAAAAAGACGGCGCGTCAATTCGCAGCGGTGCCGGCGTGTTGTCGCACAACCCGTGAGTGGTGGGGTCGACACCACGGAAGATCGACGTGTGGACAGGCAGCGTTTCGGGCGGTGTCAAAGTGCGGGCGCTGAAGCACGACGCCCCCTCGCGCGCCAGGGTCGTGAGGGTCGGCATGGTGGCGCGGCTGATGTGCCGCGGGGCCAGCCCATCAATCGAGACCACCAGCACAGGAGAGCGCGAAACCGTCGTGCCCACAGAATACGACCCCACAGTCCCGCTGTCGGGTATCTGATCCGAGCAGTTGTTCAGTCCCAGTCTCCGGGAGACCACACGAGAGGAAAGACTTCGCCGAAATCGTCGAGTTTCTGGCCTGTTCGGGGTTCGTACGCGGCCAACGCCGGAGGATCTGGCACCTTCTGGCCCTTCTGTCGCAGATATGTGGTCCGCGGGCCCGCATATAGCGCCGCGTAGGCGCGCCGGTCCTGTTCCAGCATCACGTCTTTGGCCGTACCGTGCAGCAGGCTGCCGTGGAACAGGATCAAGTCGCCGGGGTTGTAGTCCCATCCCATGATGTCGAACGAATCACGATGGCGATAGATGTCGGGAGTCGGCGGCAGCGACTTGTCCATCAAGATGTTGCTGTAGCTGAACTCTTCGCCTTCGTTCTCGAACATTCCCCGCTTGCGGGCTATCGCAACCTTTAAAGCGTGCGCTTCGTCATCGGGGTCGCGGCCCACCGACGGCCGAAACGTCACGTTCCAGCGATGCGATCCGCGGATCACCTCGAGGCTGGCAGAGCGCGGCACAACATCTGGCGACACCCAGGCACGTACCAAATCCTTCGGTTCCACATTGTGGTAGCTGGCGTCCTGGTGAAAGGCGGTCTGGGCCATCGGACCCGGACGCCGGAAGAACATCTGGTCCATGTAGAACCGCACCGGACCGCCCAGCACCGCACCCACGAGACCACCCACCGGTGACTCGGTTGCGAATCTGGAGATGCTCACGGATCGGTCTGAGAGCATGTGGTCGACTCGAACGGTCCCTCCAGAGATCACAGCCTCGCTGGACTTGTTGCTGCGTTCAACGAAGCACTCCTCGAGTCCGTCAGCTACGAGGGTTACCCACTCAGGCGCCAGCACTCCGCGGAGCAACACTGCGCCGTCGCGGTGGAACGCTTTGATCTCGTCACGGGTTATTGGTCTTGTTGGGCGGGCGGCCATGCTCATGTCTCCTCGCGTACCATAGCGGCCGCGAACTTGTCTGTTCCGATGTTGGAAACGTGCCAGGTGTCATCGGCATCGCTGAAATCACCAAGGTCGGACAACTGAAAGCTGCCGTGCATCTCGCCTTGCCGCAGGTTCTCCGGGACTTCAAAACGCGAGACGTCCAGCGAGAGTCCCCATCCATGTGCCTTGCTCAAAGCCTCCTTGATAGTCCACAGCGTGAAGAACAGCCGAAGCTTCCGGTTCCCGCTGAGCGCGGCCAATTCTGCTTGCTCGTTCGGACCGAAGGTGCCCTCAATCAATAGCTCAAGGTTGCGTTGCTGCGCGAACTCCTCGACATCAACACCTACACGCCCACTGCTCGCCAGCGCGATCAAACCGTGAGCACCGCTGTGGCTGACATTGAAACCAAAAGACGTCGGTTGCCCTTTGACCGTGGCGAAAGGCTTTCCGTGCTTGGCTGATTCGAAGCCGAGTTCATCGTTGCTGCAGTTGAGCGCATCGCACAACAGCGAGCGAAGTGAGGCGCGGCACAGGACGTACTGCCGTCTGGCACCCTCATGCAGAAAGCGCTCCCAACGCCGCCGCTCGGAGTCATCAAGCCAATTCCACGCTGTCTTTTCGTTCGTGACGTTCGCGGTCAGGTCGACGTGCATGATTGCTACGTCTTCTACCTGTGTGAACGGTCGCCACCAGTCGCCATCACCGGCGAGGTCTGCGGCAGCGACAGTCCGCGGCATTCCGGGGTTCAGATCAGGCCCGCTTGCGTCAGGAACTCGCGCATCTCATCACGGCATTTCGCCGGCTGCTCCAACTGCAGGAAGTGCGTCGCATCGGGAAGGAAGTCGTAGTCAACAGTCAGTATCTCGCTGAGGTCGATCGCCGGTAGATACGAGTAGGGCAGTGTCGGGTCGGCTCCGACCACTTTGATAGGGCACTGCATCGCGCCAAAATCGACTAACACTGCGAAAATGCTGGCATGCGCAATGATCTGTGCCTCATGTTCACGAGGGCAACGAAGTTCGAAACCTGGCCCGTCAACGCATTCGCGCAGCGTGGTCTTTGCCAAGAGATCTTGAACACCTGGCACCGCGAGCTTGAAGGTCGGAGAGAAGCTGATCAGGTCGATGAAGGCTTCCCGGGTCTTGAACCGATGCGATCGTTTCGCGGCCAGCTCAGCAGCACGTCGAGCCGCTTCGTCGAGTTCGTGGCGAACCTGTCTCGGATTGCGCAGCGGAGGATCGAACAGGATCAGGGCGGAGTACCGGCTCCCCAGAGTTGACGACAGCAGCGGTGCCATCGATGAGATCGAATGGAACACGCCTACCTGGAGTTTTTCGCCGAAATGGTCGTCAATTGCTTCCAAGACGCTGTCATGGTCATCGACGAAAGTGGGGAAAGTGTGGTTTGACAGGTCGCTGACCACGTTCCAACCGTGACTCCTCAAGTCGTAAACGACAACGTCGAACTCATCGGTCAGCAACGACCAGAACGGATAGTAGAGGTCGATCGCCAAACCGTTGCCGTGACACAGGACAACCCTCATGCCATCCGGATTCCCATGCCGCCGCAGAACGATCACCGTACCATCGTCCATTGTGACCTCTTCGACCGACAAAGGTTCTGGAAGAGTCCAGACGACTTCGGGGACCATGGGCCGATACTAACGGTTACCAGTCGAACTGCCGAAAGCGCTAACCCGCGGCTGTGACCTGAACCGTCACAATGTCGAGACCATAGAACTTCTGGTGGTGCACAGACGAAGCGTAGTGCCGCAACAATCTGAGCGAGATCTCACCGTCCTCCAAGCCGGCGGCGCTATGGGACTCCTCGTGCAAGTGGGCCAATCGGTCCTCAAGGTTCTCCTCCTCCAACACCGCGAGGAACTCCATTTCCACTGACGCTCCGCTTTGACGGGCGACCACGATCAGTTTCGGGTTGTCTCTACTGGAGCCGTCCGAATCGTCCGAGTCGCTCGACAAACGACCCCCGTCTTGATCTAGAAGGCTCATCAGTGTCTCCTCGCCTGCCGAGCACAAACGTTGAGCGGCCGCGTCATCCCAGCCGATACGCGAAGCGAAGCCACGCAGGAATTCGTCGATCTGAGTGACCGCTGACATGCGCAGTTCAACCTCCAATCGAGCTCGCCCGCGGCGACTGGTTCGCTCGGTGAATTGGCTCATCAACACCGCGGCGACCGCTCCGACCAGCATGCCATTGTCGATCAACGGTCCCCATCTATCGCCCAGCAGGTCGGCGCCTATCGTTTGGGTGTCGAGGCCGATTCCCAAGGAGAAAGCGATTCCGACCGTGAGGGACTTGCCCCTGTCGAGACCACCGGCCACGAGAGTCTGCATTCCGCTCACGAACAACACTCCGATCGCGGTGAGCAGATACGCGCCCATGACCGGGCTGGGAATCGCCAACAAAGCCGCGCCCACCTTGGGTAACAGCGCCAACACGACCATGAACGCTCCGATCGCGTAACCGACACTGCGAGCCGCTACGCCAGTGAGGTGGATCAGTGACGGACTCGACGATGAATAGACCGAGGTTGGCGGCGTTCCGGCCAGACCCGAGAGCATGATGCCGATGCCGTTGGTGTTGAGCGAGCCCTGAACCAATCGAAAATCGGTCACCCGCGGCCTGCGCCACGAGACTTGTTGGATGGCAATGCAGTCACCGATGTTCTTGACGGTGCCAACCAGAGCGACAACCACGAACGCGGGCAGCAAAGACCAGAAGTCAGCGTCGAAAGTCAGATCAAGACCACCGAACCCGCCGTCGGGCAGTCCGACCCATGCCGCGTCACCGATCGGCGAAACTTCGACGGCCCCGAACATCACAGCCGCTAAGCAGCCAGTTCCAATAGCGATCAGCGGCGACCAGATGCGCCATGACCCAGACGCGCGCAGAGACAGCACCACAACCGCAACAAGGGTCACCAGCGCCACGACCGGACCGGTTGCGGCCGGTGCTGATTCAGGTACGTCCTGCACCCGGTCAAGCGCTATGGGCAGAACGGTCGCCGCGATCAGCATCATCACGGTGCCCGACACGATGGGCGTGAGCAGCCGACGCAACAAGGGAAGCCACATCGACAGAGCCAGGTAGAAGATGCCCGCGGCGACGGTCAGGCTCGCGAGCAGGCCGGGTCCCCCTGCAGCCAGGGCCAGCACCGACACGGCCACGTAGTTCGGTGTCGGACCCATGATCAGGATGTGACCCGCTCCGAGCCGCCAGAAGCGGGCTGCTTGCAGCGCGGTCAACCCCCCGGCGATTATCAGGGCCGAAAACACGGCCCAGGCGACGTAACTGTCGTCCTGACCACCGGCTCGGGCCGTGACGGCAACAATCAGCACGATGGTCGCCAGCACCAGCATGACCCCTTGAATGCCGACCCCCAACGCCACCAGAGGACCGCAGCGATCGTCGGGTTCGTAGTGGATCGCTTCGTCTGCTGGTTTGCTCATACCGTTTCACGCCGCGACGAGCGAGCAACTTCCATGCCCGAACCATAGCCGTCGCCCGAGCCCGGTGGGACGCGCCCCAGAGCCCGGAGTGCATTGGTGGAGTGCGGTCATCCGAGCCCGCAGGCTGTCATCGGGATGACTACTATGTCGTGAACACGTCAGGAGGCTGGATTGCTCTCTGCCGAAGTTGACACAGTCGCCGTCGAAGCCGGGATCGTCGATACACCCGGGTTCAGAGTCGTGCATGAGCGCACGAATACTGTGTTGACACACTCTTCGGCCAGAAGCTGCGCTCGGGTGCCGCCAATACAGGAAACCCAACAAGAAACAGCCCATACGCTGCATGTCGTGGCGATGCTGGCTGCTCAAAACGCCGCTGTGCTGTCCCCGGCGTACCCGACCCCGGTACCTTTGCCTTCGGGACGGAATGTGACATTTTGGCCTCTGGCGAGCCCCATGAGCAGCGCCAGCGTGACGAACCAGGAAATGGCTGACGCAATCCTCAGCCTCCACCAAACCGAACCCGACCTTTCGATGCGCGAGTGGAGATACTCCGAAGCGCTGAGCCGACACCACCTCGAAAAAGCTCGTCAGGCTGAGGTTCCGGACGTCTTGATCACACGACTCGAGGACTTGCTTGAACGAACCCTGTTCGCAGTGCAGATCAAGGACATTGAGCCCCACACCGCCGTCCACGCGAACGCGTTTCCCGAGAAGATGGTGCGGCACGAAGGGGTCATCAAACTGATCGACTGCGATCAAACCGGGTTCGGGCCGCCAGAACAAGACCTTGCGACGGTCGTACACAACTGTCGGCGCTACCCGGCTTCAACAACCGAATACGGATTTCTCACTTGCTACAACGGAGAATACGACGAAGAACTGCTGCAGAGACTGGTGAAGCTACGGGAGGTGGCGTCCATAATCTGGCTGGCGTCGATGCACGGAACGAAAGTACGCGCGCTCGGCGAAGTGCAACACCGAATGGAAACGCTCAACACATCACACCGCTGGCACCTCACCTGATCGTGCTACAACACCCCGCCAGCCCTGAGCGTGCTGGTGACGCGTGCCACAATCTGGATATGTCGCCCGAAACCGACCGAACCGACAACCCGATATGGGAGCTCGCATTCCACAGCGGCATCAGCAGACGCCGGCAACCACCGAGCCATGTTCGGTTTGTTGAACGGCCAAGAAGCGAGCGGCACGCAGTGGAAAGAGGATCTGTCAGCAATGGTGTGTGGACCGGCGTCAGCCTGGGTTCGGTTCTTGAACTCGCCGGAACGGACGTGTCACGCGCCCGCAGCGTTCTGCTGATCGGACTCGACAGCGAGTCCCCCGAGCAGGGCTTTCGTCGGTCGATGTCGATCGAGAAGGCAACCGATCCCGATACTTTGCTGGTATACGGCCTCAACGGTGATCCTCTGCCCCCCGATCACGGCTTTCCCCTGCGTGCGGTGGTGCCTGGCTGGGTTGGCAGTTCCTGGATCAAGTGGATCGGCCGAATTGTCGTGTCTTCGGACCCCGCTTGGACGCGCAACAACACAACTTCATACGTGCTCATCGGTGACGACTACCCACCCGAGGGTCGAGCCGAAGGAACGCCGGTTACCGAGCAATCGATAAAGAGCGCTCTTGCCCTGCCCTGGCCTGCACAGTTGCCCGCCGGATCGCAACTACTCCACGGTTTCGCGCACTCCCCCAACCCGCTCAACAAGGTGGAGTGGAGCACGGACTCGGGATCCACTTGGACGGAGGCCACGCTTCACGACCCGGCTGAGAGGCACTCGTGGGCACGATTCGAGTTCGCCTGGTCGCCGAGACCCGGCGACTACACGGTGATGACCCGGGCGTCAGACATCGCCGGCAACTCCCAGCCCGACGCAGTGCCGTTCAACGAGAAGGGATACCTGTTCAACCAGCCGCTGCCTCACCCGATTTCGGTGGTCTGACAGCGTGAGAACGCTTCGCCGGCTGTGTTGGTGAACAGCGACTCCGGCGGGGAGAATGGGTGATGCGAATCTGGCAACAGCACTCACTCGGCGACCCGATGGAATTGTTGAGACTCGAAGAGGTCGACGACCCGGTTGCCGATCCCGGCAAGGTGCTGGTGGACATTGAGGCCGTGGGGCTGACATTCGTTGACTGCCTGATGGCACGGGGTATGTATCAGGCAACCACGCCGATCCCATGGTCGCCCGGCACAGAGATCGTCGGTCGAGTGACAGAGGTCGGAGAAGGAGTTCAAGACCTGGAACCGGGCCAGCGGGTGGTCGGCATGGGCGGCGGAGGTGTCGCCGAAAAGGCCGCACTTCGAGCCGCCGGCCTCTACAAGCTTGACGACAGCGTCTCTGCCGGGGGCGGCGGCTGCGCTGTTGGTGAACTACGGGACTTCCTGGTTCGCGCTCCATGACCGGGCCAATCTCGCCGCGGGCGAGACATTGTTGGTGCACGCCGCGATGGGCGGGGTGGGCACTGCCGCAGTACAGCTCGGTCTGGCCGCCGGGGCGAGGGTGATTGCCACCGCCGGCGGTCCTGACAAAACCGCCCGGCTGTCCGACATGGGCGCGGAGCTGGCAATCGACTATCTGGAGACCCCTGATTTCGTTGAACTGATACGGGCTCACACCGACGGAAGGGGCGTTGATGTGTGCTTCGACCCGGTCGGCGGCGACGTGTTCGACCGGTCCCGCAGAGTCATGGCCTGGGACGGGCGCCTGCTTGTGATCGGCTTCACCAGTGGGCGTATCCCGGAGGCCCCCGCAAACCATGTGCTGTTGAAGAACTACTCGATCGTCGGGGTCCATTGGGGGGCATCGGTTGCTCGCAACCCCCAAGCCTCCGAGCAAGCCCACGAAACCATGTTCGGCCTCCTTGGAGACGGACGAATCGATCCGCCTGTATTTCCCCCGTTCGCTTTCGAAGACACGCCCGCGGCCCTCGGCGCGATCTACAACCGCTCCACCTGGGGCAAAGTCATCGTCGAGCGCTGAACCCGCCCCAGCGGGTTTGCAACAAGCAGGCCGTTGATTCGGCTCGCGCCGCAGGGTTGCTCAGAGAAGAATGCGGCGCGCTACTGCGCGCGCGCCGTCCAAGTCATCGACGAAATGGTCTTCGGGGACGCGCCGCAAGACGTCCAAAGCCTCGACACTGGTGCTCGCCATGCCCGACAGGCCCATCACGATGCACTCGGTGTCGGACACGATCGCTGCGTCCACCAACTGGCCCAACACCAGAGCAGCGCTGTCGTCGATGAACACTGTTTGCGAGAAATCAAGTATCACAACTTCATGTTCGGCGATGTCGCTGCGGATCGTGCTGAACAGTTTCGTTGAGGAGGCCACGGTGAAACTGCCCCGCAACGACAGCAGACCGGTGCGGGCCGCGAACGGATCGTCCATTTCCAGGTCGAAATCGAAGTCGAACTCGTCGCCATCGTCATCGCCATCGTCGTCAGCGTCGTCGTCAGCAAGGAAGGTCATGTCGAGCAGCGGGGTCGAGACCACCATGTCGAGCTCCAAGCGCTCGAGTTGGCGGGCACCGGTCATCGCTGCCGCGATCAGACCGACTGCCACGGCGACAACCAGGTCCGACACCACCGACAATCCGAGTGTCAGCGCCAGCACAACCAGGTTCTCGCGGGGAACGAGGTGGATTCGAGTGATGTAGCGCCAATCAATGATGTCGAAACCGATCTTGATGAGGATGCCGGCCAACACGGCATGCGGGATCGCGTCGGCAATCCTTCCCAAACCCAGCACGAGCGCCAGCAGGATCGTGGCGCACAGCACCCCTGATACCCGTGACCGGCCCCCGGCCCGGACGTTGGCCACCGTGCACGAGGTGGCTCCCGCTCCGGGAACGCCACCGACGAGGGCCACCAACACGTTGGCGAACCCCACGCCCAGCAGTTCCCGATTGGGTTCGTGGCTCTGCAGGGTCAGCGAGTCGGCCACCCTCGCGGTGAGCAGGCTGTTGATCGAGCCGAGCAGGGCGATCGTCACCGCAGGCGGTAGCGCAGCGCCGAGGTCGCCCAGCGGAAGTTCCGGCATTTCGATGTCGGGGAGGCCCGATGGCACCTCTGCCAAGGTTGGCACGTCGCTCAGCCACAACACTGAGAGCAACGTCCCGATCAGCAGTGCGGCCACGGACGGAGGCAGGAATTTTCGCAGTCGTTCCGGCCAGAAAATACATACCGCCAGCGTGACAACGCCCAAAGTCAGCGCGCTGGGATCGACATTGCTGACGGCGTCAGGCCAGGCGCGCAGCGATTTGAGCGCGCCGCCCAGGGCAACCTCGGTGCCGAAGAACGGCAGAACCTGGACCAGGATGATGATCAATCCGACAGCGGAGGTGAAGCCCGACACCACCGCGTACGGCGTGTAGGCCATGTAGCTGCCCAACCGCAACGCTCCCATGAGCATCTGAATCAGCCCTGCCAGCGCCACGATGGCGAGCGCCTTGCCAAGATCCTGGTTGGCATAGTCGACGAAGACCACTGCCATGGCCACCGACAACGGAGCGGTCGGCCCGGAGATCTGGGTCTTCGAACCACCGAGGAGGGCTCCCATTAGACCCACCACGATCGCCCCGTAGAGTCCGGCGACTGCTCCCAACCCCGACGCGACCCCGAAAGCGAGCGAGAGTGGAAGAGCGACCACGGCCGCGGTCAGGCCGCCGAATACATCACCTCGGAGAACTTGGAGCTTCTCGCTCGTTTGCGAACTCATCGCCTTTCTGACAATAGACCAAACACCCCCCGAACGGAGGGCCCTGGACGATCAACTGAGGGTCGCGATCGCCGGCGGCCCCCTGACTCCCCACCCCGGTTTCGACAAGATTCGTCCAGCGAGCCGTTAGTGTGACCCGGGGTGGAGCTCGGGGAAAGGAGAACATGAGCGAGACTGAACGAGCAGGTCGGCGGGCTTTGGTTGTGACCGAGGCGATGGACGACATCGCCAAGATCGACGCCCAGGGGCGCGAGGGCGGGGGCATCGATCAGGCTGGTGTTGAACGCATCAAGGAACGGCTGTTGCGTCTGGCCGAGCACGAGGACCTGTTCCCCGACGAGGACTTCCCACCACCCGGCACCGAGTCCAGTTCGCTGATGTACCGAATCGCACAAGACGGCGACCGCCTGGCGCTGTACATCCAAACTGTGGGCAACGGCGTTTGGGCACCGCCGCACGAGCACACGACCTGGGCGGTGATCGTTGGGATGCGCGGTCAAGAGCTGAACCGCCTTTATGGACCCTGCGCTGGAGAAGGCGAACCGCTGGTTCAGCACGAGGTCGTTGTCGAACGGGGAACCGGCGTGGCGATGCTCGGCGACGATGTCCACTCGATTCATGTGGACGGCGCTTCAGCCAATTTCCACTGCTACGGCTTGGCTCTCGAGCAGCTTTCGGGGCGACGTTTCTGGCACGCCCAACACGGTGAGTGGCGCGAGTACATCGACGTCGGCACAATCGTCGAAGCCCGCCCCGACCACGCCAAAATCTGACTGCCCGTGTGTTGTGCGGGCTAGACGTAGCCGGTGGCGTGGTTTGGGGTGAAGCGGGCGATCAGGCGCCGTTCGTCGATCATGGCTTGGCGGTATTCGTCCCAGTCGGAGTGGCTTCCCGCTACTCGCTCGAAGTAGTTGACTAGGGCGTCGCTGGTCGCATCGTCGATGCTGGTGGTGACGGGTGACAGTTCGACAGTGCCATCGAGCGACACGTATGACCATGCCTTCTCGTCGGACACGTGCAGCACGGCTCGCCGGTCACGCCGGAGGTTGGCGGTTTTGGCCCGGTCCGCGGTCACCGAGATACAAAACACGCTGTCGTCGACGTAGTACACGACGTCAGAGGACTGGGGCCTACCGTCTGCGCGGATAGTGATGAGAACTCCAAGCCTGCGCTCGGAAGCCCAGTTGATTGCCTCTGGGAGTTCCATGGACGTGTTTTAGCCCATGGTTGTTGCTGCCGCGCAGATCACGACGGCTTCACAGTGAGTTCGACGCGGCGTTCGCTGAGGTCGAAGGTACGCAGACCCCCGCCGCCGATTCCATCGGCAAGCCAGTGCGGCTCTACCGGTTCGGCGTCGGAGTCGATGTGCAGGTCCCATGAGCGTTCACCAGTCTGGGTAGCTCTGCAGCGGGGATTGACAGCTTGGGCCATGTGCTCAAAACCGTCGAGCCAGTCGAGGGGGCTGCGACAGACATCGTCACCGACACCGGCACAGTCGTGGAACTCGATTGAACCGGTCGCATCGTCGTGGACCGTCACGCTGTAACGCACATAGTCGTCAACCAGGATCGGATCGAGTTGCAGCACTTTGGCGATCGTTTCCATGCCGTCGCCGGTGATCCCCATCGCCTCGCAGAGTCGTTCGACCATCACCGGAGCCATTGCTGCGCGATGCTGAGGCGCGGCATCGTCGAGGAGTTCGGGGCTGAAGTTCTCGTCGATCGAGAAATAGGCGGCCCGCATCAGCAGGTGAACGTCGAGCGCAAACTCCTTGGCTTGGCGCACCAGCACGGCATGTGAGAGATCCTCCAGGCGGAAGTCGGGACGCAGCGGGCCTGAGTAGTCGTCCATCCCACCCGGTTCGAGCGACTCACCCAGATCGAACTCAAAGTTGGCTGCGGCCGATTGCCGGACCACTGCCTCCGAGGGCTCTCCGGGCCGCGGCCCGGGTTCCTCGTCCACGATCCGGATCTCCCAGCGGCAGTGGTCGCCCGTGAACTCGTCGGGTTTTGGTGGCCTGTGCACCGGGATAGCCCGCAGTTTGGGGTTGGTTGCCGCCAGGGTCGCGTCGAAGGTCCGGTCCTCCATGTGGTGGCACATGTTGGTCACCAGCTGCTCGTCGTTGGCTGTCAACTCGCGCAGGTAGTGGTGCGCGCCGCAGAACGGCAGCCAGAAGACGCCTAGGTCGTGGTCGACCTCCTGAAAGTGGAAGTCCAGGAAATGGTGCGGGGCGCCAACATCGAACTGGAAGCTCTTGAGCGCCTCGCTCGCGCCGTCGCCGCTGATGTTCAGGTTCTTCTTGTTGCGTTCGGTGTAGATCGGGCTTGATCCCATCCATTCGCTGTCGGCCTGTTTGATCGTGGCGTCCTGGCCGACTGCGAGCGCCACGTGCGGCATCAGCGCCCGGTCGTGGTACATGGAGACGACCATGTATTCGCGGCAGAGCCGGGCGAGCGCTTTGCGGGTGAGCCGTTCAAGCGACCAGTTCGGGTCGAACGGCCCGGCGTAATCTTCGGCAAGTTCGGCGTGGGTCATATCATTCGCAGTCTGCTCGGGGACCATACCGCCCAACGCCGAGTATCGCGGACAAGGGCCAAACACTGCCAGAACAGCGCTTCTACCGAAGCCGTCTCAAGCCCTAGAGGCCGAGCGGATTGATCCCAAACACGGCTGCCGAACAGCGAGGCCGTGGCCCGAGCGGCCCGCCCGTGGCCCGAGCGGCCCGTGAGCGCAGCGAACAAGAGCGGGAGGCGGAGCGCAGCGAACAAGAGCGGGGAACAACAGGTATCAGCGCAACGACCTTTCAATCCGCGCACGCTCATAAATTAAGATCGGCGACGGGGGCGATGGTGAGCCAATTTTCAACGGACACTGCCGAACAGGCGATCCTCGTTCGGGCCGCAGCGTCGGCGGTCGGCCTGGGCGAAGGACCGTTCCGGTTTCTTCGGTTCGGAATCAACAATGTGTACATCAACGACGACGATCTGGTCGTTGCCCGGGTGGCGCCGCCCCATGAGACCTTCGACATCGCAAGCGACCGTCTGCAGAATATCGAGCTGCTTGTCGGCGCCGGCGCTCCTTTGTTGAGGCCGCTCACCTCGGTTTTGGAACTTGCCGATGGCAGATTCGTGACCTATTGGCCCCTGGCGGACGCCGACAGGACGATCTCAGTTTCGGACATGGCCGCGCTGATCGCGCAGTGGCATTGCGTCTCCCCTCCACTGTCGTTGGAGATGTGGACTCCCGGCTATGACGATGCGCGACGCGAGCGGATGATCGCTGCGGGGCTGGAGGTGAACGTTCCAGCCTCGGCACTCGATTTTCTGCTGACGGAGTTGGAAGATGCCCGCGCCTTGCTCTTCGAATACTGGGACGAGCTGCCGCACACGCATCCAGTCGTTCCGGTTCATGGCGATCTGTATCCGGGAAACGTGGTGTTCCACGACGGCAGGTATCTGCTCATCGACTGTGATTTCCTGTGTAGCGGACCCCCGGAAGCCGATCTGACGCAGATCGTCTCGCATTACGAGCGTGAGGTCGGCGACCTTTCGGGGAGGATCCTGGCCGAGTACGGACTGCCCGTCGACGAGGAGTTCCTCAGATGCGCCACGCGGGTCCGGGAGCTGACTCACGGCCTCTGGCTGGTTTCGATGTGGGACATGCGGCCCGAATCGCGTGAGGAGCTGCGGATACGGGTCGAGAATTGGGATGATCGTTCGGTTCGCTGGACGTTTCTCTAATCGGACCTTCTGATTCAGTCCGTTCTTGACACCGGCGTTGGCTCACTGAAGTAGTTGCTGCAAGAGTCCCCCTATGAAATATCGATTGATGGGTTCGAGCGGTCTGTGGGTTTCTGAGGTTGCGCTTGGTGCAATGACTTTCGGCAACACCGACTGGGGAGTTGAGAAAGAAGAGAGCCGCCTGGTTTATGAGGGGTTCCGAGAGGCGGGCGGCAATTTCGTCGACACGGCCAACATCTACAGTGGGGGACGCAGCGAGGAGTTCGTGGGCGAGTTCATTGCAGGTCACCGGGACGAAGTTGTGCTGGCAACGAAGTACTCCGCGCCGATGCGTCCAGGCGATCTGAACGCCCAGGGGAATAGCCGAAAACACATGATGGAGTCGGTCCATGCCAGCCTTGAACGGCTCGGTACCGACTACATCGACCTTTATTGGGTCCACGCCCGCGACCACACGACTATGGCTGAAGAGATCATGCGTGCTCTCGATGATCTCGTCACCTCGGGGAAGGTTCACTACATCGGAATCTCCGACGCGCCGGCTTGGCAGGTGGCACGCTGCAACACGATCGCCGAGCTACGAGGCTGGAGCAGATTTGTAGGACTTCAAATCAGGTACAGCTTGATCGACCGCGAGGTTGAGCATGAACTGTTGCCTGTGGCCGAGGCGCTTGACCTCACAGTCACGCCCTGGGACACGCTGGGTTCGGGTGTGCTGACCGGGAAATACAACCGTGATGCAGACACCACGGGCCGGGCGACGCTGCGCGGGCGGATCTCCCAACGCGGTCTCGACATCGCCGCTGAGGTTGTGGCGGTCGCAGATGAGATAGGTCGTTCTCCCGCGCAGGTCGCACTCAGTTGGGTTCGTTCTCGCAGGGGCGTGATCGTCCCGTTGATCGGGGCGAGAACACGGGGTCAGCTCGACGACAACCTGGGTTGTCTCGATCTCGAGTTGCCCGACGAAGCGTTGACTCGGCTGAACGAGGTCAGTTCGATTCGTAACCCGTTCCCGCACAACATGTTGGCAGCGTTCCGCTCAACCGCCGGCGAGAGCCACCGGCCGGATCAGCACTAGCCCGAACGACACCGGCGGGTCGCCTCCGAGCGGGTCAGTCAGGGCAAAGGCCGCTACGAGCCTATTTTTTCGATGGGGACTTGAAGATCGTGACGCTCTGGTGGAGCGGAACCAGATCACGGCGGTATTGGCGGTGCACTTCATCGACGGCCGCGGACGCGTCGCTCTGGACCTGCTGCAACGCGGCCTCTAGCTGGGCGACGCGGGCTTCCAGCTTGAGCACCCGTTTCACGCCGGCGAGGTTCAAGCCCTCGTCGGTCAGATCCGAAATCCGTTGCAGCAAGGCGATGTCCGCGTCGCTGTAGCGCCGGCTGCCGCCTCCTGTGCGCGCTGGATCGACGAGTCCTTTGCGCTCATAAATCCGCAGCGTTTGTGGATGCACACCGGCAAGCTCCGCGGCAACAGAGATCACATACACCGCTCGATGGAATCGTTCCTGGTCCATGGTTGTGTCTCCTTTCTTTCTCTCAGACGCCCAGGTGGGCGCGTGGTGAATCGGTTGTGGCTTCGGCGAATGCTTCAACCGCATCGCGTTGTTGAGTACTCAGTTCTTGGGGCACAGCGACGGCAACGGTGACCAGCAGGTCGCCTGCTCCGCCTCGGCCCTTGAGCCGAAACGTCTTGCCGGACACTGTCCCCGGCGGGATCCGAATCTTGACGACTTCACCGTTGAGCGTGGGCACCTTAACGTTGGCTCCGAGCGCCGCTTCGGAGAAGGTGATGGGAACTTCGAGCGTCAGGTCTTTGCCGGACCTGCCGAACAATTCGTGCTGTTTCACGTTCACGTGAACGAACAGATCACCGGGAGGGCCGCCGCCCCATCCCGGAGCACCACGCTTCTTGAGCCGAATCTTCTGGCCGGTCTTGACACCTGCCGGGATACGCACTTTGACTTCGCGCGGGCGTACCTCTGATCCTGATCCACGGCACGTCGTGCAGGGCGATGAGATCACCGAGCCGCGGCCACCACAGCTTTGGCAGGGCC
The DNA here is from genome assembly GCA_009845995.1 of Acidimicrobiaceae bacterium. Classification (GTDB taxonomy): domain Bacteria; phylum Actinomycetota; class Acidimicrobiia; order Acidimicrobiales; family Aldehydirespiratoraceae; genus VXYK01. Next base: position 5,347 of record VXYK01000003.1, on the reverse strand, counting down.
GACTGAAAGAAAACAGTCCCTGGTTCTCGTCGTGCACACCTTTGCCGTCGCAGGATTCGCATTTGCTCGGCGGCGATCCGGGTTCTGAACCGGTTCCGCCGCAGCCTGAGCAGGTTGCTTCGCTGGTAAGGCTGATGGCGGTCTCTAGGCCATTGACTGCGTCATCGAAGTCCAGCGTCAAATCCACCTCTATGTCGTTGCCGCGTTGACCCTGGGCTGCACCCGGCCCGCCCCTGGAACGACCACCGCGGTTGAACAGACCACCGAGCAAGTCTCCAATGTCATGCATGCCGACGTTGAAGTCACCTGGTCCGGGACCGCGACCGCCCCCGAACATGGGGCCGATCGGGCCCATTTTTCGCACTTCGTCGTAGCGGGCGCGCTTGTCTTCGTCGCCGATCACGTCGTAGGCCGCTGATACTTCTTTGAAACGTCCTTCCGCACCTGTGTCGCCGGGGTTGGCGTCGGGATGGAGTTCCCGTGCCAGCTTCCGGTACTTGCTTTTGATCTCCTTGGCGGAGGCGTTTTCGGTGACGCCGAGAATCGCGTAGTAGTCCTTCTCGAACCACTCTTTTTCGTATTCGGTCACCAAATCACCTCCTCAAGTTGTATCGCGGATCGGTCTAGCCCTTCACCATCACCCCTTGACCCGGACCATGGCTGCTCGCAACACCCTGCCATTGAAGGCGTAACCGGTGCGCAGCACCTCCGAGACCATGGGTTCATCCTGGTCTTCGTCGCCGGGTTCGCTTATCGCGGCTTCATGCCGATTCGGGTCGAATGGTTCGGTTTGGTCGATGACTTCGAGACCCTGGGCTTCGAGGACGCTGCGGAGTTGCGCTGCTATCGGTTCAACACCTTCTACCTCCTGTAGTGCAGCAGCGTCGCAGGCATCGAGTACCGGCAAGATCGCCTGCATCACTCGTGCGGCTGCCTGTCGCACCGTCTCCGCGTTTCGCTTGTCTGTTTGTTTGCGAAAGTTGGCGAACTCGGCGGTGACCCGTTGCAGGTCGTTGAGGTGCTGGTCTCGTTCTGCGGCGAGCAGTTCCTCGGGCGACGGCTCCGGTGCCGGCTCCGGCTCTTGCCCGGAGTCGAGCTCCTGCGCCGACTCGAGTCCCGGATCAGCCTCGATTGTCTCGTCAGCCTCACCGTCAACAAGGACGGTGTCGGCAGCCGACTGTTCCTCGCTGGAGGCGTCCGGTTCGTCGAGGTCGCTCACGATGCCTGGCTGTCGGCGTCGTCCTCGTCGATGATCTCAGCGTCGACAACTTCGTCGTCGTCGGGAGTCGACTCGGCGGCTGCGGACTCGCGTTCAGCCTGTGCCGCTGCTTCGTAGAGTCGCTGGCCGAATTCCTGGCTGGCTGTCATCAGAGCCTCGGTTGCGCTCTTGATGGCTTCAACGTCGGTGCCTTCCAAAGCGGTGCGCACTTCGGCCAACTGCGTTTCGATGGTCTCTTTCTCGTCGCTTGAGACCGCGTCGGCTTGATCTTTGAGCAGCTTCTCGGTCTGGTAGACGAGGGTGTCGGCCGTGTTGCGAACCTCGGCCTCCTCCTTGCGCTTGCGGTCTTCTTCGGCATGAAGTTCAGCGTCTTTGACCATCTGATCGATAGCGTCTTTGTCCAGTGAGCTCTGACCGGTGATGGTCATCGACTGCTCTTTGTTGGTGGCCTTGTCCTTGGCGCTCACATGAACGATGCCGTTTGCGTCGATGTCGAACACGACCTCGATCTGGGGCAGGCCGCGTGGGGCGGGCGGCAGGTCCACGAGTTGGAATTTGCCGAGCGTCTTGTTGTAGGCAGCCATCTCTCGCTCCCCTTGCAACACATGGATCTCGACCGACGGCTGGTTGTCCTCCGCGGTTGTGAAGATCTCGCTCTTGCGGGTCGGGATGGTGGTGTTGCGTTCGATCAGGGTGGTCATCACCCCGCCTTTGGTTTCGATGCCGAGCGAGAGTGGTGTCACGTCGAGCAACAGCACGTCTTTGACTTCACCTTTCAACACACCGGCTTGGATCGCCGCGCCGATTGCGACGACTTCGTCGGGGTTGACCGTCTTGTTCGGTTCTTTGCCCGTCATTTCCATGACCAGTTCAGCCACCGCAGGCATACGCGTCGATCCGCCGACGAGCACAACATGGTCGATGGATCCCTTGGTGAGACCGGCGTCCTTGATGGCCGCTTCGAACGGGCCGCGACAGCGGTCGAGCAGGTCCGAGGTGAGGTCACGGAACTTGGCTCGGGTCAGTTCGTAGTCGAGATGCAGCGGACCTGCGTCTGTTGCGGTGATGAAAGGCAGATTGATCTGCGTCGACTGAACCTGCGACAATTCGATCTTGGCTTTCTCCGCGGCTTCCTTGAGCCGCTGGGCAGCCATCGGGTCTTTGCTCAGGTCGACTCCGTGGTCGCCTTTGAACGACTTGGCGAGCCATTCGATGACGGCGTCGTCCCAGTCGTCGCCGCCGAGTTGGGTGTCGCCCGAGGTTGACTTGACTTCAAACACTCCGTCGCCGAGTTCGAGCACCGACACGTCGAAGGTGCCGCCGCCGAGGTCGAACACGAGGATGGTCTGGTCGGACTCTTCTTTGTCGAGGCCGTATGCCAAAGCAGCGGCGGTCGGCTCGTTGATGATGCGCAGCACCTCGAGGCCGGCGATCTGGCCGGCTTCGGTGGTTGCGGTGCGCTGTGCGTCGTCGAAGTAGGCGGGCACGGTGACAACGGCCTGTGTGACGGTGTCGCCGAGGTATTCCTCGGCGTCGCGCTTGAGTTTCATCAACACACGGGCGGAGATCTCCTGGGAGGTGTACGCCTTGTTGTCGATGTCGACCTTCCAGCTGGTGCCGACATTGCGCTTCACTGAACGGACGGTGCGCTCGGGGTTCGTAATGGCCTGGCGCTTGGCTACTTCACCAACGAGAACCTCGCCGTCCTTGGCGAAGGCGACCACCGAGGGGGTGGTGCGCGAGCCTTCTGCGTTGGGGATGACGACAGGGTCGCCGCCTTCCAGCACGGAAACGACGGAGTTGGTGGTGCCGAGATCGATACCTACGGCTTTGGGCATGGTTGCACTCTCTTTGTTGTTGCTGCGGACGGCACCGCAGATCCGCGGGCGTTGCTTTCGCTGCGGACGGCGCCGCAGATCCGTGGAAACCGTCAGGAATTGGATAAGTTGGGATTCAGTGTAACAGTATTTGCATCTGATTACACCGAAAAGTTGAGCGTATTATTATCAACTTTGCCCTCGGCTCGGAAAAGACCGCACAGCGTCCGCGGCTCCGGCTACGCCCGGCGAAAGCAACACCTAGCTCCCGCGGCTCCGGCTACGCCCGGCGAAAGCAACGTGCCCGGCGTAAACAACGCGATACCGTCAACGGGATGTACAACCTGATTCTGGTGCGCCACGGGCGTTCCGAATGGAATGATCTCAACCTCTTCACCGGCTGGCACGATTGCCCGCTGATGGAGATAGGCCGCCAGGAAGCCCGCGACGCGGTGCCGGTGCTCTCCGACGCAAACCTACTGCCAGACATACTCCACACGTCCCTGCTGCAACGAGCCATTGAGACTGCCGAGATCATTCTCGCCGGCCTCGACCGCCGCTGGATTCCGGTGCGTCGACACTGGCGTCTCAACGAACGCCACTACGGCAACCTGACCGGGCTCGACAAAGCCCAAGTCGGCGAGATCCACGGAGCGGAACAACTCCGTCTCTGGCGACGGAGCTACGACACTCCACCCCCACCGATCAGCCCCGACAACGAGTTCAACCCGATTGCATCCGCCGCCTACGCCGATCTCGCCCCAGAACTCATGCCTGCCACCGAGTGTCTTGCCGATGTTGTAGACCGGCTACTGCCCTACTGGTACGACGCTTTGGTGCCCGACCTGCGTACCGGTCGCACGGTGATGGTCGCTGCCCATGGCAACTCACTGCGGGCTCTCGTCAAGCACCTCGACAACATCGGCGACGACGAGATCATCGAACTCAACATCCCCACCGGTGTGCCTTTGCACTACGTGATCGGCGACGACATGCGCCCAGTCGACCAAGCCCACCCCCTCGACCGAACGATCACCACCGACAAATTGGTCAGGTAGGCTGCGGGATGCCTTGGCAGCGGTGTTGTCGGGCTTGAACGCGCCGTCGGCGAGCAAGAGCGCCTCCATCTGCGGGTCAATTCGCTACTGGCAAGCTCGCCGGGTCGCCTCGGTGGCAAGGATCACATCAACCCGACTTGCTATGACCCTTTCTTCGATCTCGGCGTGGTCGTGATCATCGCTTGGCGCGTGGCGATGTCCGTCGTCATCGCTCACCACCGTGAGCGCAGCTATGTACGCATCTTCGGCCACTGCTTGGGCCATAGCAGCGGCATGGCACTCAGCAACCGACTCAGCACCAGCACCAGCACCACAACTAATCGCCACCACCGCCAATACCGCGGCCGTTACGGAATGTCTGTGCACGGTTAAACCTGAGGGTGCTCGCCGTCGGAGAGAACCTGCTCGGAGTCAACTCTAGCTGATTGCCTAGCACGCCAATCCCGCCAGAACAACACAGCCGACAATACAGCCATCGCGATAGCTGACATTAACATTATTCGTGAGCCGACCTGGTTGGGTGTGTTCAGGGCCAAAAGCCACACCCCGACCGCAATAAGGGGCACGCATAGACGATCAAGCAGTGAACGCATCATCACCCCTAACGCCACAGATGGCGGCTGGAAACGTCACGAAAGGACCACGATCCGCTCGGATGTTTCACAAGACCTCGTCTCAATGTGGTACGCGCCTACAGCAAGCCCCATAACGGCTGCGGCCAGTTGTGCAGCCCGGGTCGACGGGAACATCCCAAGTAACACGCTACCGATCAAGAGAGCGTACTCGCATTGTGTTTCCGTGAGATGGAGGTGCGCAACCGTGACTACGGAGTCTACCCATACCCAGCGGCACTCCTCTACCCATTTCCAGCTCCAAACAAAAACAGGCTGGCTATCATCATAACTCGTAAAAGTTGGTTGGGTGAGATTTCCATTACTGTCCACGTAATGGCTTACTTCTGCTACCCATTTCCATTTCCATTCACACTCACGCTTGAGGTAGGGAGCCCCAAGCGCGCGTTCCATATCGTGGGCGCTCGCTTCCTCGGCTTTCAGTGTTGACAGCACTGGAACATCTTGGATTGTTGTTGGAGCCAACGCCAGCCCCGCCGCAATAACAAGCGCGACCAACGGAACAACTAGGATTTTCCTTTTGTGCTTGGCAAGCACCACAACGGGCGCAGCAACAACACGAGCACAGTGAGGGGGACCCGTTTGTGAGTCCAAATGTTATGGGTGTGTTTGTTGGTGTTG
>VXYK01000016.1 GCA_009845995.1 Acidimicrobiaceae bacterium | reverse complement strand
TGACCCACCACACCGACACCAGCAACCCTCAATCCCACGTTAACGCGAAGGACCACTTCTTCGTTGGCCCGTGCGAAGTTGTCCAGTTGCCACAAACCAACACCTGGATTCCAATGAGCTTGCTTGTAGCCGTTCAAGGTCATATGAGAGTACAACTGGATATTGTTGGAATCACCCCCGCGGTTGACCATGTTGTCGCCCCTAGATAATGTCATCGGGGCTAAGGCAACGTTCGTCCGACCACCGTTGAGCTCCCACGCCGGTATAGCCAACATCATCGACGCTAGTCGGTTTCGAGTGATCTGGCTGATCGACTTCGCTGCCAACTGAGTTGACGTGCATACCGTCCCGGTCGGTGGTGTGATCGCTTTCTGCGCAGCCCTCAACACTGCATCATGCACACCACGAGTGACGCAATATGAGCTTGCAGATGAACATGTCGTCGACACCGACGTGGTAGGGCTGGTTTGTGTTACACAGGTACGGGGTCTGCCCACCGTCTGCCACGAGCCTTGTGGAGACGTTCTCCACCACAACCCGGACTCGTAACCCGTTGAAGGAGCAAGACCGGCGAACACCGCAGACGAGTGAGAACCATCCAGCAACCTGTTGTCAACCAACAGACCATCGGCACCCAGTCTCGCTATCTGCCAGCGATCAGCCAAGACATGTGTTCCCCACCCGACCGTCACACGGTCTGTCGTCGTAGCGCTACACGAGACAGCCGAGGGCTGGCTAGCCAATGCTGAGGTCTTACATGAAACGAAACCAGGAACCCTTGTCCAGCTGGTTCGGCCCTGTGCTCGCCACAAAACCTGAAACTGTATGTCCGGTCCGATGCGAGCCCAGCAAACTTCTTGCTCAAAACCGAAGAACCCAGCATGACTCCGTCCACATAGGAATCCCCCGTCGTCACTCGCGCCACATACCACTGATGAACCCTGCTATCAGCACCCCAACTCAAGGTGACGCTGTCATCGCCGACGGCAGAGCACACCGGCGGATCTGGATCAGCCACCGCCGAGGACGTCACACACTTGATCTCCCCGGGCAACTGCGGACGCCCACCCACAACCGCGAACACACTCAAAATATTGCTTGACGACGGACTCAAGCCGACGAATTCAACCGAATCCTCGGAGATCTGCTCAACCCGACGTTTCACACCGCCAGTAACCTGGGGTTCGAGAACCACAGTGTAGGAAGTGGCACCTGGCACTGGATCCCATGAGAAATCCACCGACGTCGCGGTGCGTTCGCACTCCAAGCCAGTCGGAACACTCCGGAAAGGCGTCTCACAGGACCGCGACGCCGTCGAACTCCAGACGACCGAACTGCCGACGTTCTTTCCCGCTTGAACACTCAAAGAAAAAACCGAAGCCCAAGCCAAACCCCGAAACACATACGACGTACTCGTAGCAGCAATCGGTTCACGCCAGCCCGTGCCGTCATCAATTGACACCCGGTACACGTCAGCCGAGGTAACGGCGTTCCATGAGAATACAATCGCCGAGTTAACGCCAGCACAAGACAAAACCCACTGGTCGAGAAATACTCTGGCCATCACCTGGACCAGGCGATGTCGGTCCTGGAGACGGGGGTGGAGGCGGAGGCGGCCTCGGAGGTGCAGGTGGAGGAGTCGTCGTCGTGGTGGTGGTAGTTGTTGTGGTGGTGGTGGTGGTGGTGGTAGTAGTAGTAGTAGTCGTCGTTGTCGTCGGAAGAACACACGAACCGTTCACGCTTCCAGCGGGTACCCAACTTCCACCGTTTGCAAAACACGTCAAATGCGCCGTGAAGCAGCCATAAATCGTCCACCAACCCCCATAAAGCTCACAGCCTGCCTGATCAACCGCGGCCGCCGGCTCAACGTCGTCCAATCCTACAGAAGCCACAAGACCGAACGAGACAACCGCGGCGACCACAAACGCAAGAACGCTCTTCTTGACCATCGACACACCAAGAACTGAGAAGCGAGTCTTCCCAATTGTCAGTATCGCAGCGAAATACCTGGGTGATCAAGATCGCCAGCTGCGATGATGTCCTCGCGATGCCTATTGGCCAGAACAACCATGACAGAATCCAGTTGTGATCGATCTTCGTTCTGACACCGTTACGCAGCCGACACCGGCGATGCGGCAAGCGATGGCAGAAGCAGAGGTGGGCGACGATGTCTTTGGCGACGACCCCAACGTGAACAGGCTTGAGGCCATGGTGGCTGAACGCCTGAACAAGGAGGCTTCGCTTTTCGTCACCAGCGGAACCCAGTCCAACCTGTGCGCTTTGCTGGCCCATTGCGGCCGAGGCGACGAATACATCGCGGGCGATACTTCTCATACATTTAGGCTGGAGGCCGGCGGTGGCGCGGTACTCGGTGGGATCGCTCCTCAGCCCGTGGCTACAGAGACTGACGGGCTCCCCAACCCCGAGGCGGTCGCTGCCGCTGTCAAACCCGACGACGCGCACTTCGCCCGAACTCGACTGCTGTGCCTTGAGAACACCAAGAACGGGATGGTGCAGTCGCCCGAACGCATGGACGAGGCAATCAAGGTGGCTCGAGACGCGTCCCTGAGCGTTCACCTCGATGGTGCGCGCATGTGGAACGCCTGTGTTGAGTTGGGCGTTTCGGGTGCCGAGTTGACCGCCGGGTTCGACACCGTCTCGATGTGTTTGTCAAAGGGCCTCGGTGCGCCGGCTGGATCGGTTCTCAGCGGCCCTCGCGAGTTGATCGATGAAGCCCGGAAGTGGCGCAAGATGCTCGGCGGAGGGATGCGCCAGGCCGGGGTGCTGGCGGCGGCAGGCATCTACGCCCTGGAACACCATGTCGAGCGGCTCGCTGACGACCACGCCCGGGCAGCGTCGCTAGCGGCGGCTTTGGCTGACACCGACGGTATCAAAGTGAACGCAATCAACACCAACATGATGTTCATCTCCATTGACGATGCCGGCAGCGAACTCCAGCAGCGCCTCGCGGACCGCGGCGTGCTCTGCGACGTGCTCAGAACCAGGGGTCACAAGGGGCCGAGCCCCTATGCGCAGTTGGTAGGCACGCGTCTCGTGACCCATCTCGACATCAACGACGACGACATATCTGCCGCAGCCGCCGCGTTCGCAGCCGCGTTGGGCCCTGTGCGTTGAGCTCTCCACGCATTGAGCTATGGGACTCCCGCTGACGGCCCCGGGCCGCGCAGGATTCGGGTCTTGCCGTACATCGAGCCCATGAGCACACGGCCGTCCTCGTCGATTGTCACTCCAGCGCCGACCGTATTGAATTTCGAGCCGCCCACGACGAAATGGAAGCGGCTCTCACCGGTTTCCCAATCGGCCGCTTCGACAGTCCATTTACCGTCACGCGCGCCGCAGGTGTAAACCAACCCGCTTTTCTCAGCCACGAAGGGCACCGAGTTCGGCGAGGAGATGTCGTGGTTGACCCAGGCTTCTTTGAATTCTCCGGCCTCTGGATCCCACTGGTATTTGTGCATGCCGTGGGGTGTGTATTCGGGTTTGTGGCCGAGCATGAAGCAGAGCATTCTCGTGCCTCGAGGGGGGAAATTCGCGGGGATGGTGGCGGGTTCGTTGTTGACGGTCATCGCCCCGTAGCCCGACACAGTGATCGACTGCTCAGTCTTGATCTCTGGGAGGTCTGGGTCACCCATATTGGCCGGACCAATACCAGCGGTCCGGCGGTGTGGGGCACCGGCCAGCTGTTCCCAGTCGTCGGGGATGTCCTCGCGCCACAGCAGCGTGATGTTGACGATTTTGTCCCCGTCGCCGATCACCACGAACTTGTCTTCATCGGGGCCGAAACCCATAAGCGATGGTGTTGTGCCCGACCCGTAGCCGTCGCCGTTGCGATAGGGCACTGACCAACAACCGTCTGCCTCGTCGTCTGAGAGCTGTTCACCCGTCCAGCGGAGCTTGTGGTGGTGATCATTGGAGCTGACGTAGATGCCGTTGTCCTCGTCGACGCAGATACTGGTGCGCATCCAACCAAACCCGGTGTGGCCGAACTCGGCTTCTCTGAGGGCGCAGTACTCGGCGGCCTCTTCGGCTCCGCCCGCAACCTGGATTGCGTGGTATTCGCTGAAGTCGCGAGCCAGCACCACTATCCAGCCATGATCAGTCGACATCACCAGCCGGCCGTCGAAGGTCATGTTCACTCCCACGAAATAACCTTCGATATGGTCGGGTTTGTACCAGCGGTCACGTTCACTGATCTCCGAAGCCGGGTCGCTTGAATCAGCTTCCACATAAGCCACCGCGTGGTCTTTGCGGCCAAGGAAAAACGTGTTGTCGCAATCCAGCAACGCATAGACGCCGTCGAGACCAGTCATGAACCGCAACGACAGTCCGATGGCGTGCTCGATGGCTTGTTGCCCCTCCTTGTTGTCGAGTCCGGCGAGGTTCTCCTTCAGTTCGGCGATCGGCGTACGGCCCTCGCCCCCGACGATTTCGTGGTCCGCCAAGACCTCCAGCGTGTCGTAGTCGAGCTTCGCAATATTCTGACGACCATTGCTCCACACAACCCGACGGCCGTCGGGATACGGGCCCGAAACGGTGCACCCGAAGTGACACGGTCCGAGCCACGAATATTGGATGTCGTCCTCGGTCAGCACCTCGCTCGGTCCCTCGGGTCCACGCCACGGCACGTTGTCCTGTTGGTCACAACGACCATGCGCCATGGCGTTCGACGAGTCGGCAAGGAACGGATTGCGGGGTCCGGATTGCATCCACGCAAGGTATTTCACCGTGCCCGCGTTCGCCAAACCGCCAACCTTCGCTGCACACTCGATCGACAGGTCGGTGAATCTGCTTCGGACGTTGTTACATTCCGACGGTCTCGGGGAAGTCTTCATCCCGGAACACAATCTTGAAGCGGCCTCTGGTTTGCCCGTTGTCGAGGCTGACTTCACCGCATTCAAAACCTTTGTCTGTGTTCAGCGACTGCTCCAGAGTGGCGAACACCTTGGTCTTGTACTCCGTGTCGGCATTGCCCTCAAGGTGCTTTCCCTTGGTCTCGACCACCAACAACTGCTGCTTGCCCACACTACTTTCAGACATGGCCACAAAGTCGGGCCAGATCCGGTCCTGATTCCAGCCACGCAGATAGTACTCGTGCTGCTGACGGACCGCGACCCGGTGCCACCATTGGATGGCCTTGTGCTGGTCGATATAGAACGCGAAGTCTTTTTCCAATTTGCTATCGAAGTGATTCTCGAACACTGGATCAAAGAGGCTGGTTTGCACGGGTTTGCCCGCCCGCTCCAAGGTATGGTCGTTCACCGACACTGCCAGTGTGAACTCTTCGGGCATCTTGAAGTTGGGCTCGCTCGCTTCTAAATCAAACCGAATCTCACCTTCCCTGAGTTTGTCGGCAAAAACCTGCTCGGACTGTCGCTCAACCTGCTCGACTACCGCATCGCGGAGCCGAACAACCTGTTCACGCCTCTGCGCGTAGACCTCCGCCTCGCCCAAGTCCAGATCGCGCAATGACTCCAGTAGCGCGCGTGCAATGCGCGCAGCCTGCCACGGATTGGGGATGAGGTCTGTTATTTGGCGAGTCATCCAAGACAACGTGACCTCGGGGTCGGAGTCGAGAAGCTGGTGAGTCGGTTGGGATCCAGAGCCGCCTGCCAAGTCAACTACCGCAGTTTCTTCCACTAAGCCTTCACTAGGACCCGATGCCACTGCTTGAGGTGCTCTGATCTCGGACCACTCGACATGGGCGAGGATATGACGCTGGTAGCTGAGCTCACACCAACCGCCGCCATCGCGGTGGAGCACCTTCGGAAGGAAGATTTCGCGTCCGCTAAATCGTTTGCGCCTACGCAAAGTCATCAACTCCGTGGCCTCAGAACCCTCGCCGAGCACATCATGCGCGAGACCGGTCAGACCTTCATGTTCCAGCCCGCCCTTGACCTGCATCACCGCATCATCGACCTTGGTCTTCCAACAGTGCACGTAGCACTTGTCAAGCTCCGGCTCTCCTGTCCGACGGGCGTGCGGTTGGCGCATCACCCTACCCATGAGCTGCGTGATCGCCCTCTTGCTGCTGGTGTTGTCGAGCATGACGAGGACATACGCGAACGAGCAATCCCAGCCCTCCATAAGCGCAGCTTTGGTGATAATCCAACGGACAGGAGAATAAGGGGACATCAAATCGTGGCCGGAAATCTCATCCTGTTCGGACGACTTGACGCGCACTGCCTCGGGTGTTTCTCCTAAGTGGTTCACAAGGTAGTTGCGCACATCCTCCGCGTGAATGTTGTCACCTCCGATTTGAGCCTTGCCGGTGCGCTCCACCCTCACCACGGCGATCGGGCGAATGTATCGACCAGATTCGCCTTCGAGCGCGTTGGCTGCCGCCTGGAGTTCATTGAGTTTGTCCGCGGCCCGGGAGAGGGTATCGCGCCATTCTCCTCCACTGGTGGTGACCTCCACGGGGAGCTTGATCATCTCCTCCTTCTTGAGGTCCACCCCCGAAATGTTGACCAATAGGTTGCTGATATTGCGATTCGGCGTCGCGGTCAACTCGACCACCAGCCTCGGATTGAGCCTGTTGACGGCACTTACGAACTCGGATGCGCCCGCGCCACCGTACGCCTTGTGAGCCTCATCTAGCACGACCGTTGGGCGCAACGTCTTGAACACATTGAAGAGACTCTGCTTTAGGGTTCCGTCTTCGTGACATTCCAGATCGGGGTTTTCTGCGAGCAACTCTTCGATGGCCGCTCCGTTGTCCTCTTTCGGAAACAGCGTCAGATAACGGCCCGAGTCTCGGAACATCTTCAGGAACTCTTTGCCTTTCTGCCGGTTCGCCGCGGGCAGCATCAAAAGCATGACGCACAGGTAGTTCTCTATGTCACCGCGATTGACACGGTCGTCCTTCTCCATGAGCTTTACCCGTCCACCGCTCGCGTGCTCAAGAAGCTGCCGGTACGGGTGCTCGCGTGATCTGAAGGCAGCCTCGGTCTGGTTGTAGATCGCCTTGGTCGGTACGATCCAGAGCACCAACCCCGTCTGGATTCCGGTTCTCTCCAGAGCAGCAGCGCCAAGCAGCGTCTTGCCGCCTCCGGTCGGCACTTTGAAGCAACAGTGGGGGATGGGTCTGTCAGCAGCGTCGTAACGATCCACATGCTCAAGGGCACCAGACTCAATCCCACCTTCGGCCATCAAGCGCTTCCAAGCAGTACGCGGAAAATTGCGGTCATCTTCTGAAACCTCCATTCCCTCTGGTTCCAGCAACACCGTCTTGCGAAGCAATTCGGAGCGAGCTTCATTCAGTGCCTCCAACCAGCGGTCGAAGGTCTCAAGCGTGCGGTGCTGGTACTCCTTGAGTTCAAGACGCATCAAACCTGCTCCGACCGGCTTATCTCGAAGGGCAGTTGACCGAACATGATTTTGAGTTCGCTCAAGTCATCCAATTCGATGTACTTGCCCGCAGCAAAAACCACTGCCTCCTTGTTCTGTTTCCGACAGATCTGGCCGATTTTCTCGGCTCGCGACTCGGTCAACACTGCCTCGTTGCTACGCAGCCATTCGAGGTCAGGTTTGTAGCGCAGGTAGTAGTTGCGGCGGGAGTCGCTGTAGATCAGACCATTCCCGTCAAGGGGCTGCAACTCAGACGGACCCACCGACCGCCCGGTCGACGTGTGCATCAACCATGCTGCCAACGTTGAGAAGTCTGGCAACGTATCGCCGTAGAGCATTCCCGAGGCGGTTATTGGATCGCCTAGGGTGCAGTAGGTGAAAGAGCCTCCGAGACCCTCGCTCAAATCGGCATCTTTGGCATCTGGAACACCAGAGATGACCCGTCGCACGCGTTCTGCTGTGATTGAGTCGGCGTAGTCCTCGCACTCAACAAGAATGAATTTGCGATTGCCGCCGTCCTGTTTGTTCAATGCCAGCACAGCCTGAGCCGTCGTCCCACTCCCCGCAAACGAATCGAGAACAATTGCATGAGGATCGGAAGCAATGTAGATCATACGCTCTAATAGAGTTGTCGGTTTGGGGTTTTCAAACGCTAAACCAATGTCGTTCAACATCTGTGTTCCACTCTGCGTATGTCCTACATCTTTGTAAGTCCATACGGTCAACGGCGTAACGCCCTGCTTAACTTCCGACAAAAACCGCTTAATGCTGGGAACATTACTACCAGACTTGCCAAACCAAATCCGATTATCGGCTACAAGTTCGTCGAATCTACAACGAGAGACACGCCAGCATTTCCCCTGTGGAGGATTCACAAATCGTCCTGAAGGAGTTTCGATCTCATAGTCATAATCTGGGGAATATGTCTTTACATCAAGCCCACTTGACTTCCAAGGTCCTCTTGGATCGTTGTCAGGGTTCTTGTATCGACGATTCTGTTCGTTTTTTCTAGGAAGAGGGACCAAATCATAGTGTTCTATCGACTTGGAATAGCAAATCACAAAGTCGTGGTTGTCAGATAAGTGTTTTGCGTCATTGGAAGGGCTATACTTTTTTTGAGCCTTCGCGAAAACGTGGGGGCGGGGTGGTTGAGGGTCCCTGATTAGGGGT
>VXYK01000045.1:50299-54924 GCA_009845995.1 Acidimicrobiaceae bacterium | reverse complement strand
AGGACTTATCCTATCGAGCCACGACATGTTTCGCAACTTTCGTATATAATCCCCTTACTTTGAACGGGTCAAGCCTGGACTTGTACCAATCGCGGGTGCTCAGAACGAGGTCCTTTGCACATGCCGCGGTGGCCGATCGATTTGTAGGTGGACCGGCGCCAAGCCGCGCTGCTTCCTTAACGCGATGGCCGATCACGAGCTGGACCCGTTCGACGCGACCTCCGGGATCCGCAGGGGCGAGATCGCTGGCCTACGATGGCACAACGTCTGCCGAGACGCCGCCCGGCTCACCGTCAACCGGCAGGTCGTGTCGGTTCAGTACCAGCTCATCGCGAGCGACCTTAAGGTTTCCACCAGCCGCGACATTGACATCGACCCCCGATCCGGCGTCGAGCTGTGCCATCCGCTCGAGGAGTGCGTGGCCACCGGCCAGCGCAGCGACGACGGCTGCGTGTCCGCTAAGCTAGACAGATCGCCCATCCACGTCGGCGTGACGCCTAGGCCACTCCAGCGCCGCCACCATGACCTTCTATCAACACGTCATACTCGGTCTACAGGGCCCGAGCCGCATCCACCTTTGATGCCGCAGTCTTCGGCCAGAGCTGGGACTAGAGTTATGTTGAATGTTTCCCCACTGGTACCTCGAACGAGACGGGATTAGGCAATGCAGACTCCCCCACAGACGGAACTGGTCAGGATCGCTTTGGATCGCACCAACGGCACGGAGTTTGAGACGTTCGTCCTGAGCTTCTTGTCGTCAAAGCTAGGTGCAGCATTCGTGCCCCTTGGTGGACTTCATGACGGTGGCGCTGATGGATTGGTCGACACCAACATATTCATGAACAATGATCGACAATCAGCATTTATGCAAGCCAGTATCGACAGAGATCCTATCGCAAAGATTCGTAGAACCATGCGCAGATTACGCGAGGTAGGGCGAGAGCCAAGCGAACTGTTATATGTCACAAGTCAAGTTATCCCTAGAATCGATTTGGAACAAGAGACACTTTCTGGAGAGTTAGGGGCATCTGTCCGAATTATGGACGGAAATTACATCATTTACCAGGTGCCAACAGACTCGGGTTCGATCAGTGCATACTACGAACACCTGCACCACCAAACTCAATATCTTCAAGGAATAGGACGCGGAGCGGTACTATCTTCATCGGAGCACGTGTCAGATCCACATGTCTACACCTATCTCGTCGGACAGATAGATCGAGAGCTATCTAACGGATCATTCGTTGATGGAGTATTGGACGCACTCATTGTATTTGCGCTGGAAGGAACTGACCCCACCGAGGGCATCCTCATGAGTGAGAGCGACATTCGTGCCAAAATACTTGAAACCCTTCCGACTTCGAAAGCAATATTGGATGACTGTCTACGCCACAGGCTTGAGACGATGTCGAGGAAGCCACAGCGACGAATCCGATGGCATCAACATGAGGACCGCTGGGCGCTCCCCTATGATGATCGCAAAGAACTAGAGGACGCATCAATCGAAGACGAGTCATTGCGAATAGAAGTTCGACAGGAACTGACTATCCAATTCAGTTCATTGGAGTTGCCGCCAGATGTTGAATCGACCCAACTCGCAGATCTAACGTTGGCGACTATACAGCTTGCCTTCGAGGACGATGGACTACGATTCTCAGCATTCCTTGAGGATGGGACGCCAAGCGACTCCACGCCCTTTGTCAGTGATGCTCTGCGATCGGCGATGTCGGCGTCGAGTTTGACAGGCGATACGCGACTTGCTGCTGCAGATGCGGTCCTGTTGGTCCTTCGCGACGTGTTCTATTCAAGTACGCCTCGACAGAGGACTCTGCTCCAACGAATCTCAAGAGCCTACGGAATCCTGTTTGCACTTCAAGGTGAGCCGAGAGTGCTACGTTACTTTGACGATGCCATGACAAATACACACTTATATGTCGGAAGTGATGTGCTCGTATCAGCCCTTAGCGAACGATATGTACAGCCCGAGGACCAACACACGCGCAATCTTCTCAAGTCCGCTCATCTAGCTGGAGCGACACTGATACTTGCCGCTCCAGTCTTGGACGAAGTACTCGGGCATCTTAGAGCAAGTGACAGGGAGTACACCAACTATGTGCAACCCATGGGGAGCCTTGAATATGAACTCGCTACTCATCAACCAAAGATTCTCGTACGGGCATTTCTCTATTCTCAAGTGAGTTCCACTCACACGAGGCCTAAATCTTGGGACGAGTTCGTGAACCAGTTCTGCACATATCAGAATCTTCATCACGAAAATGCTACGATCCAACTACAAAGATATCTCACTAGTCAATTCAGCCTACAGTTCACTGATTGGCCAGCAATTCTAGACGTATGTGATGAGGCACGTAATATGTTCTTAAAAAATGCGCTTATGCCTCTCAAGGGTAGCGATTTCTTGGCAAGCAACGATGCCTATATCTACCAGCTCGTTACTCACCGCCGTTCGCTTGAGGGCACGGCAGACGACGCTTCAGAGTTTGGTTATCAGACGTGGTGGCTATCAAGTGGTGAAGGAGCTGCGGTTCGTGCCATGGCGCATGCTGATCACGGAACGACGAGGATTCTGATGCGTCCAGAGTTTCTTGAAAAGTTCATTCTACTCTCGCCATCAGCCGCACAAGCTCGACAGTCAATGTCAGATTTCTTGCCAAGTCTGCTCGGAATAAAGATCGCCCGTCGAGTAGCGGAGGATGACTACCACAAGATGATGGACTCGCTCAAGGAAGCGGAGTCACTAGAGACCGGCGGACGAGCTGCCAAGATTGCGGACTTCACTGACCGTCTCCGAACCGCCCGGCATGGAGAACTCGACGAACAGTTCTCGCCAGAAACGTCAGGTGATTCGTTACCAGTTGATCTTGAGGACGGGAGTTGAGACTTACCTCTGAGGCGCAGACCGTCACGTTAGGTACGTTTCTTGTGTGCCCATGCGTTAGTGGGGCCTTGACGGTCGAGTCGTGAGCCAGCCTAAGACTATCGCGAGCCTTCAAAAACCTTGCCCAGGAACTCTCAACCGCCCCGCTCCCCACTAATCCGCGAAGCCTCCGTCTGTTGGCCTCAGCCCCAGACTGAACACGTGATCAAGTTCCCGAGATGGTCGTGGGTCAGTAATCTCCAAGAGTTTCTGCACGACAAGGTGACCCGTGTTCGAATCACGCAGCACGGTATCCGCCGAGAGCGGCCCAAACCGCTTCCTCTCCACCTCAAGTTCCAGATCCATCCGCAGCGTCTTGCCAAGGTGCTCTGGATGTGCAGCCAACCAAGGCCTAAAGTCGCGCTTCGCGTTTTAGGGGGCGCTTCGGAGATTAGGGTGGAGTGATGGTGTCGAGCAAGACCCAGTTGAGTTTGCCGGCGCAGAGAAGTGCTCTGATCCGATAGTTGGTGAAGTTGCTGAAAACCGAACGAGACGCGTTTGAATGGTTGATCAAGTTGTTGGCGGCTTCGGTAGCTGCGTTGGAGACTCGAGCGGTGTGCCAGTTGGCGATCTGGGGTGCGTCAGCGCCAGAGGGTGCGTCCCAACCGGGTGATCTCTGGGGGCAGGTAGGGGTCACAGAACTCGACGGCGAGCTGGTTGACTGTTGTGGCACCCACTTCGGGATCGGCGATGTCAAAGATTCCGCGCGGTGTTTGGTTGGCGAGTGAAGCGTTGGGGACCTCGCCGTGGGGTCGCCTGCGTCGAGCAGGCTCAACAGTTTCGTTTCGCCGGTCTTAGTGACGCGTTCGTGATCGGCGAGCAGCAGTTTGCGGCGTGCATGTGCCTCTCATTCGCGTTCGGTCTGACAATCCGACCTTCCACGCGCTGGACTCACTGAAGGACAAGCAAGTACTACTACTTGACGACACATTCACCACCGGGAGCAGCATCACCGCGGCGCACAGAGCGTTGACCCGCGTGGGTGCCGACCTGCTAACCCCGTGGTCATTGGGCGGCACTTCCATCCAACCTACGACACCAGCGAGAGCTTTCACGCTTGTCTGAAGAACCATTAGTGGCGACTGCGCCGCTGCGGCATCTGCGATCCGATCATGTGCGACGGCACGTCCCAAGCGCAGCTCCTTTAGTGGTAGAACTCAACCAGCCAACGCGGATCGCACGTCTGTCACGTGCAGAACTGTTCTTCCGCCGACATGCCCCGGGTGGGTACGTCGATCTGGCCGGTAACGGCGGCGGTGATCAGCGCGGAGCGGGATTCCTGCAACAGATTGATCGCTGTAATGATACGGTCGGACAATGCGTCGATGCGGGCGGTTTCGGTGTCGAGGTCGTCGGCGATTGCTCGCTGCTCGGGGAGCGGCCGCCAGGGAAGTCGAAGGTTGCCATATCGTTCAGCGTTGAAGTTTGCGATCGTTGAAGCGACGGCGTTGGCCGTAATGGTGTCGTCGAAGAAAGTGGTTAGAAAACAGTAGTTCAGGTAACGAGGATCGACACCTGATCGGGGTCTGAAGCGAATCAGATAACCAGCGAACGTAGCAGGGTGCTGCGCCGCCGTGAACAAGAAGGAGCGTCCGAGAGTTCCGCTTCGACTCAGTAGCAGATCGCCAGTCGTTAGTCGATATGTGGGACTTATGGTTTCTGGGTTGAGATAGACCTCGTTCCCCGA
>VXYK01000045.1:0-50199 GCA_009845995.1 Acidimicrobiaceae bacterium | reverse complement strand
TTGAGATAGACCTCGTTCCCCGATGTAAGGGAACCATCTTCATTGATGTCTGTTGTCCTAAGGAGTCGCCAACCGGCGGAGTTCTGATCCGTGTACTCGGACGAAGGGACGTTCAGGCCGTACTGTGGCGGTTCGGAGCAAAAGTACTTCAAGGGTCGCCATCTCTGTGCGCCCCGGTTCGCTAGAGAGGGCAGATTCACTTGGATACCTCGGAGAGGAGAGCCTGAATCTCGGCTTCTAGCGCCTTGATCTCGGCGTTGATCTCGGCGAGGGGGCGGGGAGGTTCATAAACGTAGAAGTGGCGGGTTAGGGGGATTTCGTAACCGATCTTGGTCTTGGTCGGGTCGTGCCAGGCATCGGGGACGTAGGGGCGGACTTCGGTTTCCATGTAGTCCTCAATCACGGTTCGGTATTCGATGGTGTCGATGCGAGCGGATGGATCGTCCTCGAAAGCGACGCTTATGGGCGGTAACGGAATGTTCTCGTAGTCGCGAAGGTCGGGGTCGGGTAACGGGTCGCCTGACCGGTCGGTGACCACCGGAGCTTCGGGGTCTCGGACCCCGATAGCCCCCGTTACCGCCTTAAGGAAAGTCGCGGTCTTGTCGATACCTGCGGAATCAAGCGCTTCCGACATCACGGCCTTCGCCAGTTTCTCGGTGGCGAACGAACTTCCCAGTCGGTCTCGCAACGCGTCAAGCAAAGCGTCGCGCAACGGATAGTCGAGCTTGCCGACAACCTTAAGCGACTCGACAGCCAGCAAGGTCTCGTCGGTGATCTCCCAACGCAACTGCAAAGGCCGCTCCACGGTGATACGCAGGAACCCGAACTCTTCGTTGGGGAAGATCTTGACCAGCGGACCCTCCTCGAACGCACCGTACAGACGGGCGATCTCGTCGATCTGTTCAACCGAGAGCTCTTTGCGTTTCTGGCCGAGGCTCTTGCGGGTCTTGGTGAAAATCTCGCGGGCGTCAAGCAGTTGGATCTTGCCCCGCCGACGAGGAGTCTTGCGATTGGTGACCACCCAGAAGTAGGTGGAGATGCCGGTGTTGTAAAAGAGCTGGTCAGGCAGGGCGACGACGGCCTCAAGCATGTCGTTCTCAATAATCCAGCGACGGATCTCAGACTCGCCCGAACCAGCCCCGCCGGTAAACAACGGCGACCCGTTGAACACGATCGCGAGACGGGCGCCACCCTCGGCCGAACTCTTCATCTTCGAGATCATGTGCTGCAAGAACAAGAAGCTGCCGTCATTGATGCGAGGCAGCCCGGCCCCGAACCGGCCAGCGAAACCCTGGGCTGCGGCTTCGTCCTTGACCGTGTCGGCCACCATTTTCCACTCCACCCCGAAGGGAGGATTGGCCAGCAGATAATCGAAGCGCTCACCGGAGTGCTGGTCGTTGTCGAAGCTGTTGCCGAAACGGATATTGGCAGCCTCCTGGCCCTTGATCAGCATGTCGGCGCGGCAAGTGGCATACGTCTCGGCGTTGACCTCCTGGCCGAACACTCTCAAACGAGCCTGTGGGTTGAGCTTGCGCAGATGATCCTCAGCAACCGACAGCATGCCACCGGTTCCACACGCCGGATCAAGCAAGGTCTTCACCACACCCGGTTTGGTCAGTAGATCGTCGTCGTCGATGAACAACAGGTTCACCATCAGGTGGATCACCTCGCGAGGCGTGAAATGCTCACCGGCGGTCTCATTCGACAACTCCGAGAATTTGCGGATCAGCTCCTCGTAGAGATAGCCCATGTCCAGATCCGACACTGTGTCAGGATTCAAGTCGATATCAGCGAACTTAGACACCACCAGGTACAGCAGGTTGTGCTCGTCTAGCCGGTCGATCTGTGTGTCGAAATTGAATTTGTCGACAATGTCACGAGCCGATTCGGAGAACCCCGCGATGTAGTTGCGCAAATTCCCCGCCACATTGTCGGGATCACCCAGCAGCGTGCGGAACGTATGCCTCGACATGTTGACGAACGGCTGGCCGGCAACCTTCTGCAACACCGGCTCACGATTCTGCAGCGACGACGGCAAATTCGTCATCTCCTCCAGAACCTTGTCCTTGGTCGGCTCCAACACGCAATCCAGTCGCCGCAGCACAGTCAACGGTAGAATCACCCGGCCATACTCCGACTGCTTGTACACACCCCGCAGGAGATCCGCCACCGACCAGATGAATCCCGCATGATTGTTGACCGCTGCTTCGCTCATCTATCCCATTCCCGATTGTGCGCGGTCAGCACCCTAGAAGACGCAGCAACCCGACGCACGCTGCTCACTCGGCGAGCAACGTTTGTCGATGGCGCCACGCGGTTTCCGCTTCGGAAGCTGCTTGGTTTCGTGCAGCTATCTCGGTGTCGATCTCTTCGGTGTGATCGGCGTAGTAAGCCAGCGCTGCGTCGACCATGGGCAGACTCAACCCCATCAAATCGGCGGTTCGGGTACGCCGATCCTTAACCGGAACATCACCCCCGATCATCGAAGCGATGACATCAGCGACTTCTGGTCCGCCCACCAACACAGCACGACATCCGGTTGGGCCATCTTGGATAGTGACTGCATCGGGAGGGTTCATTCCATTCCTTTGACTGATGGCCGGGTTGATCCCGAACGCAGCCTTGACGGTCTTGACCATGTGCTCGTCGATCAACTTGCACACGATATTCTGGTTGGCGCTGGGTTCCCGATGGTTACGGCGACCTACCGCCCGGCCCAGCGGGCGATCTCAGCATCGGTCATCTCGTATTTCGGCTCGAATTGGATTCCCTGGCCACCTGGAAAAGGCTGCTGATGGTCGGCGGTGTTGCCGAGGATCGAATCGGGGATTCCCTCCGGGAACGCCTTGCAGATCGTTATAGATGACACGATGCCCGAGTGATCATCAAGCACATGTTGGCACATGAGACAGAGGAACGGATGAGCGTAAGTGGTCATTCCCGACCAGTCGTTTGGTGGATGCGTCGATCGCTTCGCCGTTGGGCGCCGGTTTCGTGAAACGGTAGGTTACAACAGCCAAGGCAGGCGCAAGAGGACCATTGCGACGAGCAGGGCGGGCGAGGCTCCCGCCGACCGACGCACGGGGCGGTGACGGTCGAATCCTCTCAGTTCGGTCAGGAGCGTTTAGGTCGCCGCGGGTCGGGCAGCCCTAAGTGAGGAGCGGGGCGAAGTGGGTGAAGTAGGGGGCGAAGCGGTGGGTCAGGGCTTGGTCGGTGATGCCGAACTGGGCGGCGTCGTAGGTGTGTCTGCCGTGCTTGTCTCTGGGGTTGTCGGCCCGCCAGGCCAGCATCCGGTCGACCGTGGCCTGATCCAACTCGTCGCCGAGCCACTCATATAGCTGGCGGATCTGGATGATCGGATCGGTTTGGAACTCGCTGAAACCGATGTCGAAGAAGCGAGCGTCGTTGCCCGGATCCTGGCGGAACGCGAGCATCCGGTTCATCGCGATCGACCAGTGCTCCATGTTGAGTTCGCCGATATAGCCGACATCGATACCCGGGTTCGTGTCTTTGAGCAGCGTGTAGTACAGGTCGCACACCGATGGCAGCACTTTTGCGACGTCACGATGGGTCTGCACGAACTTCGCGTCCGGAAACACTCTCAGGTAGGCGTCCAAGAACATCGTGTGGGTCGGAGACTTGAGCCGCCACACCTTGGTATCCGTTTTCCACTGCAGCAGTTTCAGGACGCGTTTCTCGTATCGGTAAGTCGGCTCCATGTCGCAATGCGCGAACCAGTCGGCATACGTGGGCATGTGGCCCATGACCAAAAAGATCTGGGCCTTGAACTCCAGGGCCATGAGGTTGTGATCTTCCATCGGCCCGGTCGCAGACATGGGCAGCATCGAGCGCAGACGCGCAGCCATGTGATCCTGAGCCATGTCCACCACCATTGCGGTCGCGTCTATGCGCGTTTGGTCGGCGGAGGGGTCAATGCCGGGCGGGGGGCAGGGGTCGCCCTCCTCCCACGTCAGCAGATTGCGAAACGCCCGATCCTCGCAGAGCAGATGTGACAATGCGGTCGAACCCGTGCGGGGCAGACCGACCCCCACCAGTTCGATATCAACAGTTTGCTCGTCGATTTCGGGGTGACGCCCGAACCAGTCCTCGATCTTCAGACGATTGCTGAGCGAGCGCACCACCGCACGGTAAAACCCCTGCTCACCCATATCGCTCAGGGTCGCTTCAGCCATCGCCGAGCCGATCAGAACCTCAAGGCCCTCTCGCCAGGTGTCACCGCCGAAATCGTCGAGCCCAGTGTCGGCCTTCGCCTTGTCGATGAGTTCAGCGATCTTTGACGCCGCCGTCGGTGGTGTACCGCTCGAAGGGTTCATGGTTCGATGAGGCCTGGGGGCATCGAGCGTTCCGTCATCCCGTTGGCCACCTCACCGTTCCAGCTGTAACGAGTCACGGCCTGATGAAGAACTGGGTATCCGCCTTCGCTGCCCGGTCCGACCCCACCCATCACCATGAACGTCGACATCACGGTTTCGGCGCTGATCGTCTCGATGCCGTGCTCAGACTCGATCACGACCGACACGTCATCACCGTGGTGTCGCAGACGTTTGAGCCATGGTGCCTCAACCACCTAGGCTGGAATCAGCTCGCCGTCACCGTTGAACAGGAACCCCTCGTTGTAGGTCGGAAGGCCGTCGTCACGGGGCGGGAAGACGAGGTAGCCGAACGCCCGACCGCTGTCGAACAGCGCTGACTGCCAGGCGTGGCCCCGAAACGTTGCGAGTCGGCGCACGCCTTGGCGACGGATCCGCAGGGCACCGCCGTCGATGCGGTGCTCAACATCGCCGATCGTCACCGTTCCCTCGGCGCGGGCGAGTTGCTCGAATCGGGGACCGCCGACGAGCGCGCCCTCATCCTGTTCGTTGAGGACCCGCCGAGCCTCGGTCAGAAGCCCGCCGTTCTCCCACGGCGGCACTGCGGAGTGCAAATCCAGCGCCACCTGCACCCGCGCCGACGGCTCCCCTTGCGGGCTGCCCCCCGATATCTGGTCTGCACAGGTCCATTCATGAACGATGCCGTCGAAACTGATCCGCCAGTGGCGGAACGGTTCAACAAGCTCAAACGCCAGTGGACCGGCCCCCAATGTGGTGGCTTGGCCTGAGGCGTTCAAAGGATCATGGGCGCTGCCCACTCCGTATCGGGTGAACACCCGTCCATCGGCGCTGGCGATATTCACCTGGACATCGTGAGCGTCCCAACGCTCGGCCACCGCCTCAATTCCGATCCTGGGAATCCCGACTTGGTCGTCCCGGTCCCAGAGCCAGACGTTGACCGACTCACGCATCTCAGGGTCATCGGGGCGGGTCGCGAACATATGCTCCCGCTCTTCGCTCAACCCTCCGGTCAGATCAGTTCCCATCCACCTATTCTTCTGAATGCGTGGAGTACACGAGGGGTTCGTCAACCAGGTTCTGCTCACCGATGTCGGCGATTGAGCCAGCGTCGGCGCGTCGGGTTCGGGAGACGGTGGGGTACAACAGCCAGGGGAGGCACCACAGCACCATTGCGACAAGCAGGAAAGTCTCGCCGCCAGGACTCAGGCCGGGTGCGTAGAAGGGTTCCACAAAGTAGTGCGAGATGAACCCTCCCCGGTACGGGGTCTCACCGGCGAGGCGCCAGAAATCCTTCTCCCAAACCGTCAACGGACACGGCAGACTCAAGATGTTCACCGCCGCAGTAGGCGCCAGCATGGCCAGGTACCAGCGCATCACTCGGGGCCTGTGCGCCGCCACCGGAGCGCCGAACACCAAGAAGACGGCCAGCAGCCCGTGCGCCAGGGCCATCGCGATCGCCAAGGACCAGTAGACCACGCCCCCACACTACTGCGAGGTCACCACCGGCGATAGAGGCGGTAGATGTGCCCAGAGCCGGTTGGCTCCAGCCCGTCTAGTTCCAGGAGGCCAAGAGGATCCCGATAACGCTGTAGGAGATCAGCGGATAGCCGCCGTTGATCGCGAACAACCGAAAGCTGCGGCCCTCAAAGGCATAGTTGATGGCGTTCGACGTGAAGATGAACCCGACCGCGGCCAGAACACCGAGACCGAGCCCTTCGCCGGCACCCTCAGCTCCCAAGCCTTGGATCAGCAGTGCCAAACCGATAGTGAACACGAGCGCGGCGACGACCGCGATCACGTAGGGATACCACTGCCGCGGCGTTCCCTTCATAGCCTCCATGTCGGCATCGGTGAGCCCAACGTCAGCCATCCAAGGCTTTGCCCAGAACGTGTACCAGGCCGCGCCGAGCACCTGGTTGAACAGCACCGCAACGAGGATGGCCCAATAGTTCAAGCTCCCGAGATCGAGATTGTCCATGTCCTGCGTTTCCTTTCGATCCAAGATTCACGGTCAACATAGTTGTCGATGAATCGGTTCGAGTATCCGCCGAGGGTAGCGGGGATATGGATCGACGATCATCTACGGAACTGGCCCAATCCTGCAGAAGCCAACCAGGGCGGTTTGGCCCAACTCCGGTTTCTCCGCGATGCTCTGGCGCAGTGAAACCTGAGCATTACTCAACCGGGGGCAGACATGAGTGAAATCACAGACGAGCGACGGGCACGGCTGCTTGACGGCCGGGCCTGGGAAGATTTCTGCGACACGTTGAAAGCCGCCGGCCGCATAGTCATACGAGAAACGCCAGACGGCGATCCACAGGACCGAGTCGAGGGGTTTCGCTACCTGACCCGCATGATGTTGATGGCCAACGGCCGAGTTATCGAGCAGCGCACCCCCGGCACCCGGCCCCAGCGCATCGGGGTCATTCCGCCGCCTATGCAAGGCGGCATGGGGGTGCAGTCGCCCAACCAGGACCACATCGTCCAAGCCGTCAACCCCCAATATCGCTACCGGATAACCGGAACCGCGGGCGACGTCTACACGCACTTGTCGGCGTGGAGTCCACCGGTGCCAGACAATGTTGGAGCCACCACTGTCGGGCTCGACGCTGAGGATCATCTTGAGACGTTCAACCCCAACATGGCCCTCACCCCCCACACCGCCTATCTGCATGACTTCGCCGACGCGGACGGCACCGTCGACTTCATCCTTTCCGTCGACGAACCCACCGATGGATCGCAATGGATGTCGATGGCGCCGACCACCCGCGAGCTGATGGGCCGCGTGGTCTACGACGACCGAACCACCCAAGCCCGGCCGCGGCTACAGATCCAATGCCTCGACGAGCATACCCAGCCGCTCACCCCCGAACCCGAAGACATGGCGGTTCGCCTCGCGGTAGCTGCCCAGCTGATCCTGGGACTGCAATCCGACTACGGCGGATGGACCCGGGACCTCCTCACCCGCGAGAACCAGACCGAGTACACCAAAGAGTGGTACGAACGCATCGGCGGCTCGCCCGACGACCGCATATTCGAGTTCGGCTACTGGCGAGTGCCGCAAGGCAAGGCGCTCGTCGTGGAGTTCGAGGAACCGCAAACGCAGCATTGGAATTTCCAACTGTGCAACCACTGGATGGAGAACCTTGCCAACTACGCAACGGGTCAGGGCTACATCGACAAGGAGAACGCGGTGCGAGACGGAACAACGGTGCGCATCGTCGTCGCGCACTCTGATCCAGGCGTTCCGAACTGGATCGAACCTGTCACGCATGACCACGGAGTCATGGGTTGCCGTTTCGTGCGACCGGCCACCGAACCGCAGGTTTCGTGCCGTCTGGTGGACCTCGAAAACCTGTCCTGACATCGGCGGTCAAGATCTCGCTTGACGATGGGCGCATTGTGGCGCAACATGTTGCATCCGTCACACGTCGGTTATGGTCTGACAGTTCTGGGACCTACGGGCTCCGAGAGCGCGGGGCGGTGGTGCGCATCCTTTGGGGGAGGAGGTGTGCTCCACCGCCGCCGCATGCCAAATTCTAGGTCGCACTTCGTCGCGAGGTGGGGACTTTCCCCTGCAAACCCAGTGCGAGGCGAGTGACGCTTCAAGACTTGCCGCTGTGCTGCTCAGCTGGTTCGGGGCGACCACCCGGCGATGAGTCCGTCAACGACGCGTTCGACGAGGCTCTTGGCGTCAAGGCCCGGGGCCATCCTGGCTACCGTTGCAACGCCGTGGACTGCTGCCCACAGCGCCATGGCGTAGTCGAGCGGTTCAGCGGCAGCGAGGTCTCCGTCGGCGATCGCTCTGCGGATTTGGTCAACCATCGAATTGAACACAGCCGATGCCCCGCTGTGTTCGCTGCCGATGTCGATTCCGAGAGAATCCGGGCGATAGCGAAACATGAGCTGGAACAGCTGCGGCTCGTCTATTGACATTTGCACGTAGACCAGACTCGATTGTCGGAGCATCTCAATAGTGCTGCGAGCCGGCATATTGGAAAACCGAGCAGCAAGATCGTCGTAGCAGACCTGCGCGCAAGCCCGCAGCAACTCGTCGCGGGACTCGAAGTAGGCATAGAACGCGGGAGCAGTGACACCCATGCGTGCCCCCAGGGTGCGCATCGACAGCGCTTCGATGCCCGACTCCCGCACAACCGCGAGAGCCTCGGCCACAATGGCCTCATCGCTCAGTGCCGTCCTGTTCGTCTCCACGCTCATGTGCTCACCGCCATGTTCTTGCGAAAAATCCTGCCTGTGCGACCAGACCCCAGAGGCCTGGCGCCGGTGATCCCCGAAGGGAACTTGACCGCCACGACTATCAAGAACAGTCCGTTGAGGGCGAACTGATAGCTCGAGGCTTCGTCATTGAACTGGTCCAGTGTGACCGTGAGCAACCCGCCTTCGGTGAGTGCTCCGGCTACAAGGGCGGCGATCGGCGTTGCGATGCCGCTCAAGTAGGCGATCGCCACCACGACCAGTGAGTCCAGCGCGCCGAAAGAGGCAGCCGACACGAATTGTTGCTGGTAAGCCAACAAGGTCCCGCCCACGCCGGCCAGAAACGCCGCCACTGCGTTGGCGCTGAGCTTGACCTGCACCGCTGAGATCCCGATTGCTTCAGCGGCCCGCTCGTTTGCACGAACCGCCAGCCATTGGCGCCCCGTTGCACTGCGCCTGAGACTGACGACTAGCCACATCGACCCAGCCAGCACAATCAGCGTCAGCACCCCGAACCAAGCCCGCGGATAACCCGTGCCGACGGCTTGAATGTTGAAATCGAGTCCGGCGATTTGGGCAGGCTCCACCGGCGAGCCGCCGAGTCCGCCGGTGAACCAGCGCCATTTGAACACGAGTTCTTCGACCGCCACCGCCGCGGCCAGCGAAGCGATGGCCAGGGTCAATCCGCGTATTCGTATCGCCGGCAGACCGGCGATAGTTCCGAGCATCACCGCGACGAGCACCCCCAACAACGGTGCCAAGGGAAACCCGAGGCCCAGTTCGTCTTGTACCCGAACCATGCCGAAAGCGGCGGTTCCGGCCAACGCGAAAGTCGCCAACGAAATCTGACCGACAAAACCTGTGAGCACGATCACCGAAAGGGTTATCACCGCAGCGATGGCTGACAGCATGATGCCGAGCCGCCACTGTGAGCCCAACAAGAAGACTGCTGCGCCGCAGGCCACCACTACAACAATCGTGATCCGCATCGCATGGCGAGGCTCGGGAGCGGTTGGCAGAGTGATGTTTGGAGTCAGATCCCCGCGTCGAATCCGCCGGTCGCCCCTCAGCATCAGGGCCAACACCACCAAGATGAACGGCACGCCCTGCTGTAAGCCGATGGCGGGCAGCCAGTCCCACTCCGATTGGGCATGGAGGAGTTCGGATTGGAGCATGCCGATGCCGAAACCAGCGGCAGCGCTCACGCCTATCGACCGGAACTGGCCGAGCAGCGCGGCGCCGAGGGCAGCCACGATCAGCAGAGGCGTGGTAGTCGGCTCGATTCGGGTTATCGGCGCAGCGAGGATCATTGCGGCACCGGCAAGCATCGTCGCCAGCATCCAGTTGACGACGCCGATCCGATCTGCGGAGATACCGACCAACACAGCCCCGGTTTCGCTTTCGGCGCTTGCTCTGGTGGACAGCCCGAAATTGCTGAAGCGATATAGCGCCCACACTCCCAACGATGCGAGAACCACGATGACGGTCAACCAGTAGCGGTCGGCGATGTTTCTGACACCCGCGATCTCGACAATGTCGGTTGGCAGCGGGCCGTCGATGTTGAGCGTGGCTGACGACAGTGTGGAGAAGCGCAGCGCCATCACGCCGATCAGGTAGGTCATCAGTCCCAATGACGCCACGATGCGGGCCAACGGAGGAGCCAGCCGCAGCGGCCGGAAGATCAGCAGGTAACACAATGCGCCGACGAGCGCGGCCAACAACATCACGATGATGAAAGCGCTGGCCACAGTGGGGCGATCGAGAAGATGGAAACGCCCCGGCACGAACGGGATCAGCAGCGGCTGGACCACATCGCCGGTGGCTCGGAATTCGTAGTAGACGAGAGCCAAGTAAGTACCGAGTGCACCGTGGGCGAAGTTGATGACGTTGCTGGCCCGGTGGGTGACCACCACCCCGACCGCCAACGCCGCGATGACCGCCCCGCTGCCAAGACCGAGCAACAGATTGCTGAGATGTCCGCTCACGTCATTGGGTCTATCAGCCCGCTACGACAGGCCCGGGCGCCGCCGGCGGCAAAGCGGGCATCACTGGCCCGCACCGCTGGCAGCGAACAGTTCGGCGGTGTCGATCCAACCGCTCACATATTCGACCTCGCCGACGGATTCCATCTTGAACAGTGTCTGTTGGGGAGCACACAGCGCGGGCAGTCCGGGTACCTGTTGGCCGTCGCAGGTGTAGGGGTGACCCCAGAAGCTCTCATGGTCGACGGACTGTCGCAGCTGATCGATGATTGCTTCGCTGGTTATGTGATCACCGCCGAGTTCGACCAGCACTCCGTACAGGTTCATCATTCCCCGAAAGCCGACGGTTCCCGCGGCCTGGGCCGGCCCCGTGTTGTATCGGTTGGTTGCCTCGTCGAACAGCGTGCCCTCGACATCGACGTCGTTGGGCGGTCCCTCGGAATTGAACACCACCCCGATGTTGGCGCCGTCGGCCGCCTCGATCACATGGTCGGCAGCGCATGCCCCCACGAGGTACAGCTGGGCGTCGATCTCAAGTTCCTTGAAGGTCTTCATGATGCTGACACAGGAACTGTCGGCCGCGGCGATCACCACCGCGTCGGCTTCGAATTCGATGGCTTGGTTCAACACGGGCAGGAAATCCGCGGCGATCACCGGGAACCGCACGAGCTTGACGTCGAGACCGAGATATTCGCCGACAACCGCTCCGTAGTCCGCAGCGGCCACCTCGAAGGCATCGAACTCTCCGTAGGCAATCACCGCCTTGTCGGCACCGTTGTCCGCCGCATGCTTCATGAACGCGGCAAGGCCTCCCGACGAGCCGCCAGAGAAGGTGAAGCTGCTGGCGCTGCGCTGTTCGGTGAGTCCTGCGGGAATACCGCCGACAACGGGAATTCCGTTCTGCTCAAGGATCGGGAATGCCGCCTGGCTCATCACATTGATGCCGCCGACCAGCGCGACCACTCCTTCCTGCACCATTTCTTGGGCGCAGACCTGGGACTGTTCGGGGCTGAACGGAGTGATGCACCAGTGGAACTCGAGTGGGCGGCCGTCGACTCCGCCCAGTTCAGCGTTGATCCAGTTGATAGCCGCCTCGGCTGCGAAGCGAACTTCCGGGAACGAACCGATGGGCGTGTCCTCTTGGTTGATCATGCCGATCTTGATGGGTTCTGCGCTCATATCCGCGGCGACCGCGGCCGAGGGGATCGTGCCCAAGAACCAGGGTTCGCCTCGGTGTTGCCAGACGATGCTGCCGTCGTCGCTTGGGCCGGGCGTGGCCGGAGCCGCGGTGGTGCCGGTGTCAGCGGGGGCGTTGCTTTCGCCCGGCGCAGCCGGAGCCGCGGCGGTGCTGGCGTCGGCGTCGTCTGTGTCTTCATTTCCTGTGTCGTCGGCATCGTCGGAACCGGTTGCAGGTACGTCGGTTGAATCGTCCTGATTGTTGCCAGCGTCGTCGGTGGCGGGCTCGCTGCAAGCCGCGAGGAACAGAACCATGGCCACCGCGGCGAGCAACAGACGGTCGCATCGCAGCTCTGGAACTCTGAGCACTTTGGGCACTCTACTTACTCCCATCCCCGCAGATTCTTGGTACCCGCTTAACAGTGTTAACCGAATCGGTTAAGGTACACAAGCCGAACTGAATCGGGGGAACCAACATGACCATCACCGAAGACGACCGCACGACTGGCGCCGCGGAGCCCGCCGAGGCCGACCCCCGATGGCATCTGAGCGGCAACTTTGCCCCCGTCACCGAAGAACTGGACGCCGGCGACCTTGAGGTTGAAGGCACGATTCCCCCTGAGCTCAACGGCGTGTACCTGCGCAACGGATTCAACCCCGTCAACGGCGAAAGCGATCACTGGTTTTTTGGCCATGGGATGATCCACGGCATCGACCTGGCCGACGGTCGGGCGTCCTATCGCAATCGCTATGTGCGCACCCCGTACTTTGAGGCTGGTGGCACGAGCGTGTCGCTCGATCCGGTTGCTTCCCCCGCAAACACCCATGTCGTGCAGCACGCCGGGCGGATCCTGGCTCTTGAAGAGGTCCACTACCCGTGGGAGATCGACATTGATCTCAACACGATCGGCGTGCAGACTTTCGGCGATCGCCTCGCTGGAGCGTTCACCGCCCACCCGAAGATCTGCCCGACCACCGGCGAGATGCTGGCGTTCGGGTACAACGTGCTGGGACCGGAGTACCTGCGCTACTACCGTTTCTCGGCTGACGGCGAGCTGGTGCAGAGCGAGCCGATCACGCTCCCGACCGGTGTGATGATGCACGACTTCAACATCACCGCGAACTATGTCGTTTGGATGGACCTCCCCGTATGTTTCGATCTGGAACTGGCCATGAAGGGGGAGAGCCCGTTCTATTGGAACCCCGACAACGGAGCTCGGCTCGGGGTGATGCCCCGCACTGGGACGGACGCGGACATTCGCTGGTTCGACATCGACCCGTGCTACGTCTTCCATCCGGTCAACTCGCACGAAGAGGGTGACAGCATCGTGCTGACCGTCTGCCGCGCGGAGCGGGCGATGAAGGGAGGTTTCAACGACATATCAGCCAAAGCGTCGCTGTGGCAGTGGACGATAAACCTGGCACTGGGCACCGTTTCAGAAGTCGAGATCGACTCCCGCAAATCCGACTTCGCCCGTGTGGACGATCGCCGCCTCGGCCTGCCCGCCCGCTACGGCTACACAATGCAACTCGGCAACAACCCCCACAACCCGGAGATGGGCACGGAGATCTACAAGTACGACATGACCACGGGTGTCGCTGAGGTTCACGACATGGCCGCCGTCACCGGCGGCGAAGCGCTCTTTGTGCCCCGAAGCCCCGACTCTGCCGAGGACGACGGTTGGGCCATGCTGCTCGCCTACGATCCGACCACCCACCGCAGCGAGTTGCGCATTATCGACGCCCAGAACTTCAGCGGTCCTCCAGTTGCGCGTGTGTTCACCCCCCAACGCGTCCCCTACGGCGCGCACGGTTCCTGGCTGCCCCGCTAGCCGCGGACAGTTTCTGACAGCGGCTGCCCGCTAGCTCAGGTAGCTGGCTTGGATCGCGGACGGGTTCGCTCGGAGATCAGCAGTCGCTCCTTCGAGCACGACCGTTCCCTTGGCCATAACCACCGCTCGGTCGGCGAGTTGCAGAGCCAGATGAACGTGCTGTTCAACCATTACGACAGCGGTGTTCTCCTCTTTGGCGACGCGGCGCACCACAGGCAGTATCTCCTCCACGATCACCGGTGCCAGACCGAGGCTCATCTCGTCGACCAACAACAGGCGGGGACCGGAGACGATGGCACGGGCCAGCGCCAGCATCTGCTGTTCGCCACCCGACAGCAGACCGGCCTGGCGATCCATCAAAGGACCGAGTGCAGCGAAAATATCGACAGCCCGGTCGTAGGCGGCAAGCCGGTACCGGCGGCGCAACCCGGGTGCCAGGCGAAGGTTCTCACGCACGGTCAGGCCCTCGAACAGTGAGCGGTCGTCAGCCACATGCGACACGCCACGTCGAGCCAAGCGATGAGGGCGACGGCTGTCGGTGGGCTTGCCGAGCACGTCAATGGTCCCGCCCAGAGGTGGGATCAGCCCCGAGATCGTGCGCAGCGTGGTGGTCTTGCCCGCGCCGTTGGGTCCGAGCAGGGCGACTATCTCGCCAGGCGCGACATCGAGAGTGAGCCCTCGCACGACGGGGACGCCGAAATATCCGGCGTCAACGCCTGCGATGGCCAAGGCGGTTCTTGGCCGTTTGGCGGTCTCCGGTTGCGCGGCGGTCACGGTTGCTCCGCAACTTTGCCCAGGTAGGCGGCCACGACGGCAGGGTTCTCTTGGATCTGCTGAGGCGAGCCGCGGGCGATGATATTGCCGAAGTCGAGCACATGGATCAGTTCGCACACGTCGAGCACGAGGCCCATGTCGTGATCGACCAACAAGATGGTCACACCGGTATCGGCGATGGTACGGATCTGTTGTCCCAGGATGAGACTTTCGCTGGAGTCGAGCCCGGCGGCCGGTTCGTCGAGAAGCAACAGTTGTGGACTGGCGGCCAGCGCCCGGGCCACCCCCACGAGTCGTCGTTGCCCACCGCTGAGGTCGGCCGGAAGCCGCCGGCTCTGATCGCTCAACCCGACGAGTTCGAGCGACCGGCCGACAGTGGCGGCTGCCGAGGTTGACTTTCGGGGGCGGACGGCGTCGCTGATGAACTGCCACCAACCCGTGCGTTCGGCGGCTGCCAACAGGTTCTGCTCAACGGTCAGATCCTCGAACAACTCCAAAGTTTGAAAGGTGCGGACCAGGCCTTTTTCGACGCGCTGATGGGTCGCGTGGTGGCTGATGTCGACCCCGTCGAGCAAGACCCGTCCACTGCTGCCGACCATCCCGGTCACCGCGTCGATGAAGGTGGTCTTGCCCGCCCCGTTCGGCCCGATCAACCCGGTCAGCGAGCCTGACTCGAGCGCGAGGTCAACGTGGTCGAGTGCGACCACACCCCCGAACTCAACCGACAGCCCTCGAGTCTCCAGCAACGTCACCCCGCCAACGTACTGCGTTCGAGAAACAACCAGAGGCTGAGCTGGCTACACCCGATGCGGTTGCCGAGGGGCGAAGCCGTGGCCCGAGGGGCGAAGCCGTGGCCCGAGCGGCCCGCCCGTGGCCCAAGCGGCCCGGTGAGCGCAGCGAACAGGAGCGGGGGGTGGAGCGTAGCGAACAGGAGCGGAAAATAACAGTCTTCAACTGAGGGTGAGGGTGGAGTTGGCGTATTTGGCGTCGTTGGGGTCATGGGTCACCCACACGACAGTGCGGTGTTCTGTGCTGATCAGCAGATCTCTCAGCGCCTCGCGGCTTTGGTCGTCCACCGAAGCCAGTGGTTCATCCAACAACAGGACCTGCGCGGGCGTGGCTAGCGCCCGAGCGATGGAGGCTCGTTGGCGTTGGCCACCCGAGAGTTGTGCGGGTCTGACCATCGCCACCTCTGAGAGTCCGACCGCGGCGAGATAGCCGGCTGCACGGGCTCGGGCGGTGTTCCGATTCAAACCGGCCCGACGCAGTGGATAGGCGACGTTGTCCACGACCCGCAGGTGCCCGAACAACCGGTGATCCTGAAACGCCACAGCCACGCTTCGTTGATGTGCAGCGGTGAAGACCGATCCTGCATCGTCAACGACTCGCCCATCGATTGTCAGTTGCCCGCTTTCAAGACGTTCGAGTCCTGCGATAAGGCGCAGCAGAGTCGTTTTCCCCACGCCGTTCGGGCCGATGACCGCGGTCCGTTCGTCACCGATGGCGACATCCAACGGCAGCGTGAAATCGTCGCGTCTCACCAACCCGCGAACCTCAATTCGAGCCGGACCAGCCGTCGGCGAACGTAGCGGGCTCATCGGGTGAGCCACCTGCCGCGCAGAGCGACCAGCACACCGAGACTGACCGCCAACAACAACACGCTGATCGCCACCGCAGACTCTGGATCGGATTCCAGAGCCAGGAAGGTTTGCAGCGGCAACGTACGAGTCCGCCCGCCGAGGCTCCCCGCGAAGGTGATTGTGGCCCCGAACTCGCCGAACGCACGGGCCCAGCTCAGCGCCAATCCCGCGCCGATCGCGCCCCGAATTGACGGCACGGTGACCGTCGCGAAAGCAGTCATTGGCCCCGCGGCGTTCACGGCGGCCGCTTCTTCGAGGTCGCGCCCCTGTGCGACGAGGGCGCTCTCGACCGTTGTGACAAAGAACGGCAAGGCGACGAAAGTGGCGGCCAGAATCGTGCCCGCCGTTGTGAAGGGCAGCGTCACACCGAACCAGCTGTCGAGCCACTGACCCACCAAGCCACGACGCCCGAGCGCAAAAAGCAAGGCAGCACCCGCCACAACCGGTGGTAGCACCATTGGCAACAACACCGCTGCCCTCACCAGTCGGGGAAACGGCAGATCGACACGAGCCAGCACCCATGCCAGCGGCAGTCCCAACAACAAACAAAGCCCGGCAGCGCTGAAGCTCACGACGAGCGAAACCCTGGTGGCCTCAAGGACAGCGTCGTCGACGAGTCTCGAAACGAGCGACGACCACGGCGCCCGCTGCAATAGTCCCACTAGGGGAACGACCAGAAGCGCCACCGCAAGCATCGCCGGGACCAGCAGCGGGAGGGGAGCGCGTAGCAGGCGGATCATCAGCATCGCCCCATCATCAGCACAGTCCCATCATCAGCACAGGCCCTATCATCAGCACAGTCCCAACTCGAAACCGGCCTGTTGCAGCGGCTCAAGGGGCAGATAGCGGTCGACCGGTGTTGCTGGGTGTGGCTCGCCGACCTCGGATGGACTTGCAAGCGCTGCGATTCCGTAGCTGGTGACAGCTGGGTTCGCGCAGCCGTCGGTGCCCTCTAGACGGGTGTCGCTGATCGTTTGGAGTCCCAGGCTCGCCGCATCGGTGGCGTAGACCAGCCCGGCGTCGAGTTCCCCGTTGGCAAGCTTGTGGGCCAGAGCGCGCACATTGGGTTCTGCAGTGTCAGGGCGCAAGGTCACTCCGAACTCGTCGGCGACCCGCAGTGCGGTTGCTCCGCAGGGGACTTCGGGTGCGCAAAGGCCGATCAATGGAGCGTCGAGGCCCAGGTCGTCGAGGCTGTTGATTTGCGCGGGGTTGCCGTCGGCTACCGCCAACACCAGCCGGTTGGCGATCCGAGGTTCGTCCACCACGACATAGCCGAGGTCGAGAATCTCGTCGAGCTGCGAGGTGTCGGCGGTAACGATGATGTCTGGCCTGGCCCCGTCTCGGACTTGAGCGATCAGCCGCGAGCTTCCGGCCAGCACCCACTCGGGCGGTGAGACGTCACCTTCGGCTTGCAGCGCCGTGTCGATGTTGTCGGTGGCCGCGGCCAGTGAAGACGCCGCGAAGATCAGGGTTTCTCCGTTGTCGGAAGAACAAGCGGGGAGCACCCATGCCAACGCGAGCAACGGCATCACCTTCTGCATGGCTCGGGGCATCAGGCTCGTTCGACTATTACTGCAGTTGATTTGATGGAGGCCACCGCTCTCACTCCGGGTTCAAGACCGAGGTCGTCAACTGCTTCGGCGGAGATGAGCGAGACGACTCGGTGAGGCCCGGCTTGTATCTCGACCTGGGCCATCACGGTGTCGCGAACGACCCGCGTAACCAAGCCAGGGAATCGGTTGCGTGCGGACACAGTGCGGGTTTCATCGGGCGGTGTTTCTGCAAGTTCCAGCGCCAGGCGGGCCAGTTCTGGTCCGGAGATTTCTCGTTGCCCACCGATTGTGCGCTCGGTTTCCACCCGTCCTTGGTCTGCCCAGCGGCGAACTGTGTCGACGCTAACCCCGAGCAATTGCGCTGCTTCTCCCATACGAAACTGGTGCATACATTCAAATCATATACAAAACCTATGATTTACGGTTATTCAGGGAACGAAAGCTGCCTGCCGAGAAGTCCGTCCAAATTGCCCATCCCGAAATGTCCATCACTCCCGTAGTCTCAATCCATGACTAATTTGCTGGCACAATCCGAAGGCCTGCTCGATGCCTGCGGAGCCCAGGGTTCCTACATCTGCGAGCAGGTCTACGAGTGGACCAATAACAAACTCCTCGCAACGGGTGCCGACTGGCTGCTCGACCGACCGATCCGAATTCTGTTGATCGTGGTCCTCGCCTGGACCGCTTCGAAGATTCTCCAGAGGTCTGTGCTGAAATTCGCCCAGACCATCGCCAACTCTCCGACCGATCCCCGTTTACAGACTCTCCGCGAGCGAGGACCCGGAAAGTTGTTGATGGAAGAAAGGGAGTTGAAGCGAGCGGCGGCGCGTGCCGAGACCATCGGCCTGGTTCTGAGAAGCCTCGGTGTAGCGGGCATCTGGATGGTGGCCCTGTTCATGATCCTCGGCCAGCTCGACATCGACCTGGCGCCGTTGATCGCGGGTGCCGGCATCGGTGGTCTGGCGTTGGGTTTCGGCGCTCAGTCAATCGTCAAGGACTTCCTCTCGGGCCTGTTCATGCTGATCGAAGATCAATACGGGGTCGGCGACATTGTCGATGTCGGCAGCGCCTCTGGCACCGTTGAGAAGGTGTCTCTGCGCTCGACGACCATCCGCGATGTCAAAGGAACTGTCTGGCACGTGCCCAACGGTGTTATTTCGAGGGTCGGGAACTCCAGTCAACTCTGGTCGCGTGCTCTGTTGGACGTGGAAGTGGCCTACGACACGGATCTTGATCTGGCCCGCGACGTGATCCAGCAGGTCGGCGACAGCCTGTGGGAAGACCCCGAATGGGGCGGAGACGAGTTGATGGAGCGTCCGGAAATCTGGGGTGTTCAGGACCTTGGTGCTTCGGCGGTGGCGCTGCGATTGGTGGTCAAGACCGAGCCCTCCAAGCAATGGGCCGTTGAGAGAGAGCTGCGCATGCGCCTCAAAGTTGCGTTCGACAAGGCTGGGATAGAGATCCCCTTCCCACAGCAGACCGTTTGGCACCGCAATGTGGACTCCGTGAGCCACGAGGCCAAGGCGGCCAAGCCCGCAGAGAAGGCCGAGTCCGAAGACAAGCCGGAGTCTGAGGACGAACCAAAGTCTGAGGCTCAGCAAAATAAGAAAACGTCCAAAGTCGGCTCGGATTCTGAGAGCCAAGCTGAGAGCTGAGCCTCCGCCGGCGCAGCAAACCGGCCGACCGGTGATTAGCCCCGCCGGATCGGGTCGTTCTAGGGTTCGGCCATGACTGACGCCATTAGCGACGATCCCGACCGCAAACTCCACGACGATGTGGTTTCGGGCAAAGCCTGGAACGATTTCTGCGATGCCCTGAAGACCGCAGGGGAGATGGTTCTCGAGCGTTCCGAATCCGACCTCGACAGAGCCGAAGGATTTCGGTTTCTGAGCCGTCTGACCAGGGGAGGCTTGGCCAGCTTCGTGGAAGGCGGCGACATCCGCCACCCGATCATCAAGCCCTTGCCCGATCAGGTCAAGATCGGTTCGGACAACCCGGACTCTGCTTACATGTCGTGCTCGATCGACGGGCGGCTCAACTACAAGGTGTCCGGCAATCGGGGCACGGTTCACTACCTGTCGTTCAGCGCGTTCGCCGGGAACTACGGTGCCGCCCAGGAGCGTCTCGGGGTGATGGGCTTCATCGACGGCAGCGATTTGCTGATCGATGAGAACGGCAACTTCGAACTGTTTGTGGGTCCGACGCCACACGACCACAACTGGGTCAAAACTGATCCCGAACCGGGCATGTTGGCGATACGCCAGTTCTATCTTGATCGCAGCACTGAAATACTGCCGACACTGCGTATTGAATGCCTGGACCATGACGAGTTCCCGCCACCGCTGAGCCCTGCGCAGTTCGGCCGACAACTGGAGGGAGCGGTGATGTTCGTAGCCGGTTGCTCCCAGATTTTCACCGATTGGGCCGACGAGTTGATGGACGAGGTCCCCAACGGGATGCATACCAAGGCGGGTCCCGCTCAAGGTGCGTGGGGCGACCCGAACCAGATCTTCTATCACGGCGCTTATGATCTGGCCGAAGGTGAGGCGCTGCTGATCGAGTTCGTTCCGCCCGAGTGCTTCTACTGGAACTTCCAGGTCGACAACCGCTGGATGGAGAGCCTGGACTATCGCTGGTTGCCGGTGACGGTCAACAAGCACACCGCGCACTATGAACCTGACGGTTCAGTGAAGATCGTGGTGTCGAAAGAAGATCCCGGTTTCGGCAACTGGATGAGCACCGACGGCCACCCGAGGGGCTGTATCGGGTTGCGCTGGAACCAGGCGACCGAAGACGTGGAGCCGACCCTCTCTGTGATCCGCCCATTCGATTAACGGGTCAGCGGCGACGAATCATGGTGACTCCGTCACCGATTGTCAGCAACACCGCTTCGACTCGTTCGTCGGCACCCACGTGATCGTTGAAAGCACGCAGGGCCACGGTGTCGGGGTCTTGGGCGCCTGAGTCCTCAAGGACCATTCCGTGCCAGATTGTGTTGTCGACCAGAATGACCCC
This sequence comes from Acidimicrobiaceae bacterium, assembly GCA_009845995.1. Classification (GTDB taxonomy): domain Bacteria; phylum Actinomycetota; class Acidimicrobiia; order Acidimicrobiales; family Aldehydirespiratoraceae; genus VXYK01. The sequence continues at coordinate 29,660 of VXYK01000045.1, read as the reverse complement.
TGTCGGCGACAACCGAGGCAGGATCTCTTCGTAGTAGGCCATATAACCCGTCTTGTCGGCGTCGATGAACGCCAGATCGATCTTCGGTTCGGGGGGAAGGGCGCGCAGTGTTTCGATAGCAGGTGCGATCTGCAAGTCGATTCGATCAGCCACGCCGGCCAGCTCCCAGTGCTCTTTTCCGATAGTGGTCCATTCTTCGCTGATGTCACAGCAGAGAAGACGACCGCCGGGCGCCAGCCCGCGGGCGATGCACAAGGCCGAGTATCCGGTGAATGTTCCGACCTCAACCGCGAATTCGACTTGCAGAACTGTGGTCAGCAGGGTCATGAACACGCCCTGGTCTGTGCCGATCTGCATGCCGGCGAAACCCTTGGTCCTCTCGTCGGTGGCCGCGATCAGGGCTTGTTGGACTTCGTCTGGCTGGGTCGAACGAGCCGCGGCATAGGCGACGATGTCTTGGGGCATAGAGCTGTTTCGTGACACTTGAGTCTCCTTGCTCAAACAAGTCTTGTGACCAGGTCAGGCGTTATGTCTCCGACGGTCACGGTGCCACACAGCGCCATGGTGCGGCGCATCCCGTCATCGAAGAAGTCGAGCAACCAGTCGACGCCGAGTTCGCCGGCGGTTCCCAGGGCGTAGAGGTAGGGGCGACCGGCCATCACCGCGTCGGCCCCGAGTGCACGGGCTTTGACCATGTCGCTGCCTCGCCGCACCCCACCGTCGGCGATGATTTCGATGTTGTCACCCACGGCTTCCCGGCATGGCGCCACCAAATCGATGGGTGCGGGAGCCCCGTCGAGTTGGCGGCCACCATGGTTCGACAGACACACAGCGTCGACGCCCCGCTCGACGCACCGCAGAGCATCCGCGACAGTTTGCACGCCTTTCACGATCAGTTTTCCGTCCCATTGTGAACGGAACCAATCGATGTCGTCCCAGGACAGCGACGGATCGAACTGTTTGCTGAGGTGATCAGCAAGAACGATGGCACTTGACCCGTCGGGACTGTCTGCGCCGCTGCTGCTGGTGGTCACATTGGCGAACACGATCGGGTCGTTGCGCAGGAACTGCCAGGTCCACGACGGTCTCAACATCCCGTCAACTATCGTGCCGAGACCCAGCTTGGGGGGTAGTTCCATCCCGCGTCGGACATCGCGTTCGCGGCGACCCAAACGAGGAGTATCGACGGTTACCATCAATGCTTCGTAGCGCGCCGCGGCACAGCGCTGGATCATGTCGGCGAGCAGCTCTCGGTCTTTCCAGACGTACACCTGGAACCACAAACGCCGCTCTCCCTCTGCTCCCCAGGTGACGCTGTCGCTGGCCTCGGCCACCTCTTCGATCGATCGGGTGCCCATCGTCGAGAGCGTGCAGGGGATGCCGAGGCGTGCCGCGGCCCGTGCGACCGCTAGCTCACCTGGCGGATCTGCTATGCGGGTGAACCCAGTCGGCGCGAGCACCAACGGCAGTGGCGTGGGACGCCCCAACAGCATGCACGTGGGCTCAACCGCGGATACGTCACGCAAGACCCGGGGACAAAAACCGATCTTTTGGTAAGCACGCTCATTTCTGACGAGCGTGAGTTCGTCTTCTGCTCCTCCGTCAATGTAGTCGAAAACTCCTGCAGGAAGCCGTTTTTTGGCCAACCTCCGGAGATCTGAGACATCGGCGCAGGCGTTGAGCCGTCGCCGTTTGGGGTTGAACTCCAGTTTGCGGAACCGCAAAACCGACCGCAGCGAATCAAACATTTCCTACCGCCGCGCTGGTCGCTTCGCGCTGTGTCTCATTGGTCGCTCCGCTCTATGGCCCGGTCGTCGGTGCCGAGGTAGCTGGCGACCACCGCGGGGTTGTTGCGCACCGTCTCGGGTTCGCCCGACGCGATCACGGCACCGGATTCAAGGCAGTACACCCGATCGCTGATGCTCATGATCAGGGGCATGTCATGCTCGATGATCAGCATCGAAGCCCCGAGTTCTTTGCGGATCTCGACGATCAGCGGACCGAATGCTTCGGTCTCGCGTTGTGCGATCCCCGCGGTGGGTTCGTCGAGGCATAACAATTCGGCGTCGACCGCCAGCAACCCAGCGAGCTCAACGATGCGCCGAGTGCCAGTTGAAAGATCCGAAATGAAGCTGTCGGCGTAGCGGCCGAGTCCCAAGAAGTCGATCAGGTCGTCAGCGTCGCTCCGTTTGCGTCGTTCAGCGGGCCCGTTCAAGAACAGCGCGCTCTTTATAAACGAAGATCGCTCCCGCGCTTCGAGCGCCACTTGTACTGATTCACGCACGGTCAGCTCAGGAAAGAGCGTGGCTGCTTGAAAGGTCCTGCCCAGGCCCTCCGATGAGCGTCTCGGCGGGGACAAGTCCGAGATGTCGAGGCCGATCAACTCGACGGTGCCGACCGACGGCACATATCCTCCGACGGCGTTCATGAACGTCGATTTTCCGGCGCCGTTGGTGCCAATCAGGCCGACGATCTCGTCGCGATGCACGTCAATGTCCACATGGTCCACTGCGATGTTGCCCCCGAAGTTCACGGTGATGTCGTGCGTGCGCAAGACCAGATCGTCTGCGTTGGAGCCGCTTGGACTCGCCTCGTTGACCCGCGCCGCTGACGCCAAACGCCTTTCGCTCGGCAGCCAGTTGCGAACAAAGAACGGCCACATGAACGGGACTGGCGGCAGTTCGAACAGCAACAGGAGCGTGTAGAGCGTTTTCTGGCGGGCGGAACCAACGATCCTTGTCGGGGCGGACGCCAACGAATAGAGCAGGCGCGCTGACCAGAACCCTGACGCAGCGACCGCCAACAATGCAATGCCCCAGCCGTAGGAATCACCGCTGAATAGCTGAGGTATCGCCAGCACCGCGATGACAGCCGACACCAACGCTTTGATGACAGCGATCCCGTAACCGCCCAAGCGAGCCAGATCAGACGGGGGTGTCGCAAGCTGGCGAGGGTCGCGGCGTATCCGGTCTTGCAGCGCCACAGGAGGCCGGGTGGTGGACTCGCCAGAAATCTCGCTGGCGCGTCGGCGTTCGACCACACCGATCAACGTGTTGCGGGTTGTGTAAGCGATCTGCACGAACCCACCCGGGAAGTACATGAGCACGAACAAGAATCCCATGCTGGATGTGACAAGTCCGATCACAGGTTGATCGGGAAAGAACTTCGGCAGGCCTTCAATCCACAACGCACCGAGCAGTGGACCGGTGATCGACCCGAGCCCGCCGATCACGACCATGTTCACGGTCTCCAGCGAATCGCCGATCCGGAACAGCGCTTCGTTGAAACGGATCTGGCGGACGAGATTACCCAGCAATGCCCCGCCGAGCCCGGCGACACCCCCGGCCACGGCGAATGCCATGAGCTTCATCCGCACCGGCGAGACTGTGTAAGCGGAAGCGGTGTCAGCGTTGTCGCGCACCGCAATGACCGACCGTCCGAACCCGGAACGTCGCAGACGCCCGAGCACGGCCACCACCACAACCAGACAGGCGAGTGTGAAGTAGAAATAACTTCGCTGGTCTTTGAGGAACCATCCGAACAGGTAGCCGCGATCAAAGAGCACGCTGCGTTCGCCATTGCTCAGGAACGGCCGGCCGTAGAGGTACTGTTCGGCGGCGATCGCAAACGCGAAAGTCGACACCGCGAGCATGAGCCCACGAACCCGTAACGCCCCGACACCGGTAATGGCTGCAACCGCGGCGGTGAAGAACACGGCTGCGATGATCGCCGGGATTGTGGGTATGCCCGGCCATTCGAAGTCGATCAGGCGGGTGTCGCCGTAGCCGATGTCGAGTTCTATTCCGCGGTTGAATGCCGCAGCGCTCAATGCGCCGATCCCGGCATAGGCCATCTGAGCCAACGAGAGCTGTCCCGACCAGCCGGTGATGACCGTGAGCGAAGCGACACATATCGCGACCCCGACGATTGATGAGTACAGCAGGAACTGTGATTGCTTTATCTTCTCGGGCGCTTCCCAGAATGACTGGTTGTCGTTGATCCAACCGAATATCTCAACGTGTCGCCAAGCAATGATGATCACGATCAGCAAGCCGATTCCCATGGCGATGCGGTGCATATTGCGGATCCACCAGATGTCTCGCGCCCACAGCGGCAAGGGCCGCACTTTGGGCGCGAACGCCAAGACAGCTTCGTCGTCGTTGCGGCTCTGCCAATACAGTGCGACAACCACCGCTACGAACACCAACAACGTGCCCAGACCGGGGTCTCGGGTGAAGTTGAAGTTGAACAAGTTTTGGGCGATACCAATGGCGATTCCGCCGATCATGGCCCGCGGGAACGAACGCATCCCGGCGATAACGGCGGCCGCCAGCGCGTTGGTGAGCGTGTAAGGCCCCAGATTCTCGATGCCGGTGGCGGCTGATCCGCCGCTCAGCAGGATCATCGAAAGGGTGGCCAGGAACCCGCCGATCGTCCACACAACGGTGGACACAACGTGCGGGTTTACTCCCGAAAGACGGCTCAGATCGACGTTGTCAGCCGAAGCTGTGATCGCTTTGCCGAACACTGTTTTTGACACCAGCAGACCGAGTACGAGCGCAACGAGCGGCACGGCAATCAGAATTTGGACGTTTGCGCCGATGATGCGCAGCCCTTCGTCGTCGGCCACGCCGGGAATCCAGGTGGTCAACGCGGTCAGCCAAGAGACGGAGTCTTCCCAAATCGTGCCGATGGCCACCGGGTACGAAGTTTGTGTGCCTTCGATGTCCGGGTACGCCAACACGACTATGGCACGCATCAGATCGGCGATCCCGACCGTTGCGATCAGTAGCACCACGCGAGGTCGATGAAAGAGCCGTTTGACGATGACAAGCTCGACAACCGCGCCGATCAACGCGCCGATGAGCAGACACGAGATCAACGCAATCCAGAACGGGAAACCCCAGTTGATCATCATCAACGCGAACAGCGCGGCACCGGGCAACCCCATGTTGCCGACTGCAAAGTTGATCACTCGGGTGCTGCGATAGATCAACACGATCCCCATGGCCAACAGGCCGAAGATGAGACCGTTGACCACTCCCCAGAAGATCACCTGGTTGGTGATCCAAACCCCGAGGATCGTGGTGGACATCAGCCGCCTTCCTTCCCGAGGAACACTGCTCGGGCCAAATCGTCACGAGCCGCCAGTTCCTGCGCGGAACCTTCGAAGCGGACCTGCCCCTTCTCCAAGAATATGGCTCGGTCCGAAACCGCCAGCGCCACGTTGAGCGACTGCTCGACGATGATCATTGTCTGCCCGGCGGCGCGCAACGTGTCTATGTGTTCAAGAAGTTCTTGGACGACGGTTGGAGCGAGTCCCAAGGAGAGTTCGTCGATGATGAGCAATTCCGGTTCGTGCAACATGACCCGTGCCAGAGCGAGCATTTGCTGCTGCCCGCCGGACAGGTCGCCGGCGCGCTCCGACAAGCGGTCTGCCAATGCCGGGAACATCTCCAGCACTCGGTCGATCCGGCGTTGTACATCGGCAGCATCGGAGCGGTAGTTGTAAGCCCCGATCGTGAGGTTGTCGCCGATCGACATCGACGGCCAGATCCCCTGGCCGCCGGGGAGCATCTGGATGCCCAGCTGGCCTCTGGTTTCGGGACTCGCGAAGGTTGCGGTGCGTCCCTGGTAGCGCACAACGCCGCGCTCGGGTGTTTCGAGGCCGGCAACGACCCTGAGGATCGTTGACTTGCCCGCCCCGTTTGTGCCGAGCAGCGCCAGAGTCTCGCCCTGTTGCACGTCGAACGACACATCGAACAGGACTTGGACTTTTCCGTAACTGAAGTCGATGTGACTCACCTGCATAACCGGAACGTCGGTTCCCGCATCGATCAGGTCGTGATAGCTCTGCTCCTCGCGGAGTTCTTCAACCACCAGTGAGAGGTCGTGCCGTACCCGGTGCGAGCCCCTCATGATGTAGTAACCGCCGAGCGGCATGAACACGATCGTCAAGAAGGTGATAGCGGCGCGTTCCCCGACAGTGTCCTGCAAAAAGGCGCTTACAAGGCCTCCCGCGACCCCACCGCCGGCGAACATGAAAAAGGTGACGATTGCGGTGCCCATGCCCCGCAGGCGGTAGGGGACCACGCTTTGGATCGAAGGCTGGACCATCGAGAAAGCCGCACCCAGGAACGTGCCGTTCAATGTTGCGAACACGACGAACAGCCACACGTTGGGCATCGAATACTGCAGCGGCACGAGAATCGAGGCTGGAATCAGCAGCAGACCCATAATCCGCAGTGCCTTGTCGGGGGCTTCTCTGAATGTCTGGTCGAAGCGTTTGCCGATCCACGGCAGGAACGCGACGATCAACACTCCGGTCGGCGCGGTGGCGAACCCCCGTTCCAGAGCGTCCAGGCCGAACTCCTCGTCGAGGAAGAAGCTTTGGATGGAAGCGCCCGGAAACAACGCGAAACCGATGGCGACCATCGCCATTGTCATGTAGCGGATAGTGTCGATTCGCCAGATGCGGGCGAACGCAGCGCCGATTGAGATGGGGATTTCGGCCAAGTCCTTGCCGAACGAATGCCCCAACACGTCCTTCTTCTCCCACTGACCCCGCTCCGGTTCAGGTAGAGCGAAAGCCAGCACCGCGAGAACGGCCACGGGGATTCCGAGGCTCAAATACGCCCAGCGCCAACCTTCGTCACCCCCGACAGCGACCGCGATACCGCCGACCAGGATCGGACTCGCCGCGTTGAAAACCCGGCCGACGGCCGCGTTGGTCGCGAAAATGCGACCCCTCACACCGATCGGGTAAGTGTCGGCCAACAGAGTCGCGTGAACGGTGATCGTGTTGGCCTTGGAGATGCCGGTGAAGAACCGGGTCCAGAAGAGCATGAAGGCATTGATCGCCAGGCCGCTGAGGGCCGCGAATCCAGCGAAAGCCATGCTCGCGACGCCAACTATCGGGCCTCGCCGAATCCGGTCGGCAAGCCAGCCCATGGGTCCCGCCCCGAGCACGAAGAAAGCTACTGAGGCAACCGAGATGAAGGTGATCGTGCCGTCGGAGACGTTGAGGGTCTCGGCGATGTCGGGGCCGAGAATGTTGATTGCGGCGCCTTCGAGCTCGTCCATCGAGTTGAGCGCCAGGAGCACGCCGAAGGTGTAGACACCGCCTTTTTTGATGCCTTCTTTGAACTCCATCTCTTCGGTGCCCACTCCAGGCAGAAGGTCATCGGCGAAAAGCACGGCTTCGGATCGCTCGGCCTGGGATTTTTGGCGCGCGGCTTCTTCGTCGAGCATGGTTGCGGTCAGCGAGGCTGCCGTGCGTGGTGTTTCGTGCTCGTCAGCCACTCAGGTTCATCCTTGACGAAGCGCGACCCATAGCGGCGATACTCTAGCCGACCATCATTTTGGGTATCTAGTTGGCGATTTTGTTGAATTCGCTTGGGTCACAGGGGGCGGTTGTCACACCCGAATAGAATGATGGACGAGTGACAACCGCTACGCTTACCGACAGGCATCGAGCGAACCCGACGAAACTCGGGGGAGTCGTCTACACGCCGCCTGCACTCGCAGATTTTCTCGCGTCCCAGGCTTTTGACGCGCTCCGAACGGAGCAATCCGTCAGGATCTTGGATCCGGCTTGTGGCGATGGCCAACTACTCCTCGCCGCTGTAGCCACCGCACGAGAACGCGGGATTGAGATCGACCAGGTTGTAGGGTACGACATTGACGGGCCTGCTCTTGAGAAAGCAGCCGCTCGGCTTACCGATGTCGCAGACACAAAGTTCGTCTGTGCTGATTTCCTTGAACGAGTTGCTTGCGAAAGTGGCCCGGTAGATCTGTTCGACGTTCCCAACAGTTCCGAACACCTCGATTTTGACCTCGTAATCTCAAACCCACCATACGTACGAACACAAACGCTGGGTGCCAGCGTTGCGAAGGTGCTGGGTGAACGGTTCGGCCTAGCGGGACGAGTCGACCTATACCATGCCTTCGCGGTCGCCATGATCCAGGCGCTGTCGCCGGGAGGCGCCCTTGGCTTGTTGTGTTCAAACAAGTTCCTGACCAACCGTGCAGGCGCTTCGATGAGAGGCCTACTGCTACGGGAACTCCAGATTAGCGAAATCGTAGACTTGGGGGACACGAAGTTATTTGATGCCGCCGTTTTGCCGGTGATCGTGTCTGGCTCCCGCGTCAAAGACACAAGACGCTCCGAACGGATACCGTTTCGGTCGGTATACGAAGCGAGAGCGAAGGTTGATGTACCCGGTCGGCCCGTACCGATTTTGGAGGCTCTCACAAATCGGCGGTCCGGTATGTTCAGTGACGGATGTCGTTCTTTCCGGATTAGGAACGGTCTTCTGGATCAAGAAGCTGGACCTGCTTGTCCGTGGAACCCCATGGACATTGAAACCAAGAAGATTTTTGGAACTGTACGAAGTTCAGATGCGACAGAACTGGGTTCCTTGGGGAAGATCCGCGTTGGAGTCAAGACGACCGCGGATTCTGTGTTTATTCGCTCCGATTGGCGAGATCTGCCAGCCCTCCAACAGCCTGAGACGGAACTGATTCACCCTCTGCTCACTCATCGCGAGATCCAGCCATGGTCTTCCCAGCCGGGTGAACGGGAAATCCTCTACCCTCACCGCGACGAGGGAGGTCGAGCAGTAGCTGTCAACTTGGCCAATTTCCCGGGGGCAGCTGCATATCTCAACGAACATCGTGCTCGATTGGAGAGTCGCACTTACGTCACGCAAGGTAGCAGAAACTGGTTCGAGATCTGGGTCCCGCAAAAACCAGCGCTATGGTCGCGCCAGAAGATCGTTTTTCCCGATATCGCGGAAGTACCCCGATTCGCTATCGATAGATCGGGATCAATCGTTAACGGTGATTGCTACTGGATGGTCGTTGATGACGACGATCTTGCCGAAGTCATAGCGGCCGTTGGAAACTCAAGTTTTTGCACCTGGTTTTATGACGCCGCGTGTGGTAACTACCTGTACGCTGGTCGACGTCGGTTCATGACGCAATACATTGAGCGTTTGCCTATTCCAGCGCCGAAGCGAGATCTCGTGGACAAGATCCGCGAGCTACGGGTCTCGGAGGACCTCGATCGGCTTGATGCTCTGGTGTGGACCGCGCTAGGACTCAAACAGTCTGCTCGGTAGACGAATCTGACGCTTCGTGTTCTTCACCAAACCACCGAATTGAGTGAACTCCTGAAAAAAGTCTTCCCCAGTCGCGACTACAATCGCGGTGATGGTCGCGGCACCAACGTCGTCAAGATCGCCGTATGCGATCAGGTACCGAGCGTCGCAGTGCCTTAGCTTCGGGTGTAGGTCAGGCGCTGCTGATTCGTCTGTTGGCAGAACGAGCCCCAGATCAATCGTGCGCGATGTCTGAAGTTTGACTTCCAATGCCTGCGACACGATGTCGGGCCATTGACCATGATTCTTGTATTCTCCAAGTCCGAGCTCCTTGCAAACTGCTTCTTGTAAGGATTCGCCACGCGCTCGGTCTTGTTCAGCACCTGTCGGTGGCAGTCGTAGTCCGATCAACGGTAGGAGTCTTTTGTACATCTCGGCGATCGGAAGAACGCTCCCCGGCTTTGGTGCGTTTCCAGACCCCTGCGAAGCGAGGGCAGTTTTTGGCACGGCTGATGGCTGAAGCACGCCAGCGAAGTGTGCTGTGTCATTCGGGCTGACTAGTTTCGAATCTCTGTGTCCGCGGTCGCGGCTTGCCTGAAACTTTGAGGTGAGGGTGCCGGTTGTGTCCCAATGCGCGAGTTGCTTCCCCCGGACTACACGAACCGCTTCGACTTTCCCGTCTTCGCCGGGCCGAATCAGGACATACCGTCGTTCGGGGTAGACCTCCTGGTTCCAGATTTGCAGGTTGTCGCTTACTTGAACATATACGTCAAGATCTTGACCGGGGAACCTGGGCCTTTCTTTTCTGAATGACGCAGGCGGTTCGTAACCCATCGCTCTGGAGACCATTTGTTTCGCGGATTTTGAACGACTTCGAATTGGTCCGGAAAGTACCTCGTCCACAATAGAGGCCGAAAAAAGAGCGCTGAGCTCGTCATCTGGGTAGAAAAGCTCGGCCCGGTAGGGAAGAAGCGGCTCGTAGATGTCAATGAATGCTTGGCGAATGGCCGAGGCGCGAATCAGGGCAGACTCGAGGAGATCTTTGGGGGAAGTCATCAGAATCAGGGCGGACTCCATCGGTGGTTGCGACATTCGGCCATAATTGGCCGGTTGAAACAGTCGGCAACCGAACCGATGGAGGTATTGAGTATGGCACAGCGTTTGTGTTTTGGCGAGCGTGTTGTGATCGAGGCGATGACAGCAGCGGGGTTTGGGTCCCGGGCAGGTAGCGCGGTGGTTGGGCAGGCACCGATCGAAGGTCCAGCGTGAGTTGGCGCGTGGCCGCGGCCGCGCCGGTATCGGGCTGATGCCGCGGACGCGGCGGCGTATGCGCGGGCGCGGCGACCCAAGATGTGCAAGCTTGTCGGGGACTCTGGTTTGGCGGAGGCTGTGGCCGAGCGGTTGAAGTTGTGTTGGTCTCCTCATGCGATCAGCGCTGATCTGCGCGCCGGGCACATGGCAGTCAGCGCGGAGACGATCTATCGGGCCTGCTATGACCCCACGGGCAGGCGCGGCTTGGCAGCGGGCAGTTGGCGGCGCCTGCCGAGCCGTCGCCGCAGACGCAAACCGCTCAGCCGCTGTCAACAGGGTAAACGGCCGCCGCTGGGCGACTACCGGCCGCTGAACCAAAGACCTGCTCACATCAACAACCGAGACGAACCGGGGCACCGGGAAGGCGACCAAGTCATCGGCAAGAACAACGACTCGGCGGTGGCCACCCTCGTTGAACGCACCAGCCGACACGCTTTGGTCGTGCCGCTGCCCGACAGCTACGGCGCTCACGCCACAGCCACAGCAGTCACAGCAGCTTTGGCGCGCCAACCGGCGTATCTGGTCAAGACCTTCACCTCAGACCAAGGCCGCGAGATGGCACACTGGGCCGCCATCGAACAAGCAACCGGCGTCGAGGTGTTCTTCTGCGACCCGCACTCACCGTGGCAGCGCCCCTGACCAACGAGCAAACCAACGCGCTGCTGCGACGCTGGTTGCCCAAAGGCAGCGATTTGAACCTCAACCCCGCACACCTCGCAGTCATCGCAGACAACCTCAACGAGATGCCCCGCAAACCCCACAACTGGAAATCAGCCGCAGACATCTACACTCAGCTGTCGCAACCACCACTAGAGTTTGCCCAGAGTTTCCCACGCCTTTTACGATCCCAAAAAGTCAGGGATTGGATTGTGGGTCGTCAACAACCCCGAAAGCGCCAGACTGGGGAGACGGACAAAGTTGTGGTTCTACTGTGGATGCGGCTGTCGCTGCCTTGAACTCGACACCGACCTAGACTTGTAACAATAGTTGCGGTAGTCCTACCGCGGCGACCAGCCTCTTATGTGCCCATCGTCGAGTTGAGTTTGTCATTTAGAGTTGCGAAGCGGTCAAGCGTCGTGTCGGTGAAGCTCATATCAGGATGGCTCCTGAGCAGGGTCTCAGCGACCTTGCCGTGTATGTACTTTCCCTGCTGCTGCTCGAGTCGCTTGACGATCCGGTCACCTCTGGGAAGATCCTTCACTTTCAGCGAAGTGTCGAATGTTTGGTTGAAGAGTTTGAGGTAGTCGCCTTCGGTGTACAGGTCCTCAATATCAGCGATCTGGGAAGTGGTCGCCTCGCTCACGTATATCAATCGGCGATCCTTGAGGAGGTTTTGGTTGATCATGCCCTTTACTTTCTGCATCCCCTTCGTGTCCGAGTCAGCCAACACCGTAACGTCAAGGTGTGGGCCGACAAGGCTGACGAAAGTTGCGATATTGCCCGCTCCGCCTGCCGGTAGTATACGCCAGCAGTCGTCGAGCTGAGTTCGATCCGACGCAGCGCACAGTTGGCTCATGATCGTGAGATAGATGAAGTCGGATGTGCCTTCAACGACGAGGTTGTTCGGACCGACGAACAAACTTTGCGCGATATCGTAGCCGAGTGCTGCCTGGAGCGGGAAGAGACTGTCAGGATCGGTTGCCAGTACCTCCTCAGTCGCAGTCGCGCCGTCGGGAGGTCCCGGGTCCTCAACGATCCTCACTCGCTCAAGATGACCTGCCTCAACCATGAATGGAGAATGGGTGGTGTACAGCACAGGTGAGACCGGAGCGAGCCGCTCGTTGATGAAGCGAAGGAAGTCTGCTTGGGCCCGGCCGTGAAGAGTAAGGGCTGGTTCATCGAGCAACACCACAGGAGCGTCTTGGCAGTCGAACTGACTGAACGCCGCCAAGAAAGAGAAGAACCACTGGAATCCCGAAGAGCGCTGTGAGAAGTTGTTGGAGTATCCTGTCCGCTTGTCCTCTAGACGTATGTCTAAGAAGCGCGCCACAGCAGTTTGGCCGTTTGGTTCTCTAACAGTTTCCTTGTCGATGTCGATGACCACTTTTAGCTCGGTGTTCTGCTTCCAGTACTCGAAGACTTGGTTAGTCAAGTCGATTTGAATGGCTTCGAGTTCGCCGCGCCGCAATTCGTAGTCGTCGTTTTTCAGTTGGTCGAGTTGTGTGCCCGCGAGTTCGAGCAGCGCTCTTGCGGTCTGAAGGTCGTTACGCCCCGGTCCCTCCTCTCGGCCCGATACCAATTTGCTTAGGTCGATCCGGCCAGGAAGCGTCGAGTACTCAGTGAATCGGAAGAACTTTGGCAAGTGAGGTTTGAGGATGCCTATCAGCCGCTCCCGCACGCCGGCGTTGTGGAGCTTAAGATTCTCGAGGATTGTGTTGGCCGCAGCGACATCTTCATCGCTTGGTTCCGTGTCATTTTCGTCAGAGGTGAGGGACTCCAGAGCCTCTTTGAGGCTGTCCAACGTGTCCTGATCTTTAACCGCTGTTGCAACCGATGCCGGAAACTCGGCCAACAGGTTCTTGACGGCATGTCCCTCGGAGAATTCGAGGGTCCAGCTCAACTCTCCTCCATAGCGCTTCGAGACGGACAGTTTACGACTGCCCAGAACGTCTGTGCCGAGAGTCTCGATGGCCTCGCTCCACTCGTGGTCTTCGAGTTCGAGCGTGACAGCGATAGGAGATGCATCGTTGAGTTCTCCCTCGCGCCGGTCTTCCACGGCGAGCCACCGCGGATACTGCTCGTCGACATTGAACGTGTCCTCGTAGGCGGGATTGAAGAGGTACAGAGCTTCGAGTAGGGCTGATTTTCCTGCCTCGTTCTTTCCGACGAGACAGGTCGCTTGATCTTCAACCGCTATCTCACCTGAATCCACGACGTTCCGGAACTTCTTCACTCGGAACGATTTCAAACGCATCTTGAAATCCTTGCTCTACTGTCCAAGCGGCCTGACCTGCCAGACGCGCCCCTCCAACCACGCGACATGCGCAATCTATCGCGCGAGAGCAAGAATCGTGTCCGCCCTGTGTTTCAGAAGCGAAACGCGAGCGAGCCCCACCCAGGATGACACAGAGCTTGCAATGTGGAAGGGCGAAAATTCCTTCGTCGTTGTTGTCTCAGCAGTGGTCCGTATGTCGATTTCTTGTGCCTTAGCGCGCGCACAACCTGACGCGAACCGACAGCTAGTTGAGTACCGTGACTGGCGACGTCACGGATCAGAGCACTGATCAACGTAGGAACAGAAGGACTTCCAGAGATGGCATTTTCGACCACGACCGACGAGGTGATGAGCGGGATTGATCTGACGGACAGGGTTGCGGTGGTGACCGGCGCTACCACCGGTCTCGGGCTTGAGACGGCAAGAGCCCTTGCCGCGGGAGGCGCAGAGGTTGTTCTTTGCGGACGGACCGCAAAGAAGTGCGAAGCTGCGGCTGAGGCGATCTCAGAGACTGTGAGCACCGCGAAGCTCTCCAACGCAGTGTTCGACCTCGCCGACCTGCCGACGGTGCGAACCGGAGCCGCGAGCATCCTCGAGCAGCATCCGGTCATTCATGTGTTGGTCAACAACGCCGGCGTCATGTTCACCCCCGAGGGACGAACCGCGCAAGGGTTCGAGACACAGTTCGGCACAAACCATCTCGGACACTTTGTGTTGACCAACCTCCTGCTGAGTGCTCTGCGCGCCGGTGCTCCGGCACGGATCGTCAACTTGTCGAGCGCGGGCCATCGCAGCGGGCAGATTCGCTGGGATGACCTGCACTTCGAGGCGGAGCCCTACGACAAGTTCGAGGCCTACGGTCAATCAAAGACAGCCAACATTCTGTTTTCGGTCGAGCTAGACCGCCGACTGGCGGGCACGGGCGTGCGGGCCAATGCGGTCCACCCGGGAATGATCTCGACCGACTTGGCCCGTCATATGACTGCTGACGATCTGACCGAGCTGCAACGACGGGCCGCGGCGCGTGCGGCTTCGGGCGCGGGGCCGGGTCTTCCTGATTTCAAGTCCGTTCAGCAGGGTGCTGCTACCAGCGTGTGGGCGGCCGTTTCGGCGGAGATGGCAGACGTCGGGGGCGTCTACTGTGAGGACGCGGCCGTCTCGGCGGCAGCCGACTACGCCACCGATGCGGACTACGCGGCTCGCCTCTGGTCAGTATCAGAGCAACTCGTAGGCGAAACGTTCTTGTCGAACTAGGTCGCCCTAAAGCGGAATTTCGGGGAGTTCGAAGACGGTCAGGTCAGGCCCGGGGCCGGCGGGATTGCTGCGGGCATATGACTTGTAACGGCGGCGAGCGAACCACCAACGGCCGTTGTCATCCCGCTCAAAGTGGTCGTGGTAAACGCCGAAGGTGTCACAGCGTTCGCCCGAGGCCACACTCTGGCGGGCCTCCTGCATGTACATCCGCGCCGTGGCGCGTCCCCCTTCGGCGTCGATCTCCATCACGGTGTTGAGGATCACGAACTCGAAGAAGTCGAACTGCTCGATTTGGGCGGCGATGAAATCGCCGATCGCTGACGGCCCGTCGAAGTTGATCGCCCGATCAACAAGATCGACGGTAATGACGCAATCGGGACGCATGATCTCGGTCAATTCGGGCCAGGCCCGCCGCGTTACGATGTCCGCATAACGGTTCTGAAGGCGTCGCAGTGCGACATAAGCGACGGTCTCGTCGAGTTCAGTTCCATCCGCGGTCGGCATCAGGCGTACGGTAGCACCGAAATTATATCTTGACAGCGATGCTATGATATCACCATGAGGACTGTGATCACTCTTCCGGACCAAGTTCATGCACGAGCCAAGCGGCGTGCCGCCGAACTCGGTATCAGCTTCGCAGAATTCGCGCGGCGGCTCTTCGAGAAGGAACTTGATTCGCCGACCCCGCAGGGCGATCTGGAGGCGATCCGCGCAATGGTGAAAGGTGAGGCGTTCGACATGGCCGGCGACGGAAAGCGGATCGTCGGCGAAGCGTTCGCGTCGCAGTTCGCGGACGGATCCCGCTGAAACATGGACTGGATTTACGTCGACACCTCGGCGTGGGTGTCCATGGCCGACAGCGCGGAGGCGTCTCATGATCGGATAGCGGACTCGTTGAGCAATAACCACGGTCGGTTGATCACCGCCGATCATGTGTTGCAGGAGACGTGGACGGTTATGCGCTACCGGCACGGCGGGGCGTCTGCCGAAGCGTTGGTGAACGCTATCCGAGCGGGTATTGCCCGAGTAGAAGTGTCGTTGTTGGCCGATCTGGAGGTCGCAGCGGCAATCGGTCTTGCGTTCGGGGATCAGGACTTCTCGCTGTCGGACCGGACCAGCTGGGCAGTAATGGAGCGGCTCGGCCTCAGTGGCGCGATCTCGCTGGACCGCGACTTCCGCGTATACCGCTACGGCCCCGACCGCCGACGGGCGTTCAACGTGCTGCCCTGATACGACGGAGTTGGTACCGAGGAGCCGCGGCGGAGCCGAACAACCGGGTCACGAGTTTGCCATCAGCAGGCTACGACCCAAGGATGGTGGCATGAGCGAACCGCAGCCGGAAGATGGCACCACGCACGCCCAAGTCCCCGAGAATGTGCCGCCTATCGATGACTGGAGCAGGCTCCTCGAAGGCAAGGTGGCGTTGGTCACCGGTGGGGGTGATGGGATCGGCGGGGCTATCAGCCGCCTGTTCGCCCAGCATGGAGCCGTCGTTGAGATAGCCGAACTAGACCGCGAACGAGCCGACGCTGCTGTCGCGGACATCGTGTCGAACGGTGGAAGGGCACGGGCGCATCTGGTCGATGTGCGACGTCCCGAAGA
Organism: Acidimicrobiaceae bacterium; assembly: GCA_009845995.1. Taxonomy (GTDB): domain Bacteria; phylum Actinomycetota; class Acidimicrobiia; order Acidimicrobiales; family Aldehydirespiratoraceae; genus VXYK01. Next base: position 13,457 of record VXYK01000045.1, on the reverse strand, counting down.
TGTTGAGCGCTTGCGCAGCGCCGTGCTTTCGGATCACGGCGCTATTGACGTGTTGGTGAACAACGTCGGCGATTATCGGCCGATCGTACGATTCCATGACTCGGGGCTTGAGTCCTGGACTGAGATGTATGAGATCAACTTCCTGCATGCGGTGATGGTGACGCACGCCTTCTTGAACCCGATGATCGACAATGGGGGAGGGTCGATCGTCAACGTTCATTCCGTTGAAGGACAGCGGGGGTATCCCGGCGAACCGGTTTATGGAGCGATGAAAGCGGCGTTGGCCCACTTCACGACGTGTCTGGCTGCGGGATACGGTCGCAAGGGTATCCGGGTCAACGGGATCGGCCCGGACCTGACACAGACTCCCCAGGTCGACTACTTGACCGGCTATGAGTCATCGCAGCATTTGTGGGAGTCCTGGGCGCCGGTCGGACGTTTGGGCTGGCCCGAGGACCAAGCCCGGGTTGCGCTCTTCTTGGCAAGCGATCTTTCCTCGTTTGTAACCGGCCACAACATTCCCGTGGACGGCGGTACCAAGACTGGCGGCGGCTGGTTCTTCTCCCCGACCGCGCGCCGTTTCGTGAACCGCCCGCGCGATCTCTGACCGACGACCGCCCATCTCCGGCACTGACGCGGCTCCGGCACTGACGCGGCTTCGGCACTGACGCGGCTTCGGCTGCGCCCGGCAAGGGCAACCCCTCAGACGGGCATACCGTGGTGGGGCGGCACGTTCAGGTCGCCGATGGCGTTGGCACGCCGATGCAACAGATCGACGGTGTCTCGCAAATCCATGGTGATGATGTAGCGCCGTGCTGCGGTCTCGACCACGACGAAATCACCGAGCGCGTCGAGGTCGGCTTCGGTCACGTCACGGCCGGCTGCGGCAAGCATGCCTTTCATCTCTTCGAAGGTCATGCTCTTTCGGCCGGTGGCTTCGCCCACCCGTGCCAGATGTTCTGGCCGATTGCGGCTAGCGGTGAACAAACCGGTACGCAGCAGTCCACCCGAGGGGTAGAACACCGAAGCCCGAAGCTGAGTGTCTTCGCTCACGAGATTGTGGTGCAGCGCCTCAGTGAAGCAACTCACGGCCGCCTTTGAAGAGGCGTAGACGGAGGCGGTGGGAACCGGCGCGAAACCGCCGTCACCAGAGGAAGTGTTGATGACCTGACCAGGTTCACCGGACTCGAGCATGCGGGGCACGAACTCGCTCACGCAGATGGCAACGCCGAAGACGTTCACCCCGAAGCACCAACGCCAGTCGTTCGGCTCCTGCTGCCAGGGTTTGCCGCCCCCGCCGGAAGTCACGCCGGCGTTGTTGTACAACAGGTTGCACTTGCCGTGGGCGTCGAACACGTAATCGGCGAGTGCGCGGACCGATGCTTCGTCGCTCACATCGGTGCGGATCCCGGTCACGGACCCCAGTTCGGCCAGCTGCTGGACCGCAGCGTCGATGGCAGCCTGTTCGATGTCGGCTATGACCACGGCGGCGCCGCGGCGCAAGAGCGCTCCGACGATGCCCTTGCCGATCCCTCCTGCCCCGCCGGTGACGACCGCCACGGACTGCGCAATGTCGATGTCGGCAATGTTGTCCGGCGCGATGTTGTCCGGTGGGCTGTTGTCCGGTGTGCTGTTGCCGTCAGAGGTGGTCATGCGACCTCCTGGGCCTGGTTGAGCGGGTTCATACCGGGGCAACCCTTGGCGCGTTCGGGGATCTCCGAGTAGTCGATGGGGGTCGCCACGAATTCCTTGGTCGGGCAGTACTTCTCTGCGAGAGGCGCCAGCGCATCGAGATCGAACTGGTAGACCTTGGCTGCGTTGTTGGTGAGGATCGTGGTGGTCTCCTCGCGCGTCATCCGTGCGAAGGTGAGTCGCAGATGCTCCCGAGTGTGCGGATAAGAACCCTCGATGTGGGGATAGTCCGAGCCCCACATGATCCGCTCGACGCCGACCGAGCGGGCCACTTCGGTCTCGGCGGGGCGCAAGAAAGAAGCCCCGATGTAGCACTGCCGGTTGAAGTATTCAGAGGGCGTGAGCGACATCTTGGCAACGGCTTCCCCGCCGAAGATCGATTCCGAGCCGTAGCGGGAGTACTTCATCCGGTGGTGGAAGCTGTCGAGCTTCTCCAAGGTGTCTGGAACCCAGGAAGTGCCCGTTTCGGTGATGACATAGTTGAGTTCGGGGTAACGCTCGAACACCCCCGAGAACATCAGGTGCCACAAAGCCCGTTGAGTCCACCACTGCACTTCGAGCATGAACATCGCCAGTGACGCCGGAAAATGGTTGCCGAAGTTGGGTGTTGCGCCGCCGGCATGGTGGTTGAGCGGCAGTCCGGCCGCCGCGGCGGCGGCCCAGATCGGCTCGTAGGTGTCAGAGTAGAGCGGCTCGAATGGTGAGTCGGGCGGTGCTCCCGGTACCAGAACCCCGCCTCGGAGCCCCTGTTCGGCAGCCCATTCGATCTCTTTGACCGAGCCTTCGACGTCTCCGAGGAAGATCTGGATGATTCCGGCCCGGCGCTCGGGCGCTTCGCCGACGAAGTCGGCGAGCCACCGGTTGTGAGCTCGCAACCCGGCCCAACGATGCTCGAAGTTGTCCGAATAGGGAGGAGCCTCGAATGAGGTGGCTGCGGGAGGCGCGAACGGTGGTTGGGTGTTGGGAAACAGCACCGCTGCGATAACGCCGTCCTCCTGTTGTTCGCGCAGGCGCTCTGCTGACGACGAGTTGCGATACGAGAACACTTCGGGATCGCCGTCGACGCCGACTTCAAGCGGGGTCCGCTCCATGTCTTTGAAGAGCTCTTTGCGGCGTTCGTTGTCCTGTTCCATGAACTTGGCCCAGTCGTCGAACTCGTCGAGATACTTGGTGTCCAGGTATTGCCGGTAGCTCCACAGGCCGGCCCCGCAATGGGTGTCCGCGCTGATGACAATGTGGTGTTCTTGGTGCTGTTCGTCGCTCACCGTTTCAGTTTGGCGCGTGTTTGTCAGTCTTGCGAAACGAGGTCGGCATTGTTGAGGTCGGCATTGTTGAGGTCAGCACTGTTGAGGCTGGCATTGCCGAGTTTGGCCTTGTGGCGCAGACCGTAGCGGTCGTTGCGGTCGAGACAGTCGTTGAGAGCTCGGATCTTGTCGCTCGCAGTAGTGGGGAACAAGAACGGCATGAGAGCGTGTGTGAAGGCGGCGACGGCCGCCACCACAAGTTGTCTGCCCACTCCGAAAGCGATACCGAAGTGCTCGCTGTACGTCTCGCCGTTGGCGTGAGGATGCGCGGTGAACGGATTTTGAGCCATGCGCATGACATTACGGCAACGCCTATCGAAAATCCTCCACACAAGGAGTTCCGTCCGCGTCTTTTTTGTCGAGCGGCCCAGCGACTACCCTCGCATGTGTCGGAGTCACGAGCTGCTCCAGAGGAAGGAAATCGTGTCGGAAACAGTCGGCTATATAGGGCTCGGAGACATGGGCGGCGCGATGTCTGAAACCCTCACCGCCTCCTATGACCTGGTTGTCTTTGATCTGAGCGATGAAGCAATCGCCAAGTTGGTAGAGAAAGGCGCAAGGGCCGCAACTTCGGGCGCGTCGCTGGCTGCAGAGTGCACGCACATCAGCATCTGCGTACCCGACGATACGGCTGTGATGGAGGTCGTCTCAGGTACCGACGGCATTCTGGCTTCGTGTCGGCCAGGGACTTCGATAGCGGTGCATTCGACCGTTCACCCCGACACGATTCGGGATCTTCATGTACTGGCCGCTGAACGTGAGGTGATCTTGTTTGACGCAGGGGTCGCGGGCGGGTCGTGGGCTGCGCGCGAAGGGAGCCTGGTGATCATGCTGGGTGTCCCGGAGGCAGGGATCAGTGAGTTGGCCCGCGATGTGATCGACAAGTGCGCCGGGGCGGTGTTCGAGGGCGGTGGGATCGGTGCGGGGATGGCCATGAAGGTTGCATTCAACGTGATGACCTACTTCCAACAGGCTGCTTTGAGCGCCGCCTACCAGATTGTCGTGGGGGAGGACAGTGACCCCGAAATGTTGCTCGAAGGTTGGCGTCATGTGGGACAACTGGGCAAGTTGACCGAGCGCTTCTATCCGTTGGTCTCCATGCCGCCGGAGGCCAAGGGAGGCCCGCTCGGTTCCTATCTCGCGACCACCATCGGGATCGCCGAAAAAGATCTTGACCTCGCGGTCAACCTGGGCCTGGAGAGCGGCCGCAGAATGCCGGTTGTGGAGGCCGTACGCGATTCGATGCGCCTTGTGTACGGCATGCCCAAGAGTTGAACCGAGACCCGACGAGACCAAAACAAGAGAGGCAAGATATGACCGATGACAGCAGCGACGAGAAATGGCAGATCGGGGCTGAAAAGCTGACCGATGTCTATCAGGGGATGGTGTCGGTGGTCCCCCCGGGTTTGATGGACTTTTCTGACATCATGACCAGAGACCTTTTCGGGGGAATCTGGACCCGAGAACAGCTCGATGTTTCACAACGGCGACTGATCGTCCTAGGAGTGATTGCCGCTATCGGCGGTCCGAACACCTGGAAACTGCAGTGCAAGTCCGCGTTGAAAAGAGGTGAGCTGACCGAGGACCAAGTGCGCGAAGTATTGATTCAAGCCACCCCCTACGTCGGTTATCCCAGAGCCGCGGAGATGGTGGGAACGACCGAGGAAGCGATCAGCGAGTGCCGTCGGGAAGCAGCCGAAGCCGAGGCTGCCGCCGACGCAGCCGACGAGACCAACTGATGGCGGCTATCACTGCGCCGGGTGACTGGTCGTTCGGTGTCCAGTTGCCGATTCAAACCCTTACACGCACGTTGGTCGATCCTTGGGAAGACGATGCGACTGTGGACGATCTCGTCGCCATTGCTCGGCGGTGTGACGACCGTGGCTTCGACTTCGTGGGGGTTTGCGACCATGTGGCGATTCCCGACAACGAATACGCCGCCCGGATGACCACGACCTGGTACGACACGATTGCGACCCTGTCGTTTTTGGCTGCCCATACCCGCAGTGTGAGGCTGCTGTCGGTGGTCTGGATCGCCGCCTACCGGCACCCGCTGCAGACCGCCAAGTCGTTCGGCACGCTCGATCACTTGTCAGGGGGCCGCGCTATTCTCGGTGTAGGCGCCGGCCATGTCGAAGCCGAGTTCAAAGCCTTGGGAGTCGATTTCTCGACCAGAGGAAAGCGGCTGGACGAGACCCTCGACGCTGTACGCGGCGCTTTCTCCGACACATACGTGAGCCACCACGGCGAGATGTTCTCGTATACCGACGTCGGAGTGGCCCCCCAGCCCCGCGGCGAGCTGCCTATCTGGATTGGCGGCATGGGCAAAGCGGCGTGGCGGCGCACTGGCCGCATCGGTGACGGCTACATCCCCATGGGCAACGCCAAAGAGCAGTACGCCGAGATCAGCGAAACGATCGCAACTGCAGCCGAATCGGCTGGACGTTCCGGGGCAGGCTGCGATGTCGGCTACATGCCGCCGTGGACCTATTTGCTCGGCGATGTCCCGGAGGGTGTGATGGCGCTTTCTGGGGGCACCGAAGCACTCGCGCAGGACATCCGCGCGGCGCGCCGAGTGGGGGCCAACACGTTCCATCTCAAGTTCCGGGCCCGTGATGTGCCGGAATACCTGGAGCAGGTCGATGCTTTCGTCGAAGAAGTCGTCCCCATGGTCGACGAGGCTTGATTGCTGCTGGTTGCCTGAAGCGTGGCCGGCTGCTGCGCAGGCGGCTCAGTCCTGGAAGTTGGGCGGGCGGCCCTCGGAGCGGGCTTTCGTCGCTTCCTCGAAGTTCTTGGTGGTGAGACGCACATACAGCTGAGTGTGGCTTTCCATCTCGATGGCGGCTTGAAGACTGTTGGTTTCCAACCCGGCCCACATGAGCCTTTTGGTGAGCGCCACACCCTGAGTCGACCAGCCGTTGATCTGGTCGGCGAGGTCGAGCGCCTCTTCGATCAGGCGGTCGTCTGGGACGGTGGCTGACACGAGGCCGATCTCCGCCGCTTCTGCGGCGCTGAGGTCACGCCCGGAGAGCATCAACTCGAACGCTCGGGTGGCGCCGATTGCGCGGGGGAGCAGGAAGGAAAGACCGAGTTCGTTGGCGGTCAGGCCGTTGTTGATGCCGGCCGCACGGAAATAGGCCGACTCTCCCGCAATACGAATGTCGGCCCCGAGCGTCAGACACATACCTCCGCCGATAGCGGCCCCGTTTATAGCTGCGATCACGGGTTTGTTCATCTTGCGCATGCGGGGAACGAGGTCGGACAGGGTGGACATCGCTTTGGTGGCGATGCGGGTCAGGGTCAAACCCTCGATGTTGGGAGGGGGCATGGTGTCTCGAGTGTCGGCCCCGGAGCAGAAACCAGCGCCGGTCCCGGTCAGGATCACACAAGTTGTGTCGTTGTCCTCGTCGACTTGATCGAACGCTTCGGCGAGCGGGACCATCAACTCGAAAGCCATCGAGTTCATCCGCTCTGGACGGTTCATGCGAATGATGGTCGTGTGGGGTCTGGGGGATTCGATCTCGATTAGTTCGGTGCTGTCGCTCATCGGCCAAGCTTGCCCCACAATCGTGCTCAACAATGAAACGCGGCACAGAATCGTGTCGCGTCTACGATGCGGCCATGGGTGATGACTTTCAGCCAGCCGCGGACGAACTGCTTGCCAACAACGCTGAATACGCCGAATCCTTCGACCGTCGGGGTCTTCCTGCTGCACCTTCGCGTCGAGCTGCGATTGTCGCCTGCATGGATTCGCGTATGTCGATCTTTGGGATCTTGGGCCTTGCCGACGGCGAGGCCCACATCATTCGCAACGCCGGCGGGGTGGTGACCGACGACGTGATCCGCTCATTGTGTTTGTCGCAGCGGGCGCTGGGAACCCGAGAGATCATCTTGATTCACCACACGGACTGTGGTTTGCAGAAGGTGACCGAGGACGGTTTCAAAGCCGAACTGGAAGACGAGTTGGGTGTGCGACCCCATTGGGCGGTCGAGGCGTTCGAGGATCCTTACGTCAATGTGCGCAAGTCGATTCAGCGGCTCTTGTCGTCGCCGTTCATTCTCGACAAGAACCACATCCGCGGGTTCGTCTACGACGTCACCACCGGCCTGCTCGACGAGGTCAGCAGCTAGAAACGTCGGCCGGCGCGCTCGCGGAGTTGGTATTTGAGGACCTTGCCGCTGGCGTTGAGGGGGAGCGAGTCAACGTACGCGACGTGGCGCGGGACCTTGTAGTTCGCCATCTCGCGGCGACACCAGGCGATCAGCGCGTCGGCGTCGCGGTCAGACCCGACGGCGGGCACCACAAAGGCGTAACCCACTTCTCCCAAGCGCTCGTCGGGAACCCCGACCACGGCTACCTGTCCGACACCAGGATGGTTCATCATCAGGTTTTCGATCTCCGCCGGGTAGGCGTTGAATCCGCCGTTGATGAACATGTCCTTGACGCGGTCGGTGATGTCGATGTTGCCGTCGGCGTCCATCACACCGATATCGCCGGAGTGCAGCCAGCCTTCGGCATCGATTGTTTCGGCGGTCTTGGCCGGGTCGTTGAGGTATCCCTTCATCACGTTGTAGCCGCGCACGACGATCTCGCCCGGTTCACCTCTAGGCATCTCTCGGCCCTGCGGGTCGACGATCCGCACTTCGACGTCGTCTATCGCCCGGCCGCTGGTGTTGGCGATGATCTCCGGGTCGTCGTCGTGGCGGCACATGGTGGCGATCCCCGATGACTCCGTCAGGCCGTAACCGGTCACGATCTTCTCGAAACCGAGCTGTCTGCGCATCGAAATGATCATCTCGACAGGAATGGCAGCGGCTCCGGTTACCGCGAGGCGCAGCGACGACATGTCCCATTGGTCGAGGTCTTCGGTGTTGAGGATCGTCTGGTAGATCGCCGGTGGTCCCGGGAGCATCGAAATGCGCTCTTCGGGGATGCGTTTCATCACCGACGGCACGTCGAAGACCGGGTGGGGGATGATCGTTGACCCGGTCATCAAGCAGGCCAGAATGCCCGCATTGAGTCCGAACGAGTGAAAGAACGGGTTGATGATCAGGTAACGGTCGCGGTCGAGTCCGATCACTTGGGACCAGCTCAGATAGGACCGGCAGACAGCCGAGTGGACCAGCATGGCGCCTTTGGGATCGCCGGTCGTGCCGGAGGTGAACATGATGTGGCAGAGGTCATCGCCGGCGATGGCATCGCTGCGGGCGGTCCGTTCTGTGCCGCTGACTGCTTCCGCTCGGTCCATGAAATCGCCGAAACTTGTCGTGTTTGCTGGGCAGTCTCCTCGCATCACAACGATCTCAGCCAACGACTCGGGGACTTCGGCTTGCTGCAACAGCGCAACGTAGTCAGTGTCGAGGAAATCGGTGACACAGAACAGCATCCTGGCCCCGGAGTTCTCGAGCACATAAGCGGCCTCGCGGCCTTTGAAGCGAGTGTTGATCGGTACTACGACCCCGCCGGCGACATGCACACCGAGTGCGGCTACGGCCCATTCCCAAATGTTGGGTGCCCACAACGCCACGCGGTCGCCTGCGCACACCCCTGAGGCCATCAAGGCACGCGCCGCGGTGCGGATCTCGGTGCGAAACTCGCGGAAGTTCCAGCGAATGTCACCGTCCACCATCGCTTCACGGTCACCGAAGCGGTTGGCAGCGTCGTCTATGAGTTCCGGGATCGTCTCCCAACAGGCGTCATTCATAGCCCCCGAGGGTAGTCATCGGTGCTGTGTCACACCCATCGGAGAGTGGTTGCTTGGCCTGGTTGAGTGGCCGGAGTCTGCTACTTGGGTCCTGCGTCGACGGACTCGTCGGGAACGGCGGGCATGCCTATGCCCAAGAACCCTTCAATGCGCGCTAATCGCTGCCCGTTCTCGTTGATGCCTTCGCGGAGTTGACGGTTTGAGTCGTTCAGTTCTTCGCGGAGTTTGTCTGTGTTGTGCTGCTGGTGCCAGATGATTGCCAGGGCGGCCACTAGAAAGGTGACGAGTTGCGCGATGGCTTCCACATCCATGCTTTGGACCTTAACCGTTATCGGATCAATAAGCAATATAAATTAATGAAATATCTTTGGATTTTGGGAGTGGTGCTTCGGCGGGGATTAGCTCCTCGGTGTGGGTTCGAAGGTGAGTTCGGGGACGACGACCTCCCATTTGTCGCAGCGGACACGGTCGAGGTATTCGGGGTCGGAGCGGTCTTTCCCCCATGTGGCGACGGCTGCGACGCTTGCGCCGGTGCAAACCATGTTGTCGGGAGGCTCGAAGCGGCCAGCCAGAATGCCCACCTTCAGCCCGGCGCCGTCTAGCAGTTCCCACTTGTCGCCCTGGTCCCCTACTCGCAGTTTGTCCCCCGGTGTTCTTCGAGGGCTTGTTCGAGTAGTTCGAACCATGGACTGGGTTGCTGGCGGCTGATCCATTCGTTGAGGTCGTTGGTGTTGATCAGGCCGGGGCCGAGGCGCTCGGCTTCGCCGACCAGGGCTTGGGTTTCGCGCAGACGCCATACGCTCATGTCGTGTTCGTTGGCCGTCTGCACAGGGATCTTCTCGCGTTGGCAGATGCTGCGAATGGGGCCGAGGTGGCTCCATTGGTTGGCGATTACCGCACAGCGCGACCAGTCCCAGTCGGGTGCGAGGTCTGACAGTCGTTTGAACTCGGCGATTGCGGTTTGAGCTTGCGAATTTTCATTGTCGGGCGAAGGCAGGATCTGCACCCTGCCGCGTGCGATCGGGTCGAGGGTCTCCCACTCTCCTCCGGGCGGGTCGTGCTCGCGTTTGTGGTCTATGTGTATTGCGTGGTGCGTCTTCATCCGGTCTTGCGCCGACGCGATGATGGTGTTTGCTGCGTCGATGATGTGTTTGCTGGAGCGGTAGTTGCCGGTCAGATAGGTCGTTCTGGCGTTGTAGTCCCGCTCGAAGTTGCGGATGAACTCCACCGATGACCCGTTGAATGCGTAGATGTTCTGATCGTCGTCGCCGACGCCGAAGAGGCTGGGTCGGGCGTCTGCGTCGGAGACTGCTTGGCCTGCCAGTGCCGTGATCAGCTTGTATTGTTGCTGGGCGATGTCTTGGTACTCGTCGACGAGTATCCAACGGAACCCTGCCAGCAGACGTGCCCTGGCTTCTTCAGCCGGCTCGGTTTGCTCGGTTTCGGCGGTTTCGGTTTCACTTCCGTCGAGTTCGTTCCCCTGCAGGAGGTTGACCGCTTGTTCCATGACGTCTGCGAGCCGCGACTCGAGTTCATCGCCGTGCAGGTCTGTTTGGCCTGAGAAGCTCGCGCCGACGAGCCTCATAGCAAGGCTGTGGCAGGTGAGCACCATCACTCCTTGCGCGTCGTCGCCGATCAAGTCGGCGAGCCTGCGACGTATTTCGGCTGCGGCGTGCCGGTTGTATGCCAGCGCCAGGATGGTTCGGGGGTTTTGGCGGCGGGCGCGTACCAGATAGGCGATGCGATGTACGAGCACTCTGGTTTGCCTGATCCCGGTCCTGCGAGCACAAGCATGTTGGTGGCTTCGCGGTCGTCGGTCACGAGTTTGCGCTGTGTGGTGTTGTCGAGGCTTTCAACGATCTTGTGCCACGATTCCGGGGTGGTCTCGCGCATGAGTTCCAAGCGGCGTTCCGGCAACCAGCGCCGGATGAACTCATCCTCGCCGAGGGTGAAGTAGTCGATTGACAGACGCAGCGCTTCGGCGATGGCTGTGCGGCCTTTCTCGGCGAATTCTGCCATCACGTGGATTTGGCGCACGGATCGGTCGTAGTGGTCTTGGAGGTCGCTGAAGTCTGTCTGTTTGAACCCGCGGGTTTCGGGTTTCAGGGCGATGGTCATCGCGGGGCGGAACACTGTGAGGCCCCGGTTGAGCCTGATCACCTCTTGTTCGTAGACGCCTGACCAGCCGCGCGGCTGCGGGGAACTGATGGCGTACCCAGGGAGGCATGACCGAAATGCCTCCTGACACCGACACCCATGTCAGAGCGTAGGCTCGCGTTCGAGGTCTCCGCTCTTGTAGTGCTTGACGAGCCGGTGGTACGGATGTTGTGGGAAGGCCAGCGGGTTGAGCCATAGCGTGTCCACGACCGGCAGTTGCAGAAGGCGCAGTGAGTAGTTTGTCTCGCGTAGCCGGGGCAGGTCGAACTCGATCAGGTTGTGCCCGAGCGTGAACTCTGCGCCGGTGGCGAGTTCTTCCAAGTCTCTGAGCGCTTGTTGAAAGGTGCGGCCTCGATTCGGAAACGAAATGCTTTCGCCGGTGTCGGGCCGCACTCCTGCGAAGGCGTGTATTTCCCCGGTATTCTTGGCGATTTCCAGATCTATAGAAATGCACCGGGTCAGCGCGTCGGTGTCGGTGGCCCGGTCGGATCGGATGGCGCGTCCAGTTTCTCCGGTTGAGTCGTCGTCCGTCGAGTAGGTCACGCCCTATTCTCGGCGTCGCGTTCTGGTGACGCAAACCGCACAATTCCTTCAGCCATGTGAATTCGGACCGTCGTGGAGCGTCCACTATCGGTGGCGTTCGGCGAACAGCTCCTGGGCCTCCGCGACGATCATCCGGCTGCGCTCATCCAGAACAGCAGCCAGCTCCTGGGCCTGCTCCCGGCCGGCGGCACTCATTTTGGCCAGTGTCTTGGCCACTATGTCGGTCACTTTGGAGTCGTCTTCCAACCGGTCGACCACTGGTAGCAGTTCGGTTTCCAGGAACGCGAGGCTCACCGCGTCCTCGAAGGTCTGCACCTCAGGGTCCGAGCCCAGCCCTTTCTTTGTCACGACCTCAGCGGCCCTCGCTGACACCGAGGGCTGCGCCCCGGCAGCGTCGAGTATCGCGATCAGGTCGTGCCCGTGGCGCTGCCGTTGGGCTCGCCGCCAGCGCAGGTAACCCGCCCGGACGTCGGGGTAGTCGGAGCGGGGCAGTTCCCAGCGGCTCAGATGGTGGGCCCGGGCGGCCAGCCTCAAAGCGACCGACGCGTCGGGAGCGAGAAGCGCCACCCACGCTTCAGCCATGCGGCCTTGTGCCAAGGCCAGTGGTTCGGTGTCGTGAACCCTGGGATCGCCAGCGTTGACGGCATCGATCGCCGCCCGAAGGTCTTGCATCCGAGCGCCGATTTCAGTGTCGGTCCCGGCATCGGCTCCGGTGCCGGTTCCAATGTCGTCCATTCCGACCTCCGACTGGGCAGTGTATTCCCACGTTGGCTGCGAGTGTCATCAGGAACTGCGATTCAGCGGCAGACCCGACCGCGGGCTATCCGTGAGTCGGGGTCGCAGTCAGTTGACCGCTTCGTCGTCGGGTGGAGAGTTGGGGTCGAGGAGTCGACCGTCAAGCGCAGCCTCCACTTCCGCGGTGGCGTTGAGCGCCGCGATCAACGCGGTCAACTTCAGGTTGATCTCGTCTAACTTGGCGTCCTGGGCGGTGAGCCGTTCGTTGACCCGGTCCTCCACGCCGGTGAGCCGGTCCTCGAGGCGGGAGATGCGCTCGTTGGTCTGGGTGAGCGCGAAACCGAGCAGCAGAACCAGCAAGGCTCCCAGAACGGTCGGTAGCGGATTGTCGGGGAGTCTGAGTGCTCTGGGTTTGGAGGGCGCGCTGGTTTGAGCCGACGGTGTTGAGTTGGTGTCGCTCGGTGTAGGGTCCATGGGCGTGGCTTGGAGTGGCGCTGGTCGGGTCACATGGCCTCGTTGTGGTCTTGGGGTGAACAGTTGGGCGACCGTTGAGAGGCTCGGTTGCGAAGCTGTGTATGACGCTAATCTACACAGAATGTCGTGTCAATTCCATTATCGTCGATGATTCGAGAGTCTAGGTGTTAGACCTGCGTCGCGGATTGCTTTCGTGGATGCCTCCAACGCAAGGGATAACGGTGAGCGGTTGCCTCTGTCGAAACCAGTCGAGCCCATCCTTCAGCTTTCGCGATGCGGGATCGCCGGTTCCCGGGGCGGCCGACATCCACTACGCGATGACCCGTTGGGAGCTTGAGCCGGGTCAAGCCCTAGTGATGCGCGGCACGCTTCCTCGGGCACCTTTCGTCAACGTGATGCTCTGGAACTCCCATATGCAGACGCTGGAATACCGCAACCGGAACTCATCGCTCAATGCTGAGCAGATCACCTACAACGACGACGGCAGCTTCGAGATCTGGGTGTGCGCCGAAGACCCCGGTCACCCCAACTGGCTTGACACCGACTCCCACCATCGGGGCTCCGTCTTCTGGCGCTATCTGCTCCCCGACTCCGACCCCGACCAGGTCACCGCTGAGGCAGTCACCCTCTCGAAGCCCTGACTGGACACGCTGTTCGGAGAGGTTCGGCGGCGCAAAGATGCCGCTGGAACCAGTGTCTCGTCATCGGAGATCCTCGCAGCCCGCGATACCGACCGAACGTGAATCCTGTGGTGGACGCTTCAGAGTAATGCTCCGCCGAAGCGGGAACCGTGGCACCTTGTGTCAGTAATCGGTTACTCTGTTCCAGTTCGGCAGAGGAGGAAGGG
>VXYK01000015.1 GCA_009845995.1 Acidimicrobiaceae bacterium | reverse complement strand
GCAACCAGCCCCAACGATGCCACGCCAAGACCACCCAACAAAGTAAAGGGGGGTAAATTGTAGTCTTTGCCGATTCAAGCCGCCGAGGGAGAATGAGGAGAATCGATGTCTGTCGATGGTGTATCTTTCGGAGGATTGTGTTCGGGTTCGCGCCGCTTGACAGGCGTGGCCGCGATCGCCGTCTTGATCGCGACGATTGTGGTTGTGGCGCCTCGCGTGGAGGCCGATCACGACGAGAGTGGAATGCACACTTATTCCGGCACGATCACCGACGCCGCGACCGGCGCTCCGTTGAGCGGCGTAACCGTGGGCGTCTTGTGCTCATGCGGTGATTGGGGCGCCACCACGATGATCGGACCGTGGGCCCACGGGGGGCGCACGCTCTTGGTTGAGACGAGCAGTGACTCGTCGGGGCGCTGGTCAGTGACATTCAGTGAGCCCGATGATTATTGGGACGACATCTCGATCTTTTTCTGGGATCCCGACGACGAGTATGGGCCGAGTTACCTTGGCCGTGTTGCGAGCTGGAGGCTTGCCGACGAGAGCGATCTTGACGCCGAGATGAGTGTTGGTGCCAGGTTCTCGGGGCGGATTCTTGACGATGGTGGGCCGCCGCCGGCCGGTCTCTCGCTGCGGGTCTCCAGCTATTCGAATTCAACCGGTGGGGCTGTGCTCGTGCTTGACGTTGCCGGGGATGGCAGCTACACGACACCCGCGTTGGCAGACGGCAGCTATTCACTTGTGCCGACAGGCTTTGACACTGGCGTGTACGTAGGCGGCGATTATGGCCGCATTGAGGTGACTGTGTCTGATGGTGTGGCCGTGTCGGGCGGTCAAGAATCTCCATTCGACTCTGAATTGAAGAAATGGATTTATGTCTCCGGGCTGGTAACGGACGGTTCAGGAACCGGTCTAGGCGGAATATATGTCGGCGCAACGGGAACATTCGAGGGGTCGCACAGCCCGCTCGGGGTTTCGTTGGGAAGCTACGATCTTGCCTCCCCCGTCGGCGGTCGATACCTCGGTAGTTTGGGTGCGATTGGGATCAATTCTGCGGTGACGGCAAGCGACGGCAGCTACACGCTCAGGGCGCACCCTGAATCCACCGTCACAGTCTGTTTCGGATCGGAGAATGGAAGCGGTCGCTACAGGCCCGAGTGCTACGACGACAAGCCATTCGGCGGCGATCCGCAAGATCTTTCAGGTCTGACTGAGTTGACCGATATCAATGCGCAGTTGGCCCTTGCACCCAGCATCTCGATCGCGATCGTCGGTTTCCCCGCCGAAGATCAGAATGCGTCGGCGAAGCTGTGCAGTTTGCCGTGCGAATTCGCGCGTTGGAGCGGATTCAGCCCCGCGGGGATCACGGAGTTCTACGGACTAAATGAGGGCACCCACTCGTTGGACGTTGAGGTACGGGACTGGTCGAGTTCGCCGTCCCGGACGCTCTCTGTGACCAAGCAAGTTGATCTGGAGGACGGAGTTCACCGGCATTTCGAAGTTGTGTTCGATTCCGACGGCGACGACCACCAGATAAAGGATGGTTCGGCAGCCTCCGACACGTTCGACGATATCGATGTCGACGCGATCTACGAGCGCGCAGTTGACTGGATGATCGCCAACAAGATCACCACGGGGTGTTCACAGGATCCGCCTCTGTTCTGTCCTGAAGACGACTTGACCCGCGCTCAGTTCGTGACGTTCTTGTGGAGAGCGCTGGGTCGGCCCGCGCCGTCACAGTCCGGGGCAGAGGCGTTCAGCGACGTGCCGCCGGGCCATTTCGCTGATCAAGCCGTCGGGTGGGCGAAGGAGCAGGGCGTGACGACGGGCTGCTCATCTGTTGCGTTCTGTTTGAACGACCCGCTCACGCGAGGTCAGATCGCCACATTCATGTATCGGTTCACGGGCTTGGACGACTGGTGGGGCGACGTTTTCGACCAGCATTACGGTGGGCCCGGCGCGCTCCCCGCTGATGTGCCCCCCGGCCGTTACTTCACCTATCCAGTCGCGTGGACCCGGCAACTGGGCTTGATCTCAGGGTGCGGCGCCGGCCTCTTCTGTCCGGAGAGCACGGCCGACCGAGCCACAACGGCAATGTTCATCTACGCAGTCGCGAACCGTTACTCACAGGCGTTCAGCGGCTTGTAACCGAACGGCGGGCACTCGGGCTGCTTCCTCGGCGCCCGAACAAACTTGGCAGTGGTCTCGGCGCTCGCTAGAACTGCGCGATGCAGATCAAGGGGATCATCTTCACGGCGCTCGACACCGACCACGACAACATCGAAAGCTGGAATCGCTGGTACGACCTGGAGCATCTTCCGCCCAACATCGCCATGGACGAGATCGCCGGCGGCCGACGTTACGTGGCACCGCCGGAACTTCACGACATCAGGCTGCCACATGGGGATTTGGCTCAGCGGGGTTTCGAGCACGGCAAAGGAGTCAACGTCACGATCTATCTGACCGCGGTGGATCCAGCCGAAGCGATCGAGGCGATGACGGAGTTCCGCGAAGTTCTGGAGGCCGCCGGCCGGATGGAGGGAGCGGGCAGGCGAACGGTCAGAACAGGCGACGCGATGGACCTTCACTGGGTTGTCGGCGACCCGGCACTCAACCTCGACGATCGCGACATCCCCTACCTGGGCCACACGGGAATCCGTGTCGTGCTGCGTCATGGCGGTGACGGGCGAGCCGTGGCAGAGCGGGCCGTGGAGGTCGACGGTGTGCACGGCGTAATGTCGTTCACCAGCCGCTTCTTCGCAGGGCTCGAAGCCGACATCTACCTGCTCTCACGGAGCACAGCCGAGACTACTCTGGCAACCCGAATCGCAGCGGCGTACGGCGAGGATGCCGAGATTGTGCTCGACGCCCCCTTCGACGCGATCACCCCGCTCGACTACTCGTTCGCTGAGCGGATCCGGACGAGTTCGCTGCCCGCCGAGCTAGACGTCGACGAGGTCATGCAGTCCGATCCTTGAGCGGATGCGGCGGCACGACCCGGCGTAGCCGACGCAACCAGGCAGAACCGGCCCACACCGGCGGAACACTCAGCCGTTGGGAAGCAGGACTGTGCGGGCCTCGGTACCTGACTTGATGGCGTCGAACGCGCCTTGGAGTCCGTCGAGGCCTGCCGTGTTGCTGATGAGCTGGTCGAGCTTGAGCTGCCCTTTCAGATAAAGGTTGGCCAACATCGGGAAGTCCTTGCGAGGCCGAGCACCGCCGGCGCGGATACCGAGCAGGTTCTTGTTCTGGTGCAGCGCCTGGAACGAGTAGGTCACTTCGGCGGTCAGGTCGGGCACTCCCACAGCGCAGATGTTCCCGCCCGGGCGGGTCATCTGCAGGCAATCGGTGAGGAGCTTGGTGGAGCCCACCACTTCGAAAGCATGGTCGACTCCTCCAGTCATCTTCTTGACCTCACCGATCACGTCAACCCCCTCGTCGGCCAGGATGAAGTCGGTAGCGCCGAAGTCGATGGCGAAAGCCTCCTTTTCCGGGACTCGGTCCACAGCGATGATCTGACTCGCCCCGCAGAGCCTGGCCGCTTGGATGACATTGAGACCGACACCGCCCGCACCGATGACCACACACGTATCGCCGAGTTGCAGGCGGGCCCGATTGAACACTGCGCCGGTGCCGGTGATCACCCCGCAGCCGATCAACGCCGCGGCGGTGAGAGGCATCTCCGCCGGTATCGGGATGCACTGGTTCTCGCCCACGATCGTCTCCTGGACGAAGGCCCCTATACCAGCGAAGTTGTAGAGAGGCTGGTCGCCTTCACAATAGGGCTGGGAGAGGTTGCCCATGGACACGCTGCAGTTGCCGGGGTTGCCTCCCTCACAGTCACCGCAGTGCCCGCAATTGCTGAAGGTCGACAAGATGACGTGGTCGCCGACCGCGCAGTAGGTGACGGCCGACCCAGTCTCCACGACAACGCCCGCGGCTTCATGGCCCGGCACGAGCGGAGTGGGCATGTAGTACTTGCCGTGCACGCAACTCAGATCGGATCCGCATACCCCGGCGGCTTTGATTTCGACCCGCACCTGGCGTGGTGCCAGATCGGTGTCGGCGAATTCGACGGCGTCGGACAACCGCACCGAGTCTTCGGTGGTTCCTTCGAGAATCAATCCCTGCATCCCGTTAGTGTCGCGCACACTGTCGCTGAATTGGGAATGCGGACACGTCCAATTCAGTGCTGAATGCTCGGGTGTGGCCTCTCGTGGGTTAGAAAAGGCGGATGGAAAGTGACTTGAAGGCTTCCTGGGATCGACTTTGCGACACCCTCAAGGAATCGGTCGACTACGTATTCGATCCGGCGCTAGGAGTTGACTCCTCCGAACAGGCCGAGGGGCTCCGACACCATTTGCGACTGTTCTTTGCGGCCGTTGAACGCTTGATGGAGAACAACGACCCGGACCACCCCGAGCTGGGCTGGGCATATCCGTCCAAGACCGGACAGGACAATCCCGACGCCCTCTACATGACGGCGCCGCTGGACCTGCGCCACAGCTACCGGCTCACCGGGCGCATCGACACGCCGCGATATCTCGGCCTTTCGTTGATGGGCTTCCGGTTCGGAAGGGGCACGATCCAACAGATCCTCAACATCGGCAGCCCGGATCTGACCGACATCGGCGGCGGACGCATGGACGTCGTGTTCAGCCCCGAACCGGACCCGGGCGACCATCTCGGCGATTGGTACCAACTGGAACCCCACCAGTGTCGCCTGCTGGTTCGCCAGTTCTTCTCGGACTGGGCCACCGAACAGCGCGCAGACCTGCATTTGGAGTGCCTCGACCCGGGGGCCCCGCCGGCGCGGCTGGACCCGCTGCAGTTCGCCGGGACGCTCGATGAGATAGCCGCGGAGATGAGCATCGTCCCGAAGTTCTGGACCGATTATGCGGTCAGTCAACGCGATCGGGGTGAGATCAACTCCTTTGAGCACATGGCCGGCCGCAAGGTGAGCGGTGTGGGTTATGGCGGCAGCGATCAGCAGGCATACGGACAGTGCTGGTACGAGGTGGGCGCCGAAGAGGCGCTCCTGTTGGAGGTCACACCACCGAAGTGCTGGTACTGGAACATCCAGGTGGGTGACACCTGGTTCCAGAGCCTCGACTACATGAACCTGCTGGCCACCCTCAACGACTCACAGGCCCATATCGACCCGGACGGCGTGTTGAGGGTTGCGATTTCGCACGTTGATCCCGGTACCTGCAACTGGATCTCGCTGGGTGGCTGTCCCCAGGGCGCGATCACCTACCGTTGGAACAACGCCGACTCCGTACCGGTACCGAGTCTGCGTCTTATGCCGGTGTCCGAGGTAGCGGAGCATCTCCACCCCGACAGCCCACGGGTGACTCCCCAAGCCCGCCGGCTGAGCCAAGCCGAGCGTCGTCGCCATGGGTTGAACCGCTTCACGAGGTAACCGTCTCAGGTGCCACCCACGGCTCGAACGGAACTGCTATTCTCCATAGTTTGTGCGCCTCAGACTGTTGCGTGAGTCAGCGCCGAGGGAGAATCGTGTAGCGCTCGTTCCCGACGGCGTTGACGTGTTGGTGCAGCGGGGTTGCGATGTGGTTGTCGAGCGAGCCGCCGGTTTGGGCTCGGGTTTCGACGACGACGCCTACCGGAGCGTCGGGGCGACCATCGTCGAACAGTTTGCGCCTGACGCCGATGTCGACGACGTGGTCGTCTCGGTGAGGGACGCTCCGCTTGGTTCCTCATCTCTCAACCCGGCAGCAGTGCCCGTCACGGTGTTCGTTGGTGTTTTCGACCCGCTGTGGGCGCCCCACAGAGCGCAGCGCCATGCAACGAACGGTGTCTCGGCGTTCTCGCTGGACCTGGTGCCGCGCGTCACCCGGGCCCAGTCAATGGACGTGCTGTCATCCATGGCGACGATTGCGGGGTACGAGGCTGTGTTGCTGGCCGCTAGCAATCTGCCCCAGATGTTCCCGTTGATGATGACCGCCGCGGGCACGCTGGCTCCGGCCCGGGTGTTGGTCTTGGGTGCAGGCGTGGCCGGGTTGCAGGCCATCGGCACCGCGAGGCGACTCGGTGGCGTGGTGGACGCCTATGACGTGCGCCCCGAGGCGGTCGAGCAGATTCGTTCGATAGGCGCCCGTGCGTTGGACCTGGAGGTGTCACCGTCGGCCGTGGGATCAAGCGCGGTCACCAGTATCAACGGCTACGCGGTCGCCCAGAGCGACGATGTCGCGCGAATCCAGCGGGAGATGCTGACGCCTCACGTGGCGGGCGCTGATGTGGTGATCACAGCCGCCTCGGTACCGGGCCGCCCATCTCCGTTGTTGGTGACAGCGGAGATGGTCGACGGAATGGACGCCGGGTCCGTGCTGGTTGACCTGGCAGCCGAGCGCGGCGGAAATTGCGAGGTCACCGAAGCCGACAAGATGGTTGACCGCAACGGCGTGACGGTTCTGGGGCCGACCGATCTGACTTCGAAGTGCGCCCGCCACGCCAGCCAGATGTTCTCCCGCAACCTTGTGGCTTTTCTGGAGCATCTCGCTCCCGAAGGCGAAGTGGAGATACGCACCGACGACGAGATCCTCTCGGCCATGCTGGTCGCCCACGATGGTGCGGTTGTCCATCCGGACGTCGTGGCCGCGCTCGGGGAGGGCTGAGGGCGTGGAGTTGCTGATCGCCGTCACCCTGCTGGCACTGGCCGTGTTCCTCGGGGTGGAGTTGATCACCAAGGTGCCCCCGACATTGCACACGCCCCTGATGTCGGGTTCCAACGCCATCTCGGGCATCACGATCGTCGGGGCATTGCTGGCGGCCGGCGCGGACCACTCGACCTTCACCGCCGTGTTGGGATTCGTTGCGGTCACCATGGCGATGATCAACGTGGTCGGCGGCTTTCTGGTGACCCACCGGATGCTGCACATGTTCGGACCGCGGCGCCGTCGTGCGGCCGCGGACCAGTCGGAAACCGACGGGGAAGATCTGTGATGGACGACTGGGCCGCGCTCGGTTATCTCGTAGCGGCAGTACTGTTCATCCTCGGTCTGAAACGGCTCAGTCGGCCCCGCACCGCGGTTCGAGGCAACCAGTACGGAGCAGCGGGAATGCTCGTCGCCGTGTTGGTCACCCTCACCGACAACTCCATCATCGGCTTCGAGTGGATCGTGGGTGGACTGATTCTCGGAACGGTTGTGGGAGCACTGCTGGCTGTGAAGGTCCAGATGACGGCCATGCCCGAACTGGTTGCGTTGTTCAACGGCTTCGGAGGAGGCGCCTCCGTCCTGGTTGCGGCCGCGTCCTACACCCAGGCTGTTGATTTGGCCACAGACACCTCCCGACTGTCGTCGTCAGCGGCGCTGGCATCGCTTATTGGGGCCGTGACGTTTACAGGGAGTCTCGTCGCCTTCGCGAAGCTCCGCGAAGCGCTGCATTGGTCGGGATTCCCGGGCATCACGATCCTCAGCGGCCTAGGGGTGGTGGCTGCGGTTGTTTTCGCTGTGCTGACGGTGGTCGACGCGGAGAACGCGCTGTGGCTGTGGCTGTTGGTTGCGGTCGGGGCTGTTCTCGGATTGCTGGTGGTTGTGCCGATCGGCGGAGCGGACATGCCTGTGGTGATTGCGTTGTTGAATTCGCTGTCGGGGATGGCTGCGGTGGCCGCCGGTTTCGTGCTCGACAACTCGCTGTTGATCATTGCCGGTTCGCTGGTGGGGGCGAGCGGCCTGATCCTTACACAGATCATGTGCGTGGCCATGAACCGCACTTTGCTGGCCGTGATGTTCAGCCCCGCGCCGGTTGGCAACGGTGCCGAAGTCGATGACATCTATGCAGGCAAGGTTCGCTTCACCTCCCCTGATGATGTGGCCATGCTGCTCGAGTCAGCTGAGCGCGTGGCGATCGTCCCCGGCTACGGGCTTGCAGTGGCCCAGGCTCAGCACGCGGTGAGGGACCTCACCCGGCGCTTGCAAGACCGCGGTGTGGAGGTGGTGTTCGGCATCCATCCGGTTGCGGGACGGATGCCCGGCCACATGAACGTGCTGCTGGCCGAAGCGGAAGTCTCCTACGAACGACTCGTTGAGATGGACGACATCAACCCGACCTTCGAGCAGACAGACGTGACGATCGTCATCGGAGCCAACGATGTCGTGAACCCGGTTGCTCGCACGGACCCGTCGAGTCCGATTGCAGGAATGCCGATTCTCGATGTGGACAAGAGCGATGTTGTGGTTGTGATCAAGCGCAGCCTCAGTCCAGGCTTCGCGGGGATCTCCAACCCACTCTTCGCCGCCGACAATGCCTTGATGCTGTTCGGCGACGGTCGCCAAGCCGTGGTCGACATCACCAAGTCCCTCCAAGCCTTCTGACGGCAGTGTGTCTCTGACAGACGGCCTGACGATCGCGGCCCTAGTCGGTCCAGATTGTCTGGATCAGTTCGTGGGACGGATGGGCGCGCTCGATTCGCTGGTCGGCGGTGACGAGCGGACAGTCGAGACTCTCAGCCAACGCCAGGTACAAAGCGTCATAGAACGTCAAGTTGTGGCGTAGTTGCCATGCGCGGGCCGCGAGCGGGCCGTGGTGGGGTACACGGCTGTGAATCATCCTCTCTGCGCGCTGCCGCGCCGCTGCAGCGGTGTCGGCCGCGAGCTCGCCTCACAATACCAACCCCCTCAGAGCGTGACCGGTCTCGGCATCGACGAGGAACGGCGCGACCCGGCGACATCCCTGGAGCCGTCGTCTTGCTTGGTTTCCAACGGAGGTTCCGCCTGTGACGACTGCGATGAGCGTGGAGGCATCTACAACCACAGCGGGTCGCTTCATCTGCGCCCTTCGTCTATGTCTTCGAGTACGGCTTCGATGTCCAGCTTGATCCCATGCGCTTCCACGAAGCGCTCAAGGTCCGCGAAGAGTTCGTCCTCATCGGGTTGCAGAGCCATGCTTTCGATGGCATTTTTCAAATAAGCCTGAATGGATTGACCAGCGGCCCGGGCCCGTCTTCGGATGATCTCATAGGCCTGCTCGGAAATGTTTCGGATCTGGATCGTTGCCATGCATGTAGAATAGCGCTACAGCGCTACTTTGCAATCAGAACTTGGAGCCTTCGCGAAAACGTGGGGGCGGGGTGGTTGAGGGTCCCTGATTAGGGGT
>VXYK01000033.1:11967-56150 GCA_009845995.1 Acidimicrobiaceae bacterium | reverse complement strand
CCCACCACACCGACACCAGCAACCCTCAATCCCACGTTAACGCGAAGGACCGACAGAGTTCAAGTTCCTTGCCACGCCACGACTTCTGTACCCAACGGTTGAGATCACCGACACCCCAAAGGCCACCTCGAACGGGCGAGAGGATCTGCCAACTCTCGGAGGCATCTGGATCATCAACGTTCCAATATTTTCCATCCCATCGGATTCCGAGTAGATTGTTGAAAGTGCCGGTATCACCAACCTCAACTTGCAGGAATTCTTTGAGGACACCGGCGAGTCGCTCGTGAAGCTCAGATTCAGACGCCCAGTAGCGCACGTCAAGGTCGTTCAGCTTCTCGCCGGCGTTGAGTTCTGCGATCACCGACTCCGCGTCAACCGGGAGTGGATCTCCAGAGAAAAATTTTGCGAACCGAAGCGTGGCGGATGCCTCACCCTTGAGGTGGCGCACCTCATGAGTCAAGTGAACACAAGCCGCGTTTCGGTATTCGACCTTCTCAAGGTCTTTGTCATCGTCGACGGTCTCATCCAATAGGTAAGCAACGAGGTCGGCGAACGGTCGTCCAGGACCGATTGGAGGCAACTGGGCCGTATCGCCTACAAGCACGATCCGGGACACGTTGGGCGAAAACGTCAACAGAACCGCGAGAAGTGTCTCTTCGGTCAGCATTGAGGCTTCGTCGATGACGACCGTGCGATGCGCTTCGTATCGACCTTCGGCTAGCAGCTTGGGAGACTGACGGGATTCGTCGTAGGCACCTTGCGAATGCAAGTACTGAGCGACCGTTCTAACGCTGTTACCGTCAGTGACGTTGGTCCCCAAGCGAACGCGGGCCTTCCCAGTTGGTGCGAGGAATAGAACCCCGCCTAGCTGTTTTGTTCTTGACAGTGCCCCCAAGACCGTCGTCTTGCCCATACCTGCTCTTCCGACGAGCACGGTCAGTTTTCGGGACACGATCCGATCGAGCGCTTTTTCTTGTTCTGCGAGCGCAGCCTCGACACGCACGGTTTGCTCCATGCGGATCTCGTCAAAGTCCGAAGTCTTCGACCGGATTGATTCCTCAAGCAACGCACGCCAAGACTCTTCGATGGGAGGAAGTGACTTCAGGGCGCGTTTTCTTAACTTTGTGCTGAGCCGCCTCGCGATTGATGCGCGCCGGGTGAGCTGCACCCACCCGTCAACATTTTGAACGTTGATTTGACCCGCGAGTTCGTCTGCATGGGCGGTGAGCCAATCTGGACCGATGTCAACAGGCGTCGGCACCGGCAAATCAAAGGCTTTGTTTCGCGCTTCATCGATAGACATGAGCGTGTCACCGTTAGCTTCAGCATCACGAAGAACCGCCACTACCGCAGCCCGGAATCGACGGGGGTCGTTCGCTGAGACACCCGATGTCTTCGTGGATACCTGATCACCGATGACCGAGCGATCCACTGTGGCGAACGTGACACGCCGGGAGTCTCTCTCACCCCTGTCGTGCTCAGCCAACAAATACGGATTCTCGGCCAGTTCATCGTCTTGAATTAGCACATCAGTCATCTTGTACCGAGTGCTCGGGTCCCACCACCGCTTCGCTTGATCGGTATCAAGAGCGACCCGCGATAGCGCTTCGGCGAGTTTCCGTTTCACCGGGCTGTTTGTCAGTACTAACCATTCCCGTGCAAACGCGTCGATCTCCTTTCGGTAACGGGGATGCGGCGCAGGCGAGGAACCGTCCAAAACCCGTGTTATTGCTCTCCAAGGATCCCGGCCAAACCCCGGATCAGTCGAGTCAAGGTGGTAGACGAGGCTGGTCGCGTTTCGTAGCCCCGCTGCCTGCAATACTGGACCCAGACCCGGATGCTCACCGCGCAGCGTCCACACCTTCGCCAACTGTTCGTTGAGCCAACGCTCACATTCCGCCCAGTTCCCCTTAGCAATTCCGTGTTCTCGAACCAGGTTCACAACCTTGAGCGCTTGGGCGAGAACCGAAACGCTGGCGTCATCCGAGACATGCTCTGACCGATAGGAGAACTGGAGAGTATGAGAATGCTCCGGCGTGATCTTGAGTTCCCGAGCCATCTCTCGGCGCTTTTCGTCAAGAACACGATCACCAGTCGGAGCGAGATACTCCTGATAAGGGACGAGCAATCCGCCGACTCCACCCTTACGGAGCGTGTGCGAGATATCGTGCGCCCATATCGGATGCTCGGACGCACCTGGTTTCGTGGTGTTGCGGTAGTACTGGGTCCGCCCTGTCCCGCTGACGAGACCGATGCCGACCACCAGGCGATTTACATCCTCGAATAGCGGCTGACGCGATTTGGTGTAGAAAAAGACGAGCGATTCTCTCGGACGAATCGGTTCGAAGAATCCGTCCAATATCGCCTTTTGAATGTGAGGCTGAAACACCCAGTGAGACGAGTACTTACTTGGCCAGTCGTCCGGGGGAAGCGGATCCAAGATTCGGGACTGGGTAAACTCATCAACGTTGTCGCGGTCGAGCCACCTGAACGGTATAGCCATTGCCGTGTAGGGGTTCACTTGGCACACAGTCTCATCCAGATGGCCGTGGGTGTCCGTCAGCCAACCGCGGTAAGGGTGCGCGTAGCTGACTTCCCAAGAGTCCGCGGACATAAATCCGGATGACTCCTCCGCACACGGAGGCTGTTTCGATAGCGGAATCCGCGAAAAGGCCATCCCCTTCTGCTCAATCTCAACAGGGATTTCGCGCCTCGCGCTGATGTTGTGATACTCGATGCAGTGGCAGTTCGCCTCCGGATCGCGACACACCGTCCCGTCCCACGCTGCGTCGTGCCATGGAACCCTCAAACTGATATGTCTTGCTCTCATAAACCTACATCCGCAATTGCTGATCGAACCAGCGAACAATAGACCAACTTGTTGCCGACGTATGCAGACGAACGACACGAAACGCCCTCATATCGTGCAACTGGTTGCAAATTCGAGGCGAGCCACCATTACGCATGACTGCCGCCAAATTCACAAGAGACTCCGTCACCCTTTTCGGATTCCATGGGATCTAGCGTGCGGGTCAGCGGATTTGGGTGACGCGGGGGGAAGGGTGCCAGGCGTGGTCGGCGGTCAGGACATCACAGTCGAGGCGTTCGGCAAGGGCGAGGCACAGACGGTCGGCCATGGAGAGTCCCTCGCCGGGTTTCCAGCGACGGGCGGCCCATTCGGCGTCAGCCGCGATCACGGGTTCGACCTCAATGTCGTAGCTCAAGAGCAGGCCCCTGACCAGATCCCAATCACGGCCAGCTCCAAGCACCTTCTGCGCCACCTCTGACCAGTTGACGGCGCTGCATCTGGGATCATCAACTAACGCTGATTCAACCATCGCAGTTCCAGGCTCACCTTGAACGAAGGCAAGAATCGCCGAAGCGTCGAGCACCACGCTCACAGGGCATCCTCGCTTGAAGCGTCTCGGCGTCGCTCGGCAACCAGATCGCTCACCAAGTCCAGTCCCGCCAGTTCGCTACGGACCCGAGACTGCAACTGCTTGCGAGTCAACAACACCAGACCATCAGAAGTCTCCAACAGCACCAACGGCGTTCCCTCAGACAGTCCGGCACGCCGACGCACACCCGCGGGTAGAACGATCCGACCTCTATCTCCCATAACTACACTATGACTACCACTCATCTAATGAATGTACCACATAACCATATCGTGCGGGAAAACCACGGCCCTCGCGAGGAATTACGGTGTGGTAGGCATTTGCCCGGGCGTTGGTCGAGCCGTCAAGCTGAGGGCATGACCGACAACTACACGGTGATTTCTGCCGATACCCACGCCGGCGGCAGCCACAGCGCGTACCGCGAATATCTCGACTCCGCCTGGCACGAGGAGTTCGATGCTTGGCGCGGCCTTTACAAGAACCCCTACAAAGACCTCGGAGACGACAGACGACTGCGCAACTGGGACAACGAAATGCGCAACACGACGCAACTCGGCGAGGGGGTGGTCGGCGAGGTCGTCTTCCCCAACACGGTGCCCCCGTTCTTCCCCAGCTTCGTATTGTTCGCTCAGCCTCCCAAACCCGAGGAATATGCCAAACGGAGAGCCGGCATCCAAGCCCACAACCGCTGGCTCAAGGACTTCTGCGACGAGTTCGGCGAACGGCGCGCCGGTGTCGGTCAGATCTTTCTCAACGATGTCGACGACGCCATCGAAGACGTCAAGTGGATCAAGGAGAACGGGCTGCGCGGCGGGATCCTGCTCCCAAACATCGCCCCCGACGTCAAATGGGTGAAACCGCTGTACGACCCTGTCCACGACCGGCTCTGGGAAGTCATCGAAGACCTCGAAGTGCCGGTCAACATGCATTCAGGCACCGGCAATCCCGACTATGGGAAGTACCCGATCTCAATGCTGCTCTACATCAACGAAGTCGGTTTCTACACGCAACGCCCGCTGGTTCACTTGATCATGGGGGCGGTGTTCGAGCGCTTCGAGCGTCTCAACTTCATCCTCACCGAGATCGGCAGCGCCTGGATCCCACCGCTGCTGAATCAGCTCGACGCTACGATCAAAACCATCCGCGCCACCGGTGAGACCGGTGAGATCAAATACGACAGAGGCGTGTTGCCTTCAATGCTGGCATCGGAGATGTTCGCCCGGAACTGCTGGGTCGGTGTGTCGGGTCCAAGCGAGGCCGACATCGCTTGCCGCTATGAAGTCGGCGTCGACCATTTCATGTGGGGCAGCGACTACCCCCACGATGAGGGCACCAGCCCCCACACTCGCGAGCACCTCCGGCGCCGCTTCTCGGCGCTCGACGAAGCCGAGTGCCGCAAGATGCTCGCAGGCAACGCGGCTCGCCTGTACGGCTTCGACCTCGACGCACTCGCCCCGCTGGCTGCCGAGTACGGGCCCACTTTCGAAGAGCTGCACACCCCGGTCGAGAGCGAAGAGAGTTCGCTTCTAGCCGGCGCAACACTGAGCGCCGACATGGACTCGGCCGCCCTCTAGGCCGAGCCTGATCCGTTGGACCCCTGGACTGCCGGGGCTCCGGCGGCCCACATTCGGGCGAAATATCCGTCTGCGGCGATCAGCTCCGCACGGGTACCGGACTCGGCGACACCACCGTCGGCGATCACCACTATGCGATCGGCGCGCATTGTGGTTTGCAGACGGTGAGCGATTATCACCGCCGTACGACCAGCCAGCACCACGTCGAGCGCAGCCTCAACCGCCTGCTCCGTGCGCAAATCAAGCGATGATGTCGCCTCGTCGAGAACCAGAACCCGGGGCTGTGACAAAAAGGCTCGTGCAAGAGCCAGAAGTTGCCGCTCACCCGCCGACAGGGAGACGCCACGCTCATGGCAGGGGGTGTCGAGGCCATCGGGAAGCCGTTCAAGCAGACGGCTGAGTCCAACTTGATGACAGGCGTCGATCAAGACTTCGTCGTCAACTCCACGGCACCCCAACAGCAGGTTGTCCCGAATCGAACCCGCAAACAAGAACGGCTCCTGAGGGACGACACCTATCTGAGAACGCAGCGACTCGATCGTCACTTGTTTCAAGTCATGGCCGTCGATGGTGACAGTCCCGACACGTGGGTCGTAAAACCGGTTCAGCAGCTTGGCTATCGTCGATTTGCCCGCACCGGTGGGGCCGACGACCGCGATGGTCTCCCCCGGCATGAACTCCAGATTCACGTCCGTCACCACCGGGTCGTCATCGTCGTAGCCGAAGGTCACGCCATCAAGACGGATATGCCCCTTCACCACGGGCAACTCGTAGGAGTCGGGCGACTCGACGACGCTCGGCTCGGTGGCGAACACCTCCCTCAGCTTCACAACCGAGGCTCGCCCCTGCTGATACACGTTGTAGAGACCCACAAGTTCGGTTATCGGAGCGAAAAAAGCGGCCACATAGAGCAGGAAAGCGCTCAACTCCCCGATCGTCACACGCCCGTCGAGAACCAACTTTCCGCCGATCACCATCAGGATCATCTGCGACAGGGGCCCCATCGCCTCGGCTCCAGGTCCGTACACGCCGTTGAGAAAGGCTGTGCGGTCGTTGGCGTCGAGGTATTCTCCCGCCTCATTCTGGTGCTCGACCACAACCCTCTCGCGGCGGTTGTGCGCGGTCACTATCCGGATCCCGGCAAGGCTCTCCTGCAGATGAGCGAGGACGTTGGCGATGGTGTCGCGTACCCGGATCTGAGCCAGTTGCGCTTGATGCCTGTACCACAGCGACATCAACAACGTGCCCGGAACGACTACCACCAAAGTGATGACCGCCAACAGCGGATTGAGGACGAACAGAACGATGGTGATCGCAACAAGCGTCACTCCTTGCACTGCGAGCTGAACGAGGCCTTGTTGGAACAGTTGCTGGAGCGGTTCGAGATCGCTCGTCATCCGGCTCAGCAACCGCCCGGGACGCTCGTTGGCGTAATACTCGACGCTGAGACGCTGAAAATGGGAGAACAGAGCAACACGCAGCCTCGCCATGATCGTGGCGCCCACCCGACCCGCTGACATCGTCTTGAGCACCCCCACCCCGATTGAAACCGGTACCAGCAACCCGAAGATCAGGCCCATGGTGACGACCACCGAGCGGTCACCGGCGCGGACGCCGTCGTCAATGGTTATCTGCAACAGCACCGGACCGGCCTGGCTTAGAACGGCCTCCAGGGCAACCAGCAAGAACACCCCGATGAGCGCCGCGCTGAAGGGCCGCAGAAAGTGTCTCATGGAGAACACGTGGCGGTCGTAGTCGCTGTGGCTGAACGGCGGAGGAACCTCCGCCACCTCTGGAGGCCCCTCGTCCATATAGGCCTCAACCTGGGCTTGAACCTCCGGGGGCACTCCCGAAAATCCTGTGTCGGCGATTCCGCCCCATCCGGCCATGCTCATGGCTTGGCCCCGCTCTCATCGCCCGAACCGGCGTCAGCGCCGGCGCCCAAACCCGAACCGTCAGACGATTCAACATCCGCACCGTCGTTTGATTCGTCGTCAAAATGCTCGAGGAGCTCACGGTACTTCGGTTCGTCAACGAGCAGATCTGCGTGAGTTCCGCTCGCCACGACCCGGCCGTGTTCAAGCAGCACTACTCGATCCGCAAGCGCAATCGTCGACAAACGGTGAGCGATAACAATCACCGTTCGGTCAACCATCGCATGACGAAGCGCCGAGTGGATCCGCTCTTCAACACCGGCGTCTATGGCACTGGTGGCGTCGTCGAGTACCAGGACCTGCGGGTCGTGCAGCAACGCCCGCGCCAACGAAATCCGTTGACGCTGACCCCCCGACAGGGTGTAGCCCCGTTCACCGAGCACCTCATCGAATCCGTGCTCGAGTTCTTCGATGAACTCCAGAGCTTGCGCCGCGGCGGCCGCTGCCCGCACGGACTCGTCAGAAGCGGTCGGGTCGGCGAAAGCAATATTGTCGCGAACCGACATCGAGAACAGGAACGGGTCATCGAGCACCACCCCGACTGTCCGGCGGAGACTGTCGAGGGTCGCCTGACGGATATCAATGCCGTCGATTAGCACCGAACCGTCACGCACGTCGTAGAAGCGAGGCAGCAGCCGGGCCACCGTGGACTTGCCCGAAGCGGTCTCCCCCACGATCGCGACCGTTTCGCCCGGCGCGATGTCAAGGCTGAAATCCTGCAACACGTCGTGATCGGCGCCATAGCCGAACCGCACATCGCGAAACTCGACCCGGCCCGGACCGCCGTCAATGTCCACCGCGTCGGGCGACTCGACGACATCAATCGGCTGATCGAAAATCTCATACACCCGCAGCGCCGAAGCTTTGGCTCTTTGTCCCATCTGGATCAGGTGACCGATGAAGCGGAAGGGAACCTGCAGAATCATCACGTACGAACTGAACGCGATCAGCGCGCCGACACCGATCTGTTCTTGTTCTGCCAACAAACCCCCGTAGAGCAGCACGACCACAAGGCCGAGGCGAGGCAGATGCTCGAGCGCGGGAATGAAACGTGCGGACACGTCAGCACCCTTCACCTGAGCCCAGCGGAGCTGATCAGCAACCCCTGCCATCCTGCGAACCTCGTGGCGTTCACCGGCAAAGCTCTTCACCACGCGCACGCCGGCAATGTTCTCTTCGGTGAGCGTGGCAACGTCAGCTTGGCGGGCCATCACCAACCACCACACCGGAAGCTGAGGATGCCGACTCTTGAGTCCGATGTAGGCGACCACCGGGACCGGCAGCACGGTCACCAAAGTCAACGGCACGCTCACCGCGAGCATGAGCGCCAGGGCGAACACCAAAGAAACCAACGACAACGTCATGAACGGACCGAAGTTCAAGAACATCTGCACGGCGCGGATATCGCCGTTGGCCCTCGCCAACAGCTGGCCGGTTTCGCTGGTGTCGTAGAAGGAGGCCGAGAGCCGCGAGAGGTGATCGAACACCGCATGACGCAGTGCGGTCTCCACCCGAAACGCAACCTTGAACATCTGTACCCGCGCCGCGTAACCAGTCGCGAATCCAATGATCGTCAAAGCCGCCAAGACCCAGGCATAGGGGCCGATCGCAGCTGTGCGGTCGTCGAGCGCATTGTCCACCGCCAACATCAAGACCGCCGGGATGACGGTGCGAACCAGCATCCCTACAGCTGTGCCGCCAACAGCAACCGCCAAACCCCACTTCATCGGCGAGACGACGGGCCACAGCCGGCGCAGCCAGCCCTTCGAAACATCGGGATTGGGACGACCCTGCGGGGTGACATAGCGGGCCAACTGCGGTGTGGCTACCGAGGTTGGCCGTTCAGCAGATCCGAGCGAGGGCTTAACAGCCGTCATCGATCACAACGCAGGATTCACGGTCGCGGAGCACAACATCACCAATATCATTGATTGGGCGTGAAACCTGCATTTGTGAGTCTCGCCATCGCGGACGGCCGGCAGCACGCCATGTCCGGTGTCGCCCTGGCCGTAGACGCCTTGACAGTAGACGACCTGCCCTAACCCGAACCGTCGAGAACCAACCGTCGGTAGTAGACAGCGCGCACCGCGAGTGCTTCACGGATCTCGCTGGTCATGTCCTCGGCGAACTCATCTCGGTAGGCGGTGTCAGTCACGATCTGCACCGCGAACTGCAGACCTGACATCAATCCGATGAACGCCGACACCAACACCAACTGGCGGCTGAATATGAGTTCGCCGCCCCAGATCGACCAGCGAGACGCCCAATCGACACTGCTTGTCAGCTCAGTCGCCGTGGTCCACTGCAGCAGAGTCTCCTCACGAACGGTCAACAGGCCGAACAGCACGTAGAAGACGGTGATCACCAAGGCCACCAGCAGAATCTGAATTGCTTGGGACGCGAACAGAAGCAGGGCAACGTTGTATTCGGCACGTCGGTGCAGCCTCGGCGCGTCGGGAGCGGGTGCTTCGTCATCTGGCACCATCTGCTCCACAGGCGTGTCGACGCTGCGCTCACGCACATCGGACCAGCGTTCGAAACGAGCCAGGTCAACGGTGAGCCTTCGCACCGACAACATCACAAAACCGGAGCCGATGAACACGATCAGAGCTACCACAGCGGCGAAGTACGGCAACGTGAAGTCGTTGGCCACCTGCCACATCTCCGCGTTCAAGAAGATGAAAGCCGAGAAGATCAACAGGATCGGCAACGACTTCATGGTCAGGTTCGCAATGTCGCCGATCTGTGCCTTCAACTGCCCGATCGACCAGCGGATCATGGGCAACAGCCCCCAGGAGGTCACCACGAAGGCCACAAGCAGGACGAGCACATTGAACACCAGGACGACGAGCACGTTCTCGGTGACCGCCGTTTGCGAACCGACAGCAGTCGGCACTGCAGGAAGCAGGAGGTACAGGACTATCTCCAGTGTTCCCACCCGGTCTGGGAGTTGAACCAGCCGACGCCCGCGGATCCGGTTGATCAGAGCGAACGCCCCAACCCCCAAAGCGACGCAGCCCACGAAAACCGCCGCCTGCGCCCAGCCGGACCAGCGGTCGCCGAAAGCCAGGAACAGTTCCAGAAGCACCACGAAGGCGAGGAAGGGGAACATCCGCGTCAGCACATCTTCACGAACCGAATAGTGATCGATCAGATGTGGAAGTCCGCGGCGTATGAACCAACGCTCGGTGCGGGCACGGTCCCGCACAAGCTCGTTGCCGCTCAATGAAGTCTCACCAGCCGCTTCTGATCCCACTTCTGCAACGCTAATCCCAGATGGCGACAACGGCCCATTGTCCGTCTGGCAAGATGGTCGGACCAGACCCGCGCATAAGCGCAAATCCATCTCAATTATGCTCCTGCGCAAAATTGCGCATAAACGTAATATTTCTATCTCGTGTCGCGCAGCCGACTGGCTAGGTCCTGTCGACCGCAGCCCCCTCGCCATAGTGTCACCGGACGGCCGGGTGACGACGCTCAGTTTGGAGCCGCTGAATCGAAGTGCCGTACGCGAATACTTGGAGTCGGAACCATATGTCGACGACCCGGCGGCGTTCATCAGCGAGATAGTCGCGAACGGCTTGGAGTTCATGCTGGACAACCCGTTGTTGCTAAGGATGCTCATCGCATCTGCGTCTGACACCCGCAGCATTCCATCGTCGCGGGAGAAGGTGTTCGAACGAGCGTGTCGGACGCTCGCAACCGAACACAACGAATCGCACCCCCAGTCGGCAATGCCACGTTCCCCCGAAACTGTGCTCGCAGCAGCCGGACTGTTGTTTGCAGTCCAACTTCTGGCGAGCAAGGACGGCTACGCGCGTAACTCTGCCTACTCCGAAGTCGGATTCGTGCCCTTGTCCGAGGTCCGTTCGGAAGTCAACGACAATTCTGCCTCTGAAGACGCCTTGAGCACGAACCTCTTCACGGGCACCGCTGAGCAGCATTTGGTTCCGGTCCACCGGCAGGTCGCCGAGTACCTCGGCGCATCGCACTTGGCTGGCCTCATCGGCCGAGGGGACCTGTCGGCAGGACGGGTGTGCGGAGTCTTGACGAGTCCACTCGACGGGAAGGTTGTGACGGACTTGCGGGGACTCGCTGCGTGGCTTGGTTCTCTTTCGGCGCCCGCGCGCGATCTGTTGATCGAGGCGGATCCAGTCGGGATGGCCCTGTACGGCGACGTCTCAGACTGGCCCGTCGAAGACCGGCGGCAACTCCTGCGAAGCCTGAGCGAGCAGACCCGTCCTGAAGATCTCGGAGGGCCTAGTTGGTTCGACAAGACCGAACACAGATACCGCCATGCGATCGGCCAGCGTCTGGGAAGCCTGTGCAAACCCGACATCGCAGATTCGGTGGACGAGCATCTCGACGGCGGTTCCGTGCCTGCTCTCAGGCTCGTGCTCCTCGGCTTGGCAGAGGCGGAGTCCGGCTGGCTCGGCCAGTTTGCCTGCCTGACACCGAGATTGGAGCAGTTGCTTCTCGAATCAACGATCGATGAGTTCACGAGGCTCCTCGCAGTCGATGCCTTCAAGCGCATATCCCCATCCGGCGAAGCCTCGGACCGTGCGCTACTTGAAGTACTTCAGGGCGTCGAAGAAGGCAGGATCGAGGATTCCGACAGTGAACTGACCGGAACACTCTTGTGGCTGCTTTATCCGCGAGCAGTCACGCCTCAACGGGTCTGGCGGTATTTCCCGAACCGGGCCAATATCTTGATTCTCGGTCGCTACTGGCAGTTCTGGGAAGACCGCCTGCTCAAAGGCAGCAGCGTTGAAGAACTCCGTGAACTGCTCGAAGGGTTAGCTAGTCAGCCCGAGCAGACCGTCTGGGACGCTCCTCCGACAACGTTGGAAGAAATCGTCCCGAAATTGCTGCTGCGCCTTCTGAACGAATCAGACCGAATCAGGCCAGAAGACGTCTACCGATGGCTGCTGACTGTGCTGGACCAGCGTATATTTTGGAATGGTCGGCGGACCGACGAATGGAACGAACTCGCTGCAAAGATCTACCGCGATCCAGTCTTGCAGAAATCGCTGATTCGACTATGGCTGCAAGACGAGATCAAAGGCACAGGCGGACTCGGCCATGATGGTCTTCGTCAACTGATATTCGGATCGTTGCCAGGCGACATCGTCAGCTGGTGTGCAACCGAAGCGCGTGCGTCGCTACCTGCCGATGCCGCCATTGCTCGAACCTTCGCCACACTCCCCATTCGCTGTGGCAATGCGCTCGACCAAACGAGGGAGGAGACGATTCACCAACTGAGATCGGAGTATTCCAACGAGCCGGAACTGTTGCGATACCTTGACGAATACCTGACTCCGAGTCGGACCCAAGAAAGTTCGAACGCAGCGAACGTATATTCGAAGCGGAACTTGAGGAGATCAGAGCCGAACATGAACGCAAGAGACGCGAGCGGCAGGAGGGCTGGCGCGATCTCCTGCGACAGTCACGAGACGAACCGGAATCCAACTGCATTACTGTGCAGAATCTACACACGCTGGCACTCGCCTATTTCGGGCTCATTCGAGAGGTGTCGAGGCAAGCGACACCAATCCAGAGGGTGGCCGAGTTGGTCGGCGACAAGGGAGAGCTGCTTGAAAAAGCGATGAAGGCACTGCGCGACTCGCTACTTCGCGGCAATCTGCCTCCGGTAGAGCGCACAGCACAACTGATCTCCGAGTCGAAGCACGACTGGCTCGCCTTTCCGGTGCTCGCGGGACTAGCCATCCGCGAGTCGGAGAACCCGCAGGCAACTGACCGTCTCGACGACGAAACGAAACGCAGGGCCGTCGCCGTGTACTCCGCGGTCACCTTGATGCCGGATCAGCAGCCCGACTGGCCAAAACGCTGGGTGTCCGAGAACCCGCCAGTTGTTCTTGATGTGCTCTACAGGTGCTCCCTCGCCTCGATCGAGAAAGGCGACACCTACCTGACGATACTAAACTGGCTGGAGCAAGTGGATGGCTTGGAGGACGAACTTCACGACTTCCGCTTGAGATTGCTGAAATCGCTCTCCGTACGCCTTCCATTGGCCCAATTGCCAATTCTCGACAGGTTGATCTATCTGCTGTCGAAGCACCTGGACCCGACGGAGTTGCGGAAGCTAGTCGCTCAGAAACTCGCTGCGCGGAGCATGACCGACGCTCAACGCATCCGCTGGATGATCGTTGATGCGCTGGTCAATGCTGGCGAAGCCCTGCATCGTCTTGACGAATTCATTGGCACCAACTCCAAACGTGCCCAGCATCTTGCATCATTTCTTGGGAGATACAACTTGGAGTCATCGTCTGGGCGAGGGACTCTTGAGTTTGTGGGCAACTTTGCCACAAACAACCCTGCTCAAGTCCTTCATGCACTCGTCGGAGTCTTAGCGCGACACTTCCCGCCGCGCGAATGGCGGAACGGCCGGTTGGGTGATGCGGACAAAATGTCTGACCTTGTCAGATCCTGGATCACCGACCTCGGAGGTCTACCAACCGAGGAGTCGGGTTCCGCGTTTGACGACCTCATTGCAGATAAACGGCTGAGCGCATGGCGTAGCGAACTTGATTTCGCCCGCTACCGACAGCAACGACTCCAACGTGACACGTCGTTCAAGCCTATGGGCGTCCGAGAGGTTCTCGCCCTGCTTCAAGATGGTCCGCCCGCCGACGTCAGCGACCTTCACGTCCTGTTTTATGACCGTCTCGGAGACCTCGCGGACTGTATCCGCGGCGACAACTCTGATCCCTGGAGACAGTTCTGGGCCGACGACCGAGGCTCGCCGCCCAAGCAACCCAAGAGCGAGGACAGTTGCCGTGACGCGCTGCTGGCGATGCTGCGCACTCGG
Organism: Acidimicrobiaceae bacterium; assembly: GCA_009845995.1. Taxonomy (GTDB): domain Bacteria; phylum Actinomycetota; class Acidimicrobiia; order Acidimicrobiales; family Aldehydirespiratoraceae; genus VXYK01. The sequence continues at coordinate 42,415 of VXYK01000033.1, read as the reverse complement.
CTGCCCGAGGACGTCGACGCCCAACCTGAGGGGCAGTACGCCTCCGAGCGTCGAGCCGACCTCCGAGTCGTGTCCAAGGACTTCAACGTGCCCGTCGAGATCAAGAAGAACTCTCACCCTGATCTCTGGACCGCCATAGACGACCAACTCATCTCCAAGTACACGACCGACCCCCAAACCGACGGGTACGGCGTCTACGCGGTGCTCTGGTTCGGTTCGGGGATAGACGGGTACCCGCGTCACCCCACTGCTCACGACCGCCCCGGGACGCCTGACGAACTGAAGCAAAGGCTCATTGCGTCTCTGAGTCATGAACAACGCCGAAAGATCGGCGTCGTGGTACTCGACGTGACCAAGCCGCAAGCCCAGCCGAGCAGACAGGTCAAGGGGCGTGGGCCGGCTGTCACATCACCCGCCTACAGTTCGTGCATGGCCCAAGGAGGCAAAGATGTCCACTAACGTGCGATCCATGATTCCCCGACCGCTTCGTGGCGACGAGCAGACAGAGGGCGACCAGAGAGAGAAAGTAACCCCTACCGCAGCCATACGGAGCGAGTTGCGGGGCCGCCGGTTCGGCACGGTTTTGGCTGATCCACCTTGGCGATTCACGAACCGCACCGGCAAAGTCGCCCCCGAGCATCGACGCTTGTGTCGCTACGAGACGCTGAATGTGGACGAGATCGCCGCGATGCCTGTCGCCGACTTCACCGACGACACGGCGCACTGCTATCTGTGGGTGCCGAACGCACTGCTGCCATGGGGCCTGCAGGTGCTTGAGGCGTGGGGATTCGATTACAAGACGAATCTGGTGTGGCACAAGGTTCGCAAAGACGGCGGCTCCGACGGACGCGGGGTCGGGTTCTACTTTCGCAATGTGACCGAGTTGGTGCTTTTCGGAATCAAGGGCAAGTCCGCTCGGACGCTGCACCCCGGACGCAGCCAAGTTAACTTGATCGCCACTCGCAAGCGGGAGCACTCCCGCAAACCCGACGAGTTGTACGATGTGATCGAGTCCTGCTCATGGGGGCCCTACCTTGAGTTGTTCGGTCGAGGATGCCGCGATGGTTGGACCGTGTGGGGCGACCAAGCAACCGACGACTATGCCCCAGACTGGCCAACTTATGCGCACAACTCGGTGGCGCAACTTCAACTATGACTCTGGCCGATCTTCAGGCCAAGGGTTTCGATATTGCAGCACGCAATCACGCTGAGGCGATCATGGGGCGAGACTTCCCGGAAGCGCTTGACGAACTCTGCGGGGCGCTGGCCGATGTGGGGATTCCCGATGTGGAGTTGATCCGCGGTGGAGGAGGCGAGGCGCTGCTGACGCAGAGACTTCGCAGGACTCTGGCCGAGACGGGATGGATCAAGCGCACCATCGTCGTTCGCAAGATCGTGGACGACACCGAAACCGCCGCGATGACTCACGAGATTGACCACGTGCGCACAAGCGAACGGGGATCAGTCGCTTTGGAGATCGAGTGGAACAACAAAGATCCGTTCTTCGACCGCGACTTGGAGAACTTCCAACGGTTGCACCATGACGGAGCGATCAGTGTCGGCGTGATCGTCACCCGCGGACGCTCCCTGCAAGACCAACTCCGCGGAATCGTCACCGCGTTCGCGATACGTCACGGTGTTCAGTCCTTCGCTGACTTGGAGCCGTTCGGGATCACACCTACGGCGCGACAACGCCGCCTGGCCGAACAAGCAGAAAGTCCCTTCGCTGAGTCTTGGGCCAAGGTGTTCGTGAGCGACAAGTTCGGTCAGTCCACGACACATTGGGACAAACTCGAACAGCGTCTTCAACGCGGGGTGGGCAACCCGTGCCCGCTGCTGTTAGTCGGCATACCCGCCGCTTCCGTCCAACGGGATGCACCATGATCGAACGGCTCTCCGCACCGTGTCAGTTCCCTTAATCCCAGATGGCGACAACGGCCCATTGGCCTGACTCAAGGGTCACAAGGCGGGCCAGGCCGTCGGCAGTGAGAAGTTGAAAGCGAGCCTGTCGGCAATGCCGCTCATCATCCCACCAGCGCTCATCAAGGAGCCACGGGCCGGCCCAAGCCACAACTTCAGACGAGCGGCCGTTGTCGGTCAACGAATGAGGAGGCGCCGACAGAAATCCGCGGCCGCTGACCGTGACTACCGCACCGTCAGCATCAAACAACTCCACAGCACAGGGCGCCGACAGCACTCGGGTCGGTGAAGGTGCCGGCAAAGCCCCCGGCCAGGGAGCGACACCATCAGCACCAACAGATGCTCCCGAGTCGACCGCAGCCACCGATCTACTGAGCAGTTCAACATCAGCGGACGGAACCAACTTCAGCTGCTCATTGTGATGGCGGCCACCGTGATACACCGGCACCCGAACCGCGTCTGCGCCGAGCTGCCCCTGCAGTCGGGCTGCAACCCGCGCCGCCCGCCTATCGATTTCGTTCGCGCTGCTGCTGCCCCAGAAGTCGAGTTGGCGTCCCCCAGCCGCAACAACCTCCTGCGGTGCCAGAACAACCCGGGTGATACCACCGGTCGGCCGAGCCGCAGAACCACCCACCCGTCCACTGAGCCAACCATCCAACTGCCACCTGACCCGGTCTGCTGTCAGCGCAGCCAAAAACGCTCCTTCATGGCGCCAGACACGCACCATCGACTCGCCGTGCTCGGTCTCTGCTGAAATTGCGACACGAACACACTCCACTCCCTCTGTCCAAAGCCGTTGATGAAGCTCATCAGCCAACGAACGAGCACAGAACGCAACCCGGTCGATGCGATCTGCCGGCGGGTCGATCTCGTTGGCAACGGACCAATCCGGTGGCGGTAGTCGCCCTTTGGGTGAGCGTTCGTCGAGACCCTTGGCGAGACGATGAGCGCTCATCCCCTCGTTGCCGAAACGGGCCAGAACATCTGCAGCCTCCAAAGCAGCGAAGGCTCCGAGAGTATGCAGGCCGAGTCGCGCCAATACATCAGACAACCCAGAGTGTTTGGCCGGCCCAGAGTTTTTAGCCGACTCGGAGCGATTGGCCGGCCCCGGCCCGGAGCCAACGGTGAGTTCGGGACGGTCCAGCACCGTAATCGGCATCGGTGCCAGGAACTCAGGGCTGTGACCGGGTTTGACAACGGTTATCGGGTCAGCGCGTGCCGGATCGGCGGATCGCGCCGCCAACAAGGCTGCGAACGGCCCATCAGCAATCCCCACACGAACCATTCCAGCAGGCGCGCCCTCCGGGCCATCTGCGACCAGCTCACCAATGGCTTCACCGGTTCGAGCAAGGACCAACTCAGCCAGCGCGGCTTCACCTCCGAAATATCGGGCCGGACCGCGGGTCGCGAACGCACATGTCCCCGGACGTGTGACCTCAACGCCTGGTGTCACATCGTCGAGCGCAGCGAGGACAGGCTCAAAAGTCCGCGCCTCACGATCCAGATCACGCTCACAAACCTTGAGTTCGACACAGCGGCCCTGGGCTGCCCGTCGGCGAAGCCCGCGGACAACCCCATGCTCCCTGGCCGTCGGCGAAGTGGCCACGACCCGGTTGGCATAAACCACCGCCACTGGTTCATCGAGCGAGCAGCCCAAAGCGATCACCGGCCAATCGGCGCACCACACGGTCAAAGTTCGTACTGGCAAAGTCCGCACAGCCACAGTCACACCGCCGCCGCAGCCACATCGGGGCTCACCGCAGCTGCACCGGTGGACTCAGCCACATCGGGGCGCGGCAACTCGGGACACACTGGCGCAACGGGGCGCTGCGGGGCACCATTGGGGCCGGGGAGAAGCAGCGATACGGCTCTCGTTCTTGTGGCCGCTCCACGTCCCTGAGCCCGCACCTCCACCTTCCTTGAACGAAGATGGCCATGCCCCTCTCCGAGCCCCGACCACTGCGCTGCCATCACCCGAACCCCTACATCCACACCTGGTGCTTTGCCGGATCCGATCTGAGGCGACCCGATCTGTATCAACACTGATCCGCTTTCTCGAAGACGAGCCGACAGACGGCGAAGATCAGCAGGTCGAAACCGCAAACCCGATCCAACCAGCACCACGTCAACAGCTCCGACAAGGGCCGCAACGACCCCGGCGTTGGTCGAAGCATCAACAGGACCGACGACCAGCAACCGTTCGAGCGCGATTCCCGCCTCCGCCACAGCCCCGAGCCCCAACTCCTCGGTACCCACAAGAGCAGTCCATGAGCCGGCCCGTGAAGGGCCCGCTGCAAGCACCAGGGCCATGGACGTGGCACCAATGCCGTTGACCGCAACAGTGAGCCCACGCTGCAGCGACCCTCCGACAAAGAGATCAGAGACGGCCGGAAGAAGCGGCAATGTGCGTTGGTGAGCCAACGCCATAGGCGCAACCCGGTCAGCTACAAGCCGTAAACGAGCACGGCGATCTTCTTGCGTCTCTGCCGACTCCGCAATAGCTGCTGACATTGCTCCAGTATCGAACATATGTTCGCATACCGCAACCGCCCGCCCGAACAACCGCTTGGGATTGCGAACCTAACCAGACGCAGCGTCAATCTCTCGGCGGTCGGCGCGGGGCGTCGAATCGGGAAAGAATTGCGAGTACCAGCGCCTCAAGGGCATCACGGGTCCGTCATCCTGGCACAGCGTGGGAGATTCTCTGAAGATCTTGGCTTGCCAGACAGCACGGTCTTTGCGCCACTGCGAGATCCAGTTCTCAACCACATACCTGACCACCAATCGCGGGACCTTGCGATCGGCGAACCAGCGGAAGTCGACCTGCTGGCGAAACGGTGCGATCGGAAGCTGGGTCTGGATGATCTCGACTTCGCCGACATCGGGGATCGTGATCCTGAAGTTGGCGATGCTGCCGGCACCGGTGAAGGTGACTACGGCATTCGCCCGGCTGCGCTCGATGCGGCGACCAAAGACCTTGAGGGCGGTCTGGACGTGAAGCGGTAGCTTGTGCGCCTCCCGGTCGTCGTCGAGACCCAGGCGCACCGTGTGTTCGAGTTCCACTCCGGGGATGGGAAATTGTGTCCTCGGAACATCCATGCGGCCGTGGAGACGGCCGAAATGGGCATAGTCAGCCGCATTCTCCAAGAGCTCAATCACGTGAGTGTGAACACAGCCGGCGTCGTAATGGCCTCGGAATACGAAGCTGCCGTCGTCGATTTCCGAGACGCGAGGGACCGGATAGGGGACCTTCTCGCCGGCCTGCTGCCTGGTCGCAGTGCCACAGTGAAACATAAAGATCTGTCCGTGCACTTCCTCCACCGGAAACGACTCTGCGGTCACCCGCTTGGGGACGGTGTTGGTGTAGGGCACCCTTGCGGCTCGTCCGTCGCCGGTGAATTGCCATGCGTGAAACGGGCACTCGATGCGATCCTCGCACACGCGGCCGTGCGATAGATTCGCGCCGAGGTGAGGGCAGAACGCCTGCATCGCGAATACCTCGCCCGAGTCTTGGCCGCGCCAGATGACCAGCGCTCGGCCCAGGCACTCGAGATAGCGCGCCTGCCCGCGCCTGAGCGACTTCGAATCGCACAGCCGGTACCAGCCGTCCGGATACGGATGCGGGTAGCTCGCAAGACGCAGATCGTCGAAGAACTGCGACTCGCGGCCATTCGAGGCGTGACGGCGAAAAGCGATACGCATGGGTCAGCCCTTACCGTACCGCACGAGCAGTTTCGAGCCGAAAACGCCGAGCCGGCACTAGTGAGCCAACATTGAACCAGCCCCGGTCAAGCCGGCCTCAGTCGGAGTCCAGCGCCACCGGCTGGGGGTCAATCTTAAGCCGACCGTGGTTGAGCTCAGGCAAAACGTAGCGAGCAAACAGATCGCATTCAGCGAGGTGCGGGTAGCCAGACAGAATGAAGGCGCTCATTCCGGCCTCTGCCAGATCAAATATCGTGTCTCGCACCTGGTCAGGGTCGCCCACGATTGCCGCTCCGGCCCCGGAACGGGCCCGACCAACTCCCGTCCACAGGTGACGCGAGGCGTACCCCTCTTCGTCGGCGCCCTCACGCAGTTCGGCTTGCCGAGCAACCCCGGCGCTCTTCGAGTCAAGAGATCTGGCCCGTATCTCGGCACCGGTCGCATCGTCAAGCTTGGACAGGAGGCGTCGGGCCGCTTCCCGAGCTTCGTCCTCGGTCTCTCGAACGATCACATGAGAGCGCCACCCGTAAGCCAATGTGCGTCCATATGCGCCAGCGCGGGCGTCCATGTCGGCCTTCACCTTCTTCACCCCGGAGACGACATCGGGCCACATCAAAAAGACGTCCGCGGCGCGGGCCGCGCATTCCCGAGCCGCTTCGGACAGTCCCCCGAAGTAATACGGCGGACACCCCGCACCCTCGACGGCAATCCGCGGCGGGTCCAGCGTCAGATCAAGGAACTCGCCGTGGAAATCAACAGCGCGGCCGTCAAGCAACTCACGGATCACATGCATGTATTCGGTGCTGCGGCGGTAGCGGGGCCCAGAGGGCATAGTCTCGCCGGGAAGATCACTGCTGATGATGTTGATCGTCAAACGGCCCTGGGCGATCTGCTGCAGTGTCGCCACCTGGCGGACAACCTGAGGGGCGACGAACTCACCCATGCGAATCGCAAGCAGGAGACGAATCTGTCTTGTGCAGGTGGCTATCGCCGCGGCGAACGCAGCGTTGTCGATCCCCAACGCGTAACCCGAAGGCAACAGGACGTTGTCGTAATTGTGGCGATCCGCGGCAGTGACGATCGAGGCGCAATGATCCCACGAACTCGCCAGAGTGGGATCGGGAACTCCCAAGAACTCGTAGTCGTCGTCGCACAACGCCGAAAACCATGCGACCTCGATCCGTTGGGTCGGCCCCCCAGAAGCGACTGCCGAACTCATGGCAACGGAACTCCCTCGGAAGCTTCGATGATCCGATAGCACTCAGCACGGCTCAACGACACCTCCACAGCACTAGCCAGATCCGCCATTCGATCTGTGTTCTGGGTACCGATCACTACGACTGGCGAGCACGGGTGAGCCAACACAAAGGCCACGAGAATCACCGCCCTCGACACGCCATGGTTCGCGGCCAGTTCGTCGAGCAGGGCGATCAACTCGGTGCTCGTACCACCCGCCTCGGTACCGGTGGCCAGCAAGCGACCACCCCCGAGAGGACTCCACGCCACCGCCATCCGCTGATCGCGCATGCACTGGTCGAGTGTGCCGTCGCGCAACGGCAGCAGATGAGCGGCGGAGTACTCGACCTGGTTGGCCGCCACAGGCACCTCTGGTGGCAGGTGCGCCATCAATGCGTCTACTTGCGCGACCGTATGGTTCGACACGCCGACGGCTGCCAGCTTCCCCGCCGACACCAAACCGGCGAGCGTGTCTGCGACATCAGCCGGGTGCGTCAGCATGTCGGGCCGGTGGACATACCAGAGATCGATGCGCTCAACCCCGAGTCGCGTCAGCGAAGCGTCAACGGCTGATTCGAGATAAGCGGCACTGCTGTCGTAGGGAACGCCCGGGTCTATGCCCCCTTTCGTGGCCAGCACCATGTCGTCTCGCAGACCCGGGGACTGCGCCAGCACACGGCCGATGGTCGACTCGCTTTGCCCGAAGGCTGTCCCGCCCCAATCGAGTCCGTAGACATCAGCGGTGTCGATCATGTTCATCCCCAGTGACAACGCCGTTTCCATGCGACGCCGCGCCTCGGAGACGTCCTCGGTGACCAGACGCCAACAACCCCATGACAAGGGGCCGACTCGGCGGCCGTCAGGTAACAATCTCGAATCAGTTTTCATAGACCTTGCCTAGCATGAGCGGATGACAGAAGCGACGAATCGGCCTGCGCTTGGAAAAAACCCCGCGCCTGATCACGCGCACGACGTTGTGCGTTATGGGGTGATCGGTACGGGAATGATGGGTTGTGAACATATCGCCAATATCACCGCTCTCGACGGCGCGGCCGTCACGGCGATATGTGATCCTCACGAACCCTCGCTGGCGAAGGCAAGACACGCCTTGGCAACCGCCGACAACGGCACCGGACCCCCAACCGAGTTCAGTGATGATCGGGCACTGATCGACAGCGGCTTGTGCGACGCAGTCGTGATCGCCACACCCAACCACCGCCACGTCACCCCCCTGCTCGACGCTATGGCCGCCGGCCTGCATGTGCTGGTCGAGAAACCACTGTGCACCACCCTTGACGACTGTCGAGTCGTGGCCGAGGCCAGCCGCTCCCATGACGCAGTCGCCTGGGTAGGCCTCGAATACCGCTACATGCCACCAGTGGCCCGGCTCGTGCAGGAGGTTCGGTCAGGCACCGTAGGCGAGCTGAAGATGGTGTCCATCCGCGAACATCGCTTTCCGTTCTTCTCCAAGGTCGACGACTGGAACCGTTTCAATGTAAACACCGGCGGCACGCTCGTCGAAAAATGCTGCCATTACTTCGACTTGATGAACCTGCTGGTCAAAGAGCGGCCGAGGAGCGTTTATGCGTCAGGCGGCCAGGATGTGAACCACCTCGACGAGTACTACGGCGGTCAGCGTTCAGACATCTTGGACAACGCCTTCGTGATCGTCGACTATGCCAACGGTGTACGGGGCCTCGTCGACCTCTGCATGTTCGCCGACGCAACCAAGAACCAGGAAGAAATCGTGGCGGTGGGAGACGCCGGCAAGGTTGAATCGATGCTTCCGGACTCAACCATACGCATAGGCCGCCGCGGTGAGCATTGGGTGGGCGATGTCCATGAGGAAAAAATCGTCGACCCGAGGATCAAATACACGGGCGGCCACCACGGCTCGTCATATCTCGAACATCTCGGCTTTTTGGAGGCGATCCAATCGGGAGGCAAACCCGAAGTCAGCCTTGAAGACGGCATGTGGGCCGTGGCCGTCGGAGTAGCCGCCCACAAGTCGATCGAACAAGGTTGCGCCGTCGAGGTCACCCTCGACGCCTGATCGCCCAGCGTGCCTGAAGTGCCCACTGTCGGTGTGCCCACTGTCGGTGTGCCCACTGTCGGTGTGATCGCCTACCCTGCTGAGATGGACATACAAGAAATCTCCGACCACCTCGAAATACAGCAGCTGATAGCACGCTACGGCAAAGCAGTCGACCGCAAAGACTGGGACTTGTACCGCGCAGTGTTCACTGAAGACGCCTTCATCGACTACACCTCTGCGGGCGGAACGGCCAGCGGTGTGGAGGAGATGGTCACCTGGCTCGACGCGGCCCTCGGCCAGTTTCCAGCCACCCAACACCTTGTCGCCAACTTCGACATCAACATCGACGGCGACAACGCCACCGCCGAAATCATGTTCCACAATCCGATGGTCATGCCCGACAAGTCGGTCTGGCAGACCGGTGGGTGGTACCACCACGAACTCGTCCGTACCCCCAACGGGTGGCGCAGCCAGAAACTCATCGAAGAATCGGCCTACTTCTCCGGTATGCCAGACAACCTCACCACCCCGTGAGCAACCGGGCGCTAGTGAACCCAACCCACCGAAGGGAGCCACAATGAGCGGACCGCTCGACGGCATCAAAATCGTGGAACTATCCGTGGCCCTGACCGGGCCGCTGGCTGTGGGAATGCTGGTCGACCAGGGTGCCGAGGCGATAAAGATCGAACTTCCGGGTTTCGGCGACCAGGGCCGCTACGTGGGCGTGAACAAGGCGGGCATCTCCGCCATGTTCCAGATCTGCAACCGAGGCAAGCGGGGCATCGCGGTGGACACCCACGACGAACGCGGGCGCGACATCGTGCTCGACCTCGTGGCCGACGCCGACCTGTTCGTGCAGAACATGCGTCCCGGCGCGCTGGATCGCATGGGACTCGGCGCCGACGACCTGCATGCCCGCAACCCAGACCTCGTCATCGCTGCCCTGTCGGGATTCGGGCAGACCGGCCCATATGCCCACCGCCGAGTCTATGACTCAGTAGTGCAGGCCCAAGCGGGCCTCGCTGCCTCGCAAATGGGGTTGTACGACGACGAACCGGCCTTCCTTCGTCAGGTGGCCGCCGACAAGATCACCGCCTACACCGCCTGTCAGGCCATCACTGCGGCATTGTTGGCCCGCGAGCGCGGCGCCGGAGGTCAGGTGGTCGAATGCTCAATGCTCGACTCGGTCATCAGTTTCCTCTTCGCCGACGCAGCAGGTCACGAGATACTTCTCGACAACGACATGCCGCATGTGTCGCAGTCATTCTCCGCACAGCAGAAGGCGATGCGGCTGCTCGACGGGTTCATCGTGGTCACGCCGGTGACAGATGCCGAGTTCCACGGCATCGCCGCCTCATTCGATGTCGACTCGTCAAACCCGCTGTTGGCCACGATGGCCGACCGGGTGCAGAACAAAGAAGAGATGAGCGCCTTGATGCGCGAGGTGTACGCGTCGGCGGAAACCCGCACTCTGGCCGAGGCAACCGCAGCCATGGAGTCCAACGATGTGCCCTTCGGCGTGGTGCTCGGCGTGGACCAAGTCGCCGAAGACCCCCAGGTGGTGCACAACAAGACCTTCGTGACGCACGAGAGTCCGCTGTTGGGGCGCGTTCAACAAACGCGCCCCCCGGCCCGCTTCACAAATACCAAAGCAGAGATCCGTTCGCCTGAAGCACCCGTGCTCGGCGCCCACACCGACGAGGTACTGACTGAGTACGGCTGGGGCGATCGGATCGACGAACTCCGCGAGGCCGGGGTCATCCAGTGACCAGTGAGCCAACGAGCACGGTCCAATGAGCACCGTCCAATGAGCACCGCTGATCGCGTCGCGGCCGACCATGCGCGGTTTCGCCAGTGGGCTCGCTACGCACACGAGCACGGCGACTCGCCCGCCATTGCCGCGGCCACCGTCGTGCTGTTGCGCAACGCCGAAGCCGGCATCGAGACCCTGATGTTGCGCAAGAACTCGAAGATCGCCTTCGGGGGCATGTGGGTGTTCCCCGGCGGACGCGTCGACGACAGCGACCGCATCGGCGCTGGTGGCACAACCCTCGACGATGTGGCCGCAGCTCGCAACGCCGCAGCCCGCGAGGCCCATGAGGAAGCCGAAATCGACGTCGATCCCGACTCAATGGTGATCTTCGCTCACTGGATCCCTCCGGCGATCGCTCCGAAACGTTATGCCACCTGGTTTTTCGCGGCGCGTGTGAAGGACCGACGCGAGGATGAGGGAGCGGTGAAAATCGATGAGGGAGAGATTGTCGAGGGCGAATGGATGACCCCGAGGGCCTGCTTGCAACGCCATCACGAAGGCGAGATTGAGCTCGCTCCGCCGACCTGGGTGACTCTGGCCACCCTCCGTGAACACCACAGCGCCGAAGCCGCTTTGGAACACCTCAAGGCCCGCACACCCCGGCACCACGCAACCCGCATCGGCAACTCTGAACAGGGCCCGGTCGCCATGTGGGCCGGCGACGGCGGCTATGAGGCCAACGATGCGACGCTCGGAGGTCCGCGGCATCGATTGGAGATGTTCGGTGACGGCTACCGCTACGTCGACACCTTCGAAGAGGACCTGGGACAAGACCCGGCACGAGACTCGGAGACCCCACGACCGTGATCAGTGGACTCACCACTGCCCAAGTCGAAGAACGGGTCGCCAAAGGACTCATCAACGACGTTCCAGACGCCCCCGTGCGGTCCTTTTCTGAGATCGTCAAAGCCAACGTACTGACACCCGTCAACGGCATCATCACCACACTGCTGGTGCTGATCCTGATAGCCGGATACCCCGCAGACGCACTTTTTGCCGGCGTCGTCGTTAGCAACAGCGTGATCGGCATCGCCCAAGAACTCCAGGCCCGGCGCACCCTCAACGCGCTGGCGGTGCTGTCCGCTCCCAAAGCACGGGTCCGGCGGAACGGCGAAACATCCGAGATAGGCATCAGCGGCGTCGTCGCCGACGATGTGTTGGAACTCGCACCAGGCGACCAGGTGGTCGTCGACGGCGAGGTGATCTCCGGCCTCGGCCTCGAAATCGACGAATCGCTGCTCACCGGAGAGGCTGACGCGGTCGAAAAGACCGCTGGTAGCGAAGTGTTGTCGGGTTCGTTCGTCTCCGCCGGCTCGGGAATGTACCGAGCCACCCGTGTAGGCGCGGATTCCTACGCCGCCAAGTTGTCCGAGGATGCTCGACGTTTCGAGCTCGCCCACAGCGAGTTGAGGCGCGGGGTCAACGTGATCCTGCGCTGGCTGTCGTGGATCATTCCGCCAACCGCTTTCTTGCTGTTGTTGCGGCAGCTGGCCGAGTTGGACGCCTGGCGGGAAGCGCTGCAAGCAACCGTCGCCGCGGCGGTCGCCATGGTCCCCGACGGCCTGGTGCTGCTCACCTCGCTGAGCTTCGTCACCGGCGTGATCGCTTTGGCCCGACGCCGGGCGCTGGCCAAGGAACTGGCCTCAGTGGAGTTGTTGGCCCGGGTCGACACGCTGTGCCTCGACAAGACCGGCACAATCACCACTGGCGAGATCTCTTTGGGCCTGGTCGAACCGCTCGGCTCGTTCACCGCTGAGCAAGCCGCTGAAGCCCTCGGAGCACTGGCAGCCGCCGATCCCACCCCCAACGCCACCCTCGCAGCGATCGCAACCGGCCACGCACAACCTCAGGATTGGACGCTGACCGAAAGCCTGCCGTTCTCATCGGCCCGCAAATGGGCTGCCGCGTCGTTCGCAGACCGCGGCTGCTATTTCCTCGGCGCACCCGACATTCTCTTCGACGAAGACGACACCGACGGTCGCGACAGGGCCGCGCAGATCGCCGCGGCCGGAACCCGTGTGCTCCTCGTCGCCCGCTCAGACGAGTCCTGGAACGAAGAAACCCTGCCCGCATCGGTCCAAGGCGTGGCATTGGTGCATCTCGAAGACACTGTGCGCAGCGACGCCCCCGAGATACTCGCTTTCTTCCGTGAGCAGGGAGTCACACTCAAAGTCATCTCAGGCGACAACCCCGCGACAGTCGCCGCGGTAGCCCGCCGAGCGGGGATAGAGGGAGCCGACTCTTTCGTCGACGCGCGCGGTCTGCCGACCGAACCAGAGGACTTCGCCGACGCCCTCGAGGCCGATACCGTATTCGGTCGGGTCACCCCGTACCAGAAACGGGCGATGGTGCACGCCTTGCAAGCGAGAGGCCGGACCGTGGCAATGACCGGTGACGGCGTCAACGACGTGCTGGCACTCAAGGACGCCGACATGGGAATTGCCATGGGCGCGGGGTCATCGTCAACCCGCGCGGTCGCCCAGCTGGTGCTGCTCGACAACAAGTTCTCCACACTCCCCCGGGTGTTGGCCGAAGGCCGCCGGGTCATCAACAACATCGAGAGGGTTGCCAACCTGTTCATCACCAAAGCCGCCTACGCAGTGCTGCTCACAGCTCTGGCCAGCATCATCGGCGCGCCTTTCCCGTTTCTGCCCCGCCAACTCACCCTCATCGGCACCTTCTCCATCGGCGTTCCCGGCTTCTTTTTGGCTTTGGCTCCCAACGATGCCCTGGTGCGGCCCGGTTTTCTGAGACGGGTGCTGCGCTTCTCGTTACCCGCGGGTTTCATCGCAGGCGCCGTGACCTATGCGTTGTACGAAGTCGTGAGGCGGATGCACGACGTATCACTGGCAGAGGCCCGCACAGCCTCCACCGCCACCCTTCTGGCAATCGTGCTGGTGATCCTGGTGCTCGTCAGCCTGCCCCTCAAACCGGCCAAGATCGCCTTGCCGATCGTGATGACCGGCGTCTACGTGTTGACGCTGTTCTGGTCGTTCTCCCGCGACTACTTCCGGTTGGACCTTCCACCGGGCCCCGCCTGGCTGGCCGTGGCAATTGCCTCGGTCATCGGCGCGGCCGCCGTCGCCATCACCACCCACTTCCTCGACGAATGACGTTCAACGACACGCCGGCCGGCGATCCAAGCATCCCGTGTCGATGCGTCGGAATACAGTAGTTACGCATGCCGCCAATCATCACACCCATGCCACCGCTCGCGAACTGCGTAATGCCTTGGGACGGAAGAGTGAGCGACACGGTTGCGACAATCAGCGGGGCGCGTTCTGAATGCGGTGACACATTCGTGGTTGACAGCGGTGAGGACCGCTACATGTTCCTGTTCTCAGCATCGGGACTGAGCGCCTTCTACGCGGTGCCCGAGAAGCAAGCCAGCAAAGGCATCGCGGACTGGAAGATGTTGAGGCGCAAGCTGCCCGACGAGTTGTTCGACGGGCGTCGCACATTGCCCCACGAGCTGTTCGGCCGCGTTGCGGTAGCCGGTTACCTCGACGCCTTGGAGGAAGCCATCTCGCTGCAACTCTCCGAACTGAGCCCAGGTGACGAGATCGACCTGTTCGAGTTCTCGCGTCTGCTCGGACACCGGTTGGGTCTGGCCAGTTGGGCGGGTCGTGAAATCCTGTATTCGCCCCGATTCCGCGAACTGGTCGCAGCGCTGGACGCGCTCGACGGGGCCGAGGCATTCGTGAGACCGGCCCGCATGGCCACGGTGGCGGTCTCCGACAAGGCGGCCGAGCGTGAAGCCATGGCACAGGCAGAGGAGATCCTGATCGAAACGTTCAGCGCGCGGACCGAGCCCGGTGATGATCTGCTGGGAACGATCATCCAACGATGGGGCGACACAACCGTTGCCGAGAATGCGCTCGGCGCGGCCCGCGACGTGATCCTGGTGCACATCGGCTCGATGTCGAACATGTTCGCGGCGCTGGGCTGGTCACTGGTTCACCTGGTACAGCATCCCGATGTGTTGGCGCGAGTTCGCTCTGCCTCGGGCCAGGGTGCCGACACCGACCTGGCGTCGCGCTGCGTGTTGGAGTCAACCCGGATCGCGCAGCGCTCGATCATGCTGCGTACAGTGCTCGAACCCGTCGTCATTGACGATGGATCGACGGTCTACAACGTGTCCCCCGGGGCCACTCTGGCAACGTTTCTGCCGCTGACCAACCTTGTTGGCGCTCCGGGCCTCGACCTTTACGATCCCGATCGCTGGCGGGGACGCCAGTTCGTTTCACCGAAGGGACTACCCGACGAGGCGATCACCACGTTCGGTCACGGCCCGCATGCCTGCCCAGCCCGGCCATTTTCGACAACCGCGATGGTTCGCGTCATCGAGCGACTGTTCAGGGCTTTCGACCTTGAGCCCCGCTTCACAGAGGCCCGGCCGCTGCCAGGCCAGATCGGCGGCGTTGCCCGCGCTGGCGACCCCTGCAATGTTGCGACGACACCTCGCTCCGCGGCGTGAGCAAGCGCCGCCACCCCAACTGCCCGCTCGGCCCCACTTCTCTCTGCCCACTTCTCTCTGCCCACTTCTCTCTGCCCACTTCTCTCTGCGCCTAGCGACCCTCTAGAGTCACGCCATGGCAGAAACTAGGCGTCTCGCGTCAAGACGGGCGGTGATTACTGGGGCTAGTCGGGGGATTGGGGCTGGGGCAGCGCAGCGGATTGCCGCCGAAGGCGCGTCGGTGGCTCTGGTGGCGCGCACTCTGGATGAGCATCCGACTCTGGGTGGCTCGCTCAACGAAACTGCTCAGAAATGCCGACAACTCGGAGCCGAAGTGGCGTTGATCGTTGCCGACCTAACCGACGACTCAGAGCGTGCCAGGGTTGTGCCAGAGGCCGTCGAAGCGCTCGGCGGGCCGATCGACATCCTGGTCAACAATGCTGCGGGAGCCATATACCAGCCAATGGAGGACTACCCGTTGAAGCGGCGTCGTCTGATGGTCGAACTCAACGTCCACTGTCCGGTTGATCTCGCGCAGGCAGTCATGCCGACCATGAAACAACGAGGCGAGGGCTGGATAGTCAACCTCTCGAGCGCAACGGCGAACCATCCCCAAGGACCGCCGTACGACCTGGGCGGGGTCAGAGGGGTCTACGGGTACTACGGCGCAACGAAAGCCATGCTGAACAGAGTCACCACCGCCATGGCCAGCGAAGTTCACGGCACCGGCATCCGCATCAACACGATCGAACCCGCCGCGGCGGTGATGTCCGAAGGCGCCGACAAGATCGTCGGCCACATGCTGTCCGAAGACCAGATCGAGTCGATGGAGGCGATGTGCGAGGCGATCCTATGGTTGTGCGACTGCGGCGCAGACCACACCGGCGAGATCGAGTCGAGCCTCAATCTGCTCGAACGCGAGGGAGTCACACCCATGAGCCTCGACGGCACCCGCCCGCACCCCGGGGGCTACCGCCGGTGAGCAATCTTGAGATGGGCAACGTTGAGGCAGGCATTGTCGAACTGGCCGAATCGGGCGAACTCGTCGACCTGTCGGCCACTCTCGACGACCAGATAGCGGTACTGACGCTGAACCGGCCCGAAAACCTCAACGCATTCTCCGGCGCAATGGGTCGCTCACTCACCGCTGCCCTGCGCGTCTGCGATGCCGATGACGATGTGCGTGTGGTGGTCATCACCGGCGCCGGCAGAGCATTCTGCGCCGGGGCCGACTTCTCGGGCGGCGCCGGTGTGTTCGGCACACCCGACCGCACCGGCAACAAGAAACCGCCTTTCTCCTCAGACCCGCTCGACGATTTCCATCCATGGGACGTTCGCAAACCCGTGATCGCGGCGATCAACGGCCACGCCGTCGGGATCGGCCTGACCATGACACTGCAATGCGACATCCGCATCGTCGCCGATGAAGCGAAGCTCGGCATCGTGCAAGTTCGTCGGGGCATAATGGCCGACCTCCACTCCCACTGGACACTCCCCCGCCTCGTGGGCTACGCCCGGGCCGCCGACCTGATCCTCACCGGCCGGATGTTCAACGGCACCGAGGCAGTCCAATGGGGTCTGGCAACGTCTCGTGCGCCGGCCGCCGAGGTGCTCTCTCAGTCCATGGAACTCGCCCGCGAACTGGCCACCCACACAGCACCACTGTCGGCAGGAATATCGAAGCGGCTGCTATGGATGTCTGCGCCGACGCCCGAAGAGATCAACACGCTGGAGCGCGAACTACACCTGCATCTGATGGGCACCGCGGACTCCAAAGAAGGCGTGATGTCTTTCATGGAGAAGCGAGATCCGAACTGGACTTTGAGAATCTCCCGAGACTGGCCGGAGTGGTTCAAATGACGCCGCAGACGACTCGCACCGCCCTAGTCGTCGGCAGCGGCGATCCCGCCGACTCCGTCGGGGTCGGCCTGGTCGCCGCGGGCTGGAGCCTTCTTCGGCTGGGCGACGATCTGATCAACGACGACACGGTGGCCGCCGCGTTCCCCACGCTCGAACACCTGGACCTGGTCGTGCACGCCCGCTACCCGCCTCTGTGCCGCCAACGTATGGAGCTGACCGACTTGACGGCCGAACAATGGCACGCAGCCTGCGACGAACCACTCGAAGCAGGCATACGCCTAGCCCGTGCCGCGTACGAACCGCTGCGCGCCGCCGGAGGAACGATCGTGTATCTGGTGCCGCTGATGGCCTCCGCCGGCGGTGACGGCTTCGCGCCCTTCGCCGGCGCGGCAGAAGGCCTGCGCGTGCTGGCCAAATCGCTCGCCAAAACTTGGGGCACAGACGACATACGGGTCCACGCCATCACTCTGGACCCGAGCGCCTTCCTGGCACCGACCGACGCCGCAGGCATGGCTGAAGCCAACTCCTTGCACGACCCTCCCCTGGGCCGGGTCCCCGACCTCAGCGACGAAGTCTCCCTTGTAGTCGATGCCCTCACAACCAACGCGTTCGCCGCGCTCACCGGCGCTTCTCTGGTGGTCGACGGCGGTCTCTGGATGCCCGGATGAGGGGATTCCCAGATGACTGAGCATGCCGGGATGAGCGGGCTTCTGGAAGGCACAGTGGCGATAGTCACCGGCGCCGGCCAAGGGGTCGGCGAGGGTATCGCCGCGGCCCTCGCTGCCGCGGGAGCCGGTGTGGTGATCGCCGCTCGCCGCCCCGACAATGGTGAACCCGCCGCCGAAGCCATCCGCGCCCAAGGCGGCCAGGCTCTCTTCTGCCGCTGCGACGTGACCCGACGAGCCGATGTGGACGCGGCGGTGTCCGCCGCACTCGAACAATGGGGTCGCCTCGATCTGGTCGTCCACAATGCCGTCTCTCCGCCGGGACCACCGCGGCCGATCCAAGAGATCGACGACGAGACGATCGCCTTGCAGATCGCAACCAGCACAACCGCCGTGTTCCATTGCGCTCAAGCGGCTTTCGATGAACTCCGTGCCAATGGCGGCTCGCTGATACTGCTCACCTCACCAAGCGGTATTGAAGGATCAGGCCACCTGCCCCTCTACGGCGCTGTCAAGGGAGCCCAGAGGGGTCTGTTGAAGAGCCTCGCCCGTGAATGGGGCCCCCACGGGGTGAGGGTCAACGCCATCGCACCGGTGGCCTGGACTCCGGCAATGGACACCGCCACAGCGGCAAACCCGACGCTTGAGGCCCGCCTGCTCGGGCGGACTCCGCTCGGACGCATCGGCGATCCGACCACCGATATCGGCCCCGTGGCCGTGTTCTTGGCATCAGAGCTGTCACGCCATATGACCGGCCAGACCCTCGCCGTCGACGGAGGCCGCTACCTGGGCCTCTAGCGCGGCTCCGGCCCCGGCTGCACCCGGCGAGACCCTGACGCGGCTCCGGTTACTCGCCTACGCTTCCCCGGCTCCGGCTACGCCCGGCGACAAGCTAGCGCGGCTCCGGTCACGCCCGGCAAGAACAACGCGGATTCCCATGTTGGCGGTGCACGTGTCGGGCGTGTTCGACGAACGAGCCCCGACCCGGTAGCGGTTGCAATATGAGTCGTGACACAGATACGACCCGCCCCTGATCACTCTTGACCGTCCCTCGTCGAACCAGTCGGCGCACCATTCCCAAACATTGCCGGCAGTGTCATACAACCCGAAGCCGTTGGGCGGGTAGGTGCCCACGGGCGACGTTGCATACCAACCGTCGTCAAGTGTGTTATGAGTCGGGAAGGTGCCCTGCCAGATGTTGCACTGCGGGATTCCGCCGGGTGTGAGTTCATCACCCCACGCAAACGTTGCCTGTTCCAGTCCACCACGAGCGGCCCGTTCCCATTCGGCTTCACTGGGCAGGCGCCCGCCCACCCAGGCGGCATAGGCAGCCGCTTCAGTCCAGGTCACATGCACGACCGGATGATCTTCCAGACCATCGAGACTGCTGTGCGGGCCGGCGGGATGCTGCCAATCCGCACCCTCGACAACCCGCCACCACTGTGCACCCACAACACCGCGGGTGTCACAGAAGTCATCGGGCAGCACCCCCGCGAACACGAACGACCAGCCATCCGACTCGGCGAGCGTGACCAACCCGGTTGCTTTCACAAAGGCGGCGAAGTCATCATTGGTGACGAGATGGGAAGCGATAGAAAACGCTTCGGTCGCAACTTCACGGACAGGCCCCTCGCGATCTGCTGGGAAACGCTGATCGGTCGTACCCATAAGAAAAGTGCCGGCCGGGATCTCGACGATTGATCCAAGGGCGCCCGACCCGGCCCCTACGCCAGTTCCAGAGCCGACACCAACACTCGCCGACCCCTCGCCGGGACGCGCAGGAGAACAGCAGGCGTCGTCGGTCACCGTTTGATTATGGCGGTCAACCTCGACTAAGAGGCACTCTTCATTGCGTCGCGGGCTCGCTGTTCGGCCACACGCTTGCGGCCGATGATGGGCGTCGTCGGCGCGAAACCAGCTGCCGCCCGCTCCGATTCGCTCTCACCGCCCCAAAACCCCAGTTCTCGGTTCTTCCTGGCGTAATCGCGGCACTCAATGAGCGACACGCAAGAATCACAGATTCGCTCCGCGGCGGCTTCCCTCCGAACCCTCGCCTCGGGACGCTCGGCAAAGGGGGCGAAAAACAGATCGCCATGGCCGCTGCACGCCGGATCGCTCATCCACGCTGTAGACCCGATCGGGCCGGCGAGGTTCTCGGAAAGTTGGATCATGTCAAGCATAAGCACCCGCTTCTCTGGAGCCCCTCGGCCCATGCAAAGATGCGGCTTCGGGTGCCCCGTTCGGCTAGCAGTTTCAACTTAGGAAACCAGCCGACGATTGTCGCACGTTGTTTGATAATTGTTCGCGGTGGAAGCTATCTGAAAAACAGATAACCGGCCGTTGTCTGATCGCGCTGCGCCCTGACCGATCTCGCCGGGGCAGATCTCAGGCCAGAACTAGGAATCAGCGGACGACAACACCCGAACGATGTTGATGTACTGCCCGTTCCCGTAGATGGCCTCCGCTAGTTCGAGCACATCAGCAAGTTCCAAATTCTCCAGTTCTTCGATGAGGCGCTGCGGAGTCGGCAGTTGGTCGTCTGGAGCGTACGCCCGTCGGGACAACGGACGAATCAAGCCCGCGTTGGAAGCCAGTTCATAGTTGGAAGCAACGACGGCGACCGCCGTCACATACTCGTCATCGGTGACTTCGCCGGCAGCGACATCGTTGAGGATGCGGAGGACTTCCGCTTCGATTTGATCCATCCGATCGGGAGCACCCGAAGCGTCAAGATGCGAGCGTATGTGCTGCTCAGGAGCGAAGTGGGCGGAAATCCTCACGTTCACGGCGTACGTCGCACCAATGTCTTCGCGAACATCACTGACAAGACGGGCGTCCAGGATGGTCTCGAGAACATCGAGCGCTACTTCGACTGCGGGATTGACTGCCGCGGGCACCTCGTGATCGATCTCCAGCACAGTGGCTTGAGAATCGGGACCGAGTTCTATCTCTTGACGCACAATCCCAGGGGGTGGAGCGGGACGGCGGTTCAGGTAGCTGTCAGTCTCCCCCGACGGGAGGGTTGCGACATAGGTGCGCGCCAAGCGCTCGACAGTCTCGCGGTCAACATCGCCTACGACGACCACGTTCAGGTCGTCCACACTGGAGAAGCGTTCCATATAGCGTGCTAGGAGCGATTCCGCAGTCAACTCGTCCAACATGGCTTGCGACGCGATCGGGTTGAACCACTTGAACTCGTCTCCGAAGC
Organism: Acidimicrobiaceae bacterium; assembly: GCA_009845995.1. Taxonomy (GTDB): domain Bacteria; phylum Actinomycetota; class Acidimicrobiia; order Acidimicrobiales; family Aldehydirespiratoraceae; genus VXYK01. Next base: position 21,520 of record VXYK01000033.1, on the reverse strand, counting down.
GCGCTCGGTGGTATGCCACCCATGCCTTCCAACCCGGGTCGGCTTGTGCAAGTTGCAGAAGTATCTCACCGATATTGACGACTTCTGCGAATGCCTGATCGTCAACCCTCGGTTCGGTGAACAACAGATGCATCAATTGGAACATGGTTTCGACATCAGCAGTGCCGGCCGCTCCCGTAACGCCTTGGGTCGTCTCGTTGATGAACGGACTCGCAGCAGCGCTGATCCCGTCGAGGTAGCGCGACAACTGGGCTGGACTCAGGTCTCCCAACCCGCTCTGCTGAACGGCACGCGGCGCCAATCTGCCGGTCAAGACCCGGTCCCCGGGCTCCATCGCCGACCACCCGCCAAGCGAGACCGCCTGCAGGTTCACCTGGTTCTCAGCGATGTCCGATGGCGCGAACATCACCCGCGCACCGTTCGCGAAGATCCACTCGTAGGCACCTTCCAAGACGTCCAACTCGCCGGCTTCAACCTCAAGCACAGGATCAGGCACAACCAGCAGTTGATCTACGTCTTGAAGCACCTCGGGCAACTCGCCGACTTCAGCAGCGTCGAACGCCGCGGTGAATTCCTCAATCGTGGGCAGATCAGCGGCATCTCCTGCCACGCCGAGCAACAACAACCCGTTCTGATCCAGGATCTCTTGGAGGCGGACGGTGAGAACCTCGGGCTCGAGTTCATCCAATAACGCAGAAACCCACTCCAGCCGATGCTCAGGGGTGCCGATATCGGCGCCATTCAAGAAGTGCGAAACGTAGCGCGCGGCGTAGCTGTTGTCCTGGGTCGTCGAGGAGGCCCCAACCGCGAACTCCAGATCGGCAATGATCGAAGTGGCCGCGCGCTCGAGATCAACCTCGGTGAAACCGTGTTGCCGAAGAGTCAGCATCATCGACCAGAAGTCTGTCAGCGCGGTTTCGTAGTCTTCAGCACGCAGATTGGTGCCGTAATACCGCAGGCCGTCGGTGTAACCGAACGAATTCCAGTGAGTGGGATCAGTCTGAGACAGGAAACCCTGCTCATAGGCGTCTTGCAGACGATTGCCCAACATGATCGCGATGATGCGTTCGATCCACCACTGCCGCTCACCCGAAATGGTCCCCCGCTCCCATGACGGCAGGCGGATGTCGAGAGACAAATACGAGTATCCCTGCCCCGGCGAAGCGGCGATTTGGAACTCAGGCTCCGGGTCGAAAGCCGATTCAGTACTGGGCTGGACGGGTTCTTCTCCTGCGGGTATCGCACCGAAATGCTCTATCACCAACGCTTCGAGCTCGTCGGTCGGCAGATGGCCAACGACGATGACCGCCATGTTCGACGGCACATACCACTTCTCATAGTAGTCGCGTAGGTCTTGCGCGTTGATCGACTCGATCTTGTCGATCGTCCCGATCGGATGGCGTCCTTCGTAGGGCGATCCTGTCACATAGATCCGGTCGAACGCGCTGGAGACGATACCGTCACCGGTCTCGTATCTCAGGCGGTATTCGTCGCGCACAATTCCCCGTTCGTCCTCCACATCGTCAGGGTTGAGCGTCGCCGCGTGAGCCCATTGAGCGAGTACGTCGAACGCCGTGTCCACGGCTTCTTCGTCGTCGACCCGCGTCTCCAGCTCGTAGACGGTCTCGTCGTAGGACGTGTATGCGTTGATGTCGGGACCGAACTCGACACCGATGTGCTGCAGCGCGTCTGTGAGTTCATTGCCCGGATACTTCTCGGTTCCGTTGAACAGCATGTGCTCAAGAAAATGGGCCACGCCACTGCCCGGCTCGGCTTCATGGAGTGAACCGGCGTTGACAGCCAAACGCAGGGTCAGGTTCCCGCCGGGACTGTCGTTGCAACGAAGATAGTAGGTCAGGCCGTTGTCCAACGCGCCGATCCGCACCGCCGGGTCCGCCGGCAACAGGCCCTCTTCGGTACCGGTCGATTCGTGATCCGCGGCTTCGACGTCCTCGCATTCGACAACGGCGGCCTCCGACTCACCTTCGTCTTCGGTCGGATCGCAGAGCGGGGTCTCCGCGTTGACGGTTACGGCCGGTTCGCCCTGATAGCGGTACAGGAACGTGATCAGCTGGCCACGCGTCAACGTGCCTTCGGGCACGAAGGTGGTCGGTGTTGTACCGGTGGTGATGCCGGTGTGCGCCATCCAAGACACACCGGCTTGTTGCCAGGGCGCGACTACATCGCTGAAGTTGTGAGTCGGCGCGGAGGGTTCACCCGCCAGACGATGCAGGAACGCTGCGGCCTGGACACGTTTCAACGTCTCGTCAGGACTGAATGTCGTCGGGGAAGTGCCGGTGGTGATTCCGGTGTTGGCCATCCACGAGATCGCGTCATTATGAGACGCGTCGGTCACATCGCTGAACGGATGGGAAGTACCGGGATCGGGCCGGTTCTCCATGGTGTAGATCCAAACCGCTGCCTCACCACGCGAAACCGGCACATCTGGACTGAAACAAGGGCCTGAGAGATCGGTGATCCCATTGTCAACAGCCCACTGCACCGCATCGGTGTACCAGGCACCCGCCGGCACGTCGCCATATCCCGCCACAGCTCCAGCGGGTGACGGTGATGCCACCAACAGAGCTGCCGTCAACGCAACAACCAACCCGGCCCGGTTCAACCCGGACCTCAAACTAGAACTCAAACGAGAAGCTGAATGACCCATAAGCACGACAATCTACACTCCCGGTCCCACAATCGGACGCAACGCGATCTACGACCCAGGTCACCACACCGTGCGCAACTGCCCGAGGCGATGCAGGCCTCTGTTCAGACGACTGTGCCGCTCGCGCGCAACGAACCGATCTCTGCGGTCGTGAGACCCAGATCTTCGGCCAGAATCTCTTCGGTGTGCTCGCCCAAACGAGGGGCGGGCGTCGGCTCCACGGCGAGCGCTCCATCGAACGCCAACGGCGAACCCGGCGACAGGTACCTGCCGATCTGAGGCTGGTCCACCTCGCGGAAAAATCCACTGTCTACCGAGCACCGGGGGTCGTCGTCGACAAGCTGCTTGAACGTCTGGTATCGACCCCAACACACGCCTCGTTCATCGAAACGAGAAGCCACTTCAACAATCGTGCGTGAAGCGATCCAAGGACGAATAGCGGCCGAGATCTCAGCGCGGGCACCGAAACGTTGGCCTTCGTCGCCGAAGTCAAGCCCTCTGGTTTCGGCGATCGCCGACACGGCCGTTGTGGACTCGGTCGCCTCCAACAGACTCGACCACTGATTCGGGCTGATACCCGCCACGTAAATCCTCACCCCGTCTCCGGTCGTGAACTCCGCGCCGTACGCACCGTACAGATCATTTCCGAGACGCCCGCGCTCGGTGCCGTTGATCTGAGCCTCGGCGACATGGCCCAAGGCCGCCACCGCGGCGAGCGCCACATCGCTGAGCGCCAAGCTCAGCAAGGTGCCCTCTCCGGTGAGAATTCGACGACGATCAGCTGCCAACAAACCCAGCGCCGCTGTCTGACCGCAAATCAGATCCCATGCCGGAAGCACATGGTTGACCGGTTCGGCCGAATCGACCGGGCCGGTAGCCAGTGGAAAACCCATCGCCGCGTTCACCGTGTAGTCAAGCGCGGTGGAGCCGTCGCGGTTGCCGGTCAGAGTCAACATCACCAGATCGGCTCGACGCTGCTGCAACACTGAATATGACATCCATCCCCGCGCCGGAAAGTTGGTCAAGAATGTGCCGGCGATCCCTATCAGTTCGGTGAGGAGTTCCCGCGCACGCTCTGAGCGCAGGTCGACCGCGATTGATCGCTTCCCCTTGTTCAATCCGGCCCAATACAACGATTCACCCTCAGCGGTGAGCGGCCAGCGGCGCGCATCGAGACCGCCGCCGATCTGATCGAAGCGGATGACATCAGCACCGAGTTGAGCCAGAGCCATGCCACCCGAGGGCGCCGCTACGAAAGCCGAGCCTTCGATGATCCGAAAACCGTCAAGGGGCGGGGTCATTGGTCATCAACTCCGCGGTCCAACGGTCGTTGAATACCCGACCATCAAGCCATCCAGTTGATCGACTGCAATTCGCTGTATGCGTCTATCCCCCACTTGCCACGGTCACGACCGACACCGCTCATCTTGAAGCCACCGAAAGGCGCCTCCATGTGGGGCTGAATCAGGTTGAGTCCGACACAGCCCGATTCGAGCCGGCCGGCAATGTTGAAGGCACGCTTCGTGTCTGCTGAAAACACGTAGCTGTAGAGGCCATAGTCAGAATCATTGGCCAGCTGGACTGCTTCCTCATCGTCGTCATACGGAAGGACAACGATGACCGGGCCGAATGCCTCCTCGCGCACAACATGCATGTCCGGTGTGCAGTCAGCGAGCAGTGTCGGCGCGACAAAGTAACCAGGCAGGTCCGGCCGGTCACCTCCACAGACCAGCGTTGCGCCGTCATCGATTCCGGACTGGATGAACTGCTCCACCCGGTCCCGGTGCAGTTCGGTGATCACCGGGCCGATGATCGTGGACCGGTCCGTCGGATCCCCCACTTTCATGAAACCCGAAAATGTGTTGAGCGTCTCGACCAGTTGGTCGTAGATGTCGCGATGGGCGATCACTCTTGTCGGTGCAGTACAGATCTGACCCGCGTGAAATCCCCAAACGGTGGCGATGGACTGCGCTGCTGTGCCGAGATCGGCGTCTTCGGTGACGATGGCGGCACCTTTACCCCCGAGCTCCATGAGCAGGCGCTTCATGGTCTTGCCACCGCTCTCCATGATCTTGGCACCCACGGGCGACGAACCCGTGAAAGAGATCATGTTGACGTCTGTCGAATCAACGAGCGCGGCCGGAACGTCCGGGCGCGAACCGTTGACGATATTGACGACACCGGCTGGAAAACCCGCCGCTTGGGCGGCTTCGCCCACGAGCAGGATCCCGAGCGGGTCTTGGGGTGCAGGTTTGATGACCGTGGTACACCCCGCAGCCAACGCCGGAGCGATCTTGCCCGCCACGTTGGTGATGGGAAAGTTGTACGGAGTGATAGCCGCGACGACACCGACGGGTTGGCGCTTCACCTGGGCACTCAACAACCCTGCCGGCCCCAACGGGCCCGCCGCGGTCGGGATCGGCGCCAGGCTCTCATCGAGGTCGATGGGCTTCGCGTAGTAACGGAAGCGATCAACTGCGGGTCCTCCGACCTGCAGAGTCTCGGTCGTGCCGATCGTTGCTCCCGTCTCTGCCTGCACCGTCGCCACCCAGTCCGGTGACCGCTTCTCGATCTCATCACCGAGTCGCCCGATATAGGCACATCGTTCTTCGCGGCTGAGCTCCTTCCAGCCGCTCAGCGCTGCTTTGGCTGCGCCCGCAGCATCGTCGGCCTGTTCCACGGTCGCTTCCGGCGCCCGCCCGACCACCTTGGTGGTGTGCGGGTCGACTATGTCGTAGTGCCCCGCACCGGGTTCAACCCATTCACCGTTGATCAACAACTTCCAGTTCTTGTCGACATCAATCGTGCTCATGGCCCAAACGTTACCGTCGGCATCTTTGGCACCCCTAAGTGAGTCATCTTCAGATCTGCCCCGATGTCGTGAGTCGAGGTGGTCACGTCTAGCCTCATCAGCAATCCGATTAATCAATCTGAACTACCCAATGCTCAGCCTTTCCTGGCCTACGTGAGGAGTCCCCGATGCCCGAAGCCGTGATCGTCGCCACATCCCGCACCCCCATCGGTCGGGCCAACAAAGGTTCGCTCATAGACGTACGTCCCGACGACATGTCGTCGTTCATCCTCAGCGACGTCATGAACAAGGCCGGAGTCGAAGCTTCCGACGTCGAAGACGTGATCTGGGGTATCGGCCAACCCGGCGGCGAGGGCGGCTACAACATCGCCCGAGTCATCTCCGCCATGCAGGGCCTCGATATGCCCGGAGTCACCGTCAACCGCTACTGCTCGTCTTCGCTGCAGACGATCCGCATGGCCGCCCACGCCATCAAGGCCGGCGAGGGCGACTGCTTCGTTGCCGGCGGGGTGGAGACCGTGAGCCGCTACATGTACGGCGCCGCGGACTCCGGCCCCCACAACGAGAAGTTCGCCGACGCCGAAGAACGCAGCAATTCCCGCACCGGCGAAGGCTCAGCGACCTGGATCCCGCCCGACGGACTCCCAGACATCTACATCGCCATGGGCCAGACAGCCGAAAACGTGGTGCAGGCGACCGGAATCAGCCGTCAACGCCAAGACGAGTGGGGTGTCAGTTCCCAGAACCGGGCTGAAGAGGCGCTCAACCGCGGCTTCTTCGAGCGTGAGATCACCCCGTACACGCTGGCCGACGGAACCGTGGTGTCCAAAGACGACGGGATTCGCGCCGAAACCACCCTCGAGAAGGTGTCGCAACTCAAACCGGTGTTCCGCCCGGACGGCACGGTCACCGCGGGCAATGCCTGCCCGCTCAACGACGGTGCTGCCGCTGTGGTCGTCATGAGCGACACCAAGGCGAAAGCTATGGGCATCGAGCCCCTCGCTCGGATCGTTTCGAGCGGCGTGTCGGCTCTGCATCCCGAGATCATGGGCCTCGGTCCGATCGACGCCTGCCGCCAGGCTCTGGCCCGCGCCCAAATGACCATCGACGATATTGACCATGTTGAGATCAATGAAGCATTCGCCGTGCAGGTTCTCGGTTCTGCCGACGAACTCGGAATCGACCTCGACAAGCTCAACCCCAACGGCGGCGCCATTGCTCTCGGCCACCCGTTCGGAATGACCGGAAGTCGCATCATGACCACGCTGCTCAACGGGCTTGAAGATTCCGATTCGACGATCGGCATGGAATCGATGTGCGTAGGTGGCGGCCAGGGCATGGCCATGATCGTCGAACGGCTCAGCTGAGCGCACGGCGCAAGGGAGGCAGGACCATGTCGGAACACGTTGCACTACCCGGAAAGCTTGGCGATCCCGACCGGACCCTCGGAACAGATCCACGGGCGGACTCGCGCTTGGTCGCAGCGCTTGCACCGCTGGGTCTGGCCGGTGCGCCCGAACCGGTTCCGTTGTCCGCTGACGCAACGGATCAAGAGATCTACGAATACACGGCGACGATCGAGCCCGGATTCGAGATGTTGTTCGACCTGATCTACGCAGACCTGCCTGCCGTGGAGGGAGTGGAGTCGCGCACCGAGGTCATTACCGGGGTGGACGGCAACGACATCAACCTCTACATACACCAGCCCACGGGCGGGTCCGGCGGCCCTAGGCCCTGCATTCTGCACATTCATGGTGGAGGCATGGTGATCCTCAAGGCGTCTGGCGCCTCCTATGTGCGCTGGCGTGACGAACTGGCCGCTCTCGATCTTGTTGTCGTGGGCGTGGAGTTCCGCAACGCCGAAGGCGCGCTTGGTCCACACCCATTCCCCGCAGGCTTGAACGACTGCACCTCGGCTCTTGAGTGGGTGCACGCCAACAAAGCGGATCTCGGCGTGTCGAAGATCGTGGTGTCGGGCGAGTCCGGTGGCGGCAACCTGACGCTGGCGACGACTCTCAAAGCAAGCCGCGAGGGCCGACTGCACATGATCGACGGTGTCTACGCACAGTGCCCTTACATCTCCGGTGCCTACTGGAACCCGCCCATGGAGTTGACTTCGTTGCATGAGAACGACGGTTACTTTCTGAGCAGCGAGATGATGGGCTACCTGGTCCGTGCCTACGACCCCGATGAAGAGAACCTCACCAACCCGCTGGCCTGGCCGCTGAACGCCAGCGTCGACGACCTCAGAGGCATGCCGCCGCATGTGATTTCGGTCAACGAGTTGGATCCTTTGCGCGACGAGGGTCTGGCCTACTTCCGCAAGCTCGTCGAGGCGGGCGTAACGGTCAGCAGCCGCACGGTCAACGGCACCTGTCACGCAGGCGATGTGATACTGCGCGCTGCCATCCCCGAGGTTTACGCTGCCTCCGCCCGCGACCTCACGACCTTCGCCCACACCTGTTAGTCCCCAGCACCCGTCGCCCGCCGCGGGGCTTATTCCCTGGGGTGGTTGACCAGGTGGGTGGCCGCGTTGTCGAAGTGATCGAACATGGCGTCTCGTATCTCGGTGGGCAGAGGGCCATCGGTGCCATCGGCGAGAGTGGCGACCCTAAGCGATGCCTCCATGTGCTTCATCCAGGCGTCACGCTCTTCTGAGCCGATTACGAAGGGCATATGGCGCATCCGCAGACGGGGGTGGCCCCGCTTCTCGCTGTAGTGCGCCGGCCCACCCCAGTACTGCGCCAGGAACCCTGCGAGGCGCTCCCGCGACGGCCCCATGTTCGCCGGATACATCGGTCGCAGCAGCGGGTCGTGTTCGACGGCATCGTAGAATCGGCCGACCAGCTCGTCGAAGAACCGTTGTCCGCCGACCGCTTCAAACACCGTCGGCGGAGCTTGCATCGCTTCCCGCATAGCCCCCTGCAAGCTCACGCTTCCCGGAGACACCCAGCGACTCTGACCTTGCGCCCCCGAGTCCGCAGAGTCCGCCCCAGAATCAGGGTCAATCTGTTCAGCCTCGGACGATTCGTCGGTCACTCGTTCAGGTTAGACCTCGGCGCACCATCGCCACTCACCGCCAGGTGATCGAACCAGAGCCGGCTGGCGGTTCGACTGAGGATGGCTTCTTGGGTGGTTGCGTCAAGGTCACTGATCGCGTCGATAGCGAGCGCGACCAGATCGGCGTACGCACGATCATGCACCTGGGGATGGTCCGAACCCCAAACAATGCGATCAGCGCCGAAGAGGTCGAGCAACCGGGAGATCACCGAGCGCGGGGCGACCGCGGCTGCGTCGAAGACTCCGGTGCTGATCTTGACGACCAGGTTCTCGTATTGGGCAAGATCGACGAGAGCCTGATCGTCTCCCCCGACCGCGACGAAACCGCAGTGGTCGACTGCTATCTCGCAATCGGGTACAGCCGCGGCGAGACGGGCGACCGCCTGTAGTTCTTCGGGCAGGCAGCACACGTTCGGGCCCACCTCCAGGTCTCGACAACGGTGCACCAACTCCACCGCAAAATCGTCGTGCAGCCACGGGTCGGGGATCGAGAACAGCCGCAGCCCCGACGCTCCATGCGCTGAGGCCCAATCCAGCAGACTCATAGGATCCTCGATGCTCTGACCCACAGCGACCATCGCCCGCCAGTCATCGCCGAGCGTCCGGGCCGCCTCAACAACCAGCGAGTTGTCGAAACCATGCGCACCGACTGCCTGCACCAGAACACCACCCGATACACCCGCGTCCCGGACGCGCTCAGCCACCGCCGCTGGGGAAGAGTCAACCTGTTCCCACCACCGCACATTGGGATTGCCAGTCAGGTCTTCCACGCAGGCCGCTACATCGACAACATGCAGGTGCGCGTCCAGCACCCCACCGACAGCCGAGCCGACACCTTCGAGAACGTCCATCGCCAAACCGTAGCCCCGGGCCCGAGCGGCCCGGTGAGCAAAGCGAACAAGAGCGGGCTGGCCCCGGGCCCGAGCGGCCCGGTGAGCAAAGCGAACAAGAGCGGGCTGCCCCGGGCCCGAGCGGCCCGGTGAGCAAAGCGAACAAGAGCGGGCTGGCCCCGG
>VXYK01000033.1:0-11957 GCA_009845995.1 Acidimicrobiaceae bacterium | reverse complement strand
GCCCCGGGCCCGAGCGGCCCGGTGAGCAAAGCGAACAAGAGCGGGCTGGCCCCGGGCCCGAGCGGCCCGGTGAGCAAAGCGAACAAGAGAGGCCCAGATACCCTTCTCGGGGTGATCGGACTCGAGGGCGCCTTCTGACTGGAACTCCAGATCGGGCACGCATAGGCCCGACAGGACTCATAGCCCGTTTCGTCCTTTCGGATTTGGGGCGCGGGTTCGTCGCGTTCCGATTTCAGGCCTACCGCTGGATATACGCCAGTTTCGTCATCCAGCAGATCGGCTTCTGGATGAGCCACCTCACCTTGCAGGGCCTCATCGAGGAGCGCAGCAACGGCGACACACTGGCGATCACAGTCCTGTTCGCAGCTCTCTTTGCGCCAGCGTTGTTCGTGGGCCCGTTCGGGGGTGTGCTTGCTGACCGTGTCGAGCGCAAACTGGTAGTGACGCTGTCGTACTACGCCTCCGCGGCCTCCGCCGGCGGACTGGCACTGCTCACGGGGATCAACGGCGCTCCCCCACTGTGGGCGATCTACGCGCTGGCGTTCACATTGGGGACAACCTTCTCCTTGCTGGGCCCCTCGGCGGGTGCGCTGGTCGTCAACTCGGTTTCGAGCGAGGCTGTGCAAAGCGCCATTTCATTGCAGGCCGCCGTGCAGAACCTGACTCGGGTGGTCGGGCCGATCATGGCCGTCGAGGTCATCGGCTCGGGTCGCTTCCACATCGGTTTCACAGGATTCGCGGTCGCATCGGCGCTGGCCGGCCTGATGATCACCCGAGTCGTCGTCGACGCTCGCGATGTCACCATGGACGGGCTGGGCGTGTTCGGACGCATCCGAGACGGTTTCCGGCACGCCCGCGAGCGAAAACCCGCCCTGTTGGCCATCGCCACGACCGCCATGGCATCGGTCTTCGGCGTCTCCCATACAGCCCTGGTTCCGAGTTTCACCCGCGAGATTCTTGAACAGGAACCGGGGCAGTTCGCCAAGATCATCGCCGCGACCGGTTTCGGCGCAATCGTGGGGGCTCTCACGGTCGGTTACAGCAGGGTCGAACCCAGCCTGCAGCGAGCATCGTTATCGCTGCTGTTCTACGGCGTGTGCCTGGTCGGGTTCACCGCGTCTGAACAGCTCGAGACAGCGATGGCGTGGCAGTTGGGAATCGGCTTCTGCTATTTCGCAACCATGACGACACTTCAGACCTTGCTGCAACAGGTCGTGTCCGACTCCGCGCGTGGGCGGGTCATGTCGCTTTTTGTCATCTCTTGGGCCGGGGTGGTCTGGCTCGGCACGCTCATGCTCGGAGCCTTGGCTGACTCTGACGGTCTCAATCTCGGGGTAAGGCCGACACTTCTGGGTACGTCAAGCGTCATCATCTGCTACGGGCTGGTGGTAACCGTCATCTCCAAAGGGATGCCCACCGGCTCCGATTACCCCGAATAAGGGGGAGCGCGGATAGGTGAAATGGACGCGCTGAAAGACGTTGTTCGCTTCGCTCTTGTTCGCTTCGCTCACGGGCCGCTCGGGCCACGGCCTCGCTTTGCGAGCGAAACGATCTGCGGTCTATTCGCTCGGCCTCTAGGCCACGCGTAGGGTGGGCCCATGGAACTCATCGATCCACGCCCGCTCGACATTCTCGACGGTGATTTCTACGTCAATGATCCCTACCCGCGGTACGGCTGGCTGCGCGAGCACTCGCCGTTGCACTGGGACGCGTTCAACGAACTCTGGGTGGCGAGCCGTTACGACGACATCGTCGAGATCGAGAAGAACAAGGCGGTGTTCATCAGTTCCGACAAGGTCAAGGGTGGCAGCAGACCCAACATCCCCGGCGACAACTCAATCATCAACCTCGATGACCCGCTTCATCAGACCCGGCGTCTGTTGGTCGCGCGTCGCTTCACTCCGCGTGCGGTACGCAGCTTCGAAGACCATGTGGCGGATACGGTCAACGAACTGTTTGACGCCGCCTTCGTCAAGGAACAGACCGAGATTGTGAGTGAGCTTGCCGCGCCTCTGCCCGCGAAAATGATCGGCCTGCTTCTGGGTTTCCCCGACGAGTTGTGGCCCAAACTGCAGCACTGGTCAGAGACGACGATCGCGCTCGGCGGCGGCCCACGCTACGCGGACGAGGAAGGTTTCAATTCAGTACTGGAGTTCGCCGGCGCGGCTACTCAACTGTACGAAGAGCGAAAGGGGTGTCCGGCCGGAGATGTCATGTCTCGTTGGGTCTCAGCGGAGCAGGACAACGACGGCATCATCGGCGGTGCGCCTTTCGGGCACGACCAGATCCTCTCGGACTGTCTGCTGGTCCTCGACGGCGGTGCCGAGACGACCCGAACCGTGATCGCCAGGACCCTGCTGGCTCTGGCCGACCACCCCGAGCAGTGGGAAGCGCTCCAGGCAGGCGCCGACATGACGGTCGCCACCGAAGAGTTCATCCGCTGGGTCACTCCGATACACAACATGTGCCGGGTGGCAGCACAGGATTACGAGATGCACGGCCAGACCATCTCCGCCGGCCAGCAGGTTGTGCTCGCCTACAGCGCGGCGAACCGTGATCCAGCCCAGTTCGACGACCCCGAGACTTTCGACGTGACCCGCAACCCGAACCACCACGTCGCCTTCGGCTTCGGAACTCATTTCTGTCTGGGGGCATCGTTGGCCCGCCTTGAGATCCAAACGTTCTTCGAGCGGTTGGTCGCACGAGTCTCAGAGCTCAGGCGCATCGGTGAGTTGCCCCACGTTGAGATGCCCAACGCCTTCGTCTTCGGCCTCAAAGAGTCGCACATGGCCTTCACACTCAAATAGACCTGATTCGCAACTCTGAAGTAGACCGTAAAGCGGGCCGCAGAAGCACCCGAGATCCACTGGAGGAACCATGTCTGATCTGTTTAGTTATGCCAACAAGCGGGTCGTGTTGACCGGGGGCACGACTGGCGTCGGCGCTGCGGCGGTAGAACTGCTCGCCGATCTTGGCTGTAGCGACCTCACCGTGCTCGATATCGCCGAGCCGACAGGACCGGCCACGCGATACATACCCACCGACATGTCGGATCCGTCGTCAATCGATTCAGCTGTGGCCGATATCGGCGGAGGCACCGATGTGCTGTTCAACAACGCCGGAGTGGCCGCGACCCACGCAGCGGACTTCGTTATCCGGGTCAACTACCTGGGACTTCGCCGACTCACCGAGGGACTGCTGCCCACCATGAACCAAGGCGCGGCCATCGTCAACACCGCTTCGATAGCAGGACAGGGCTGGCCGCAGAACCTCGCGAAAATCCAAGAGTTGATCGCCATCGACGACTGGGACGAAGCGCTCGGGTGGCTCAGCGACAACGACGAACTTGTCAGTGCCGACTCCTACAGTTTCTCCAAACAACTCGCACAGGTGTGGACGATGCACAGCTCGGCCCGCACCCGCAACGAGTTCGGAGTGCGTACCAACTCGGTGTGCCCGGGACCGATCGACACACCGCTGATGGACGACTTCATCAAGACCATGACCGAGCAGGTCATCCAATGGACCATCGACCAGACCGGCGGCTCCATGCTCTCGGCCGACGACATCGCTCGCACGCTGGTCATGTTGGGCAGCGACGCATCGGTAGCGATGAACGGCCACAACACCATCGCCGACAACGGCTTCAGTGCCTTCATGACCACCGGGCAGATCGACTTCTCCGGCCTGGGCTGACACCCGCTCAGCGCCGCCGGGCGCGTAGGGTGCTCGGGTAGTGACCGACGCAGCCGCGCTCATAGATCTCACCCCCAGCGAAACCGACGAGGAATCGCTGCTCGAGGCCATTCTCGAATGGGCCTATGGACGCGGCCTGGAACCCTACCCACACCAACAGGACGCGATCTTGTCGCTGCTGGCGGGCGACAACGTGGTCTTGGCCACGCCGACAGGGTCGGGCAAGTCCCTGGTGGCCATATCCGGCGCCTTTGCCATGCTCGCCAACAACAAGCGAACCGTCTACACCGCACCGATCAAAGCCCTGGTGAGTGAGAAGTTCTTTGAAATCGCAGCCGAGTTGGGCGCCGACAATGTGGGCATGGTGACCGGCGACGCGGCTGTCAACGCCGACGCGCCCGTAGTCGTCTGCACCGCCGAGATTCTGGCCAACCGGGCACTGCGCGAGGGATCGAACCTGGACGTCGATCTGGTGGTGATGGACGAGTTCCACTACTACGGCGACCGAGACCGCGGCTGGGCATGGCAGGTGCCATTGCTAGAGCTGTCCCGTCCGAGTTTCCTGCTGATGTCGGCAACGCTGGGCGACACCAGCGACCTGCGGACCGACCTCAGCATCCGAACAGGCCGAGACACCGCGCTCATCGACCAGGCCCCGAGGCCCGTGCCGCTCGACTTCGAATATCGCGAGACGCCCCTGTTGGAAACGCTGGCAGATCTTCTCAAGGCCGCAAAGACGCCCGTCTACATTGTTCATTTCACCCAACGCGAAGCCACCGCGCGAGCTCAGAGCCTCACCAGCCTCGATGTTCTCTCCAAAGACGAAAAGGAAGCTGTGAACGAAGCGATCGGGGGTTTCCGCTTCGACACTCCGATAGGCAAGGACGTTCTGCGCTTCGTGAAGGCCGGGATCGGAGTCCACCACGCCGGCCTTCTGCCCAAGTATCGGCTGCTCATCGAGAAACTCGCACAGCAGGGCCTGCTCAAGCTGATCTGTGGCACCGACACGCTCGGAGTCGGAGTCAACGTGCCCATTCGCACGGTGTTGTTCACCCAGCTCTGCAAGTACGACGGTCGCAAGGTGCGGGTGCTGTCGGTGCGCGAGTTCAACCAGATCGCAGGACGCGCGGGCCGCCGAGGATTCGATACGGCAGGCAGCATCGTCGTGCAAGCCCCTGAACATGTCGTTGACAACAAGCGGGCCGAAGCCAAGGCCCTGACCGACCCTAGAAAGAAGAAGAAACTCGTCAAGAAGAGGCCACCCGAACGCGGCTACGCACATTGGGACGGCGATACCCTCGCCCGCCTCAGCGGAGGCACGCCCGAAACGCTCAAGTCGAGTTTCTCAGTGAGCCACGCCATGATGCTCAACGTGCTCGACCGTCCCGGCGACGGCTGCGCTGCCATGAAACGCCTGCTCACCGACAACCATGAGCCCCGAACCGCCCAGCGCCGCCACATCCGCCGGGCCATCGCGGTGTACCGGTCGCTTCTTGAAGCCGAGATCGTGGAGTTGGACCCGCTCCGCATCAACATCGATCTCCAAGACGACTTCCGCCTCAACCAGCCGCTGTCGCTGTTTGTGGTTGAAGCGGTCGAGGCGCTCGATCCAGAAGCGCCGGACCACCATCTGCAGGTGCTCAGCCTGGTGGAGTCGATACTGGAAGATCCGATGGTTGTGCTGCTGGCCCAGAAGGACAAGCTGAAGGACTCGCTGGTGAGCGAGATGAAGGCTGCCGGTGTCGAGTATGAGGAACGCATGGACCGCCTCGAGCAGGTCACCTGGCCCAAACCCGAGGCGGAATTCATCGAACCTGCTTTCGCGATCTTCGCCCGTCACCATCCCTGGGTCGGACGTGACACGGTCAGCCCCAAGGGCGTGGCCCGCGAGATGCTCGAATTCGCGGAGACCTTCAACCAATTCGTATCCCGCTACGGGATCAAGCGTTCCGAGGGGCAGCTGCTGCGCTACCTGACGGACTGCTACAAGACGCTGATCCAGACGGTGCCTTCAGCACACCTCACCGACGATCTCGAAGACGTTGTCGAATGGCTCGGCGCCATGATCCGTCGGGTTGACTCAAGCCTCATCGATGAGTGGGAACGCCTCCGCAATCCCGACCCTGTCGAGGCGGAACCGGCACAGCCAGACGACGTCGACATCACCGCCAACCAGCGGGCTTTCAGCGTGCTTGTGCGCAACGAATTGTTCCGAACAGTCACCACACTTGCGACCCGACGCCAGACCACCCCCGAGATCGAGGGCGTCGAAGAGTACTGGCAGGCCCATGACGCCATCGAGATAGACGCCGATGCGCGCAGCAGTCGCTGGGTCGTGATCGACCTGCCGCGTGGCCGGGCGACTCAGACGTTGTGCGATCCCGAGGGTTACTCCGAATGGGTGCTTGAGGCCGAGATCGACCTCGAAGCTTCCCGCAATCAGGATCGGGCGGTCGTGACCCCGATCCGGGTGAGGCGCCTGTAGTTTCGATTCCGAAGACACGGGACCGCTAAGGTGCCGCGTCATGGGATCAATTGAAGGATTTGCGACACTAGTCACTGGTGGTGGAAGCGGTATCGGCGAGGCGTCGGCGGCGAGGCTCGCCGCAGACGGAGCTCACGTCACCATCTGCGGACGCACCGAGCAGAAGCTGCTTGACGCCCTCTATCGCATCGCTGAGGTCGCAGCGGAGGGGGTCACGGTGCAACACATAGTCGCCGACGTGACCCAGGAGGCCGACGTGAACGCGGCGGTAGCTGCCGCCGCCGACATCACCGGACGGCTCGACGGACTGTTCGCCTGCGCCGGGGGTTCCACCTGCATGGGTCCTCTGGCGTTGGCAGACGTGGACGACATCCGCTCCACGATGGAACTCAACTACATAGGCACGTTCCTGTGCCTCAAAGCCGGCGGCACGCAGATGGCCCGACAGGGCGGCGGCGGATCAATCGTCGGATGTTCGTCACACGCAGGCCAGGATTCGATGCGCTGCCTCGGGGCTTACGGTGCCGCCAAAGCCGCTCTCGACCATCTGTGCAGGGTCAGCGCCGATGAGATGGGCCGATTCGGCATCCGCATCAACTCGGTTCAGCCGGGGATCGTCGCTACCGAGTTGATGACGCCGATCACCAGCGGCGGTGCGCTGCTCGAGAATTATCTCCCCGCGATTCCGCTGGGTCGCGTCGGTCAACCCGCAGAGATCGCCGACATGGTGAGGTTCTTGATCGGCCCGGAATCTTCATGGATCACCGGGCAGGCATTCGCCGTGGACGGCGGACAGAACCTCCGTCGAGGCGCCGACTACGGCACGCTGTTGCGAGAGTTCGGACCCGACCCCCTCGACAGCCTCGCCCCCTGAGGGTCCGAACCGTCCCAACCCACCCCGACCAGACAAGGCGTACCGGCGCTGGGTCTTGTGCTCTATTCGCTTGAACTCTTCGACTTGTCGGGGACGATCGACGACCGCTGCAACAGCTCGGTCAGACCGGGATAACCCGGAATCGGCTGAAGCTTGTGGTCGATGTACATCAAACCCCCGGTGATGCCGATGAACCCGAGGGTGAAGTTGACGCCGAAACGAGTGAGCACGAACAGGTTGATACCGGCGTTGTTGTAGAGGTAGATGTCCCAGATGGCGGTGAGGATCTCGAAGGCGACGATGAACCAGGTCGCCGTCGCCATAGTTCGGACGAATCGCCGGTCTTCGGCCATTCCTTCGGGCAATCGCAGGAGCCTCTCGGCGATCCACGACATGAAGGATCGACCCCGGAGGATGGTGATTGCCATAACCACGCCGACCAGGATCTTTGTCGCGAAACCAATCCCGAAGTACACCGCCTCGGTGCTGATCCCGAAATCGACGAGCTCACGTTCAGCGGCAATGGTGACCGCACTTCGCACGAGCAGATAGGCAGTCACGCTGGGCAGCATCAGCCCGATGTTGAGGCCGCGGCGGCGCCTGCTGACAGCGGCTTTGAACGACCAGAGCGTCGAGGCCACAACCGCCGCTTCGATACTGACCAGGTTGTAGAAGCCCAGAAACAAGACCACGGGCATCAACTGGTCCAGCGTTCCGCCGCCGCCCAGACGCGGTTTGGGGCGGGGCACAGCGTCGCTGCCGGTCCCTGAATCGGTGCCGGTGACAGTGTCTCTTTCGGTCATGGCGACAGGGCCATCCATTCGGCTGCAACCTCGACATCACCGAAGATCTGAAGCCCGTCGAGGGACCTCCTGCCCCAGGCGCACAGGAAGAGCTCTTCGCCGCTGGCGCGGACCGCCGCGTCTCCCTTGGCGTGTTCATGGGTCACGGTGACCGCTCCATCGACGGCTCGGAGCATGAACTCTCCGTCTCCGTCGGTCTGATGCAGATGCAGTGAACCTGAGGGCATCACCCTTTCCCGCCCGGCCAGCACCTCAGTGAAGAGCTCGTCGACACCGTCTATGCCGTCGGCCGCCGGAACCGGCGTCGCGTCATCGACAGCCTGTTCCGCGTCGACACGGTGGATCGCCGTCTCAAGATGAGCCCTCCTGATGAAGAACCCGACCGTCTGGTCAGCGCCCCAAGTCCAAAGCGGCGTCGCCGGATCAGCTTCGCCCAGCACCGCAAGCAACTGGTCCAGCGCTTCGGCGGGCGATTGATCGGGCAGATCTTTCCATGAAATCGGGGCTGCGGCCCGCTGCTGCACCTGCGCGGCGACCGCGCTCCACACAACTCCCATGTGCGACCGCAGATCTTCGCTGGTCCAATCGGGACATGCCGGAACCGTTGCGGTCAGATCACGGGAGGCAACGTCGAGCAGCCGTCGACCATCCGCAGCGAGCCTTTGAATGCGGTATGAGGGATCCATCTGCGGTGGGCCGGAGTGGGAGAGCCCGGCGTCTATTTCTCCATTTTCCATTTGCTTATTTCTCCATTGTCCATTTGCTTAGTGTGGCGCGGTTGAACGATCATCGTGCGCCGTGAGCACATACGCGATAAGCGGGTCCGCATCCGGCATGGGGGCGGCCACCCGAAAAAACCTCGAAAACGCTGGTCACACCGTGATCGGTATTGATTTGCGAGACGCCGAAGTCATCGCTGACCTCTCCACCGACGAAGGCAGATCCAGCGCCGTCGACGAGACCATGCAACGTTGCGACGGTGTGCTCAATGGTCTGGTCACCGCCGCCGGTTTGGGTCCACCCGTTCGCGGGGAGCTGATCGCCAAGGTCAACTATTTCGGATCTGTGGCGTTGCTTGAAGGTCTGCGCCCCGCACTCGCCGCGGCCGACGGCGCCCAGGTCGTGCAGATCGGCTCGAACTCTTCAACAACTTCACCCAACCTGCCCGCAGAACTCGTTGAGGCATACCTCAACGGCGATGAACCCGAAGCGATCAGGCTCGTGAACCTCACACCGCAACCTTTCGACGGCGCGATCGCCTACGGAGCATCCAAGCTCGCCGTTTCACGCTGGTGCCGTCGAGCGGCGGTAAGCGACGAATGGATCGGTCAGGGAATCGCCCTCAACGTGATCGCTCCAGGGCCCGTACAAACACCCCTGCTCCAAATGGGCAAGGACGACGACGACTACGGTCCCCTGCTAGAGGGCTTTCCGGTTCCCGCCGGGGATCCTGCCTCGGTTGACCTGCTCGCAGATTGGATCGTGTTCCTACTCTCCCCAGCGGCCCGGTTCGCCTGCGGTTCAGTGATCTTCGTTGATGGCGGGACCGACGCCCTGCTCAGAGGCGACGCCTGGCCCGAGACCTTCACAATGGAGTTTTAGGGCACAAAGCCGATTGCCTTGCCCTTGCGACCCAGTCAAAACAAGGTGAATTGAGAGAGAGAGAGAGAGAGAGAGAGAGAGAGAGACATCCAGTTACATGGAAAGTCTGATACGACTACTTGGTCGATTCGCCCGATCTCGTTGAGTCTGGAAATTGACCGGTGATTGTAAACGGTTCAAACCGATGGCACGGCAGTGTTCCCGAGTGCGGGGCGGCAAAGAGATGTACCCCAGAAACGGGGGCTACCAGTTGCTGACCCAGCAGGCTGACCATTGAACCCGCTGTCGCGGCAAGGTCGGCCGCAGATCCGTGATATGTCGGGACAGAACAGCCAGGAGATGGAATCAGTTCTGCGCCGAAGCTAGGAGGTGACCAAAACACGTGGTACGGCTCCAGCGCACCATCGGCGAGTATCTGTTCGGCAATCGTCAAGTCAACTGTGCTGGGTCCGCCGGGCACATCGTCTCCTCCGACAACAACGAGACCCAGTGTGCCGCTGCCGACGTCAGTGGCGACTTGCGCGAGAAGTGGCCGGTCCTTTGTAACGGCGGCTATTTCGTCGAGTCGAAATGCGACAGTCTCGTTGACGGTCGCGTCAATAATCAGGTCGCAATCCGGAATCCGTCCTTGGTTGAGAACATCGAGTGCGGATGCTGATCCTACGCTGACATCTGTTGTATCTGAGATTGAACTAAGGCGAAGCGCGAGCTGGCTTGCCTTGAATTCGCCCACATCTTGTTCGGTGTAATTCTGACGCACCAGAAGTCCACGGTGTACAAACGCAGGATCGCGCAAGACCAACTTGGTCGGTCGGGCTCGTGCAATGAACTCGGCAATCCATGACCCGACACCTCCACACCCCCAAATCTCCACTGACGCGCCGCGAAACGCCGCAGCCGGCCGCAAGTTGTCCCTAGGCGTGGTGAGCGTTGCACGCTCATCCGAAATCTGCATCCAATCAATCCTCGTCTCTCGCGGTGTCAAACCGGCGTCTCGCGACCTAAGTCTGTCCGCAAACGCGCTGTCGATCTTTCCTAGCACAACCGTGGGCAGGTCAATCTCGGTTGGATGGGTCACTACGAGACAGAGGAAGATCGGTCGACCAGTCCGACTCACCGCGGCGGCGCGCTGGATCTGACTCAATACTTCCTGACCCGAGACACCGCCCGCTTGTTCGATCCGGTGCGCAATGATCTCGGTGTTGCCCCCGAGTCCGTGCGGCAGGGGCGATGGCACGAAGAACGCGAGACCATTCGTTTCGCCACTCGCCCGCATCGCTCGCCTCCAGCCAACTAAGTCGATTCTTGTGGCTGATCGCTCGACCAAGGCGATGTGGCAAGTCGTCGACATGTCGGACGGTGGGTTGTCGAGGATGACGGAAGTAACGCTTAGTTCGGTGGCTGGGTTGGCACCTCCAACGGCATGAAAAAGTGATGTCCGAGAGTCGAATCGACCGCTCGCCGCTTCCTCGAACCACCGAAACACTCGGTCGACAATCTGGTCTGCTCCAAATGTCGGATGCCACTCGCGCTGGGGGTTGAGGTAAATGCAGAGTTCTCTTGCACAGATGACGTGAGGGAAACCCTCGAATCTCTCGTCCTCATCGACAAACACACGGGGAGGACGATTCGGGTAGTCCTCTTCGAATGCGACGTAGATCTCTTCCGTGTCGCTAACAGCAAGCCCACGCTCCGCCTGGTCGATTCCTATGGTATCTAGGCGCACACGAATCGCTGGCCGCTTAAGCCAGGAGGGTTTCACTTGGCGGACCTCAAGGACACGCTCAGCACGCGCCTGGAGGGAACGGAGTTGTTCTACAGTCCCGGTTATTGGATCCGAGCTCGGCGCACGAGTCGTTTCTTGATGATGTCGCCGTCGGGCCGCTTTGCGGCCCTTTTGCTTCCTCGATGCCATTCCGCTGACTGTTAGCCGACTCTTGCTGCGGCCGCGGTGCGCGGAGGTGCAACAGCCCCTGCGGTCGCGCCCGCTACGGCCGCCGAACTGGCGTTGCCTGACGGCGGTTCCTTAAAGTCCGATCCAAACACGACCTGCCACAGCTCGCGACTCTTGGCCACGTTTGGCTCATCAAGCGCCTTTCGAGCATTTTCCGCGATCTGTCTCACCTTGTTGCGCAGATTGTCGTAAGAAGCCTGATCCCAACGGTGACCGAAGTCATTGGGCGCTCCTGAAGGGTCAGGAAGTGGCGGCAGGATGGGGTTTTCTTGCAGCCAGTCGTCGAGATCTTCCAGCAGGTGAACGAAGGCGGTTGGCAGGTCTCCGTAGTAAGCCGGATCAAAGATCTTCTTGGCGGCGTCGACTCTTTCGCCAAGGAGAATCGTCAGCACGACCGACCGGGTTCTCTTGAAGTGCATGTGGTGGTCGCGTAAGTACTTCAGTAGGCGAATGACCAAGCGAAGGCGACGGCCGGCGATGTCGTCCTGCTGAGGGGGACCCGTTTGTGAGTCCAAATGTTATGGGTGTGTTTGTTGGTGTTGT
>VXYK01000052.1 GCA_009845995.1 Acidimicrobiaceae bacterium | reverse complement strand
CATGTACCGAGCGCTCGATGCGATGACTCCGGCTGTGGCGGCTCCGACCGGTGTGGCGGCTACACCGTCTGGTTCTGCTGGTACGGCTCTGGAGATTTCTTGGACCGCTGTTGATGGTGCCGACAGCTATGTGGTGCAGTGGGGCGCTGGTTACGCCAACCAGCAGACCACTACCGGTACTTCGGTGAACGTGTTCGGGCTCACCGCAGGCACTGCTGTTGATGTTCGTGTCGCAGCCGTCAGCGATGATGGTCAAAGCGACTGGGCGACCGCAACCGGCACACCCGGTGTCGCTCCGGGTGCTGTCAGCAACCTTCGTGCAGCGCCGGGTTCGGCTCCTGGGACGATCAACGTCACTTGGAACGCACCCGCTGACGACGGCGGCACACCGTTGACTGGTTACACGATCACGTGGGCTGAGGGCAACAACGCCCAGGAGTCGGCTTCGATCAGCAATGGTTCAGCTACTAGCCACACGATCAGGGGTTTGAACAGCGCTGCGTTCTATTATGTGTGGGTCACTGCGGTCAACGGCGCTGGTGCTGGTGCGGCATCTAATGCTGTCACGGCTACCCCGACCGGCAACGTCGCGAGCGGAACCGTCAAGATCAGCCTGCCCACCGGGGCTGACGCCGGCGGTCGTTTCGCGTCTCTCTCCTGGCCGACCGTGACACCCGGCACCGGTCAAGGACTGGCCGACTACACGATCCACCGCAAATGCGGAAACCAGCTATGGCCAGACGCAGTCTTCCCACAAGTCACCGCCCGTATAGGAACACACACTAACGTTGCGACCCAAGCCAACCAGCTTCTTGATGCTAGCAATGTCGGCCTGCTTGGTGGGGCGCTAAGCCCCACCGATGTCGGCACGCTTCAAAACGGTGTTGAGTGTACCTACCGAGTCCGGGCCAACCTTTTTGTTGGAGCGGATATCAGCAGTTTTGATGCGAGTGCTGGTGATCGTTACATAGACAACCTCGTGTGGGTTGAGGGCAAAGCCACACCGATGGCCACCACAGCCCCACCCGCTGCACCTACAGGGGTCCCAGGTGCTGTAACACCGGAAGCGGCATCAGGTAACCGGGTCGTGCAGGTCAGCTGGGGTCTTGTGCAGGACCCCGCCGACGGTAGTCCGGTCACCGGGTACAAGGTCACCTTGTCATCACCCGCGACGGTGCCTGTTGCTTCGGTAACGGTCAATGCGACCACCGAGTCACATACGTTCACCGGTCTGACCAACGGCTGGGGTTATACCGCTAGCGTCGTTGCGGTCAACGCCAGAGGCGATGGAGCAGCCCCGGCTGCGACGCCAACGGTGACTCCCGGGGCTTCGCCTGGCGCGCCGACCAACTTGAGGGTCACCCAGGGCGCTACACCAGGCACCACCTTGAAAGTTGAGTGGAACGCTCCGGCCGCCAACAACCTCGCAACAGTGTCTGGCTACACGTTGCAGCAACGCGGCTCGGCCACCGCAGATACACCAGCCACCGGTTGGGTGAGTGCCAGCGCGCAACCGTCGGGAACGGCGACCATGATTGAGGTTACAGGACTCGATGCAGGTACGCCCTATGACTACCGGGTCCAAGCCAGAACCGATACAGACGGTGCTTCGACTGGTATTTGGAGCGCTACGGTTTCAGGAACCCCGTCAGGTATACCCGGTTCATCGGCGAGCAACCTCGCTGTGTTCCCAAATGACGGGTCGTTGACTTTGGTGTGGGCCCCCGGCGACGGCAATGGCTCCAACGTGACCAGCTACTCGCTGAGCTACCGCCGTAGTCCCAATGAGGGTTACAACCCATGGGTTTCCGCTGGCAGCGTGGCTGCATCGATGTTGCTGACCAAGACCATCACTGGACTGAACAACGGTCAGGCATACGAGGTCCAAATTTTCGCACACAATGCACTAGGTCGGTCATCAGAACCAGCATCACTATCGACGGGCACCACCCCCTCGGCCGGGGGCGGCAGCCTCTCAGCGCCGACGTCAATAAAGACGACGGTTGTTCCCACAATAGCGAGTAGGGACAACAGTACGGGTGTGGTCACAAATGGTACAACAGCGTCGATCAACGTAACTTGGAACGCTGTCCGCGGAGCCACCGCCTACACCGTCGATTACCTGACGGTGTCTGGTGACAGTGTCGACCCTGCAAGCTCAAGCTGGTTGGGCACCGGCGTGACAGTTGCACCCAACACGACCACAGCCAGCATCACTGGTTTGTCGGTGGCAGACGGTGCTACCTATGTGGTGCGGGTGCGAGCATCAACTCCTGTCGGGCACTACGGGTTCTCGGCACCGGTCAAAGCCGAGCTCGCACCAACCTTCACGGCTACCGACCTAAGGGTGAGCGTTGTAAGTATTGTTGGGACCCCGACGCTGAGGGTTGACTGGACTGCGCTCAACGCAGCGACTACCCAAAGCGAAAGGGTTACCGGTTACAAGGTGTCATGGCAACCAGCAAATTCACTAGTGTCTGGCAACCGCGGTGACGCAACCGTCCCAGCGCCAGCTGAGCCTGGTTCAGCGATGAGCTACAACATTACCGGACTCACGGCTATTGGTCAGTCGATCGTAGTGACTGTCCAGGCAGTCAACAACGTCGGTGCAGGTCAAGGTGACGGATACGTGTACCCGCCGACATCGTGACCAAGATGTAGTCGGCTGGCTCCTGTGTTCTCCGCCGGACACAGTGAGCCGCCGGCTACTTAGCTGCAATTGCAACTAAGCATTAGTTCAGAGCCCGAGGTCTTGGCCTTGGGCTCTGACTATTTTTGCTGCCACCCGCCCCCGAGGAAAGGATGACGGGTGTGGTACGGTTCGGAGCACTCGCTCGGCGACGGCATCAACATCTCCCAACACCTGAACCAAGCAAGCGAACAGAGGCGTTTCGAGCTTCACGAAGAACTGATCGAATTCATCGGACAAGACAAAGCAGATTTCCCTGATGGAGAGCTTGCCCCCGGTTTCTTGGGACAACCTGGCAACCAAGGACGACTTGAACACCGTGGCTGTCGTGATCGGTGCCGAGTTCACGAAGGTGGCAGCCGAGTTCACCGCGGTCAGAGGCGAGTTCGCCGAGCAGATCGGTGAGGTACACAAAGAGATCGGTGAGGTACACAAAGAGATCGGCGCGTTGCATGTGGCGGTCTCGGAGAGCTCTCAGAAGACGTCCGACAAGCTCGACTCGATGCGGCGGTGGGTTGTAGGCAGTGTCGTTACGGTCGTGGGTGCCGTTGTCGGCAGCGGTATCTGGTTGGGCTGACCCAGAGGGCGATCGCAAACCTGGACGAGGGTCTGTGAGCGAAGCAATGCGTTTGAAGATCCTCAACAAGTTGACCAGCGCTGCGACTGTTTGTGCAGCGATGGTCGGCGGCATTCTCTTCGCCTGAGTGTGAACGTGACAGGATTTCGGGGTTTCTCACGCTCGACGGGTGTGGTAGGGTCCAAGTCACTCGCAAAGCGGCAACTTCCCTCCAACTGAAGAGCAGAGCACAGGGAAGTGTCGCTAATGGCGATGACCGAAGACGAACGCCACCAGATACGCGAGAGCCTGACCGAAGTCCACGGAAGAGCAAGTCGCAACGATTCTGATGAAGTCGATACCTGCGATCCAATGGCATGAACTCGCCACCAAATCAGATCTAGTCGAGCTCAAGAATTGGGTCTAGGGCAAGTTCGAAGCGCAGTCTGTTTTGATGTCGGCAGAGTTTGTGAAGGTGGGAGCCGAGTTCACCGCGGTCAGAGGCGAGTTCGCCGAACAGATCGGCGAAGTGCATAAAGAGATCGGTGGGTTGCACTTGGCGATCGCGGAGTCAACCAAGCAAACCACAGCACAGTTCGTAGAGCTGTCCGCGAAGATCGGTGGGCAGACGCGGACGATGATGATGTGGTTTGTTGGGATCGCCGCGACGATTGCCACCTCTGCGGTGGCGTTGTGCGTGACGCTGGTGACCCAGCTTTGACTCGCTGGCGTTCGAAGATCCTCAACAAGTTGACCAGCGTGATACAGGATTCGCAGTAAAGGGTCTGTTTGCCGTCGTCGAAACGGGCCGATCAGATCTTGTACTGCATTTGGGTGTCCTTGTGGCGGGTTGGTGTGAAGTGGAATGATCTGAGTGTTTCTCGCGCAGGGTGTGGTAGGGTTCTGGTCAATCGCTTGGCGACAGCGGCAACTTCCTCCAAATCGAACAGGACCGATACAAGGAGGCGGATTGTGGCAATGAGCGAACAGAAGCGTTTCGAGCTTCACGAAGAACTGATCGAATTCATCGGACCAGACAAGGCAGAGACACTGATGGAGGCCCTACCCCCAGTTTCTTGGGATCAACTAGCCACCAAAGACGACTTGAACACCCTGGCTGCTGTGATCGGGGCCGAGTTCACCGCGGTCAGAGGCGAGTTCGCCGAGCAGATCGGTGAGGTCCACAAAGAGATCGGTGGGTTGCATGTGGCGATCGCAGAGTCGACCAATCAAGCCACAGCACAGTTCGTGGAGCTGTCTCACAAGATGGACTCGATGCGGCGGTGGGTTGTGGGCAGCGTCGTCACGGTCGTGGGTGCCGTTGTCGGCGGCGGGATCTGGTTCGGTTAGAACAAGGCTGGTGCACTGATGGAGGCCCTACCCCCAGTTTCTTGGGATCAACTAGCCACCAAAGACGACTTGAACACCCTGGCTGCTGTGATCGGGGCCGAGTTCACCGCGGTCAGAGGCGAGTTCGCCGAGCAGATCGGTGAGGTCCACAAAGAGATCGGTGGGTTGCATGTGGCGATCGCGGGGCAGACGCGGACGATGGTTATGTGGTTTGTTGGGATTGTCGTGACAGTTGTCGGGTCTGCTGGAGCGGTGTGCGTGACGCTGGTGACCCAGCTCTGATCGGATAGTCGCTCCAAGGAGCCGGTTCGGTCAGGCCCTGGGAGACGACCAGTTGCCCGATGCGCGTTCGTTGATGCGGTAGGCGACAACCACTCCGGACTCGTTGCATGAATCGCACCACAATCGTTCAGGGATGTACGTGTCTGGGATGCCTGCGGCGGCAGCATCGTCGCGGGATCCGAACTCCAGTCGTTTGAATTGATCGCCGCGATCACTGATCATTGCGTAGGTGGTGGGGTGCGCCAGCTTGTAACGGTGTTCGATGATCCCGTATTCGAGCCATTGGTCGGAGTTGTCGACACATTGGATCAAGGCATCGTACACGCCCCACTCTTCACCGATGCCAGCGCGAGCGTCTAGGTTGCTTCGCCCGTTTGACACAGGACAGGAGAGCGTCCCCGTCAGGGTCACAAATTCGTTCTAGTTTGAGTCGCGCCTGGCCGAGTACAAAAACGGCTGTTAAGGCGACCAGATCGACGGATCCGATCACTGCGCCAGCAACATCATGGCCGTCGTTGATCAGCCACGCAGACACGACGAGAAACAACACCGCTACAAGCAACCCAGCGGCTAGACCCATAGATGCGCGGCGCGAGTGTTGCCGATCCATCCGATGCCTATGTGACCTTTCATCTTCCGAGGCAGCCACAATGCGGTCCACGAGATCAGGACTGATCCGGCCGTATGCCGCGAGGGTCTCGGTGCCCGGCAAAGGCCCGCTATGGAACGACTGATGTTCAAGCGTGACCTTACTGGAGACTGCCGCTGATCGGGAATCGTGATCGGGTGGAGAAGGTGGTTCAACTACGGTCACGACGAAAGGCGGCTATGTGCCTCGGGAACTACGTGACCGTCCATGGCACGCCTGAGATCGTCCCCAACGGCGTACCAATCTCCCGCAAGAGCTTCCGCGTCAGTACGGTTCCTCAAAGTCGAGACGCGGGACCATGTGACATTCCCAACAAAGTCGAAAATCCCCGATGCCCCAACGAGAAAGTCCCAGATTGGTCGATGTCTCATTTCACGGCGACGGTTCGGGTTAGGTCTTTCCGCTCCTATTTCAGAGTTGCTCTCGGTAGCAGTCACCGGGGTTCCCTTCGAGTGATCATGTCAGAACGGTATCGGGTGTCAGTGGATCTGTCACCTGGTTCCGTTGTCAATCTAAAGGGAAGTCAATACGGGACACTACAACAACATGAACATGATTCAAATTGTGTAGATCGTATCGATGTCGCTTCTGTGTCATTCCGGGCGCTGGGAGGTTAGAACGGATCGATGCCCACCATCGATCGTGACTCTTTCAGTTCGATCATGATTCCGAGCCTGTGGGGGTAACTCTCCAAGAGCACGTTTGCGTCATATTGTGCTTCGATGACCCGAATCACCTGGTGAGCGGTTTCTTCGGCTGTAGCGACCAGCGATCCCTGAAGGCAGATCACGAACACGACATGGCGGCCTTCGTCGTAGCGGAGGGAGTTCTTGGTTTTGGCCGTTCCAGTCGCTTGAAATCCTGGACCCCTTGGGGGTAGGTCCGGACCGGTTTGGCCATAGTCAGCATGAAGTCCCTCTCTCCGAAGGATTTTTCCAACGGATATCGCGTTGACTGGGCCGGTTTGTGAACCGGTCGACTGCTGGGTCGGGGCCCACGAATTACCACAGTCATCGCAGCGGAGGATTTGCTTGCCTTCGTCGTTGACATCAGCAGGTACGGATTCGTCTGACGCGCACATTGGGCATACGTGTCGGGTCATTGGTCCTCTCGGGGTGGTGAGTTGGTGGCAAAAATAGTCAGAGCCCAAGGCCAAGACCTCGGGCTCTGAACTAATGCTTAGTTGCAATTGCAGCTAAGTAGCCGGCGGCTCACTGTGTCCGGCGGAGAACACAGGAGCCAGCCGACTACATCTTGTATTACTTATGGGACCGTCACAGCAGAGGTTGTTGCTGCATCGCTCTCACCAATGGCGTTGACCGCCTTGATACGCACGATGTAGATGCCCGAGGCCAATCCTCTGATTGTGTAGGAATCAGCTGTGTTGTCGCTGACGGTTGCGCTTCCGATTGACCCTGGGGCTCCGGCCACTGACGGGTACCAGTCAATCTTGTAGCTGGTGACAGTCTTGGCAGCGTCTCCAGTGAGTCCGGTCCAAGTCACATTTACCACCTTGGTCGCCGCAACATATGCAGCCGCTGGGCTACCTGGAACCGCTGGCACAGCTGCCGTCATAACAGGAGCGGCGTAACCGCTGCTGCCAAGGACATTGCCTGCGGTAGTAGCACGGACCCGTACTAGGAAGGTTGTGCCGCCAGTGCCACCAGACTCAACCTCAACGGTCACCATTGTGGTGTTTTGGTCACACGTTTCGGTTGTACCGGTCGTCGCGGGATCATCACACGCGTTCGCCAGATCAGCTGTCGTCCAAGAGGCAACGGTTGGCTGACGGTACTGCACCTGGTAGCCGTTGAGCACACCACCACCGTTGGACGCTGTGACCTTGTTCCAACTGATCGTCAGGCTGTCACCGGAACCGCCCTTTTCGGGTACAGCTCTGACGTTGCTTGGGGCTGATGGAACCCCGGACGTAGATCCGCTATGGGGTTGAGTTCCATCAGTGCCGGTGTCCGAGTCAGACCATGGACCGGTACCGATTCCGTTAACGGCCCGTATCTGGACCTCGTACGATGCGTCTGGCTTGAGACCACTGATGACATGGACATTGCGTGCAGCATCAATATTCACTGTGCGCCATTGCATGTTCGTTTCGGCGTACCTCAACTCGTAGCGAGTGACATCAGAACCATTGCCCGCAGCCGGGGTCCATGACACAGTCAGCAACCTGTAACCGGATTCAACACCAATAGTCGCAACCGCACCCGGGATGTTGGCGGGAGTACCCGAACCAATAGCTCTTGGGCCTAGACCCGCGTCGTTCTCGGCTTGGACCGACACATCATAGGAAAGGCCAGGGGTCAGACTGCCGATCGTGAGCTTCCGATCCGTATTGGTTCCACCAGCCGTATAAGACGTGGCTGTCCAAGAACCAGCAGCACAAGTCATGCCCTCAGCGACAGCGCCTCCCGTGGGGCAATCGTCCGCCGATACCGGCCCTGGGATGGCGGATGTCCGATACACCACTACATAGTTCTTCACCGGTCCCCCGCCAGGAAGAGCGGCAGTGCCGTTATCCGCGGGAGCATTCCAGGTGACATCAAGCGATTGGCCGTCATTGTCAGCAGTCGTACCGTCCGCTTCAAACTGCGGCGGAACAACTGCTCGGACACCACTGGCAGCCCCAGGAACCGGGATCGGTGAACCAGTCTGGGAATCCGAGGCAGGACTGTCGCCCTTGGCGTTGACCGCCTTGACGCTCACCGTGTACGTGTAGGCGTTATTCAAACCAGTGATCAAGTACGTCGTTACGTTCGCACCAACTGATATCTCAGTTGCCGCACCACCAGATGAATAACTCAACTTGTAGCCGGTGAGGGCGCTGCCGCCGTCACTTGCATTCGGAGTCCACGAAACCTGGAGCGAGTTGTGCGCCGGGATCACGCCCGCTGCTACCAGTGTCGGTGCGCCTGGAACCGTCGTCGGGACAATTGAACCCGTGGCCCATTCACCCAAGCCGGTATCGGGATCGGAATCATCTGTCGTGTTGTCGGCTCGAACCCTGAACTCCAACGTGTTACCCGGTGTGGTCGTGATTGCAGGGGCAGAGATCGTTGCGGTGAGTGGGTCTGGTAGAGCCACATCAGATGGAGTGGTCCATTCTGAAGTAGCACCAGTCACACGATCTATGGTCCTTGAGCTGATCTGGTAGTTCACGATGTCCAGACCACCCGTATCGGTGGGTGCTGTCCAACTAACCGTTACCTCAGTGCCCGCGTCGTTCTGAACCTCTCTTAGGTTCGTAGGAGCACTCGAGGCCACCGTGGTAGGCGTTGTAGACGTGCCTGGGGCCACTGTGGACGGCTCACCAACACCAGCCGCGTTCATCGGGATAACCGTCACCGAGTAAGAGCCTTCGTTGTTCTTCAGCGTGATGGTGTAACCCAAGGCATCGCCATCGGCTTCCGCCTCGTCCTGAGTTCTATCAAGGAGGGTGGAGACCCACCTGATCGTGTAGCCAGTGATCGGGCTGCCACCGTCGTCTGGAGCATCCCATGTGACAGACAGCGTCTTGTTGCCTGGAGTAACCTTCAGATTGCCTACAGCACCCGGAGCAACTGCCGGCGAAGCTGAGGCCTCGTCGGACCAGTCGCCGGTGCCGGCATCGTTCACCGCAGCGACACGGAACGTATAAGAGGTGCCCTGGGTGAGACCATCGAAGTTCGATGAAGTGCCGTCGACCGAACGCTGGTTGTCAGCGGAGTAGTCATCATCGCCGGACTTCCACTGCACGACATAGCTGTCGGCGCCTTCAGAAGCGTCCCAGGACACATCGAGGGAGTCGCCGTCGTCGCCGCTGATCGCAGCCATCACACCGGTCGGAGCCGCCACAGCCGGAGTCATCGCATCGAGCGCTCGGTACATG
>VXYK01000035.1:224855-240409 GCA_009845995.1 Acidimicrobiaceae bacterium | reverse complement strand
GCCTTGGGGCGGGGCGTTGGGGTTGACGATTTTGTATCCGGTGTTGGTCTTGGTGACGATGTAGCCGCGGTCGTGGATGTTGTGGTGGCATGCTGAGCAGGCCAGACACATGTTGTCGATGTCGGTTCTGCCGCCGTGTTCCCAGGGCACTATGTGGTGTATCTCGCAGCGGTCGGCTCCAGCAGCGCAGCCGGTGCAGTGCCGGTCTCGGGCGATGATGGCTTTGACTTGGGCTTCGGTGGCGTGCCGGTGATCGCGCCCCACCCAGATGGGTTGGCCCTTGCCGTCAAAGACCACCCCGGTCACTGTTGCCATGCACCTCAAGCGTTCCAGCACTGTTTGTGGCAGAGCCTCACCGCCAACGATCTCGGCAACACCGATCGGGCCACTGCTTGGGCCACTGCTTGGGTCATTGCTTTGTAGACGCTCGACATCGACTACCGCGGTCAGTTGCATCCGCGCGCTCGCGGGCCCGCGGCGGCCGGGGTCGGTGATCAACGCCACGAACGCGTCGGCCAGGCGTTGTGTTGGTGTGCGAACATCAGCAGGGGAGCCGTCGCGTCCGCCGTCGTCTCGCCACAACCGGTCGTATTCGACATTGATCGCTTTTTGGACTTGTTGATAGCTCGTCTGATCCAACTCGGCCAACAGCACACCCATACCCTCGTCATTGACCCAGTGCTTGACCGACCGGTTCCGACGCTGCGCTGCGTGCGCGTCTGCGCCGTCGTCTACTTGGTTGCGGTTGACCCAGCGCCGAGACTGCTGCGCGAACACATCAACCGACGAAGTCTCAGCAAGCTTCAGCAATTCGTCGTCTACCTGTTCAGCAGAAGTCTTGGCCGCCGCAGCGACCGCTACAGCCGCGTGCTCAGCAGTGATCGCTCCATCAGCCAACGACTCGGCTAACTTCGGCATCTCAGTGAGCCCCGCTGCTGTTTTGGCCACAGAGTTCGCCGCACGCGTCGACATGCGCCCCGCTTCTCGCAACACAGTCTTGGAGTTCACCCCACCGTCATCAAGTCCCTCGATCGCAGTCGCACACCGCGTCTGCAACGAAGTCAACGCCGCGATCGCCCGCCCGGCACCCTCGATCACATCAGCCAACTCCCCACGACAAAGCCCACAAGTAACCACCTGCCGAGCCTGTTGAACCATCAAATCGAACATGACCACAACCTAACCAAAGGGTGTGACACTGTATGAGAACAGCGAAACACACCAACGGTAACCCACTCGTAGCTCCAGCCCGAAGCGTCTGAAACGAGCCGCTCGGGTGGCGCGAGCCGCACAATTTCAACGTGGTGCTCTTGCCGAATAATCTGCCGTCCGTTGGCAAGCTCTGTTCAACGTTCCGTTTTGGGCAGATTGGTAAGGAACTCAGGATGATCGTCAAACCGTACGAGCGGACACAGGCTCACAAAGATCCGCGGCAGCGGGCGGGAAGCGCCGCAGAACGACAAATGGCGCACTATCTGAATCGAACCTTCAGTGGGGACGAATCGGTCTTTGTGTTGCACGGCCTTCGGTTTGAGGATCGCGATCAACCAGAACAAGACGGATCTCACGGCGTGTGCCAGATTGATCACCTTGTCGTGCATCGTTGGGGTCTGTTTGTTGTCGAGAGCAAGTCAGTGACTGAGGAAGTGCGGATCAGGTCTGATGGCTCCGATGGGGACGAGTGGTCCCGCATCTACAAACGCAAAGAGCAAGGAATGCCTTCACCACTTCGGCAGGCTCGGAGGCAATCAGACTTTCTGCGGGCGTTCTTGCAACGGCACAGGGAAGACTTGCTTGGCAGGCAACCCGTCGGGCTTCGCACCATCACCAGAGTCGTCGTCGGAACCGACCAGCGTGGATTCGCCAACGCTCCGATCCAGCAGGTGATCGCCGTATCCGACGAGGGGAGGATAAAGCGGGTTGGTGGTTGGAAGGAACCTCGCGAACCATTCCGGGCGTTTGTGGCCAAAGCCGATCTTGTACCCGCCAAGATCACCAAGGAACTCGAGGTGCATCGCAGATGCGCGAGTTTGACCAACCCCCAGATCGACGGTGACTACGGGAAGTGGGCGATGGCGGCGGCCGAGGCGAAAAAGGTCGCTGAGTTCCTGGCCGAGCGGCACACCAACCGCACCGGAAAGCGCAGTGACAAGCCCGACATACACACGCCTGCCTCCGATCCTGCAGGCACCGGCCCCGAGGCCACCGAACGGAGCTCTTCTCGTTCGAGGCCAACAAGAGTCCAAGACACGAGTGCGAGCGACCGGAAACCGGCGCAAGCCGCCTGCAAGCAATGCGGGTCGAACGATCTCGAGGCTCGTTCAGGCCGGTACGGCTACTACTGGAAATGCCACTCGTGCGACAAGAACACGAGCATGCCTCAGGTCTGCTCCGCTTGTGCAGCCAAACGGCCGCGCGTACGTGTGCGTAAAGCAGGGAAGCGGTACTTCCGAGACTGCGACGAGTGCGGCACTTCCGAAACAATCTGGACTGAGCGTTAGAGGCTGCGCGCTGGTGGGTTAGGTGGGGTTATATCGGTTGCGGTGGTCGATGAGTTTGGTGTCGACGTAAAGGCGGGGTGGCGTTGTGGAAGGACTCCGAATGCTGAACCACTCTCAAAATAGCAGGAGACGCTGCTAGCCTGCCGCCCAGAATTGGAGGGACCATGACAATCGAAGCACAAGAGGCACGCTTGATCCCTGTTGCAGGCATCTCGGGCAACAAGGAAGCCGAAGCACGTGCAACCTCTGCTCTGTTGGCCGTACTCTCGATCGTACGGCCCTTCTCCAAAGCTCTGCTCACGCCCCTAGGAGCTAGCCGCAGCACCAGAGCCAAGGTGGAGGCGTTCACCGAAGTAACCTTCGAAACACCGTCCGGCCGGACGGTTCGGCCGGACGGTTTGCTGCGTGTCACCTACGGCAAGCGCGATTCCTTTGTAGCGCTCATAGAGGTGAAGACAGGCGACGCAAAGCTCGAGGCCGAGCAAATCCATGCTTACGTGGAAGTGGCCAGACAACACAACTACGACTGCGTTATAACAATTTCGAACGAAATAGCACCCTCCCCAAATGTCCATCCGACCGATGGACTTAGAGGCCCCGCAAATAGGCGCTGATCTGCAGAAATGCCTGAATCTCCGACTGAAGCTTCGGCATCTTGACCTGCGGCTTTGCTTGGAGCGGCCACAGTTGCAGCAAAATCCGTTGAGATTCTTGTCACCTATTTGCGCGCGCTCTTAGAGTAAGGTCGAACTCCAAGGTGCAAGTGCACCACATGTCATGGACGATGCTCATTGCCGAAGCGGTCAAAGAGCACACCCATCGTGGGGTTGATGACCCCGAACAGGCTTGGATCCTCAATGAACTGATCCGCTATCTCGGACACCCGAACTCTGGAGCACTCGACTTTTCGGACATGGGAGACAATTGGACATCGGTGAGAGATGGCGCGCGCGTCGGAACTCTTGATCGCCGGGACCCCGCTGTCGTCGAGATCTCCCTACGCTGGGACCAACTTCTTAGATTCGTGGCCTTGAAGTTGGGGGTTGAGATCGGCGAGGACATCCACGAAGTCATTCCGAAAGCACATCGGACAGACAGCCAGTTGCGCAACCGTGCCTTTGTCGACTCGATCTATGAAAAAGGGCAGCTCTCCGGCACGCTTCGCGTACCCGACACGATTGCTGACATTCAAGTGACCGCGGATCTTCGGGCGCGTTTTGTCACCTGCGGCGCGACCTTCGACGCTCCTCGAGATCGCGGCGGCAGAGCTCGGATTACTTGGCTGACAAGACAACTACGCGACTCAGAATCATCGTTGATTATCGAGACATACGCGAGCGGCGCTAGGGTGCCGACCGTCACAACGTTGGGACAGTTGCTTGAGGACCCGAAATTAGGGCTCGGGGAATCAAAGAAGGATCCAGCCAGATTCTGCGTCTTGAGGCGTTCAGAGATGGGGCAAGGCCGTCGCTCTACCCGGAAACCGGGCTTCATTGACGCAACTCTGGATGCTGTGACGATGTTCTACGGTGAAGTTCTCCAAAACCTTCAAGCTGTTGTGCCCGCAGCTCCCAGACTGGAGCGTAGGTCGGGCACTGAACTCGAACGCTCCTCCACAACGACCGATCATCCAAGTTCACCGGATTCGCCAGCGACATAACTAACGATACGCCCACTGTTAGAAACACCTTCTGCGGTTTCGCAAAGTGCTTCAGGAGTCGAAGCGGTGTGCCTTGCGGTCGCAGACAGTGCGCAGGGCGAAACTGGAACGCAGTTGTCCGACATGGGGGAGTCTTGCCAGGTACGCCTTGTGGATCCGTTCGTAATCGGCGACATCGGTAGCCGCGACGTGCAGGAGGTAGTCACTGTTGCCCGCCATCAGATGGCAGCTGAGGATCTCGGCGACGTCGGCCACCGCTTCCTCGAAGGCGTCGAGATGGTCTTCTTGCTGACTAGTCAAAGCGATCTCCACAAAAACGGAAGTGCCACGCCCAATTAGCTTGCGATCGAGGACCGCCACATAACCGGTCACCACCCCGGCCTCTTCGAGACGACGCACCCTCCGCAAGCAGGCTGAAGGCGACAAGTGAACTCGTTCGGCCAGAGCTGCATTGGTGATACGGGCGTCGGTCTGCAGCACCTCCAGGATCTCGCGATCGGTTACATCGAGTTCGTCCAACACGATGTTCCTCCTTAAGCAATAATCTTCTGCTGATAGCTATATAGGCAACAGTATATTGTGCATAATCCGTAATCAGGAGCTCCTTTCGCATACACATTCTCCGAGGTCAAGCGTATTCTGTTCACAGAGACGTCTAGAGGTGGCCGAAATGCGTATCGGAGTTCCTACAGAGATCAAGATTGCCGAGCGCCGGGTGGGGCTCACCCCCACGAGCGTCCGAGAACTCACAATGCGCGGCCACCGGGTCTCGGTTCAAGCAGGCGCCGGAACCGGTATCGGTGCCTCCGACGCCGATTATTCCGCCGCGGGAGCGCGCGTGGCTCCGGACGCGGAGGCCGTGTTCGCCGAATCAGAGTTGATCGTCAAGGTCAAAGAGCCCCAAGCCGCCGAACGGGCCATGTTGGGACCTGAGCATGTCCTGTTCACCTATCTCCACCTGGCCCCCGACCCGGCGCAAACCGAAGAGCTCCTCGCCAGCGGAGCAACTTGCATCGCGTATGAGACGGTCACCGACGCCCAGGGAGGGCTGCCCCTACTGGCACCCATGTCCCAAGTTGCGGGCCGCATGTCGATTCAAGCCGGTGCTCATTGTCTCGAAGCCTCCAATGGGGGTTCAGGTCGCCTGCTTGGCGGAGTACCCGGGGTCGCTCCCGCGCGAACACTGGTTCTAGGCGGAGGAGTGGTGGGGGAGAACGCCATTGAAATGGCTATCGGCATGGGCTCCCAAGTAACGGTTCTCGACCGCAACCTCGAAGTTCTCAACCGCCTGTCTCGCCGCTTCGGCAACGCCTTGGTGACCCTCTATTCGACGGGCGCCGCCCTCGAAGAACAGGTGTTGACCGCCGACCTGGTGATTGGTGCTGTGCTGATCAAGGGCGCGACCGCCCCCAAACTGATCGGGCCCGAGCTGGTCAAGCGCATGAAACCCGGCTCGGTGCTCGTTGACGTGGCCATAGACCAAGGGGGGTGCTTCGCGACGTCGAGGCCGACCACCCATACCGAACCGACCTACATCATCGACGATGTGGTCCATTACTGCGTCGCCAACATGCCCGGGGCGGTTCCGCAAACCTCCACCTACGCGCTCAACAACGCAACCCTTCCGTTCACCCTGGCTCTAGCCGACAAGGGACTTGAATGCGCTCTGCTCGACGACGAACACCTGCTCAACGGCTTGAACATCCATAGAGGGTTGTTGACTGAGCAACATGTCGCCGAAGCTCAGGGACTTGAGTACACGAGTCCGTTGACCGCTCTTTCACCGAGTTCGCTGGCGTCTATTCGGTGATTCCGAAACGCTCCAACCCGTAGGCCTTGATGGCGTTGCCGCGGAGCACCTTGTAGCACTCTTCGGCGTTCATACCGGTTGCGGCAAACATACTGTGGGCCACTTTGCGGGAGTGCGGGAAGGTACCGTCGGAATGCGGGTAGTCGGTCTCGAACAGAATCTGGTCGACGCCCACATCGTCGCGCTGTTTGAGGCCCACCAGATCATCGAAAATACAGCCGAACACCCGACCCTTCACGATCTCGCTCGGCAGCGGTCCGTCACCGCCCACACCGCCACGACCTTCCCGAAACACTGAGTCCATCCGCTCCATCTGAAAC
Source organism: Acidimicrobiaceae bacterium (assembly GCA_009845995.1). Classification (GTDB taxonomy): domain Bacteria; phylum Actinomycetota; class Acidimicrobiia; order Acidimicrobiales; family Aldehydirespiratoraceae; genus VXYK01. The sequence continues at coordinate 234,118 of VXYK01000035.1, read as the reverse complement.
GGCATCCAGCCGACCTGGCTCTCGGCATAGGCGATCTTGATCTTCTTGAAGCGTTCGAGAGTTCCCGAGAAGACCCAGTCGACCATTGAACCTTCGGCGTTCTGGGCATACAGCGACATCGACGTTGCCAATGGCGCGTCAGGCGATGTAGCAGGCATCGACGACGACGAGCCGATATGCATCGAAACGGTGGTCTCCGTCTCCTCGCATGCCTGCCACAAGACGTCCCAGTCACCGCTGTACATGGTCGCACAGCCCAGCTTGGAGGGGTTCTCCGAGAAGGCGATCGCATGGCTGCCTTTGGCCGCACAGCGCCGGACCTCCTCAGCAGCCATCTGGGTATCCCACAAAGGAACCAGCGTCAAAGGAATCAAGCGACCTTTGCCTGCGCCACCGCCCCAATCATCGATAATCCAGTCGTTGTAGATCTTGAGGCACTCCAGCGCGAGGACCTTGTCGTCGCGTTCGAGGAAACCCTGGCCGCAGAAGCGGGGGAAGATGTTGGGGTAGTTGATGGCCGCCTCCACGTGGTTGAGGTCCATGTCTGACAGCCGATCGATCTGGCTATAGGTCCCCGGGCGCAAGTCTTCGTACACCGCGGCCACGTTGCGCTGTTCCTCACGGGGGACACCGGCCGGGCCGTGCAGAAAACCGGTTGGTGTGACGCTGTCTTCATAGAGCCACACATCACACATTTGACCGTCCGGATCATGACGCTCGAAGCCGTAATGGCCTCCTTCGAATTTGAGCCGAATCCGCTCCTGAACCACTCTCGGCCCACGATCGCGCACGCTCGCCGGAAGCTGCTGTTGCCAAAGATCTTTCGGTTCCATGACATGGTCGTCTACGGAGATGATGAGAGGCAGGTCTTCTTCAGCAGGCGTGACGGTACTCATACGCTCAGCTTACGCCGGGCGCAGCCGGAGCCGCGAAAACGCTCGCGTATTGGAGGAGTTACGCCGGGGCGCGGGTTTTGCGGAGTAGGGGGTCGGCCAGGGCCAGGCCGCGGTCCGCGATACGCAGCACTCGTCCGGCGGCGCCGGGGGCGTCGGCGTCTAACAGGTTGCCCATTACCTGCAATGTGATGTTGGCAATGGTCTGGGTTCCTACAGCCATTCGCAGGCCTGAGCGCAAAATGAAGGGGTGCCCGATCAAGAAGCTGAAGCGTCGGCCGGTTCGCAAGAAGGCGTCGAAACGCTCGCCGATCAACCGGTCGTAATTCGCCGGAGCACTGGCGGGATCAGTGAGGAACAATTCCGCTGCCAGGGTTCCGGACTCAAGCCCATAGTCGATGCCCTCCCCGTTCATCGGATTGATGAGGCCCGCGGCATCTCCGATCGCCACCCACCCTTCACCGTGACGGCGTTGCGCGCTCATCGGCAGCCTCCAGGCTCGAGGTCGCTCCAGGTAGTCGCCTAGTTCCCATTCATCGCGGATCAGGTCACGGTAGGAGTCGATCAGGCGATTCAGATTGAGCTTTCGATAGCCCTTCATCGTCGACAAAGCGCCCACGCCGATGTTGACAGTGCCGTCTCCCGCCGGAAACATCCAGCCGTACCCCGGAATCGGTGTGCCCGACTCATCGCGCAGGGTCAGACAAGCCTCAAGATGGCGCTCCGCATGACGAGGCGAAGCCGCGTAGCTCCTGATGGCCAACCCGTGCGGCTCGTTGTCGACGCGGCCCGCTCCGAGCAGCCGTGCGACGTTGCCTGGTGCGCCGGTCGCCACGACCGTGAGAGCGGCGTGCCACTTGTCCGGTCCTGCGGTCACTCCCGTGACACGGCCATCATCTTGGAGGATCGGTGTGGCTTCGGTCTTCCAGATGATCTCTGCCCCTGCGTCTGCGGCCGCGGCCACCAGGTGCGCGTCAAGAAGCCGACGAGGCCAGACCGCTCCGTTGGGAGCGAAGGACCCATTGGCGGGCCATGGGAGTTCGCGGCGGGTCTTGTTGGCGATCATCCTCAGGCCGTCGATGCGATGGGCGTCGCTCATATCGATGTCAAGCTGGTTGAGGGCATGCACGGCCCGCGGCGTCAGTCCATCTCCGCACACCTTGTCACGGCCGTATGCGGCTTTTTCGAAAACCGTTACGGAAGCGCCACCTCTTGCCGCCCGGATCGCCGCAGCCGCTCCCGCGGGTCCGGCTCCGATAACGACGACATCACGCGTTCTTGTGCCCACGCTTCGACGCTACAGCCGTTGGGTCCTCCCTTGGCCTCGGCGTGCGCGTTGTTGAACCTTGCTTGCGGACGCCGTAGATTCACAACCGACAGCACAGCAATGGGGTACTTATGGCCGTTACCGAAGTTGAAGTCGAAGCTGGAACCAGCGATCCCGCGAGCAACGTCACTCCCGGCCGGGTTCGCATTGATCGTTTTGATGTGACGCTCGGTCCCTTGCTGCACCTGGCGCCCGAGCGCCAGCGTCTCGCCAGTCCCCAGTTCAGCGAGATCGAGGTCGTACCCCGGGGAGTGACACTCGGAGCGGAGATTCGAGGTGCCGACATCTGCAGTGAACTGCCCGATTCGACCATCGCCGAAATCGCCCGAGCGCTGGCCGATTACAAGGTCATCTACTTTCGCGACCAGCCGCTCACGTCGGCCCAACATGTGGCTTTCGCCAAGCGTTTCGGCGAACTGGAGATCCATCCGTTCATTACCGGCAACGAACAGCACCCGGAACTGGTGCGCTTCGAGAAAGGGGCTGATACAGGCGGGTTCGAGAACGGGTGGCACCATGACGTGACCTGGCGGGAGATTCCTTCCATGGGAGCGATCCTTCATGCCATCGAAGTTCCTCCCACCGGTGGTGACACCCTCTTTGCCGATATGGGGGCGGCGTACGACGGGTTGGACGACGAGACCAAGGAACGGATCGACGACCTCTACGCGATCCATGACTACATGCTCGCTTTCGCCCAGCAGGTGCCGGAAGGCAAGCAGGAAGAGATGCGCGAACGCTATCCATTGGTACGTCATCCAGTGGTGCGCACCCACCCCGTGACCGAGCGCAAATTGATCTTCGTCAACACTTACTTCACCTCCCACATTGAGGGTCTCGATCCCGGCAAGAGTGTGGAGTTGATCAAGCAGTTGTCGAGCCAAGCCAACACGATCGAATATCAGTTCCGGCTGAACTGGGAGCCTGACACGGTCGTCTTTTGGGACAATGCCGCGGTGCAGCACTATGCGTCGAGCGACTACTACCCCGACATTCGGGTAATGGAGCGTGCGTCGGTAGTCGGGACCCGGCCTTTCTGAAGCGCAACGTCCCGCGGCGTTGGGCCATGGCACCCACCACAGATTGGAATCCACCTCTCCGCAAAGAGTTCGACAAGCCCTACTGGCGCGAACTCATGGCCTTCGTGCGCCAGGAGCGCATGACCGGGGATGTCTACCCGCCCCATGAAGAGGTGTTCGCCGCGCTTCACTTGACCCCATTGGCTGAAGTAAAGGTACTGATCCTCGGTCAGGACCCTTACCACGGACCGCACCAGGCCCATGGGCTCTGCTTCTCGGTGAGGCACGGGATTCAGGTGCCCCCGTCGCTTGTCAACATCTTCGCTGAGTTGGAGCAAGACCTCGGGATCGAATTGCCAAGCCACGGAAATCTCGAGTCTTGGGCCCGCAACGGAGTGCTTCTGCTCAACACGACCCTCACCGTGCGGGCTCATCGGGCCGCCAGTCACCAGGGTCACGGCTGGGAGACCTTCACCGACGAGGTGATCCGCTGCGTGGATGCGAAGGAGCAAAGGGTCGTGTTCATCCTTTGGGGCGCCGCTGCCCGCAAGAAGCGCTCGTTGATCAACACTGACACGCATGTCATTGTCGAGTCTGTCCATCCCTCGCCGCTCTCGGCGCACAACGGCTTCTTCGGCACAAGACCGTTCAGCCGAGCCAACGCGGCGCTCATCGAAGCAGGCCGCGAGCCAGTCGACTGGCGCATCGAAAATTTGTGAGTCCCGACCCGCTCTGGTGCTGACTCAGAAATACCAGGGGAAGCTTGACCAATCGGGGTCGCGCTTCTCAAGGAAGGCATCACGCCCCTCGACGGCCTCGTCAGTCATATAGGCGAGTCGGGTCGCCTCGCCCGCGAACACTTGCTGCCCAACGAGCCCGTCGTCGATCAGGTTCATGGCGAACTTGGCCATTCGCTGAGCGGTCGGGCTCTTGGAATTGACCTCGGCGGCCCATTCGAGAGCCACCGCTTCGAGATCGGTGTGGGGAACGACCGCGTTGACCATCCCCATTTCAAAGGCTTGCTGAGCCGAATAGTCGCGACCGAGAAAAAAGATCTCGCGAGCTCGTTTCTGGCCCACCTGACGAGCCAGATACGCAGAACCGAAGCCTCCGTCGAAGCTGGCCACATCGGTATCGGTCTGCTTGAAGATGGCGAATTCTTGGCTCGCGAGGGTGAGATCCGCGGTGACGTGCAGACTGTGTCCTCCGCCGACCGCCCATCCGCAGACAACCGCGACAACGATCTTCGGCATCGTGCGGATCAGCCTTTGGACCTCAAGAATGTGCAGTCGCCCCGCTCGACTTGCATCGACTGTCTCTGCCGTTTCCCCCTGCGCATATTGATAGCCCGCCTTTCCGCGGATGCGCTGATCACCCCCCGAACAAAAAGCCCAGCCGCCGTCCTTTGGCGAAGGGCCGTTGCCGGTTAGCAGCACGCATCCGACATCGGTCGACATGCGCGCGTGATCCAAACAGCGATACAGCTCATCAACGGTGTGAGGCCGAAAGGCGTTGCGCACCTCGGGCCGGTTGAAGGCGATCCTCACCGTGCCCTGCGCCTTGGCACGGTGATAGGTGAGGTCGGTCAAGCTCTCGAAACCAGCGACTGGACTCCACACCTCGGGATCAAAAATCTCCGATACTGGCGCCGTGTCTGATGCCGCACCGTCTGAAGCTGCACTGTCAGGTGCTGAATTGTCCGAAACCATCGCTACCTTCCCGAGCTCGCCCGTGCCATTCGGGCATCAAGTCGTTCTATCCATACTGACACCAAGTCTGCGCCGCGTCCGTCCTGATCTCCAAGGTCAAGCAGGTCGACTGAAGCCATACGGGCCAACAGAAGCAACAATTGCTCCGTGTAGTGGGCGTGGAGATCCTCCAGCGGATAGTCCGATACGCCGGCGGACTCCAACGCCCTGTGGTACCGGGCCAACAGGGCATCGATTTCAGCTTCGCTCACCCCGGGGTCGATCGAGCCGCAGATGAAGTAGGCGATATCGGACACCGCAGGGCCGAAGCTCGACAACTGCCAGTCAATCAAGGCACGGAACCCTCCATCCCGCGCGAAGAACATATTGTCAAGCCGAAAATCACCGTGGAGCATGCACTGGGGAACCTCACGGTGCAACCGAATCGTTCGCTCGATGTTGTCGGTGCGGGTCGACTCGTACAACTCACGGGTGTGATCGCTCAACAATCGCCCGAAGTTCTTCAGAAACCCGCGTCTAGCACCGAGAGCCCCCGCGTGGAACAAACGAGGGGCAACCGCCGAAGAAACCAACCAATAACGCTCTTGGGGACATCGATCCCCCCAGGTTGCGGCATGCAACAGGGCAACAGCCTCAAGAGCTTCGCCTGCTCGGTCGAGGTCGCATCCCTGCACCTGATCACCGGCTTCCGCGGGCGACAGATCCTCCATAATCAAGACGCTTGGAAAGGTCTTCCCTTTGTTGAAGCGGATCAGGAACCACAGGATCAAACGCAACAACCAGATCGGTAGACGCTCCATCTTGCGAATCCGCTCGAGCTGACTCGCCGCGTCTGGATTGACTTCAATATCGCCGTAGTAGAGCCGAGGGGTCGATACTTCGATCTCTCCGAGGATTCGTTCGTATATCCGCAGTTCTCGCTCATACACACCAAGCAGTTCTGAACCGTTTCGGTTGTCCTCTACCGAAGTGGGAATCTTGGCAATGACCGTTGCAGGGCCCGAGCCGTTCTTGTACGAGAGGTGCATCCTCGCCAGTTCAGCAGCGAACCCTTCACCAACACCCAGAACTTCGACGGTGCGGGCGAGAACTGTCGTTTTTTCGGAAATGACCTCGCTCTGACGTAGGGCTGAGGTCAACCAGTCGGCCGTAATCTCGTCGAGCGTCGTCGGAATCGGCAGTGCCACGCAGCAACGGTAGTACCAAGTCGTTCGATCGGTAGCAACGGTGCCAGAGCTATACCGATCAGGTGATAGGGAAAGACAATCGCCATCACTGCGAGGATCACAAAATGAAACAACACAGCCATGCCGGCCCAGATCCACGCGGCTCGACGGCCGATAAGAGCCAACGGTGCAGCCAGTTCGACCGCTATCGCGGCGATCGCCGCCGGGGCGAGCATCCAAGAATTGCGCAACATCAGTGCTCCGAACGGAGCCGTCGGATCGCCGAGCAGTTCTTTTCGGGCATTGTCGAAAGCAATCTGATGACGCAACACATCACCGTCGATCCACCCAAAACCGCTGATTCTCAATTTCGCGACGCCCGCCACGAAATAGGTGCCGACCGTAAGCACCGATAGTGCTTTGACGACAGCACGGCTCCGCGCCTCGTGATCGGCGGGCGCATCGGTCCCATCCACGGACCAATCGGCCATGGACCAACAGGCCGCAGCCATCGGAAACAGGGCTAGAACCCCCATATGCAGAGCTACCAAGTTCTCCGTATGGAAGATCTGCCCCCAAGAGTTCCGATAGGTGGTGAGAAAAAGAAATCCGACGACGGCGGTCCACGAAGACAAGCGATATCGCCAGCCCAACGCTGCGGCACCACAGGCGATCGGAGTCAACGCCACCGCGGCGATTATCACGAGCGCTGGTGCAGGTTCGTTGAGCCACCACAAAGGGCCGATCCCAGCAAAGCGGCGCGCCGCCAGGTCGATGGTGTCGAGCAGATGCGGAGCTCGCACGATCGTCCAAACGGCGGCGTAACCGAAGACGAGAATGCGCAACATCGCCAGACGCTGCGTCACGATCCACCCCCACAACGGGCGTGCACCGACACCGTGGAGTCGGAGGAACCCTCAACGCTGAGCTCAACAACGTCGAGTGTCTCGGTGCGCACTTCAATCCGTCGACCGGCGCCTATGCGTTCAAGGATTTCCTCGCAGAGGATGTCCGCCTCTCCGAGGCGTACCGCCCGGGTGACGGTCACCGACGCAAGCACCGCTTCATCGGTCCCAGCGATCAATTTCGGGGACAAGCGCTCAAATCCGTCGTCGGTTCGTTCTACCGCAGTTGCAATAGTGTGCACGTTCCCGCGATCGGTGGCGAACATCGGGTACGTCGACAGTGGGTAAGTGTCGCTGGTCGGATCGCGCACCAACGGCGACAGGACCAGCAGCGCGGCGAAGACGGGCAGAACCCGAATCGTCCATCGTCGCATGGCCCAATCGTAGGGTCACCCAGAGCCTCTATCGTGGCGGGGTGTCGCCGGTCAGAACCAGAGTCCTTCGTGGGGCCGTGGCCTGGATCCTCATACTTGCTTTGGTAGGACTCGTGGTCCACCCCGAGAACTGCGGAGAGCCGACATCGGCGGAAGTGAACGACGCCGCTGCCAAGGCGGTTTCGTGGTTCGGTGCCAACATTGGTGACGACGGCACTTTCGTGTATCGCTACGACCGCGCCGAGGGTGAGCCTCTCGGCGGTTACAACGATGTCCGTCATGCTGGTGTCCTGTTGTCGCTGTACCAAGCAGAATCTGCCGGGATTGAAGGCGCGGCAGCGATTGCTGATCGAGGACTCGCCTACGTGGACGAGCACTTGCAGCACACCCCTATGGGCATCGCGTTCGGACGGGGCCCAACAGTGAGAAGCGGTTCGATCGGGCTTCTGGTGGCCGCGTTGGACGAGCGGCGCGGAGCGCTGGGAACAGACGATCGTGACGCTCTGCTGCTCGAACTCGGACGCACCTTGAGCGCAGTCGTTGAACCCGACGGCGCCGTCGGCGCGTCGATCGACACGAAAACCGGATCAACCAGCGGACGGTCCCCATTCTTCACCGGTGAGGTTCTCTGGGCACTGGCAAGACTCCACCTGACCTTCCCCAACCGAGAATTCGACGAAACCGCCTTGCGTGTCTATCGATATCTCATCGAGGACCGCGACCGAGTCGAGTCTCCATGGCCGCCGGTCTCGGACCATTGGGGTGCCTATGCGCTTGAAACAATGAGTCGCTGGCCGAACGCCGACAACCTGAGGCTTGGACCTGACCTTGAGCTTGACGGCACCGCGACGAGCGATTGGCTGAGACGGCAACTCAACCTGTTCGGACTGCAAGTTCGCTATGAGTCACAACGCCAGGGAGGGTTGACGCACCTCACTAGGGGCACTGTTGCGCTTCCGGCAGGTGTAGGCACGCTCGGCGAAGGCATCGGCAACTACCTCCAATTCTTGAATCGGTTTCCAGAAGTCGATGTCGACATTGATTCGCTCAATGATCGGGCACGCTGCGTTGCGCACCTGCTGGTCCAACGCCAGACGAGCGCTTCACAAGCGCAGGCGCACCGCGCCCCCCTCAGATTGCAAGGTGCTTGGTTCCGCGAAGACATCACCCAAATGGACGATCAGCAACATGCCCTCTCCGCACTGTTGCTCCTGAAAGACTGGATGCCCAAATGAGCTCAACTCTGATCGTGCTCGCGGTAATCTGCGCTGCCAATCCCTTCCGGGTCGCGGCTTGCGCTCCAGCTTCGGTCGACACTCGCCGCCAGGCAGTGGTTGTCGCCACCGCGTCCACATTGCTTGCGGTTGGTCTAATGGCACTGTTGAGCGATCCAATCCTGGACCTTCTCAACGTGAGTGGATCCTCGTCTCGGATCGCCGCGGGTGTGGCGGTTCTGATCGTCGGCATCCGCGATCTGTTCGTCCAGCCGCCCTCACCAGAACCGGCGTTGACGGGGCGGCTGGCCGGGATAATGCCGATGGCCTTCCCGACTCTGTTCACGCCGGCACTTGTCATCTTGGCGATATCGGCTGCTTCTGCAAGGGGTGTCGTTGCAGCGTTTGGGATCATTGGCGCAGTGATCCTGTTGGTCGGTTTGATCGTTGCCGCGAACGTCCGCGGAACATATTGGCGCGCCGCCGCAGTCGGAAGTGCCGGAGTGGTCATCGGCACGCTGCTGACCCTCAACGGAGTCACCGCCATCTAAACGACTTCGGAGATGCCTTCGCTCCCGCCACGGCCCCGGCTAAACCCACCGAGGCTCCGGCTACGCCCGGCGACAACAACACCGCCCCGGCTAAACCCACCGCGG
>VXYK01000035.1:213158-224755 GCA_009845995.1 Acidimicrobiaceae bacterium | reverse complement strand
CCGGCTACGCCCGGCGACAACAACACCGCCCCGGCTAAACCCACCGCGGCTCCGGCTACGCCCGGCGACAACAACGCGCAGTAGGTTGGCGACGTGCTTGTTTGCGTTGGAGATCTTCTGGAGAACATCCTCGTTGTGCTGCCCAGCGTGCCCAGCAGCGGCTTCGAGAACAAGGTGCGGTCCGCAAGGGTTCGCGGCGGGAGCGCGGCCAACGTGGCTGCTCTCGACGCCGAACAGGGAGGAACACCGCGGTTTGTCGGACAGATCGGTGATGACACACTGGGGAGAACGCTCGCCGAGGACCTTGCGCGCCGCGGCACGGAACTGGTCGTACACGCAGAGGGCGCAACCGGGGTGATCCTCACCCTGATTGGTCGAACGGGGCGGACGCTGCTCACCGACAGGGGCACGGCTCGACACCTTTATGCGATTGAACCCTCGGTCCTCAACAACGCATCGCAGATCTATCTGGCGGCTAGTGCGTTTGTGGCTGATCCAATGGCAACCGCCGTAGACCGCCTGCTGGGCGAGGCTCGGGGGAAACGACTCGATCTCTTCATCGGCGGTCCAAGCCAAGCAGACCTCCAAGACTTCGGCGCGGCTGCGTTCTTGGAATTGGTTGCGATCGCCAGCCCCGCCGCGGTGATCCTGAACCGCACGGAGCATCAAGAATTGGGGCTCGCAGATCAACAATGTTTCGCCGGTGCCACCACGACGATCGTCACAGACCATTCCCAACCGACACGGATATTGCGGGCGAACGGCACGACCGAAACTGTAGATGTACCGCCGGTCGCCCAGATCCGGGACCGCACTGGGGTCGGCGACGGTTTCATTGCCGGCTATCTGGCCAGCAGCCGCGCCGGCGCAGATCCAGTATCGGCCACCCATGCCGGACATCGCACGGCCGCCCGAGTCCTGGCGCAACTGGGCCCGACCACAAGACCCGATTGAGTCTGCCCCCACAGCAATGACGTAAAGGCCGCGCCGCGTCACTAGTGTCACGATAATGCGAGCTGCACTGTTGACCGCCGGCCGATCTCCTCTTGAAATCGTTGAGGATGTCGACATAGAAGAACCTCGGGCCAACGAAGTGTTGATCAAGATCTCCCATAGCGGAATCTGCCACAGCGACACGACCGTGCAGGACGGGGGATACTCCATTCCGACGATTCTCGGACACGAGGCGAGCGGCGTGGTTGAGATGCTTGGATCAGGTGTCACCCACCTCGCTGTGGGTGACCATGTCGTGTTGACTCCCTTGGCACCCTGCGGTCATTGCGCCGCCTGTGCCCGGCATGAGGCCACGGAATGCACTGAAGCGCTGGCATTCGCAACCAATGCTCGACCCGATGGAACCACGCCGTTCAGCCGCAACGGCGCTCCGGTTTGGAGGGGACTGGGCGTCGGAGCGTTCGCCGAGTACACAGTCGTGCCCGCATCCGGGGCAGTACGGATCGATCCTGACATTCCCCTTGAGGTTGCCTGTGTAATCGGTTGTGCAATGCAAACCGGGGTCGGCGCGGTGTTCAACACCGCCAAAGTCGAAAAGGGTGCAACTGTGGTTGTCATGGGCCTCGGTGGGATAGGCCAAGCCATCGTGGGCGGCGCGGCCGTTGCGGGTGCGAGTCGAATAATCGCATCTGATCCTGCAGAGGGCCGCCGCGAGATGGCTTCGAGCTTTGGCGCGACCGATCTCATCGATCCCACCGCAGGAGACTTGGTGAGCACGGTCATGGATCTGACCAGCGGTACGGGGGCCGACTATGCCTTCGACGCCGTCGGCAGCGCAGCGTTGGTTGAGCAGGGCATCAACAGCACCCGCGTTGGAGGCACCACGGTGATGGTTGGTGCTTCACCGATCGAAGAGAACGTGACGATCAACGCCGCGGTGCTGTTCATGACTATGCAGAAGAAACTGCTGGGATGCCTGCTGGGCTCCTGCTGGCCAACTCGCGACATTCCCTTGATGCTCGACCTTTGGAGGGGTGGGCGCCTCGACCTGGAACGAATGATCAGCCATCGCCTACCGCTCGGCGAGGTCAATCAAGGGATCGCCAAGCTTCACGCAACCGACGGCATCCGCACCGTGCTCGACGTTGCCAATTAACCGGTGCCAATTAACCAGCGCCAATCAGCCAGCGCCAATTAGCCAGTGCCAATTAGCCAGCGTCGGCTCGGCGCGCACTCGGTAGCGTGTCTCGGTCACCTCGAGGCCCCGTAGCCTTCGAGGCACTTCTCAGAGACGAACAGGAGAATTCGTGAGCGCCGTCCCATATCTGGCCATGATCTCAGCAGTCGGCGGTCTGCTATTGGCAGTTTTCTATTACAAGTCTGTCGAATCGGCGCCTCCGGGCAACGAGCGGATGGTGTTCTTGATGAAGGAGATCCAAAAAGGCGCACGCGCCTTCCTCAAGCAGGAATACACCTGGGTTTCCGTCTTCGTCTTGGCGATGATCATCCTGCTGGCCATCGTTATCGACCCTCTTGCCTCGGTCAGCTACCTGATCGGTGCGGTGCTCTCTGCCACGGCCGGCTATGCCGGAATGACGGTGGCGACGATGGCCAACGCCCGTACCACCGAAGCGGCTCGCAAGGGTCCGTCGGTTGCCCTCCCAGTGGCATTCAGAGGTGGTGCTGTCATGGGCTTCGCAGTCGCGGGCCTGGCTCTGCTCGGCCTGATGTTCACCTACTTGCTTTTTGTCGAATGGCTTGAGATTGACAAGGCGTTCGAAGTGGTGACCGCCTACGGTCTCGGAGCCTCCTCGATCGCGTTGTTCTCTCGTGTCGGCGGCGGAATCTTCACCAAGGCCGCGGATGTGGGCGCAGACCTGGTCGGCAAAGTCGAGGCTGGGATCCCCGAGGACGACCCGCGTAATCCGGCCAGCATTGCAGACAGCGTCGGCGACAACGTCGGCGACGTCGCCGGGATGGGCGCCGACCTGTTCGAGTCCTATGTCGGCTCGATTATTGCCCCTGTGGCGCTCACGGCGTTCTCGGTGGCCGGCGGACTCGCGGCGGCCGACGCCGGTCTCGACGAGAACATCTCGCGGTTGATGTTCCCGATGGCGATTGCCTTCGTCGGCATGGTCGCCTCGATCATCGGCTCATTCCTGGTGAAGGGTGGAGACAGCACCGACAGCAAAGCTCTGAGTCGAGCGCTGCACCGGGGGACGAACGTTGCAATGGGATTGACCGTTGTTGCCACGGTCGGCGTTGCCTACTGGATGTTCGGCGGCGACCGCTACGACGCTCCCTACGGACTCGCCATTTCGGTGATCGGCGGCCTGCTGGTCGGTTGGGCTCTGGGCAAGACTGCGGAGTACTACACCTCGGACCATTACAACCCGGTCAAGCGGATCGCCGCGCAGTCCGAAACAGGACCTGCCACCACGGTGCTTTCGGGAATCAGCGCCGGGATGGTGTCCGTCGCCTCGTCGGTTCTGCTGGTGCTACTGGGCGTGGGCGTCGCCTACTGGGGCGGTGAACAGACCCTCGGCGACGGGGGCGGCATCTACGGGATCGCGGTGGCAGCCATCGGCATGCTGGCCACGACCGGCGTGGTCGTCTCAGTCGACGCCTACGGACCCATCGCCGACAACGCCGGAGGCATTGCAGAAATGGCTGAACTCGACCCCTCGGTACGCGAGGTCACCGACGCGCTCGACTCGCTCGGAAATACGACCGCGGCGATCGCCAAGGGTTTCGCGGTCGGATCAGCCGCTCTCACCGCTCTGGCCCTGTTCAAGAGCTTCGAGTTCGCGGTGGTCCAAGAGGGTGGCGCTTTGAGCCTCAATGTGGGCGAGGTCGATGTCTTCATCGGTCTGTTCCTGGGAGCGGGGCTTCCATTCTTGTTCGCCGCGCTGACCATTGATGCCGTGGGGCGGGCTGCGGCCACCATGATTGAGGAGGTTCGCCGACAGTTCCGTGAGATTCCCGGATTGCGCGAAGGGCGCGAGGGCGTGTCTCCCGACTCCGCGCGGTGCGTGCAGATATCCACCGACGCCTCCTTGAAACAGATGGTCGTCCCCGGCGCGCTGGCTGTCGTAGTGCCTCTCATTGCCGGCTTCATTGACGTGGACATGCTCGGCGGACTGCTCGCGGGAGCTCTCGTCACCGGCTTCGCGCTCGCTATTTTCATGGCCAACGCAGGTGGGGCATGGGACAACGCCAAGAAATACATCGAGGCAGGCGCCCACGGTGGCAAGGGCGGCGACCCGCACAAGGCCGCAGTCGTAGGCGACACCATTGGCGACCCCTTCAAGGACACCTCGGGTCCGGCCATGAACATCTTGTTGAAGGTTATGACTATCGTTTCACTGGTGTTCGCCAGCGCCTTCGTCTAGCACCCTCGCTGGACGGCTCAGCCTGATGCGCACCGCGGCCCCACGATGAGCAACCCAGCAGAGAAACGGCAAGAAATACGGCTGAGAATGCGCGAGGCGCGCGCCGCGCTCGGCTCCGAGCACCAAGCTTCAGCTGCGGCCGCGGTGACGGCCAACCTGGCCGGCGTTGAGCTCCTACAGACAGCCGAAACCGTCGCCGGATACCGGGCCATTCGGGGCGAAGTCAACATCGACGAAGTCTTGCTACAACTCATCGACAAAGGGTCCACGGTGACCGTGCCAAGGGTGGTGGACGAGGATCTGGAGTTCGTCGAATGGCTGCCGACGACTCTCACCAACAAGGGCGCCTTCGGCATTCCAGAACCGATCGGGAGTCAGGTGTTGGATCTAGCCGTTCACGATCTGGTGCTTGCGCCCCTGGTCGCTTTCGACCACACAGGCCAGAGACTCGGCCAGGGCGGAGGGTTCTATGACCGCTCACTCGCTCGCCTCGGCGACAAGAGACCGGTCGTAATCGGAATCGCCCACGCATTCCAAGAAGTCGCCCGGATTCCAGCCGAGCCGTGGGACATCCCCCTAGACGCGGTGGTGACAGACACTAAAATGACAGTGTTCCGCCCCGGAGTCTTGTAGCGGGGTATCTCAGCTAACCGTCCCCCATAGGAGTAGACAAGCGTCGTGCACGTGATCGTGGTTGGAGCTGGCGAGGTTGGCTCTTATGTCGCTGATCGTCTCAGCCGAGAGGGGCATGACGTCGCGATCATCGACCTCAACCGAGATCGGCTGAGCCAACTGGACGAAGACCTCGATGTGCTGATCGTTGAAGGCAGCGGCACCCATCCAGAGACGCTCCGACGGGCCGGGGTCGAACGCGCCCACCTGGTCGTGGCAGTAACCAAAGACGACGCTGTCAACTTGCTGTGTTCGCAGCTCTCGAAGTTGCTCGGGGCTGAACGGACGGTGGTGCGAATCGAAGCCTCAGCGCTTCGGGGGAAAGACGCCGAAGAACTACGCCTGAATTCTGGAGTGGATCTGGTCATCGACCCCGACTCCGAAGCGGCCGAAGATGTTCTGGAACTCCTCGACTATCCCGGAGCCGACGAGGTGGACTACATGGCCAACGGAGAGGTACTGGTCGTCGGTGCCCGGTTGCCCGCACATTCACCTCTGGTCGGCCGCTCGTTGAGCGACATCGGCGCGGAGTTCGAACCCGAATGGGATTTCGTAGTCGGTTCTATCGGACGGGATGGCGAGACCATCATCCCCCGACGCAACCATCATCTCGAAGCAGGCGACCATCTGCGTTTGGCATTGAAGCGCCGCGCTCGGCGGCTCGTGGTCGAACTGCTGGGCCTGGAGCGCTCCACTTTGCGTCGCGTCATGTTGCTTGGCGGCGGTCGCACCGCGGAAATCCTCGCTCAGCGACTGGCAGACCGGGGAATCCACGTCGTCATCGTCGAAAGATCGACGCGGCGAGCGCGGGCGCTAGCGGAGAATCTCGATGAAGCTGTGATCATTGAGGGCGACATAACCGATGCAGATCTTCTAGAAGAGGCTGATGTCGGTCGTTTCGACATGGTTGTTGCTCTAACCGGCGAGGACGACGCCAACATCCTGGCGTGTCTCTATGCAAAATCGAGCGGAGCCGGTGAAACGGTTGCGGTTGTACACCGTTTGGCGCTGCTCAAATTGCTGGGAGATGTCGGCATCGACGTAGCCCTGTCGCCAAGGACCGCTACAGCAAACGGGGTTCTCAGGTTCGTGCGAGGCGATGTGGCTGCAGTTGCGACCTTCCTCCACGGCGACACCGAAGTACTGGAGCTTGAGGTTGCGGTCGACAGTCCGGCTGACGGAGCGCTGGTCAAGGATTTGGGTCTTCCCAAAGACGTACTCATCGGGGCATTCGTCCGTGATGGCAAGGCCCAGATAGCGAGAGGTCGTTCGCGTTTGCGAGGTCGAGACCATATTGTGGCCTTCGCCGTACCCGTTGCCGTCGATGAGGTCCGACGAGTGTTCGGGTGAATTCTTCGCCCAGCTCGTCGCGATCCCGATTACGGGCACTTGATCCCCGCAGATCACGCGCTGACTCGCACATACTGCTGACGATCAGCGAAGGTCTGGCGGGTCTTGGAATCGTCAGCGCCGTATGCGCAATAGCCGGCTTCTTCGACGATGTGGGTGACAGCATTGTTTTGGGCATTACCGGTGTGTTGTTCACCGGGGTAGGAGTACTGGCGCGGGTCAAGCTGAAACGGCGACGCCGACCCACAACCGCGGCGGTCCTGTCGGGTCTGGCCGCCACCTGGGTAGCGCTGGTCTTGGTGGGCACCGCGGTCTATCTCATCAGCGGAACGATCAGCAGGGTAGACGACGCTCTGGTTGAAGCGGCCGCCGGTTTCAGCACCACGGCGCTGACCACATTGGACCCGAGCGAACTATCGGTGCCCATGACGCTGTGGCGGGCATCCACCCAGTGGGTGGGCGGTCTGGTGGGAATTCTCATAGGAGTTGTGGCTCTGCCGATGGCGTTGCAGGGGCAGCGCCTCACGCCGACTGAATGGAGCGGCGACCACAACACCTTCGCACGCGGGAAAATTGCAAGACGGCGTCAGGTGATGGCGATCTATCTCGGTCTCACCACAATCATCGGGGCAGCTTTTGCCGCCGCCGGAATGGGCGCCAAGCACAGCGCCGTACACGCCCTGACAACGATTTCTACCGGGGGGTTCTCTTCGGTACCCGACTCCTTCGCAAGCTTCGGCACAGGCCCCACCGCGGTCGCCACAGTGGGCATGATCGTCGCCGGTTCGGGATACGCCATCATCTGGTGGGCGATCAGAGGGCGTGGCAAAGCCCTCCGGCAGAGCATTGAGCTTCGCGTCTACGGGGCAATACTGCTGTTTGGCACGTTGTCGGTCTGGTGGCGTGCCGACGGGCTGTCATGGCACGACTCGCTGTTCACGACCGCGTCAGCGGCCAGCACAACCGGATTCGCCGTAGCAGACTGGACCTCTCAACACGACGCGGTGACGGCACTGCTGCTGGTGATTATCGCCACCGGTTCGATGATCGGCTCGGCCGGCGCAGGGCTTGGCATCAGTCGGGCGCGAATCCTTGTCGGCTTCGCTCGTCGGGAACTCCGTCGTCAACTCGACCCCGGTTCTGTGGTCGTTCTGAAAACCGGCGGACAAGCCGTTGACGACCGTGCGATCGAACGTATAACGGGCCACCAGATCGCCCATCTCGCCACCTGTGCCACTGCCGCGGGACTGCTCGCGTTAGCAGGGGTAGACCTTCTTGGGGCGATCTACACAGGCATATCGGTGCTCTCGACTCATGGCCCGGGAATCGGTGTCGGGGCTTTCGGGAACCTCGAGAACTTCAGTCAACCAGCGCGGCTGCTGCTGGTGCCGTTCATGTTGGCCGGACGGCTTTCATTGGTGCCGCTGATGATCGGAATCGTCTGGATCGTGCATGCCCAACAGGGTCTCAGACGGGAGTCGCGTGCCTTTCTGCGGGTTTGGCCTGAACGTCTGGCGTCGTCTTCGCTGTTTGCGCGCAGAGCACTCTTCGCACGGAGAGAACAATGAGAGGTCTTTTGCGAACCCGCGCTGGACAGGCTCGACGAGCAACCATGCTGCACGGCGAGCCCTTCGGCCGTCCCAGCACAGTCCTTCACTTGATGGGCCTGGCCTTGATTTTCGTTGCTGCGGGAATGGGCGTCTGTGCGCTGATCGAATTGGCGTCCACCAACCGAGACAGCGGAGCTCTGGCACTCGGAGCGCTGATTTCTGGTGCTGTAGGGGTTCTGTTGTGGTGGCGCACTCGAGAAGGCCCGACTCGCAATCGGGACGTGTTTGCAGCCGTTGGCTGGACCTGGGTGACGATGACCCTCTTCGGAGCCGTGCCGTACCTGCTCGCGGGTACCTTCGCCACTTCCGGTGTCGGGTTCGTGGAACAACTCGTGAACTCGATCTTCGAGTCGACTTCGGGATTCACAACCACGGGGGCCACGGTGTTGACCGATTTTGAACGACCCGGACGAGGGTTGCTGATGTACCGGCAGCTCAGCCAGTGGTACGGCGGAATGGGGATAGTGGTTCTGGCTGTCACCGTGCTGCCCTACCTGGGGGTTGGCGGCCTGGATCTGATCTCGGCAGAAGCGCCCGGTCCCTCATCGGATCGGCTGGCCCCGCGTGTGTCAGAAACAGCCCGGCGGCTCTGGACGATCTACGTCCTGTTCACTGTCGTTATCGCTGCACTGCTCTTTGTGGTGCCAGGACCGAGCCTTTATGACAGCCTCGCCCATGCGCTCACCACCGCTGCTACTGGCGGCTTTTCGCCGTATGCGAATTCAATCGGGCACTTCAACAGCGTCCTGGTCGAACTGGTGGTTATCGGGGGGATGTTGTACGGGGGCATCAATTTCGCTCTCCATTGGCGCGCTGGGCGCGGTGACTTCAGCGCCTACACCCGCGACGCCGAGTTCCGAACATACGCACTGGTATTGACCGGCGCGGCGACTGCGGTGATCGCGGTGCTGTGGCTCAGCGAGCCGCTGGGGGGAACCGACGCAATAAGGGCCGGTTTGTTCAACGTCGTATCGTTCGGAACCAGTTCGGGCTTTGGAAACGCCACAGGCGTTGAATCTCCGGGGAACTACGTTCTTTGGGCTCCTGCTGCTCAGATCGTCATTCTGTTCTTGTTCGTCGTCGGGGCCTGCGCGGGTTCCACGTCCGGGGGCATAACGATCATGCGTATGCGCGTGTTGTTCGGTCATCTGATCCGCTCGGTCAGGCGTTCTCAGCAGCCTCGAGCGATAGTCGCGGTCAAGCACGGGGGCGTGGCGGTGTCCGAAGATGTGGTCTCCCGAATGGCTGGGTTCTTTCTGTTCTATGTGCTTCTGATCTGCGTGGGGGTAATTGCGTTGACCATGCTCGGTTCTGACCTCGAGACTTCCATTGGGACGAGTTTTTCCATGTTGGGCAATATGGGTCCGGCGTTAGGAGAGGCAGGTCCCACGAGCTCCTACGCCGATGCTTTCAACCAACCGGCGCGCCTGGTGCTTGCGGTGTTCATGCTGATCGGGCGTCTGGAGATATTTCCGATGCTGCTGATGTTCGCAGCCCCGTACCGAGTCGTTCGCGACACCCTCTATCGCTGACGGAACAAAAAGAGTGCTAGCTGGCCAGAAGTTCGATCAGCGCAGCCAGAAACATAGCCGGATCATGGCTCCCTGCGGTTTCCGACGCGGAGTGCATTGCCAACTGCGCGCACCCGGCGTCGACCACCGAAATCTGCAATTGAGCTGCGGTTTGTGGGCCGATGGTTGAACCACAGGCAAGATCGGTTCGGTTGACAAACTTCTGCATCGGGACGCCGGCGCGTTCGCAGGCCAAAGTGAACGCAGCAGCACCTTGTGCATCTGTGGCGTAGCGCTGGTTTGCATTGAATTTCAGCACCGGTCCGGCGTTGAGTTCGATCTGATGGCCGGGCTCGTGACGATCGGGATAGTTCGGATGGGTTGCGTGAGCACCATCGGCAGACAGCACCAGGCTGTCGCGCCGCGACCGATGCAGGTGTTCGAGATCGCCTCCGAGTGCCGCATTGAGACGGTCCAAGGCGGTGCCGAGCATCGGTGAGGCGGCTCCCGTGCTGCTGACGCTGCCGACCTCCTCGTGGTCGAAGAAGCACAGAACGGGAATGCGGGGACCTGGGTTTGTTGCGAGCGCGAGCAACGCGTCAAGCCCCAAGAAACACGACAACTGATTGTCAATACGAGACGATGTCAAAAAGCACTGATCCATCCCGGTCAGTGCCGCCGGAGTGAGAGCATGGGCCATCATGTCCCAACTCAACACATCACTAGCGTCAACCGACAAGAGCTCCCCGAGATAGCTGCGAAACTCGGGCACATCCAGATCATGGCCCCAGATCGGAACCAGGTGCTTCTGCGGGTTGAGTACAAGACCGCTTTTTCGGATCTCTGAGTCGAGATGGATGGCAAGCTGAGGAATCCTCAACAAGGGCCGGTTGTCGTGTACCAGTCGCGTGACCGCGCTGTCACCGTCTCGTATCACCACCCGACCGGCCAGGCCCAGATCTCGGTCGAGCCAGGAGTTCACCAGAGCGCTGCCGTAGACCTCGACGCCCAGTTGTCGCCAGGAGCCGGTGTGAGCGTCAGGTTGAGGTTTAATGCGCAGGTTCGGGCTGTCGCTGTGAGCAGCTACCACCCGCACCCCGGTTGCCGCGCTGTGATGCTCTCCGACAACCCACGCGACCAAACCTCCGCCTTGGCGAACGTACTGGCGACCGGGAACTGTCGGCGCTTGTTCAGGCCCAAGCTCAACAAACCCTGCTGCGGTCAGTTCTTGGGACGCCGTCTCCACCGCATGGAAGGGGGTCGGGGATGCGTCGAGCAACGACGCGACCCTGCGGGTGACAGAAAGATCCGGGGTTTCCATGACCCCATACTGTCGCCCCGGAGTCAAAAAATGGCGTGTGTGGGGACAAGTTCGGTATCATTGAGTTGCGTTTGAGCCGAGCCAGCGTCGTCTCCGCTCACGTTTTTGGCTTCACGCCTCGATATCGGAACCACTCCAGGAGATGCAGATGCTTCGCGGACAACCCCCGCGCCAGGGCCTGTACGACCCTCAAAACGAACACGACGCCTGCGGTGTCAGCTTCGTGTGCGACATCGGTGGTCGCCGCAGTCACGATGTCCTGCTCACCGGTTTCGCGGCGTTGTGCAATATGGAACACCGAGGCGCGCAGGGGGCCGACATCAACACCGGGGACGGAGCGGGAGTTCTGATCCAAATACCGGACCGTTTCTACCGCGACGTTGTTCCTTTTGATCTTCCCGCTGCCGGTTCCTACGCCACCGGAATCGCTTTCATCCCTCAAGCTGACAAGCACACAGGCATCGCCCAAAGCGAGGTGGAGCGCATACTCGCCGAAGAAGGATTGGACACATTGGGGTGGCGCGATGTTCCAGTCGAAGAATCAGTGATCGGATCGGCCGCGCTCATGACGATGCCGACATTCAGACAGATATTCGTCTGTGCGGAAGGTTTGAGCGACCTGGACCTGGACCGCCGGGCGTTCATTGCTCGCAAACGCATCGAACACGAGATCCAGATTCCGCCAGACACCCCCGCACCAGCCAACACGGCTCCGGCTACGCCCGGCGAAAGCAACACGGCTCCGGCTACGCCCGGCGAAAGCAACACGGCTCCGGCTACGCCCGGC